>JAGCDO010000004.1 GCA_017651265.1 Prevotella sp. | reverse complement strand
ATTATATATTATAGTAATGATATATTCTCCCACTAATGAACCTACTTAATGTTACTTTGTTACTGTTACTTTGTGACCAAATCAACCCCGCTCGTCAGGAGTGAATGCCGTGTTCTCTGGGAGCGTTTGTACTGATCACTCACAGTGTTTACGGCGTTCAATGTTTTTTAACAGAAAATTGGGGTTTTGTTAACGTATTTTTACCGACTTTGAACCCCTCATTTTTGGTGGTTGGGGATAATCGTTGTAACTTTGCATTGTGAAAGGTGAAGAGACAACAGGTAGTGCGCAGACCTGGAGAATCGGAACCGGCACAAAAACTAAACTCTAATTATTAACACTTAAAACAACACAAATTATGGCAAGACTACTTATTAAAACGTACAAGAACAACAACGACAAGAGTGCCGCCTACGGCAAGACCTACGGTCGGTTGGTGCACCAGGACACGATGAACACCACTGACCTCTGCCGCCACATGATGAAGCATGGTACGATCTTTACTTCGGACGTGGTGAAGGGCGTGGTAGAACGATTCATCATGTGTTTCGAGGAGCTGTAAGAAGCAGGAGGCAAGAAGCAAGAGATATGCTTCGAGTACAAGTGGTTCAGTATATGATAACAGTATCTCAGTTCTATTCTCCCTCCTCCCTCTACTACTTCAAGGATGGCAGCAACACACCTACCATCTATCAGGATCATCCCCTGAACTTCAACCTCAGCTTTGGTCTTCGCTTCAACTTGAAATAGTCAATGGGTTAAAGTTTGTTAATTATATCTGTTTCCATGCAAGATTTTCAGTATGATGGCATTATATGAATAGATAACGGTATAAAACGCCAACAAATCCTATCAGAATAAACAAATTATTAACGATAAAAACTTGTGATTATGAAGAAGATATTACTATTGACGGGTGTGCTGCTTTCGCTTGGATTGTTCTGCGCATGCAGCAACGATTATGACGATGATGTTACCGATAGTGGTTTATGGAGTTTCAGGGATACACGTAGCACTGTAGGCAGTGTATTGGAAATCCAGGCGGAGAATGGAGAAACTGAAACATGCAGGCTCAGTCAATCCTATTGCGGTAGGGTAGGATGGTTAGTTACAGTATGCGAGCCAAACGGCAGTACCCATAATGTCTATCCCATCGTCTTCACGGCAGTTATAGAGAACTCATCTCTCTTTAACGTCATGCAGATAGATTATGAGAGCATCAATCCGATCAATGTAGAAGATCTGAAGGTGGGTACCACTTTCAAAAGTAGCGAACTCCATTTTAGAGCCTGGCAGGAAGAATCTGTTAATAAGGGTATAGAATGGCAAAACTCACCAGGAGCAACGGGAGGACAAGTACAGGTGGTTGATAAAAGGACTGCCGAAGACGGGCAATCATACATCACGCTGAGTTTCCAGGACCTCAAGCTTAATGGCTGGAAATCATGTTGTTTGGAGCGCGACTATATTTTCAACGGTACGATAGATTTCGTCATCTGTGAGAATGGTCTTTACCCCAATGGTGGCGGCATCGATATGGAGTCGATGTTGATGCCAAGTGATGAACTTACATTCTTCATGATGGATGCACTTCACAGCAATGAATCACAAGGGCGAAGAACGTTCTTCAGTGCAGGACCGGAAAAGCAGGAGTGTCTCATCATCAATAGCGAAGAGGAGTTACGGGCTGCTTACAAGGGCGACAAGGAACTTCCTCAGACCAATATCAACTTCCAGTACTGCACGCTCGTGATAGGACGTACCTACGGAGAGAGTGGTGCTGTATCGCTCGGTGGTTATGAACTGAAAGACAATGGAGATGCCTATCAGTTCGACGTGACGCTGAACAATAACACCAATCCCAACTACGCATATATAGCGGCTTTCGTCGATCTCTATTTCTGGAAGCTCTATCCCAAGATGGAGAAGAAGCCTGTTGTCTTCAACCGCATCCGACAGGATGTCAACCTCGACCCCTTAGGCGACGAGTCTGCCTATGCCAGAATTCGTAACCGTTGGATTCTGGAGGGCTATTCAGATGCCGACGGTCAGTATCATCGTGTGGGCGACGGATGGTTGGGCGATCCGCAATATTCTATCGAGTTTATGGAAAACGGTAGGGTGGAAGGTCGTATCAACGACACGAACGACTTTAGTTGCAGCTATATGATACCATACGTGGCTAAGCGCGACTACTATAACGACGGTGTTGATCATGGTGTTATCGAGCTGTGGAATTGGAATGTCACTGAGGTTGTAGATGACGATCCGGTATCGCAGCAGTTTATGCGTCTCCCTGATGCCACTCAGTTCAAAATGGCATCGTCGTTCAGTTTAGCAATCTTCATCTCGCCCAAGGAGTACTTCCTCTTCCGTCGAGAAGGAATGTAATTCAACAAAAGGAGTTAAGGAGTTATGGAGTTAAAGGAGTTATGACAATAGTTTTTGATTCGTTATGAACGGCAACCACCACGTCATCCTGCCCGGTCATCAGAAGGAACTACTGGAAAGAGTATTGTAGTTCTTACTTTGCTCACAAAGTGTCAGACACCTTGCGAGGTATGAAGAATTAGCCAGTGTTCCAACTGTCGCAAAAACTGCGATAGTTCAAAAAGAAGGTGGCAGAATGGTAACTAGAAAATGTCTTAAATTTACCAATCGTATGAAGTTCTATATAATGCTCGACCGGAACGGGCATCAATGACAAGACCTTCATAGCCATTTTTTACCTCATAGGCAAGACGTGGGCCATAAGAATTACCCTCAGGAACACATACAATCTGAAGTTCGCACCTGTCCTCATAGTAGTTTTCAAGTTTCATAAACGACTTGAATATCTCATAGGCAACCCATTTGTTGAACTTCGGTGTCACATCAAAATCCTTGATGGGTAGATAGTAACAAACTGCCCATTGTATCGTACCATCGCCGATGCTAAAATAACTCTCTTTTATCTTCACGATGACATCCTTATAGTATTGCTGATAGTACTCAAAGCCCCATCCATCGCTCTCATCATGCTGAATGCATTTGAAACAGTCGGCCACACCTTTACCAATGTATTTGTTGAAGAACTCATTAGCAGTATTCGGGCGTTTTTCGACTGTCGAGTCACTAAAATGTATGTTTTTGTACACACCATCAAATCCAGGCTCCATAAACTCTGTTGTCGTCTGATTCAGTGCACCTTCAGGAATCTCTTCCGGTGAAACCTCATGTTCTTCAATATCCCCCGAGGTATTAATGAAACCACCAGAAACTAAGTCGGGTTGTGATGATTCAAAATCTCCGCTTTCATAGATTTCATTCGCACATACCAATGGATTCTTTTCACTTTCCGGAGTAACACGCAGTATGTAATATAAGGGCATAAAAGCATTTTGTCTGACAATCTGGAGCTTATACTTTTCTGCGTATGAAGTCAGCAGGTCTGCATCCTCTTCCTTTTTGAGCTTTACTGTAAGATACGGAGTAGAAATAACCACCTTATTGTACTCATTAAAATAACTTGGAGTAACGATCACAGACTTTACATCTTCTTTCCAGAAATCCTGTGCCGTCAGCTTCTTGTAGTCTGCCCGAGTAACGATATATCCTTCGTAAGTCTCGTCATTTAACGTTTTCAGAACCCTAACAATTGCAAGAGCCCTTTCTCTGATCTTATCATTGTCTTTAGGAATGTTGATACAGTAATTGTTCACATTGAGGGTCAAAGGAATCTTACCCCCCATGTGGTAGTAAAAGAAATCTTTTTGAACGATTTCCTCTTCTTCCTCAGGATTAACCACGTCGTTATCATCATCACTGCAACTGCACATGCCGATAGTCATCATCAGCATGGCGCCCATCCATATAAATATACTCTTTTTCATATTCGTCATTTCAATACTTCTCGATGGCAAAGTTACAACTTTATTCTGAATGTTGTATCAGTTGTCGATGGAAATGATACAAAATGGGTCATTGTATGACCTCTGTTCGAAGGCTTTCTCTCCAATTTAAGATACCAAACTGGCATCTTTAAAATTCCTTACGTGAGACTTCAAACAAAAAAACATATCAAAATATTTGGATATTGTTCATTAATTGATTCATAGTTATAATGCCGCCACCTTCTTTAGTTCATTCTTAATGGCGCGGTTGATAAAGTCATTTATTGTTGTACCTGTTCCTGCAACGAATGCCGCTACACGTGAATGCAGTTCCGAAGACATCCGAAGATTCAGACGTCCGCTATAAGGCTTTGCAGGCTCCACACCATCAGCCTTGCAGCCATCAAGATAACTGTCCACACCTGCCTCAAAATCCTTGCGTAGTTCTTCAAGCGTCTGACCTTCATAAACGATCAGATCCTTGCTCATTCCTTGCACTTTTCCAAACAAGCAGTTGTCCTCCTTGCTATATTCAACGCTACCCTTGTAACCTTTATACTCCAGATAATCCATAACTTTCCTCCTTATTTTAATAAACCGTTATTCTTTAAATGCTGATATATCGCCTTTATCATCCATTCTTTCATAATGCTGCCTGGATGTGGACGATGGATGTCAATATAACAACCCGTTTTCTCATTCTTGAATCTCACGCGCGAACCTGATGTGGCTCCTTTCGTATGCTCTTGATAGCCGAAATACGCCAAAAGACTCAGTGTTTCTTCATACGTAAAATCTTTCGGTTTCTTCTTGAATCGCTCAACTAATTTTTCTTTTGAACCCATGTAGTAATCTTTTGGAAGCAAAGGTACTAATTTTAGTACTAACAACCAAATTATTCTGCTATAATTTGCAAAAACATAGGGTGACAGGGCCTGGTACCTGTAACTTGTAACTCCATCAACACGCAAAAAATGAGTGTTAATATCTTTGGGTGACAGTAACCTGTTCCTTATCACCTACTGAACTGTTCGGATTTTCCGAACTGTTGAGGATTCTTTCAGTTCGCCTTGTTCAAATATGTTAGAGATGTTCGTAGAGAAAGGAAGAAACGAAGAACCACCCACCTGCCTGCCATGGCATGATGGATGGTTTCACAATCAGAGGAATATTTTGCTTTCTCTCACTTAATCACGACCTTTTTACCATTCCTTATGTAGATACCCTTCTGGGGCGCAGTCTTCAGCTGCTGGCCCTGGAGATTGTAGTAAGTATCTTTCGCTGAAGGGGTATCAATGCTGTAGTCGTCTATTCCGGTAACGATCACCTCCTTGATGACTACGTCTGGGGAAAGATTCCATGCCTTGCGGTAAGCCTCCTTGCTGCCCATAGGCACCACAAGAACAGTATTCTTCAGTTCCAGTTCGCTCGTACAAGGTACTCTTGATAGCATGCGTAACGTTTCAAGGCCGCATTCATCGATAGGACTACCGTAACCCCATTCACCACTAAAGGCCAGCTTCCCGATGAAGGTGACACTGGCTGGGATAGTGACGCTCTTCAGATTGTCGCAGGCCCTAAAGGCTTCTGCATGGATTTCCTTCAAGCCATCAGGCAGGTGGATGCTCTTGAAGAGATTTCCTCTGAATGCTTCCTTGCCGATCACCTCCACAGTCTCAGGAAGGTCTTTCCACTGCTTCAGACAGCTATAGCTGTAGGTGCGTTCTGGAACCTCTTTCATGTCTCTGGGGAATGTGGCCATCTGCCTGTCGTCAAATGGGTCACCGCTCCAGGCAAAGAGACCTTTACCCAACGACTCCACGGTCTCGGGGAAGACCACCACTTTGGGGTAGCTTGACCCAAGATAATACATATTACCGGCAAAGACCTCATCGCCAATAATCTTCACCGTGTTTGGAATAACCAGCTCTTCCAGCTCATAGACTTCGCGGAATGCTTGCCACTTGATTTCCCTTACGGAAGGAGGTATCACAAGATGCTTTATCTTGGATCTTGCGAAGGTACCACTCCCAATGGTGGTTACGGTGTACTCAATACCTTCATAGGTTACCTTCTCAGGAATAACAAGGGTATCGGCCACATATATCCATCTGTCAGCATCCATCTCTGCAGGCCACATACTGGATACTGCCACTGTGCGGTCTTCCTTTGAAAGATATTTGAAAGCCATATTATCCGCGAAAAAGTCAAGATCGAGATATTTCCAATCAGCTTCCGTCACGTCATATTGGGTACGGTAAGCCATCACTGAGAGGCTACCACACATCAATGCTGTTAACAGTAAAATAGTTTTCTTCATACTTCTCTACGTTTAGATTATACTTCTTTCTTATATTATTCTGATTTCTGCTTTTATTCATTAATCTTATCTTCTATCTCGATCGG
The DNA here is from genome assembly GCA_017651265.1 of Prevotella sp. Lineage (GTDB taxonomy): Bacteria > Bacteroidota > Bacteroidia > Bacteroidales > Bacteroidaceae > Prevotella. The sequence continues at coordinate 154 of JAGCDO010000004.1, read as the reverse complement.
ATCGGAGAGGCGCTCATATTCGTCCATGGTTTCTTCATCAGTGACGATTTGTCGTGTCCTCATAGTCATCCTGTTACTGGACAACTTCATAATGGTTATTCTTCGATCCCACATCCAGATACTGAGAGCACCTTCGTTCACATACCAATAACCT
>JAGCDO010000069.1 GCA_017651265.1 Prevotella sp. | reverse complement strand
TTCCGCCGCAATGTGCTGAGCGGGAAGGTGGAGTTTGCAGCACTGCCTGCCGAAGAGCCTGTTTACAGGACGCTCACGCAGGCGGCCCTCAACAGCATCGTGATCAGGGCCAAGCGTGAGGCTGTCATGGAGAAGGGGAGTCCGAAGGCCGAGATCATGGAGCTGATCAACTCCGAGGAGATTCCCGCATTCGATCCTGTAAAGGACTTCCTCGGGCACCTGCCCCGGTGGGACGGAAAGAACCATGTGGCAGCACTGTTTGGTCGGTTGCCTGGTATCAGCAGCGAGCAGCACGGCTATCTGGCCACCTGGCTGCGCTCGGCCGTGGCCCACTGGCTTCAGATGGATACCATCCACGGAAACGAGTGCGTACCCACGCTGATCGGCTCGCAGGGCTGCGGTAAGACAACGTTCGTGGCAAGGATCCTTCCTCCGCATCTCAGACAGTACTACCTCGACCACCTGAACCTGTCGAACAAGTTCGACAAGGAGATGGCGCTGACGAACAACCTGCTGGTGAACCTGGATGAGCTGGACGCCATAAGACCGAGTCAGCATCCTGCCCTGAAGCAGACGCTGTCGAAGAGCAAGGTGAACGGAAGACCGATCTTCGGATGCAGTCAGGAGGACAGGCCTCGCTATGCCTCATTCGTGGCCACGACGAACAATCCGCACCCCTTGACCGATGCCACGGGCAGCAGACGATACATCTGTCTGACGGTTCCCAAAGACCAGCTGATTGACAACACAGGGGAGATTGACTACGGGCAGCTGTATGCCCAGGTGCTCCATGAGCTGATAGAGCTGAAGGCGCCCTATTGGTTCACTCCTGCGGAGGTGAAGCGAATCCAGGAGCTCAACCTGAACTATATGGAACAGAAGGACATTGCCGAGATCGTAAATGCCAGCTTCCGTCTGCCGAAGGAAGGAGAGCTGCCGAAGTACATGAACTGCGGGGATATCCTCAGGGAGATCCAGCAGGAGTATCCTTCAGTAAAGAGCGACAGGAGCACCAGAATTCATATAGGACTGGCCATGCGGGAAATGGGGTTTGAACATGTATTACGTAAAAACATCTCGTATTACAAAATTGCACACCAAAAGGTTGCATAAGGTATATCTGGGTTAGATGTTGGTTAGATCTGGGTTAGATGTTTAGCCATCATCTAACCCACCTCAAACCCTTTACTACAGGGCATTTCAGGCACATTGGGTTAGATGTTGGGGTAAAATCATTATTCTATTTTTCTTTCTCTACGAATTGGACTAATTGGACGAATTATCGGAGCAGTGAGTGCCAAAGATACTTGTATCAATTTGGCCGAGTCGTGACGATAATCGCTGAAGGCAATTTAACGAATCCCCAAAGAAAAAAGTCTATAAATTGGGGAAATTCAAAGGGAAAACCTATCTTCGCAGCATCATTATGCAATTTGCGTAATAAATATAAGCTGCATGATATGAACATGAGTGATTACAGATATTGAACTCCGTCAGGCTGTTGGGCAGATCATTTCCACTGAGGAGGCATGGTAAAATAAACCTTCATAAATTACGTTATATTAGGTGTAGAGTATAATATGGAACTACCTATGATGGATAATAGTGCTATCTTTGAGGTTTTCATAGACAATGAAGTTTGTGAGTTCTTCATAAACACTTGTAAGAAAGAAATGAAATTGTTCATAGATGAGTATTATGATCAAGAAGAAAGAGCGTTTATGAAGACACCAAGTGTTGTGACCATATGGGGATGGGAACACGCTGACTACTATGAGTCTATAAATGATTACTTCACTCCTGTCCAGCCATTACATGACGATATAAGTCCTATATGCGATATATATCATTATGAATGGGAAAACGGGAAACTGATGCTATGGGGTGATCAAGAGAATGGTATGTATATAACACTGAACTTTCAGAATTGCCATTTCCGTTTTGAGCATGTTGATATGTCTCATCATGTCAACATATTTAAGTTTATGGTTCCCGAATCTATCCTTGATAGGGAATATGCTGATTTGGACATCCCATCTGTAAAAAACAAGACAGAACTGTTAGCATGTTATACCAAGATGTTAAGACGTCCTTGGGAATACCATGTAACTTGGAATAACATAGAAGATTATCTTTATGATGGTGTCTTTTCAAATTCATATGTCATGTTGTTTCACCACAAAGATATATCCCAGATGCCTCTTAAGGATCAAGAAATGTACGCTGACCTAATAAAAAGATGCAATCGCAACAACAACCATTGCTATTTCATCTTTAATGAACATGATTATCAACTGATGATGCGTTTAATAAATAATTCACACGATTAACATAGTTATCCCTATGAGACTAACAAGATTTCTGAGTCATATATATTTTTCTTTCTACGGTATAGACAAGTTCTTTCATCGGTTCAGTGCAGATAGTTATAGTAAGCCGAAGAACTGGTATGTACCCATTATAGCAGATTCGTTAATAGAAACAACAATTTGTGGCTATATATTCGGGGCATTGAGGTTTGTCTATGATTTCATAGGTATTTTCCATCGTCATGAGCCATGGGAGAAAAGAGTAGCTGTATATGTGTTTATACCGTTAGGCGTATTCTTATTTGCATTAGTTTGGCGTAAGATATCGGCATCTAAAACCTATGAACACTATTTCTCTGAGTTTGACAATGATGCCAATTATGATCACTTCTCATGGAACCTGATTTCCTTTTTCGCCTTTGTTATAGCCGTTGCTTTACTTTTGTATAGCATATTTACCACATTCCCATTATAGAGAGCAGCACGCGCTGAACGCGGATGGCCATAGGCGAGAAAGAGTCTAACGAAGTGAACTTTTGTGAACTTTTTCCTCGCGTATTATTTGGAACTTTCATTCGTAGTATCTATATTTGCACAGGATTCGTGGGGACGTTTCAAAAGTGTCCTTTCCGATTCACTAAAGAAGTCAACTAAATATGTAGGCAATGATGAAAAAGTTTATGTGTTTATGGTGTGTTTTCGCATTTGTAACAATCACTTTGGATGCTCAAACAGACAATGAGATGAAAACACAGGGTTTGTCGTTTTCCGACAATAGAACCGATAGCGTTTCGTCTCGACATTCCAATGTTTTTGATACCGGACATATCATTCTTGCATATATCATGAGAGAACGCCCAGATACCCCCAGACTGTTTGATCCTCAAATGCCTGCATTTTGGTTAGGTAATATGACGTTGTGCGATGGCTTTATGGGGCACAAACCTGATGGAGTACCATTTAAAGATGGTTTCTTTCGGCAAAATGAAGCTGGCTTTACTTTGATACAATTGTCGAAAGGACTTAGCCATGACGTTTTTGGTGTTACAACGGCTCTACAGGTGACTCTGGGAACCATCGGATTGGATAGAAACTATGAAGCGATAAGAGAGAATGGTAAAATCTGTTTTGTTGACACAAAGGAAGCATTAAAATCAAGTGTTATCAATTATACTTCCATTAGAGTTCCTGTTCTTTTGGGTATTCAAGACAGAAGGCACAGATTCTCTTTGCTCTCTGGTGTGGCACTCGACTTTTGTATACCAGGTCGTGATCTATACTATTATTGTCATCAGGATGAAGATAAAAGCCACCATAGGCGAATCCATGCTAATTGCTTTTCTGCTAACTGGCAGGTTATGGCAGGCATTGGTCCTTTGACGATTGGTTACACTCAAAGTATATTTCCTTTGTTCAAACTGAGTGATGGTAGTGGTATTTATACTAACTCTTTGTCCATTGGTCTAGACCTTTGGTACTTGATTAGATAATTAGTGGAAAGAAAAGTAAACTTTCCTTTTGCATTTTGCTCGTTTATTCGTACCTTTGACTTCGTCGAAGGTACTCACGCTCGACAATACAAAATAAATGCGCACTTTTATTTTGTATTGTTCTCACTTATTCGTACCTTTGCACCTAAATTATAATAATAAGGTATTACAATGATTCTTTTCTTTAAAACTCCGTCAGAGAGTGTGATAGCAACCGAGGTTGATCATCAGCTGGATCAACAGGAAATCAATGAGTTATGTTGGCTTTATGGAGATGCGAAACTGCTTGAGGGCAGTGAGCTGCCAGGTTTCTTTGTGGGACCGCGCCGTGAGATGATCACTCCGTGGAGTACCAATGCTGTGGAGATTACACAAAACATGAACCTGAAGGGAATATCGCGCATTGAGGAGTATTTCCCCGTAGAGAGCAAGGATGCCGACCATGATCCGATGCTGCAACGTATGTATGAAGGACTGAACCAGCGCATCTTCACCGTGAACATCGAGCCGCAACCGATCAAGCACGTGGAGAACCTGGAGGAATACAACGAAACGGAAGGCCTGGCACTGAGTCCTGAGGAGATTGAATACCTACATAAGATTGAGAAGGAACTGAAGCGCCCGCTTACCGACAGTGAGATCTTCGGTTTCGCACAGATCAACTCAGAGCACTGTCGCCATAAGATCTTCGGCGGCACCTTCATCATCGACGGAGAAGAGAAGGAATCGAGCCTCTTCGCCATGATCAAGAAGACCACGGCAGAGAATCCGCATAAAATCCTTTCAGCCTATAAGGACAACGTAGCCTTCTCAGAAGGTCCGGTAGTAGAACAGTTTGCCCCAGCCGACCAGAGTACAGCCGACTGGTTCCGCATCAAGGATATAGAGAGTGTGATCTCCCTGAAAGCCGAGACCCATAACTTCCCCACCACCGTGGAGCCGTTCAATGGTGCCTCAACAGGAACAGGCGGTGAGATACGCGACCGTATGGGCGGTGGTGTAGGATCCTGGCCCATTGCTGGTACAGCTGTGTATATGACAGCCTATCCACGTCTTACTGAAGATGAGACTTCGAAGAGCGTGGACTGTGGAGCAAAGAGCGAAACCGCCCGTGACTGGGAGAACATCCTGCCGGTTCGCGAGTGGTTGTATCAGACTCCCGAGCAGATCCTTATCAAGGCTTCGAACGGTGCCTCCGATTTCGGTAATAAGTTCGGTCAGCCGCTGATCTGTGGATCGGTACTCACTTTCGAACATCAAGAGAAACCTCTCACCTCTGACCTCTCACCTCTCACTTCTACGAAGTACGCCTACGACAAGGTAATCATGCTCGCCGGTGGCGTGGGCTATGGCACCAAGCGCGACTGTCTGAAAAAGGAGCCGCAGAAAGGTAATAAGGTAGTAGTGGTTGGTGGTGATAACTACCGCATCGGACTGGGTGGCGGTAGTGTGTCATCAGTAGATACGGGTCGTTACAGTAACGGTATTGAGCTGAATGCCGTACAGCGTGCCAACCCTGAGATGCAGAAACGTGCCTATAATCTGGTGCGTGCCTTGGTGGAAGAGGATAACAACCCCGTGGTGAGCATTCACGACCATGGCTCTGCCGGTCATTTGAACTGTCTCTCCGAGCTGGTAGAGGAATGCGGCGGACGTATCGACATGACGAAGCTGCCTATCGGCGACAAGACTCTGTCGGCCAAGGAGATCATCGCCAATGAGAGTCAGGAGCGCATGGGATTGCTCATCGACGAGAAGCATATCGAGCATGTGCGGCGCATTGCTGAGCGCGAACGTGCCCCACTGTATGTGGTGGGCGAGACCACTGGCGATGCTCACTTCTCGTTTGTGCAGGGCGATGGTGTGAAGCCCTTCGACCTGGATGTGGCGCAGATGTTCGGCCATTCGCCCAAGACCGTGATGGTTGACAAGACCGTAGAGCGCAAATATAATGATGTGGAATATACTCAAGATAAAGTGAATGAGTATCTTGAGCGGGTGCTGCAGCTGGAGGCTGTGGCCTGCAAGGACTGGCTCACCAATAAGGTTGACCGCTCGGTGACGGGAAAGATTGCCCGTCAGCAGTGTCAAGGTGAGATCCAGCTGCCGCTGTCCGACTGTGGTGTGGTGGCTCTCGACTACCGTGGTAAGAAAGGTATTGCCACAGCATTGGGACATGCTCCGCAGGTGGGTCTGGCTTCGCCTGAGGCTGGTAGTGTACTCTCTGTGGCTGAGGCGCTGACGAACATTGTATGGGCACCCTTAGACGAGGGATTGGAAAGCATCTCACTGAGTGCTAACTGGATGTGGCCCTGTCGTTCGCAGGAAGGCGAAGATGCCCGATTGTATGCTGCCGTGGAGGCTTTGAGCGACTTCTGTTGCGCCCTGCATGTGAATGTGCCGACTGGTAAGGACTCCCTGTCGTTGAGTCAGCAATACCCCAATGGCGAGAAGATCATCTCTCCGGGAACGGTGATTGTGAGTGCTGGCGGTGAGGTGAGCAATATCCGCAAGGTGGTGTCGCCGGTGGTTGTCAACGATAAGAACACCTCGCTCTACCATATCGACTTCTCGTTCGACGAGCAACGACTGGGTGGTAGCGCCTTCGCACAGAGTCTGGGTAAGGTAGGCAGTGATGTGCCGACCGTGAAGAACGCGGAGTATTTTGCCGACTGCTTCGAGGCGGTGCAGGAAATGATTAACCGCGGGTGGATTCTGGCAGGACATGATATCTCTGCAGGTGGTATGATTACCACGTTACTCGAGATGTGTTTTGCCAATACCAAGGGCGGTATGCATATCAACCTTCACAACCTGGCAGGTGGCGACATCATCAAGAACCTGTTTGCCGAGAATCCTGGTATCATCATCCAGGTATCGGATGAGCATAAGTTCGAGCTGAAGGAGTTCCTGGAAGATGCCGGTGTAGGTTTCGCCAAGATTGGCTACCCCACTCCCGACAGTCGTACACTCGTAGTGAAGAAAGATGAGAAGGAGTTCACCTTCGACATCGACGAACTGCGCGATGTGTGGTACAAGACCTCTTATCTGCTCGACCGCAAGCAGAGTTTCAACGGCTGTGCCGCCGAACGTTTCAAGAACTATAAGCACCAGCCGATAGAAATGAAGTTCAACAACGACTTCACCGGCAAGCTCTCACAATACAACCTCAACCCCGATCGTTGGAGAAGCGATGCTCCCCTCTCTATGGAGGGGCAGGGGGTGGCCCCCAAGGCTGCCATTATCCGTGAGAAAGGTACCAATGGTGAACGCGAGATGGCCTACAGTCTGTATCTGGCCGGCTTCGACGTGAAGGACGTGATGATGACCGACTTGATCAGCGGTCGTGAGACCTTGGAAGAGATCAGCATGATTGTGTTCTGCGGTGGTTTCTCTAATAGCGACGTACTTGGTTCCGCCAAGGGATGGGCAGGTGCCTTCCTGTTCAACCCGAAGGCCAAGGAGGCACTGGATAAGTTCTATGCCCGTAAGGACACCCTCTCCTTAGGTATCTGCAACGGCTGTCAGCTGATGGTGGAACTGGGGTTGACTGGAAATACGGGAGTGAAGATGTTGCACAACAATTCGCATAAGTTCGAGAGTGCCTTCCTCAGCTTAGAGATTCCACAGAACAACAGTGTGATGTTCGGCAGTCTGAGCGGCAACAAACTGGGCTTGTGGGTGGCTCACGGAGAAGGAAAGTTCCATCTGCCCGAGGCTGAGAGTCAGTACAACATCATTGCGAAGTACAACTACCCCGACTACCCCGCTAACCCCAACGGGTCTGACTATAATGTAGCAGGTATCTGCTCTGCCGACGGTCGTCATCTAGCCATGATGCCGCACTTGGAGCGTGCCATCTTCCCCTGGCAGAATGCCTGGTATCCTGCTGACCGTCGTCAGGATGAGGTAACCCCATGGATTGAGGCCTTCGTCAATGCAAGACGGTGGATAGAAGAGAAGACCCTCCCCTCACCCTCCCTGTGAGGGAGGGAGTAATTACCTCTAAGCAATGTATGAAGTGAATAGCAATCAATCCACGAATGTAACCACTCCCCTCCCTCACAGGGAGGGGCAAGGGGGAAGGTCTTTTGGCTCTCTCTTCTCTACATTCTTTAAGATTGGCATGGTTACCTTCGGCGGTGGCTATGCCATGATTCCTATTATCGAGACGGAGGTGACAGAGAAGCACCAATGGATGAAGAAGGAGGAGCTGCTCGACCTGATTGCCATTGCCCAAAGCTGTCCTGGTGTCTTCGCCATCAACATCAGTACCTTCGTGGGTTATAAATTACTGAAAAGGAAAGGAGCGGTGTGCGCGGCCATTGCCACGGCACTGCCCTCATTCTTGATTATCCTCGTTATTGCGATGTTCTTCCACCAGTTCCAAGATAACAAAGTGGTGGCAGCCATCTTCCGCGGGATTCGTCCTGCCGTGGTGGCCTTGATTGCCGTTCCTACCTTCAACCTCGCCAAGAGCGCGAAGATCAATCTCTCTAACTGCTGGATTCCCATTGTGGGTGCCTTAGCCATCTGGGCCCTGGGGGTATCACCTATTATCATCATCCTGGTGGCCGGA
>JAGCDO010000068.1 GCA_017651265.1 Prevotella sp. | reverse complement strand
ACATTTTGACAATAATACAATCTTTTTTTCAAAAAAAAATTATATTATCTTTTCTTCCTCTTTTCTCTGGCGCCAGAGAAAAGAGGAAGAAAAGATAATATAATTTTTTTTTGAAAAAAAGATTGTATTATTGTCAAAATGTATTATCTTTGCAAAAACTATAGTATCTATTACCTTACTTATATTAATTTTTTAGTCTAAAAACAAAAGCTTATGAAGAAATTATTAACTCTTTTTGCAATGTCTTTGTTTGCTGTTGGTATGTCAGCCCAGAGATGGGTGCCTATCGTTCAGAACAGCGACATGGAGGGAACAGAGAACGCCAACTTTGTTGGTAAGGAAAACAATGGTGCAACCGGTCCGTTGGAGATTATCGACGGTATCGGTGTAGATGGTTCACGTGGTGTACAATTGGTTTCTGCTCCTGGTGCAGAACAGGACTGGGACACGCAGTTCTGGATTGTGTTTGACGAGCCGCTATATGAGGGCGACGTCATCAACGTGTCATTCGACTACAAAGCTACCACGGCAGTGAATGTTGGACCGCAGGCACATGGACAGCCTGGTGATTATCACGATTGGACCGTCTTTGGTTGGGGTAAGGACGCAAACTTCGATACGGAATGGAAAACCTATGAAGGTTCCGTTACCGTGGGAAGTGGCATGGCCAACAATGGTAATGGTGGCGGCTTCCTGTCAATCGCCTTCAACCTCTCAACGCTCAGTAAAAAAACAGATCAAGGTGATGGTATCGAGGTTACCTACTACTTCGATAACATCTATGTGACCAAGATGATTCCAAAGGAGATCCAATGGACATCCAACTTGATTCCTAATGGCGACTGTGAGGCTGATGCTGACTTCGGATTCATCAAGACAGATTTCTGGAGAGATGGTCATGAGGGCAATTTGTTCAGCTTCGTAGGACGTGAGCCTGGTATGCCGGAAAATCCATGCATTGAGAATGGTGTTGGCGTGGATGGCACTCGTGGTGTGGCAGTTCATAGTGTGGCTGACGCCGTAAACGAGTATGACACCCAGTTCTTTATCACCTCTACACATAAGTTCCAAGAAGGGGAGCATGTGATTATCAAGTTTGATTATAAGAGTGATGATGAAACCAATGTTACTGTTCAGTGGCATGCGCTCCCTGGTGACTATATTGATTGGCAGGGTCCTGGAGAGAATGGAAATGGCATTAATTTTACTTCTCAATGGCAGCACTATGAGAAGGAAATCGTGATCTCATCTGCAGCTTCCGGTGGTGGAACCTGTCAGACCCTTGCCTTTAACCTGAATGAGAATAGGGCGCTTGCCACTACCTTCTACTTTGATAACATCGAGATGTATATCGACAGGGATTTCGCAAGCGATGAAGACTGGACTCTGATTGAGAAGGTGATAGCCGGACCGCCTGCTCCTCAAGCCACTTGGACCGTGGCTGGTAACTTCCTGGCTAACCAGTGGAATCCGGAGGATGCCACCAACGATATGACACTCGGTGAAGATGGTAGCTATACCCTCGTGGTGAAGGATGTAACCCTGGAGAAGGGTGTTAACTATGAGTTCAAGGTGGTGAAGGATCATGCATGGGATGAAGCTTACCCAAGCGAGAACTATGTGTTCACCGTGGAGGAGACCGCTATCTATACCGTGACCATTACCTTCAATGCTGAGACACAGGCTATCAATGTAACCACCGAGAAGACAGGTGACGTGGCTGTTATTCCTGAAGCAACCTGGACCGTTGCCGGTAACTTCGTAGGTAGCTCATGGAATCCTGAGGATGCTTCCAACGACATGACCTTGGAGGGTGACCTCTATACCTTGGTGAAGACCGATGTAACCCTGGAGAAGGGTACAAGCTATGAGTTCAAGGTGGTGAAGGATCATGCTTGGACCGTGGCTTATCCAAGTAACAACTACACCTTCACCGTGGAGGAGACCGGTATCTATACCGTAACCATTACCTTCAATGCTGAGACACAGGAGATCAATGTGACTACCGTGAAGACCGGTGAGGCAGGACCTGTTGAGCATACTTATAGCGTGATGGGTACCTTAGGTGGCGACAGCTGGACTGTTGACAACGACATGACCAAGGGCGATGATGGTATCTATACCATTACCTTCGACGATGTGGCTGCTGGTAACTATGAGTTCAAGGTTCGCGTGGATCACGACTGGAGCGTAGCTTATCCTGGAAGCAACTATCAGCTTACTGTTGATCAGGATGGTTCTAAGGTGGTGATTACCTTCAACGAGGAGACCAAGGAGGTGAACGCTACTGTTACTGCTCCTACCGGTATCGCTACCATCAAGGCAGAGGCTGCACAAGGCAAGCTGTACAACGTGGCAGGACAGAAGGTTGACGCTAACTACAAGGGCATCGTGATTGTGAACGGCAAGAAGGTGCTGATGAAGTAAGAAAGACTAGAAAACTAGAAACACTAGAAACACTAGAAAAACTAGTAGTACTAGTTATACTAGTTTCAATAAGTTAAAGGGGGCCAATTCGGCCCCCTTAACTTATATTAACGCGTCTCGGCCTCAAAGTATTGATAATAGATAAAAAAGTATTAACATTTATGTAAAAAAAATAGTACTTTTGTACCCAGTTGGAACAACATCAACTACAAACATAACCTAAATGATGAAGAAGAGTATAGTATTATTACTGCTAGTGACGATTATGCTACCCCTGCACGCCCAAATCAGGGGTAGCGAAATTACCGTGATGGTAACACCTGATCACCAGGACTGGACTTATCGAGTGGGGGAGACCTGTCGTTTTACCGTGAGCGTATTACGGTCGGGTACCTTGATTGACAATGCGCTGGTGGATTTCGAGGCGGGTCCTGAGATGTATCCCGAGGTGAAGAAGACCGGCGTGGTACTCAAGGACGGTACGATGAAACACCAGGGTACAATGAAGGTGCCGGGGTTCTACCGACTCAGTGTGACTGCTCATGTGAATGGGAAGGACTACAAAGGGGCATGCGGCGCTGCGTTCTCACCCGAGCAACTGCAGCCATCGACCGTGATGCCTGCCGATTTCCAACAGTTCTGGCAAGGAGCGATCGCCGAGGCACGGAAGACCGACCTCAATCCTACCAAACGACTGCTGCCGGAGCGTTGCACCAAGGATGTGAATGTGTATGAGGTGTCGTTCAATAATATCCTGCCGAACTACCGTACCTATGGCATACTTTGTGTTCCTGTAAAAGAAGGGGAGTATCCTGCTTTGCTGCGTGTTCCAGGGGCTGGCGTGCGGCCTTATGGCGGCGATGTATATACAGCCTCGCAAGGAGCCATCACCTTGGAGATCGGTATTCATGGGATTCCTGTGACCATGGATCAGAAGGTGTATGATGATATCTATAGCGGTGCGCTCACAGGCTACTGGGAGTTTAATATGGATAACCGCGATAAACATTATTATAAAAGGGTAATCGTTGGCTGCATCCGCGCGCTCGACTATATCGAGCAGTTCACTCCTTGGAATGGTAAGGAGATGGGCGTGACGGGTTCTTCTCAGGGTGGCTTCCTCTCCCTGGCCACAGCAGGTCTCGACCAGCGTATTACCTTCTATGCTCCGGTGCATGCTGCGCTGTGCGACCATACCAACTCGTTAAAAGGCATTGCTTGCGGATGGCCGCATTACTTCTACGGAAGCAAGAAGCAAGAAGCAAGAGGCAAGAAACCCACCCCGACCCTCCCCAAGGGAGGGAGAGAGGAGAAGCTGATCGAGGTGAGCAGGTACTACGATGGTATCAACTTCGCACGGTTGATCACGGATCAGCAGCACGGCTGGTTCTCGTTCGGATACAATGATGATGTGGTGCCGCCCACCACGGCATGGGAAACCTATAACACCGTGAAGGGGCCTAAGACCATCTCTCCCTACCAGGCCACCTGGCACTTCTGGTTCCAGGAGCAGTGGGATGAGTGGGAGGCGTGGATGCTCAAGCAGATGGGGCGCTAATCCCCTTCTGGAGGAAGGACGAAGGAGGAAGGAGGAAGGAGATGTGATTTGTGGAATGTGGAGTGTGGAGTGTGGAATGAGAATACCACTGAGATTATGACATCCCGCGCCAAGAGCCTGGCGCAAGCCGAGAAGAAACACAAGCCGCCCCTTTGATGGGGCGAGCTTACCATAATGAACGAGCGACGAGTAGGAGCGGTTAAGCCTTCCCATATAGGGGAAGGTTTGGTTAGGGTGGATGTCTCTTTTGCCTCTTTTCTCTGCGCCAGAGAAAAAGAGGGTTAAGATAAAAAATAAATAAAAATATGAAGATGTATATTTGCTTAGCAGCAGCAACACTAACGATGCTTGCCTGCACAACAGCAAAGCAAGCTGAGCCGGAGAAGACCGGGGCCCAGCAGCTATTCGAGCGACTGGATTCGCTCCGTCAGAAAGGCTATATGTTCGGTCATCAGGATGACCCGATGTACGGTCTGACCTGGGAATACGATAAGGACAGTAGTGATGTGAAGAACGTGTGCGGCGATTACCCCGCCGTGATGGGCTTCGAACTGGGCGGTATCGAGATGGCCGACGAGAAGAGTCTGGACAGCGTACCGTTCACCCGTATCACCGAGGAGGTGATCAACCACTACCAACGCGGTGGTATCATCACCCTGAGCTGGCATCCTCGGAATCCTCTGACCACCATTGAAGGGGGAGGAAACGCAGGACAGAAGTTCCCGGAGGGAACGGCATGGGATGTGACCGATTCTACTGTGGTGAAGAATATCCTGCCCGGTGGAACCAAATATGAGTTGTTCCAGACATGGATGCAGCGCCTGAGCGACTTCCTCGCAACACTGAAGACCGCCGACGGGAAGAAGATTCCCATCCTCTTCCGTCCTTGGCACGAGAATACGGGTTCCTGGTTCTGGTGGGGTGAGAAACTCTGCACAGCCGAGGAATATAAGGCGCTCTGGAATATGCTGCAGGATAAGCTGAATGCCGATGGCTTCGACAACCTGCTCTGGGCGTATTCACCGGGTATGGCTACCGATCTGACTGCTGAGAAATACCTAGAGCGCTATCCAGGTGATGACCGTATCGGTATGGTGGGCATCGATGGCTATCAGTGGGGAAGCAAAGAGGACTTTGTGGCTCAGCTGGATCAGAACCTCGCCATGCTCACGCAGTTCGCTGCCGACCATGGGAAGATTCCTGCGTTGACGGAGTGCGGACTGAAGAACCTGACGGATCCTACCTGGTGGACATCCACGCTGATACCGGTGCTCGACAAGCATGCCATCAGCTACTTCCTCGTATGGCGCAACTATAAGAAGGAGTGGTTCGGACCATCACCGTCGAAGCCCGATGCCCCGTACTTCAAAGAGATGTACGCCAAAGAGAACGTGTTGTTCCTGAAGGATATTTCAGAGTGATAATTGCTAGGAAAACTAGTATATCTAGTATAACTAGTAAATCTAGTATAACTAGGAAAGAATAAAGATTATGAGCAGTTTCCAAGATAAACTATCAGCCCTGCGCGCCCATCATGAGGCGCTGCTGTCTAAAAAGAACGAACCCGTGGAGTGGGGGAACGGTATCTACGAGAAATACAAAAACCCTATCCTCACGGCTGAGCATACTCCTCTGGAGTGGCGCTACGATTTCAACGAGCACGACAACCCGTATCTGATGCAGCGCATCATGATGAACGCCACCCTGAACAGCGGAGCCATCAAGTGGAACGATAAGTATCTGCTGGTGGTGCGCGTGGAGGGAGCCGACCGTAAGTCGTTCTTCGCCGTGGCAGAGTCGCCCAACGGTATCGATAACTTCCGCTTCTGGGAGGAACCGATTACCATGCCTGAGGATGTGGTGCCAGCCACCAATATCTATGACATGCGCATCACGCAGCATGAGGATGGCTGGATCTACGGGGTGTTCTGCGCTGAACGGCATGATGACACACAACCGGGAAACCTGAGTGCAGCTACCGCCACGGCGGGTATCGCCCGTACCAAAGACTTAAAGACGTGGGAGCGGTTGCCCGATTTGAAGTCGGGTTCGCAGCAGCGTAACGTGGTGCTCCACCCGGAGTTCGTGAATGGGAAATACGCTTTCTATACCCGTCCGCAGGACGGCTTCATCGATACGGGCTCAGGCGGTGGCATCGGCTGGGCGCTGGTGGATGATATCACCCATGCTGAGGTGAAAGAGGAGAAGATCATCAATGCACGTCACTACCATACCATCACCGAGGTAAAGAACGGTGAGGGTCCGCACCCCATCAAGACACCTAAGGGCTGGCTGCATCTGGCGCATGGCGTAAGAGCCACGGCCGACGGTCTGCGATATGTATTATATATGTATATGACGGCCCTGGAAGATCCTACGAAGGTGATTGCCCAGCCGGGCGGCTTCTTCATCGTTCCCGAGGGTAATGAGTACTTGGGTGATGTGATGAACGTGGCTTTCTCGAATGGCTGGATTGCCGATGACGACGGGAAGGTGTTCATCTACTATGCCTCGGCTGATACCCGTATGCATGTGGCTACGTCGACCATCGACAAACTGATCGACTATTGTATGAACACCCCGCAGGACGGTCTGACGACCGCTGCCTCAGTGGAAACTATCAAGAAAATGATTGCAAAAAACAGACTCTCCCCCAACCCCTCCCTGTGAGGGAGGGGAGTGATTAGCATGTTGGCTCCAAACAGAATCAAATAACTATAACAGATAATGAATATGGAAGATTGTAATGTAACTACTCCCCTCCCTCACAGGGCGGGGTCGGGGGCGGGTCTTAATCCTGTCAGTCTAAAAGAAAAAATCGGCTACGCATTAGGTGATGCGGCTGCCGGAGGTATTACGTGGAAGGTGATGTCGATTGCTTTCCCTTTGTTCTTCACCAATGTGTTCGGTCTGACCGTGGCTGATACGGCCACACTGATGCTCGTGGCACGTATGTTCGATGTGGTTACCGACCCGTTGATGGGATCGTTGGCTGACCGTACCCAGAGTCGTTGGGGAACGTATCGTCCGTGGCTCATCTTCGGTGCAATACCCCTCGGACTTATCTTTGCGCTGTTGTTGTACACCCCCGACTTCGGTCCGGTGGGTAAGCGGGTCTATGCCTACACGCTCTATCTGCTCATGATGGCCATCTACACGGCTGTCAATGTGCCCTACGGATCTTTGCTGGGTGTGATGACGGCTGATGACAACGAGAAGAACCAGTTCTCCAGCTTCCGCATGGTGGGTGCCTACGCCATGGGTTTCATCACCCTGCTGTCGTTCCCGTATCTGCAGAAGTTAGTGGGGGGATCAGAGCAACATCAGTATGCCGTATTAGGTGCTTCGTTGGGTGCCGTAGCTACCATCATGACACTGGCCTGCGGATTGCTCACGAAGGAGCGCCTGAAGCCCGTTCGGGCAGAGAAGTTCTCGTTCAAGCCCTTTGCCGACCTGTTCAAGAACAAACCGTGGATCTACCTGACACTCATCGGTATCTGCACGAACTTCTTCAACGGTTTCCGTTATGCAGTGGCCGGTTACCTGATGGAATACTGTCTGCATGGGGATGTCACCGTAAGCGGTCTGATCATCAACTACACGGTGTTCATGACCTTCGGTGAGGTGACCTGTATGATCTTCGGCGGACTGTCGCCTAAGTTCACCGAGTGGGTGGGGAGCAAGCGCAAGGCGTTCTCCATCGCGGCCATCATCTGCGCCATCACTTCGGTGGCATTCTTCTTCGTTCCCATGGATCCTGCCTATATCTGGGTGCTCATCGCTATCGTGATACTGACATCAATAGGTGTGGGACTTTATTCACCACTGCTGTGGTCGATGTATGCCGACGTGGCCGACTATGCCACGGAGAAGAATGGTACGTCATCCACGGGATTGATCTTCTCGTCGGGTACCATGGCACAGAAGTTCGGAACAGCTATCTCTGGCTCATTGGTGGCGCTGCTGTTAGGCATCGCCGGTTTCTATTCGGGTACGGATGCCAACGGACAGACCGTTGTTACCATTACCGATATGGAATCGGTGCGCTCCATGACATGGGCTCTGTTCTCCATCTTCCCCGCTATCATTGTCCTGATCATGCTCTGGCTGCTGTATAAGTATCCGATTAAGAAATAATTCCCCGCAGGGGGATTCTTCGAGGAAGGAGGATAGATTTCTCGAGGAAGGAGGAAGGAGGAGGGAGGAAGGAGAATACCTTTGAGTTTTCGTTATTACGTTATCTCGTAACATCGTTATTACGTAATTACGACCACCGGTTGACTGTATCTCAGAACAAATCTCCTTCCTCCTTCGTCCTTCCTCCTTCCTCCTTCCTCGATAAAAAAACAACCAAAATGAACGAAAGAATCAAGAAGTTGAAACAGGAGGTGCGGGATGTGCTGGAGAATAACATCCTGCCCTTCTGGATGGATAAGATGATCGACCAGGAGCATGGTGGCTTCTACGGTCGTATCGACGGGAAGGGTGTGCTGCACCCCGAAGCTGAGAAGGGTGCCATCCTCAACGCCCGCATCCTTTGGGCGTTCTCAGCAGCGTATAGGGTTTTAAAGGAGGAAAGATTTCTCGAGGAAGGAGGAAGGACGAAGGAGGAAGGAGAAATGTCACAAGTACAAGCGCATAGTACTAATCTCCTTCCTCCTTCCTCCCTCCTCCTTCCTCGTATACAAGAAATGTCCCGCCGGGCCTATAATTACCTCATCGACCACTTCATCGACCATGAATACGGGGGTGTGTATTGGAGCGTGGATTATCTGGGAAATCCTTTGGATACCAAGAAACAGTTCTATGCCATCGGATTCGCCATCTACGGTCTTTCGGAATATGCACGGGCCACGGGCGACAGGGAGGCGTTGGAATATGCGCTTGATCTGTATGATTGTATCGAGGAGCATGCCTTCGACAAAGAGTACAACGGTTACATAGAAGCCTGCACGAGAGAGTGGGGCGTGATAGAAGATATGCGCTTGTCGGAACTGGATGCTAACTACCCGAAGTCGCAGAACACCCACCTGCATATTATTGAGCCTTATACTAATTTGGTTCGCGCAATGCGTGAAATTGAGGAGAGTGGAATGTGGAATGTGGAGTGTGGAATGTGGAGTGAGAATAGCACAGAGATAAAGGATTCATATACAAAACCACTTGTTCTTGAAAGCATATCTCCCTCCACACTCCTCCCTCCACACTCCTCGAAACGACTCCACATTCCACAAATTGAAGCCTCTCTCCGCAACCTCATCGATATCTTCACCGATAAGATCCTGAACCCGCAAACCCACCACCTCGACCTCTTCTTCGAGAACGACTGGACAAGAGGGGCTGGTCATTTGGAGAGCTACGGTCACGACATCGAGTGCTCATGGCTCTTGCACGAGGCTGCACTGGTGCTGGGCGACCAGCAGGTATTAAAGAAGGTGGAACCCATCGTGCAGATGGTGGCGAAGGCATCGGAGAAAGGATTACGTCCTGACGGAAGCATGATCCATGAGGCCAACCTGGATACGGGTCATGTGGACGATGACCTGCACTGGTGGGTACAGGCGGAGAACGTGGTGGGATGGTTGAATATCTACCAGTATTTCGGTGATGAGGATGCGCTGGAAAAAGCTCTCCGTTGCTGGGAGTATATCAAGAAGAACCTGATTGACTACCAGAACGGAGAGTGGTATTGGAGTCGTCATACCGACGGTTCCCTAAACACAACCGATGATAAGGCCGGGTTCTGGAAATGTCCGTACCATAACAGCAGGATGTGCCTTGAGATCCTAGAACGAATTATTCACTGTTCACTATTCACTATTACCTGGCTATAGCCTTAATATCCCTGAACTGCGACCACGGGTTCTTGGGGTCGGAACGATAGGGCGAGGGGTTCGGTACATAAAGGATACCTTCATGAAGGAGTGACTTCGGGAAGGTGTCTTTTTTGATTTTCGGCGGTGTACCGCTGCGCATGAACACGGTCATCAGACTGCTGCAGTTTTTAAATACGTCGCCTCCCATCTCCTTCACGCTGTTGGGGATATCGATGCTCTCTATCGACGAACAGCCATGGAAGGCCTGGTTGGAAATGGTCTTGACTGATGTGGGGATGGTGATATCGATCAAGCTACCGCAGTTCTTGAAACAGTAGGAGGTGATCTCCTTGATGCCGTTGGGGATGTTGACGGTCTTCAGGTTCGAGCAATCCTCAAAGGCACTGGTGCCGATGCTCCTCACGGAGTTGGGAATGCTGACGGTCTCCAGACTGGTGCATCCCTTGAAGGCATCATGGGTGATGCTTGTGATGGAGGTGGGGATATATACTTCCTCCAGACTGGTACAGCCTTCGAAGATGCTGTTTGCGATATTGTCCATGCTGGTGGTGAAAGCGAAACGCTTCAAGGAGGTACAGTTTTTGAATGCTACCCATCCGATGGCCTTCACACTGTTGGGCAACTCGATCTCTTCCAGTGCGGAGCAGTCCTGGAATGCTGAATAACCGATCTTATCCAGGAACCGGGGAAGTATGACGTCCTTCAGACTGGTGCAGCCCTGGAACAGACTATATGCCAGGGAGGTGACACCGCTGGGTAGTTCAATCCTTTCCAACGCCGTGCATTTCTTGAAGGCGCCATGACCGATGTTCTTGATGCCCGAGGGGAGATTTACCTCTGTCAGGGCAGAACAGCCGGAGAAAAGGTTGAAGGGCAGGTCGAGAACACTCTCGGGAATACTGATGGAGGTAAGACCTGTACAGTCCTCAAACGCACCCGCACCAATCTTCGTCACCGTGTTGGGGATGCTGATGGAGGTCATCGAGGCACAGTCCTTGAACGCGCCATCGTCGATCTCTTCCACATAATAGGTCACACTGTCTTCGGTGAACTTGTTCGGGATTTCTACATCACCCGTGTAGAGATTCTTTCCGGCAATCACCTTGGCTTTGTTGTTCTTGGCATTCAGTGCGTAGTTGATGCCATCGACGATGGCCTTGGTGGCTTTCTTGGGGGATTTGGATGCTTGGGTTATCTGCCTGGCTTCCAACACTGTGCAGCACATAAGTGCGAAAACCACGATCCATGTTTTCTTTCTGTAGTTCATATCCTTGTCATTTTTATGTTCGAAACATTTCTGCAAAAATAAGGAAAAAATGCGGATTCGCCAATAATTTCCAATATTTATTATCATTTATTGCAAAATAATTGTTACCTTTGCAGACGCTTTTAAACGATGATGCTAACGAGCATAATAATTATCAGTTAAATAATATGTATTTTACTTTGTTGATTACCGTTATCATAACGGCCATAACACTGGTTGCGGCAGCTTACGTCATAGCCAAGTTGATCGGTCCGCGTTCATACAACAAGGTGAAAGGAGAACCTTATGAGTGTGGTATTCCAACACATGGCTCATCCTGGCTCCCCGTCAGTGTAGGCTTCTACCTGTTCGCCATCTTGTTTCTTATGTTCGATGTGGAGACAGTGTTTCTGTACCCTTGGGCAGTGGTCGTGAAAGAATTCGGTGCAATGGCTATCTTCAGCATCGGATTCTTTTTGTTGGTACTAGTATTTGGCTTGGCTTACGCTTGGCGGAAAGGAGCACTGGAATGGAAATAAAACCGAAAATCAAGAGTATTCCCTACGAGGAGTGGAACGACAATGCCTCGTTGGAGAAGCTGGTTGACGAGCTCCATGAGGGAGGCGTCAACGTGGTTACCGGATCGCTCGACAAGTTGATCAACTGGGGACGTGCCAACTCCCTGTGGTCGCTTACCTTCGCTACATCTTGCTGCGGTATCGAGTTCATGGCCTGTGGCTGTTCCCGATATGACTTTGCACGCTTCGGCTTCGAGGTGACACGTAACTCACCACGTCAGGCCGACCTGATTATGTGTGCCGGTACGATTACACATAAGATGGCTCCTGCCCTGAAACGTCTCTATGACGAGATGGCTGAGCCGAAATATGTCATTGCCGTGGGTGGCTGCGCCATCAGTGGCGGTCCGTTCAAGTCGAGCTACCATGTGGTGAAGGGCATCGAGGAGATCGTGCCCGTGGATGTGTTCATTCCCGGCTGTCCACCGCGTCCAGAGGCTATCATGTATGGTATGATGCAGCTGCAGCGTAAGGTGAAGATCGAGAAGTTCTTTGGTGGAGTGAACCACAAGCAGACCAAGGAAGAGCGCGAGCTGGGCGTATCTAACTCAGAACTGACAGCTCGCCAGCTGGGCGATCATCGTCGCGAGCCGATCGTTATCACCGAGGTTCCTAAAGAGTTTACAGAAGCGTTGAAGGCAGAACAATTGTCAACTGTCAACTGTCAATTGTCAACTAAGAAGGAGGAGGGCCAGGCATGAAATTAGATTTTCTTTCTTATAGTTTTGATCAGTTTGCCACAGAGATGGCAAACCTGAAAGACCAGAAAGGTTTTGACTACCTGGTGACCATCGTAGGCGAGGACTTCAGTAAGACACCAGATTATCAGTCGGGTGAGCCTGCCTTAGGATGTATCTATATCCTGGAGAATACCCAGACACATGAGCGTTGCTCGGTCAAGATGATGGCCCGTACACAGGTTTGTGGCGACGGTATGTCATCCAACGGAACGGGTGACACCGACGGTCAGCTGGTTCCTTATATTCCTACCGTATCTCATATCTGGCGCGTAGCTGATCTGCTGGAACGGGAGGTATATGATTTCTACGGCATCGTGTTCCTCGGTCATCCCGACATGCGACGCCTGTTCCTGCGTAGTGACTTCAAGGGATTCCCCTTCCGCAAGGACTGGGAGTTCAACGACAAGTACACCCTCGAGGATGATGTGGAGCCTGACTACGGATTGGAGTATTACCTCGACAAGGATGGTGTACTGCAGTCGAAGAAGAACAGACTCTTTACCGCTGATGACTATGTGATCAACATCGGTCCGCAGCACCCCTCAACACACGGTGTGCTCCGCTTGCAGACCGTTCTCGACGGTGAGACCGTGAAGCGTGTGTATCCGCATCTGGGCTATATCCACCGTGGTATCGAGAAGATGTGCGAGAGCTATACATACCCGCAGACCCTTGCTTTAACCGATCGTCTTAACTATCTGAGTGCCATGATGCACCGTCATGCTCTGGTAGGAGTGATTGAAGAGGGATTGGGTGTGGAACTGACCGACCGTATCAAGTACATCCGTACCATCATGGATGAGCTGCAGCGACTGGATTCGCACCTGTTGTATGTGGGCTGCTGCGCTCAGGACATGGGTGCGCTGACTGCCTTCCTCTATTCTATGCGCGACCGTGAGCATGTGCTCAACTGCATGGAGGAGACAACGGGTGGACGACTGATCCAAAACTATTATAGAATAGGTGGACTGCAGGATGATATCGATCCGAACTTCGTGAAGAACGTGAAGGATCTCATCAAGTATATGAAGCCTATCATTCAGGAGTATGTGGATGTGTTCGGTGATAACATCATCACCCACAAGCGCTTTGAGAAGGTAGGACCGATGAGCAAGGAAGATTGTATCTCGTATGCCGTGACAGGTCCTGCAGGACGTGCCTCCGGTTGGGAGAACGATGTGCGCAAGAACCATCCGTACGATGTGTATAACCAGGTGGAGTGGGAGCAGATTACCATGACGGGCTGCGACACCATGGACCGCTATACTTGTCATATCCGGGAGATGTACCAGAGTCTGCATATTATCGAGCAGCTCATCGACAGTATCCCTCCAGGTGACTTCTACATCAAGCAGAAGCCGGTCATTAAAGTGCCTGAAGGACAGTGGTACTACTCGGTGGAGGGTGCCAGCGGTGAGTTCGGTGTCTATCTCGACTCTCGTGGCGGCAAGAGTCCGTACCGTTTGAAGATGCGACCCATGGGCTTGTCACTGACCGGTGCGCTCGACCCGATGTTGCGCGGACAGAAGATTGCCGACCTGGTGGCTACAGGTGCCGCTATCGACTTCGTTATTCCTGACATCGACAGATAATTGAAAGATTGAAAAATTGAAAGATTGAAATATTGAAGATATTATGTTTGACTTTTCAATAGTTACACAATGGTTCGACCACCTGCTCAGGTTCACTTTGGGACTGGGTGACTTCTGGTCGATCCTGATTGAATGTGTGCTGGTGGGCGTGCTCATCCTGACAGCCTATGCGCTGATTGCCATCGCACTGATCTTCATGGAGCGTAAGGTGTGTGCTTACTTCCAGTGCCGATTGGGTCCGATGCGTGTGGGCTTCTGGGGATTGCTGCAGGTGTTTGCCGACGTACTGAAGATGCTCATCAAGGAGATTTTCTTCGTGGACAAGGCCGATAAGTTCCTGTATATCGTTGCTCCGCTGCTGGTAATCATCGGTTCGGTGGGTGCCTTCTCGTTCTTGCCGTGGAACAAGGGAGCGGTGATCCTCGATTTCAATGTGGGCGTGTTCCTGCTCACCGCCATCTCATCCATCGGCGTGGTGGGTATCTTCCTTGCTGGATGGGGTTCCAACAATAAGTATTCGGTGGTATCTGCCATGCGTGGTGCCGTACAGATGATCTCTTATGAGATGTCACTCTGTCTGTGTCTGATCACGGCGGTCATCCTGACGGGTACGATGCAGGTGAGCGGTATCGTGGAGTATCAGACTGGTCCGTGGAACTGGTTGATATTCAAAGGTCATATACCTGCACTGATCGCCTTCTTTGTATTCCTGATTGCCGGAAACGCTGAGGCGAACCGCGGTCCGTTTGATATGGCGGAGGCAGAGAGTGAGCTCACCGCCGGTCATCACACGGAGTATTCAGGTATGGGCTTCGGCTTCTTCTACCTGGCTGAGTTCCTGAACCTCTTTATCATCGCTGGTATTGCCGCCATGGTGTTCCTCGGTGGATGGGCTCCTATAAATATAGGTATAGAGGGCTTCGACAAGGTGATGAACTACATCCCCGGTATCGTATGGTTCATGGGTAAGGCCTTCGCTCTGGTGTGGTTGCTCATGTGGATTAAGTGGACTTTCCCCCGTCTGCGTATCGACCAGATCCTGAAGCTGGAATGGAAGTATTTGATGCCGCTGGCACTGTTGAACTTAGTTGTGATGACGGTTGTAGTGGCTTTGGGATGGTATTTTTAAGAACTAGTATGACTAGTTAAACTAGTAAAACTAGAATAAATATCAATAGATATGGAAAAAGAACTATCATATTTCGGAGAGATCGGGCACGGACTCAAGACGTTGGCTACCGGTATGAAGGTAACCTGGAAGGAATACTTCAAGGACTTCTTCACCAATAAGTCAACCGAGCAGTATCCCGAGAACCGTAAGACAACCCTCCATGTGGCTCAGCGCCATCGCGGACGACTGGTCTTCAAGCGTAACGAGGACGGCAGCTATAAGTGTACGGCTTGTACGCTGTGTGAGAAGACCTGTCCGAACGGAACCATCAAGATTGTGGCTCACATGCAGGAGGATCCTGAGACAGGGAAGAAGAAAAAGGTGTTGGATGACTATCTGTACGACTTAGGCGACTGTATGTTCTGTCAGTTGTGTACCAATGCTTGTAACTTTGATGCCATCGAATTTACCAACGATTTCGAGAATGCCGTGTTCGACCGTAGTAAGCTGGTGCTGCACCTGGATAAAGAGGTGTACAAGGGCGGCTCACTGCCTAACCTGCTGGACGGCGGTGCTGAGTGGAAGGTCGGAACGTTTAACACAAAGAAGTAGATTATGAGTAACTTGATATTGTTTTGTATCCTCGCTGTCGTCATCCTGGCTTCTGCCGTGATGTGCGTGACGACCAAGCGGATCATGCGGGCAGCTACGTTCCTGCTGTTCGTGTTGTTCGGTATCGCGGGAATCTATTTCCTGCTCGACTATACGTTCCTCGGGGCGGCTCAGCTGAGTGTCTATGCCGGTGGTGTGACGATGATCTATATCTTCGCCATCCAGTTGGTGAACAAGCGCACCTTGCAAGGACTGGTAGAGCGCATGAAGGGAAGTAGGGTGGTGTTCGGAGCTCTCGCAGCCCTGATCGGTCTGGCCACCGTCGTAGTGGTATTCCTGAAGAACCAGGTAATCAATAACTTTGCCGCAGCGGCCGACGCAGAGGTGTCGATGGACACGATCGGTAGGTCGTTGGTAAGCTCAGACAGGTTTGGCTATGTACTCCCGTTCGAGTTCATCTCCGTGTTCCTGCTGGCTTGTATCATCGGTGGTATTGTCATTTCAAGAAAGGAGTAAGGTATGGTACCAGTAGAATGTTTCTTTGTGCTGAGTGCACTGTTGTTTTTCATTGGCGTGTTCGGGTTCATCACCCGTCGTAACCTGCTTGCCATGCTGATCTCCACGGAGCTGATCCTCAATGCGGTGGACATCAACTTCGCGGCATTCAACCGTATCTTATATCCGGGTGAACTGGAAGGATTCTTCTTTACCTTGTTCGCCATCGGTGTTGCTGCTGCTGAGACTGCCGTTGCTGTGGCTATTATTATTAATGTGTATCGCAACTTCCATAGTGATAGCGTGAACAGCATACCGGAGTTAAAGAATTGACAATTGATAATTGAAATAAGAGTATTGTCTATATGGATTATAGTTATGTATATTTAATTCTTCTGCTGCCGCTGATCTCGTTTATCATACTGGGACTGGCGGGCATGAAGATGTCGCATAAGACGGCGGGAATTATCGGAACCCTGTCGTTGGCTGTCGTGACGGTGCTGAGCTATTATACGGCTATCGAGTACTTCCTCTTGGCTGGTCGTGACGCCGCAACGGGTATGTATCCGGTGATCACACCGTTTGACTTTACGTGGCTCGACTTCGGAACGATTAACGGGGTGCAGCTGTTGTTTACCTTGGGCTTCCGTTTGACACCTATCTCGGTGATGATGCTCATCGTGATCTCAACGGTGAGTCTGATGGTGCACATCTATTCATTCGGTTACATGCATGGCGAGAAGGGCTTCCAGCGCTACTATGCGTTCCTGAGTCTGTTCTCAATGTCGATGCTCGGACTGGTGGTGGCTACCAATATCTTCCAGATGTATTTGTTCTGGGAGCTGGTGGGTGTGAGCTCATACCTGCTCATCGGTTTCTACTATCCGTTGCAGGCAGCTGTGGCTGCATCGAAGAAGGCTTTCATCGTGACACGCTTTGCCGACCTGTTCTTCCTCATCGGTATCCTGTTCTACAGCTACTATGTGGGAACGTTCAGTTTCGACCTGAATGCGATGCCTGAGCTGTCAGCCCGTCTTGACGGTGCCTACTGGCTCATGCCGATGGCCCTGTTCCTGATGTTCATCGGTGGTGCCGGTAAGAGTGCGATGTTCCCCTTGCATATCTGGCTGCCCGACGCCATGGAGGGTCCGACTCCTGTTTCCGCACTGATCCATGCAGCTACCATGGTGGTGGCTGGTGTCTATCAGGTGGCTTGTCTGTTCCCGATCTGGATTGAGTATGCTCCCGAGACCCTTCACTGGGTGGCTTATATCGCAGCCTTTACGGCTTTCTATGCTGCCAGCGTGGCCTGTGTACAGAGTGATATCAAGCGTGTATTGGCCTTCTCAACCATCTCGCAGATCGGTTTCATGTTGGTGGCTTTAGGTGTTTGCCTGCCCGACAGTGGTGCTACTTCCATGCCGATGACCGAGGCTTATGCTGATGAGAGCGGACTGGGTTACATGGCCAGTATGTTCCATTTGTTCACCCATGCTATGTTCAAGGCTTGTCTGTTCCTCGGTGCAGGTTGTATCATCCATGCCGTACACAGTAATGAGAAGAAATACATGGGTGGCTTGCGCAAGTATATGCCCATCACTCATATCACCTTCCTGATTTCCTGTCTGGCTATCGCCGGTATCTGGCCGTTCAGCGGCTTCTTCTCGAAGGATGAGATTCTGGTAGCCTGCTATCATTTCTCTCCGGTGATGGGTATCATCATGAGTGGAATTGCCGCCATGACGGCTTTCTATATGTTCCGTCTGTACTACGTGATCTTCTGGGGCAAGAGTCATTATGAGAGTGAGCTGGCTAAGTATGAGGCATGTCAGGAAGGTCATGCTCCCCATGCCCCGCATGAGGCTCCTGCCACGATGTATATCCCGTTGATCGTGCTGGCTACCATCACCGTGCTTTGCGGCTGGTTGCCTTTCGGCGAGTTCGTCTCTGCCAACGGCATCGGTTTCCATACACACATCAACTGGCCGGTGGCTATCTCCAGTACGATACTCGCTCTCTGCGGTATTGGTCTGGCCACCTATATGTATAAGAACGAGGAGACACCTGTTGCCGATCTGTTGGCAGCGAAGTTCCCCAAGCTGCACCGTGCGGCCTACAAGCGTTTCTATATGGATGACGTTTGGCAGTATTTCACGCACAAGATCGTGTTCCGCCTGTTCTCTTATCCCATTGCCTGGTTTGACCGCCACATCGTTGACGGCACATTCAACTTCATGGCATGGGGTGCCAACGAGGCCGGTGAGAGCATCCGTCCGTGGCAGAGTGGTGATGTGCGCCAGTATGCTGTGTGGTTCCTCACGGGAACAGTGGCACTGGCATTGATTTTATTGGCTATATAAACTAGTATAACTAGTATTACTAGTACTACTAGTGTTACTAGCATATAAAAAACAATAGAAATGAGTATATTAAGTCTATTCGTTGTAATTCCCGCCCTGATGTTGCTGGGTCTCTGGCTGGCCCGCAACCTCAACCAGGTGCGTGGAGTGATGGTGGTAGGAGCCTCTTGTCTGCTGGCTCTCTCCATCTGGCTCACCATTTATTTCATCCAGCAGCGCGCGGCCGGAAATCAGGATGCGATGCTGCTCACGTATGCCGTTGACTGGTTCAAGCCGCTGAACATCAAGTATTCGGTGGGTGTTGACGGTATCTCGGTGGTGATGTTGCTCCTGTCGAGCATCATCGTCTTCACAGGTACCTTCGCCTCCTGGCAGCTGAAACCGCTCACCAAGGAGTATTTCCTGTGGTTCACCCTGCTCTCATCAGGTGTGTACGGTTTCTTCATCTCTGTGGATATGTTCACCATGTTCATGTTCTACGAGGTGGCACTGATCCCGATGTACCTGCTGATTGGTGTATGGGGTAGTGGACACAAGGAGTATTCGGCCATGAAGCTTACGCTGATGCTTATGGGAGGTTCAGCCTTGCTCATCATCGGTATCTTGGGTATCTATTTCTTCAGCGGTGCCACCACGATGAATGTGAACGAGATTGCCGCCTTGCACAATATCCCTGTGGAGATCCAGAAGGTGTTCTTCCCCTTCATCTTCATCGGTTTCGGTGTGTTAGGTGCATTGTTCCCCTTCCACACATGGTCACCCGACGGTCATGCCTCGGCGCCTACAGCTGTGTCAATGCTCCATGCCGGTGTGTTGATGAAGCTGGGAGGTTATGGCTGTTTCCGCGTAGCGATGTACCTCTTGCCTGAGGCTGCACAGGAACTGGCGTGGATCTTTCTGATCCTTACCACGATTTCTGTGGTGTATGGAGCCTTGAGCGCTTGTGTGCAGACCGACCTGAAATACATCAATGCTTATTCATCGGTGTCGCACTGCGGACTGGTGCTCTTCGCCCTGCTGATGATGACGAAGACCTCTTGTACCGGTGCGGTGCTGCAGATGTTGTCGCATGGTTTGATGACCGCCCTCTTCTTTGCCCTCATCGGTATGATATACGGTCGTGCACACACGCGTGACATCCGCTACCTCGGCGGTCTGATGAAGATCATGCCGTTCCTGGCTGTGGGTTATGTCATTGCCGGTTTAGCCAACTTGGGTCTGCCGGGCTTCTCAGGCTTCATTGCCGAGATGACCATCTTCGTGGGCTCGTTTGCCAATGCCGACACGTTCCATCGTGCATGTACCATCATCGCCTGCTGCTCTATCGTGGTTACGGCAGTCTATATCCTCCGTACCGTGGGCTTCATCCTCTTCGGTGATGTGAAGTACCCGCATTGCGACACGGTGAAACTCACCGATGCTACATGGGATGAGCGCGTGGCCGTGATCTGTCTGATTGCCTGTGTAGCCGGTCTGGGTTGCTTCCCACTCTGGGCCAGTCATGTCATCGACAATGGTGTGGCACCTATCCTTGATAACATTATGAATATCTCAGTAATAGCAGGAATGTAATATGAACTACGGACAATTTCTCTATATGGTACCGGAAGCCACTCTGATGGCTATCCTGGTGGTGGCGTTCATCGCAGATTTCATCTCTTCGAAGCATGCTGAAAGGAAGTGGTTCAATCCGCTGATGTGCTTGCTGATGCTCGGACAGGTGGTTGTATCGTTCCTGCAAACCGATACCGTCCAGGCCTTCGGTGGTATGTATCGTGCCATTCCGGCCGCACATGTCATCAAGACCATCTTGGCTGCAGGTACCCTCATCGTGGTGATTCAGGCCCGTCAGTGGCTGCGTCGTCCCGACACCTCTTTCAAGGAGGGTGAGTTCTACATGCTCGTGGTATCTACCTTGTTGGGTATGAACATGATGGTGAGTGCAGGGCATTTCCTGATGTTCTTCCTCGGACTGGAGATGGCATCTGTGCCCATGGCCTGTCTGGTGGCGCTCGACAAATACCGTCATCACAGTGCAGAGGCTGCTGCGAAGTATATCCTCACAGCTACCTTCTCCAGCGGTGTGATGCTCTATGGTATCTCGTTCCTCTATGGAGCCTTCGGAACGTTGTATTTCAATAGCATGGCCATCAGCTCAGCGTTTACGGAGCATACCGCTTTGGTGGTGCTCGGACTGGTGTTCTTCTTCAGCGGACTCGGCTTTAAGATCTCACTCGTACCGTTCCACTTCTGGACGGCCGACACCTATCAGGGTGCGCCAACCACAGTAACGGGTTACCTGAGTGTGGTTTCCAAGGGTGCTGCTGCCTTTGCGCTCTGCATCATCTTGATGCGTGTGTTTGCTCCTGTGGTTGAGCAATGGCAGTATCTGCTCTATATCGTTATCGTACTGAGTATCACCGTGGCCAACCTCTTCGCCATCCGTCAGAGTGAACTGAAACGCTTCATGGCCTTCAGCTCCATCAGTCAGGCGGGTTACATCATGCTGGCCGTGATTGGAAACAGTGCTACAGGTATTGCTGCCCTGTCGTATTACGTACTGGTGTATGTGGTGGCTAACCTTGCTGTATTCACCGTGATTGGCGTTGTGGAAGAGAATAATGGCGGACGCACCGACATGGAGGCCTATAACGGGTTCTATCAGACCAATCCGAAGCTGTCGTTCCTGATGACAGTGGCATTGTTCTCCTTGGCTGGTATTCCCCCGTTTGCCGGTATGTTCAGTAAGTTCTTCGTATTTATGGCTGCCGCCGAACAAGGTTCGTTCATGGCCTACTTCGTGGTGTTCATCGCCTTGGTAAATACCGTAGTGAGTCTTTACTACTACCTGCTCATCGTGAAGGCGATGTATATCAAGCAGACCGACAGTCCGCTGCCCACCTTCAAGAGTGATCTGAACACCAAGGTGGCTTTGGCACTCTGTACCGCTGGTATCATCCTCTTCGGTGTATGCAGCTATTTCTACAACTGGATATACGCCACACTGTAGGAATCGTTATACATAACAAAATATATTCCCATGGTTGGAACTTCTTTTTCCCACCATGGGAATTTTGTTTTCCCACGTTGGGAACCTATTATTCCCATCATGGGAACCTATTCACATCTCTTTAAGCTATTCCCGATAGAACCATCCCACCAGCTTACTCATCCAAGGAATGGAGAAACGGAACCAACGGTAGGTTCCCACCTCCTTCCCACCAAAGCTCAGGATGAAGTCGCGGTATCGGTTCTTTTTGAAGGGCAGTCCTACATCCATGAAATAGATATGCCACTTGTCGTGTTCATAGGCATGCTTGATGGCTCCCCAAATGGTGACAGCCGAGGGATGTAGGGTGGGGTGACTCTTGCGCTTGGAGGCCAGGTACCACAGATAGACATTGTTCCCGGAATAGACGCAACAGCTGCCGCCAATCACCTTGTTCTTATGTTTCGTTACGAACAGCCGACCGTTTCCGGTGGTATGCAGCAGCTCGAATGTCTTTTTCGGCGGCAGGTAACGACGCACCTTCAGCGAGAAGAAACGACTCAGCAGATGGTAGAAACCATTCATCTCCTCCTCGGTCTCTACCTCATGACTGCTTACCCCTGCCTCGTGCGCATGCTCAATGCGCTGGAGTGTCTTCTCGTTGATGCGCTCCTCGGGTGACAAAGAATGCAGGGAGTTATGGATCTCCATCCACTGAACGGGGAAGTAACCCTCGTTACGGAGAATCCGATAGCCGAACATCTTCTGACTCAGGTCGCTGAACTCGATATACATGCACATCTTCCTGCGCAGCTTCTTGGTGATAGCCTTCAGCATGAGTTTGAAGAGTTCATCCTTGTCTTCTCCTTCTGCATACTCGCCTTCACCATATACCCGACCTTGAGAAAAAAGATAAGGAGGAACCAGGGAACCACGACGACGAAGGGTGGCCAGCATGTGGGCAACAACGGTGTTCCCTCTTCTCACAATCACCATATAGGGTTGCTGTCCCGGTGACTTCTCGATGATACGGAAGAAATCGGTGCTATGGAAGAAACTGGTACAGGTCATGTACGGCAGATCTCCACTCTTGGTGACAATGCTCACACGCAATTCGTCGTTCACTGCGACAAAAGTAATAAAACTTTTTAAAAAGTGCAAGAGAAGGTGGATAATTAGTGATTTTTGTCTATCTTTGCATGAAAATCAATCAAGGAGAATCCTCCTTGTGAGTCAAATTCGTAGAGAAAAGGATTATGGAAGCATTTAAGGATTTGGTGCAGATGCGCCGCAGTCATAGGAAGTTCACTGAAGAGGAGATCAGTGCCGAGGATGTGCAGCTGATTCTCCGTGCCGCCCTGATGTCACCTACGTCAAAGGGACAGCGTGGCTGGGAGTTCGTGGTGGTAGAGGATAAGATGGATATCGAGAAGCTGTCGGATGCCAAGGATCTGGGCGGACAGTTCATCAAGGGTGCTCCGCTGGCCATTGTGGTACTGGGCGATCCGATGAAGAACGACTGCTGGGTGGAGGATGCGAGTATTGCCGCCATCACCATGCAGTACCAGGCTGAGGATCTGGGCTTGGGTTCTTGCTGGGCACAGATGAGGGGCCGCGGACTGAGTGACGGTACGAGTGCTGATACGGTGATCCGTGGTATCCTGGATATTCCTGAGAACCTGAACTGTTTGTGCGTCCTCGCCTTCGGTCATAAGGCCGATGAGCGCAAGCCGCAGAACGAGGACCGTTTGAAGTGGGAGAATGTGCATGTGAACAAATATTGATACGTACATGATCAATTACGACTTACAGAAGATCCGTGCCATCATCTTTGATGTGGACGGTGTGCTGAGTGCCGAGACCATCACTTTGCATCCTAACGGCGAACCGATGCGCACGGTGAACATCAAGGACGGCTATGCCATCCAGCTGGCACAGAAGATGGGACTGCGTATCGTGATCCTGACCGGTGGTGCCACGGAGAGTGTCCGTAAACGCTATGAGCACTTAGGCGTGGAGGATATCTACATGAACTGTGCCGTGAAGATCAAAACCTATGAGCAGTTCCTGGAGAAGTATGGCTTGAAGGACGAAGAGGTGATCTACATGGGTGATGATGTGCCTGATTACGAGATTATGAAACGCAGCGGTTGTCCGTGCTGTCCCTCAGATGCATGTCCGGATATCAAGAGCATCAGTAGGTATATCAGCGACAAGAAGGGCGGCTACGGTTGTGCCCGTGATGTCATTGAGCAGGTGTTGCGTGTTCAGGGCAAGTGGCTGTCGGATGCCAAAGCGTTTGGATGGTAACTTACAATTGAAAATTGAAAATTGAGAATTGAAAATTCTTCGCAAGCGAAGCGGCAGAACAGAGCGGAAAATTGAAAAATAGGAGATACATATTAGCAAGTAACAGTCCGAGGAGGAGGGAACTGTTGGCAGGACTCGACCTTGATTTCGAGGTGCGGGTGCTGGCGGATATTGATGAGAGCTTCCCGTCGGATCTTCCTGTCGGCGAGGTGGCTGAGTATATCTCCCGTAAAAAGGCAGATGCCTATCGTTCCATGATCCATGATGATGAACTGGTCATCACAGCCGACACCGTGGTTGTGGTGGATCAGGAGATTCTGGGGAAACCCGAAGATGCCGATGATGCCCGTCGTATGCTTCGTTTGATCAGCGGTAGGGAGCATCAGGTCATTACAGGCGTTTGTCTTACCACCACCGAGAAGATCCGTTCCTTCTCAGTGAGTACCGATGTGGCCTTCAAACAACTGTCGGAAAGCGAAATTGATTATTACATCGAACACTATAAGCCCTTCGACAAGGCGGGGGCCTATGGTATTCAGGAGTGGATTGGTTATATTGGCGTAACCTCGTTGCACGGGAGCTACTTCAATGTAATGGGGCTCCCTGTGCAACGAATCTACGCCGAACTTCAAAAGTTTTAGTATTCTGAGTCATCGGCCACCTCAACAGCATCCAGGTCGAGGTCTTCCGGTGTCTCATCGAACGTCGTACGATAACTCTCTTCGGTGAGCTTATCCTCATCGTAGTCGTCATCCTCGTCTGTATCGTTATAGTGGTCTTCGATCTCTGGCAAGTCCTCATCTTCCTCATTGGGGATGTCAATCTCCTCATCTTCATCCACACCAAAGCGCGTACGAGGACGCTCGATAATCTGTTTCTCCTTGGCGAAGATCGCCTCTACCCACAAGCCCTTGGGAATCTCCAGTACCTCGAAGCCGTCGGCCACCTTCTTCTCGTACATGCCTCCAGGATTGTGCAGACGGTCCTTGGGCAGCGTAGTGGTACTTACATCGAAACCACTCTGGATGATATCCTGGATGCTCTGCGAGAGAGAATCCCATCCACCGCCGAAGTTACGGTCGATCACCTCCATCAGCTTGGCTGCAGAGATATGACGGATATTCTCGTAGGTGAGATCGGTGACGCGCATGATAGGACGTTTCTTGATGGCCCACAGGTTCTTCTTGTTCTCATCCACGCGGATATTGCCCACCTTGAAGCCCCTTGCTTCGTATTTCTTGATGACCTCAGGCTTGTCGATCTTGACTTCCTCCATATCGAAAGCACTACGAAGGATATCGATATAGTGGCGCATGTTCTCCTTCAGATCAGCATCTTTCTCGGCAGCCTCCCAGAGGCGGAACACATCGTTTTCCTGTAAATCCCAGACGTTGCTCTTATTCAGCGTCTTGAGGGTAAAAGCATTTTTGTCAGTCTCTTTCATATAAATTACTTTAATATATTCTTACCTATCATTATTACTGTAAGGTGAACGCATCCCTGTCGTTCAGCACCTTGAACTTGTTCCTGAAGGTACGCAGACTCTCCATGTCGATCTCTGCCGTCAGTGTCTGTGCCGTTGCTTCCTCACATTCTGCCATGGTCCTGCCACGGGAGTCGATAAAGGCGCTGCGACCGATGTAATGACAGTTCGGGTCATCGCCCACACGGTTACAGCCAATCACATAACACTGGTTCTCGATGGCGCGGGCCCTGAGCAGGATATGCCATACCTCCTGTCGTGATTCAGGCCAGTTGGCCACGCAGATCATCGCATCGTAATCGCCTTGATAGCGCTCCCACACCGGGAAACGCAGGTCGTAGCAGGTTACCAGCAGGAACCGTGTTCCACGAAACGATACCACAGTACGTTGATTACCGGTCTGATAGTACTTGTCCTCACCGCCATATTGGAACAGGTGATGCTTGTCGTATGCGGCTATCTTCCCATCAGGTTGCACGAAATACTGTCGGTTGAAGCACTGTCCTGCATCGTTCACGGCGAGACTGCCGCAGATAGCGGCATTTGTTCTCTCGGCCATCTCCTTCATCCATCTCAAGGCATTTGCAGCACAGTTCTCCGTCGGTCTGACATCGGTGATGAACCCTGTGCTCCACATTTCCGGAAGAACATAGAGGTCGGCTCCAGGTGCAGAAAGAATCATCTGCTCAGCGTTTGCCATGTTCTCCTCCGGTTTTGCCCATGCAATGTCGGTCTGCAGAAGCGTTATCTTCATCGTACGTGACTTTGTTATTCTTGGGTGCAAAGATACGATTAAGCGAGAGAAATACAAAATAAATATGGATTTATTTTTATTTCCGAGTGAAAGTATCTTCGGCGAAGCCAAAGTACGATTAAGCGAGAGAAATACAAAATAAATATGGATTTTATTTTGTCAAGCGCACTACTTTTTGTATCTTTGTCCGACGATATGGCACAACCGTTAGCTGAACGAATGCGCCCCAAGACGCTCGATGAGTACATCGGTCAGCGTCATCTGGTAGGGGAAGGGGCCGTCCTGCGTAAGATGATCGATGCAGGACGGGTGAGTTCTTTTCTGCTTTGGGGACCGCCGGGGGTGGGGAAGACTACCTTGGCGCAGATCATTGCGCACAAGCTGGATACACCTTTCTATACGTTAAGTGCGGTGACTAGTGGCGTGAAGGATGTGCGCGACGTGATTGAACGTGCCAAGAGCGGAAGATTCTTCAACGAGGCGAGTCCGATTCTTTTCATCGATGAGATCCATCGTTTTAGTAAGTCGCAACAAGACTCTCTGTTAGGTGCCGTAGAGAAAGGCATCGTTACCTTGATTGGTGCCACCACCGAGAATCCCTCGTTCGAGGTGATCCGCCCCCTGCTCAGTCGCTGTCAGCTCTATGTCCTGAAATCCTTGGAGAAAGACGATCTGCTGCAACTCCTCCATCGTGCCATCACCGAAGATGTGGAACTGAAGGAGCGGAAGATTGACGTCAAGGAAACAGGTGCCATCCTGCGCTATAGCGGCGGTGATGCCCGTAAACTCCTGAATATCCTCGAACTGGTGGTGGAGTCGGAGAGTGGTGATGTGATGATTACCGATGAGTTGGTAGAGAACCGTCTGCAGCAGAATCCCTTGGCATACGACAAAGACGGGGAGATGCACTACGACATCATCTCGGCCTTTATCAAGAGCATCCGTGGAAGCGATCCCGATGCTGCCCTCTATTGGATGGCAAGGATGATCGAAGGGGGAGAGGATCCGCAGTTCATTGCCCGCAGAATGGTTATCAGTGCATCTGAGGATATCGGCTTAGCCAACCCGAATGCCTTGTTGTTAGCCAATGCAGCCTTCGATGCAGTGATGAAGATCGGGTGGCCTGAAGGAAGAATTCCTTTGGCTGAATGTGCGGTCTATCTTGCCACAAGTCCGAAGAGTAACAGTGCCTATATGGGCATCAATAGTGCTTTGGAACTGGTGAAGAATACGGGTAATCAGCCTGTGCCTCTGCATCTGCGCAATGCGCCCACTCAGTTGATGGCCGAATTAGGCTATAGCGATGGGTATAAGTATGCACACGACTATCCCGGAAATTTCGTGGAACAGCAGTTCTTACCTGACACGTTGAAGGACAAACGGTTATGGCATGCCCAACACACCCCATCAGAGGAAAAACTCTACCAACGAATGATCCAATGCTGGGGGAAGCGGTTCGAGGACTAGAATTCTTTTTCGAAAAAAGTGAGGGAAAAATTTGGCGGTGTCGAAAAAACTGCGTACCTTTGCAACCGCAATTCGAAAATGAGTCGCAAAAAGGCTCCCTAGCTCAACTGAATAGAGCATCTGACTACGGATCAGAAGGTTGTGGGTTTGAATCCCGCGGGAGTCACGAAAAGAGAGAATCTCATGTCTGAAAGTTCACTTTCAAGCGTGAGATTCTCTCTTTTTGTGATACCCTGCCACGGGCAGGGTAGGGATCGGCGCAGTCAATTCAGGTCTTCTATTTTCTTTATAAACTCAAGCAGGTTGTCATTATTCCTATCATAGTAATGATAACCGCCCTGCTTGTCGAATACACGATAAGTGGGATAACCCTCAAGACCTATGTATTCCTCAACAGCATGCTGCTGGCTGTCAGGCAGATTGTAGTGAACACAGTTTGACTCTGTGAGTTCATACTTGCCAATGATGTCCTTCCATGACTCTTCAGGTGATTTGTTGGCAAGGTAGAGGTACACCATGTCATAATCCTTGAGTTCATCCTTTAGCTCGTGCCAATGCCTCAACTCGCGCAAGCACGGTCCACACCAAGTACCCCAAACGTCAAGATACACGATCTTCCCCCTGTATGGTTCGATGATTTTGTCAATAATTGCCTTGCCGTCGGTTAATCCCTCTACATCCGATGATGGATGGATCACTGCGTTTACCGCCTCCTCATCCACTTCTACCTGTCGTTTGAAGCGCTCATTCTTTTTGATGATGTCATTTCTGAAATACGGCTCTTTGATAAGCGCTATGTAACGCTCCAATTCCTTTGGGAGTGCTTCTTTTTCTTCATATAGATAATCATTGAGTATCTGCGCTTGATGAATGCTGCTGGTCAACGTATCGGTACACATAGAGTCGATGATAGCATACATGATGTCTAGCCCATCACCCCCACAGAGCATTTCAACCGCCCTGTGATAGTCATCGCTTTGATGAATAGCTTCTATCACTTTTCCTTCCTCCTTGTATTTCTCCTGTATAGCCATTACCGAATCGTCGAGCTCTATATGATCTTTCATTGTTGAGTAGAGTGTGAAAACCTCCCTGTGCATCTTCTCAATCTCACTGATGGCACGATGTTCCTTGTCGTTCAGGTGAAGCATTCCCTTCTCCTCAAGCCAAGGTAAGATAGAGGGCATTTTCCATAAGACATGCATACGTGGGTCAGCCTTTACATAGCAATCACGTTTGTTTCTCAAAACCGAAGACATCGTAGTGATGAGGTTGACAGGCAATGAGGTGTCTAAAGCAGAATGATCCTCTACCCATTGCATGACTTCGGGCGGCAATAATTGGGAATAGGTTTTGTTATGCATCATCAGTATCCCCCAGCATACATAGCAGCGCCTGTCCGCACGGATATAATCACAAAAGCGTTTGCTCAGGTTGGGATGCTGTGAAAAGAAGTCTTTGCTCTGTGCTACGAATGTGTCATAGTTTTGAATCCATTTCTGTGCCAAGACACTTACAGAATCATCACTCACGGGATTCTCTATAGTACCCGCATTAGATACAAACGGACAATCTTCTTGCAACTGCAACTCGTTCTGTAGTCGGGCGTCATTACCCATAAAGAGTGTCTGCGAAGATTGGACGTCTTTCAGCATGAAATACTTCTCGCCTGGTGTAAGGATGAAAGTACCTATATCAATAAACTCGTCCTCACTGGAATTTGCAAACAAGATAACTTCCTGAGTGCCAACCAACGGAATCGCTAGCTCAAAGCGGCCTAAAGAATCTGTCTGAACGGAGCATCGCTGAGAATCATTGGATGCGATGTTGAAACCCACAGCCTCCACAATCATATGGTCCTTGATCATCTCCTTGGGGCATCTCAGCCAACCGCTCAAGATGGCATTACCCTCCTTCAACTCCGTGTTGAAAGAGGTGTTGTCGGCAATGGGATAGTCGGCAATGGATTTGGGTGTGATAGCAGAGAGTGTGTGCTTCTTACTGCCAATGGTGAAAAGGCGTTTGCCGTCTTTTTCCTTACCGATGGAGATGGTGAGCTTTTCATCTCCTGAAACAAGTACCACTTTGTTATTCGATTTCATGTCATACTGCCACATCTTACTATCATATATGGCATGGTCATCGAAAAGACTGATTATCCAGTCGCCTGTTTCCACATCTCGCCAACTGGAATTGTATAAAGGGTTGTAAACAACCTTTTGTGCCCATCCGCTGCTTGCGGTGAGCAAGAGTAGTACGATGATGATGTGGCGCCATACTACGAAGTTATCAACATCGTAACATCTTTCCTTCTTTTTCATGATATTGTTTTTCATTATACTCGAATAGTATACGCAACATTCGCTGAAATATTATACCTTGGAACGTTAAATGTTCTTAACTGTGGTAACATTCTGTACATAACGAATACCCCTTTCCCCTTCTATCATGATACACCATCGAAATATTATGTAACACAACCCACCTGTTTTGTGAAAAAAAATGCTTATCTTTGTGCCCTAATTTGATTATTCAGCAATATGAAAACAAAATTGAACCTTGTCGTTGCCCTGTTGAGCATGGGATGCCTCACCGCAATGGCTGAAGACTTCCAGGTATGTAGTCCTGACAAACAAATCGTTGTAACCATTAGTGATGCCGAAGGTGTGCCCACCTATCAGGTATCCTACAAAAATCAGGTGTTTTTAGAGAAATCCCCGTTGGGACTCAAGACCAATTTCAGTGATCTGACCACCGGTCTTTCCATGGGCGATTGCACCACGACGTTGGTGGAAGATCATTATCTGACGCGCAACATCAAGCAGCAGCAGGTGGATTATCAGGCCAACGAAGCCGTATGTCATTTCAAGAAAAATAACCGTGCAGTGTTAGATATCGTGTTCCGTGTAAGTAACCGCGACGTGGCCTACCGCTACGAGGTTCTTCCGCAAAGAGATACCAAGGTGGCTGTGGTAACCACCGAGGCGAGTGGATTCTCACTCCCTGCAGGCACCACCACTTTCCTGTGTCCGCAGTCGAAGCCCATGGGCGGCTTTGCCCGCACTTCCCCGAGCTACGAGACCAGCTATACCACCGATGATGAGATGGGTAAGAACGGCTTTGGCGAAGGTTATTCGTTCCCCTGTCTGTTCAAGGTGAACGCCTTAGGTTGGGTGCTCATCAGCGAGACCGGTGTTGACGGCAGCTATTGTGCCAGCAGACTGCTTAACGAGCACGACGGTCTTTACCGCATCGGCTTCCCGCAGGAAGGCGAGTGCAACGGCATCGGTTCGGTCACTCCGTCTATCACCCTGCCCGGATCAACCCCTTGGCGAACCATCACCCTCGGTAATACGCTTGCCAACATCGTGGAGACCACCGTACCCTTCGATTTGGTGAAACCTAAGTACAAGGCTTCTCAGGAATATATATATGGTAAGGGCTCATGGAGCTGGATTATCGGTATGGATGCGAGCTGTAACTTCGATGAGCAGAAGCGCTACATTGATTTCTCGGCTGCCATGGGTTATCAGACCGTTCTGATTGATGCCCTCTGGGACAAGCAGATTGGTTATGAGCGTATCGAAGAACTGGCTCGCTACGGAAAAACGAAGGGTGTAGGACTCTTCCTGTGGTATAACTCCAACGGTTCATGGAACGATGCACCGCAGAGTCCTTTAGGTAAGATGAACAACCACTTGGTGCGCCGACAGGAGATGGCATGGATGCAGAAAACAGGTATCCGCGGTATCAAGGTCGACTTCTTCGGTGGTGACAAGCAGCAGATGATGCAGCTGTATGAGGATATCCTGGTAGATGCCAATGACTTCGGATTGCTGGTCATCTTCCACGGCTGCACATTACCTCGAGGATGGGAGCGTATGTATCCCAACTACGCAGCCAGCGAGGCTGTTCTGGCCAGTGAGAACCTGCACTTCGGACAAGGGGCCTGCGATGCTGAGGCACGTAATGCGTGTATCCATCCTTTCATCCGTAACACGGTGGGGTCCATGGACTTTGGCGGCTCTGCCTTGAACAAGTTCTATGGGGCTGACAACAAGCGCGGAACGGTTCGTCGCACCAGCGATGTGTTCGCCTTAGCCACTGCCGTGATGTTCCAGAGTGCCGTGCAGCACTTCGCCTTGGCGCCGAACAACCTAGAGGATGCCCCTGCATGGGCCATCGACTTCATGAAGAAGGTTCCCACTACATGGGATGAGGTGAAGTTCATCGACGGCTATCCTGGTAAGTATGTGGTCATTGCCCGTCGTTGTGGCGACAAGTGGTATGTGGTGGGCGCCAACGCTGAGGAGAAGCCCTATACCGCCACACTCACCTTACCGATGTTCAACAAGGGTGCTTCGCTAAAGATGTATAGTGATGATGCCGAGCTGAACGGTAGTGTGAAGGAGCTGAAGCAGAACAAGAAACAGCAGGTGAAGGTGGTGATTCCGAAAAACGGCGGACTGGTATTAATTGAAAATTGAAAATTGAAAATTGAGAATTGAGGGGCTAAAGCCCCCGAGGAAGGACGAAGGAGGAATGAGGAACTTTTGGAGCAGCGAGAGCCAAAGATGCTGGCATCAATTTGGCCGAGTCTTGACAAAAGTCAACGAAGTTAAGGAGAAAACTACAGAGATACAAGCATTATGTACAGGATAGAATCATTGACACATAGTACTAATCTCCTTCCTCCTTCCTCCCTCCTCCCTCCTCGAAAAATAACTTAAAATATGGTAGTATTGAGAAGACAACGGACGATGATGGTCATCGGTAGCTTGATGACCATGATGATCGGACAAACAGCTTGGGCACAGAACCCGTTTGTGCAAACGTGGTTCACAAGCGATCCGGCACCCATGGTGCACGACGGCACAATGTATGTCTATACAGGACATGATGAGGACAATGCCGACTTCTTCTGGATGCAGGAGTGGCGTGTCTATTCCACCAAGGATATGGTGAACTGGCAGGATCATGGCTCACCGTTGGCGCTGGAGAGTTTCTCCTGGGCTGACGATCGCGCTTGGGCGAGTCAGTGCATCGAGCGCGACGGTAAGTTCTTCTGGTATATCTGCGCCCATTCCCGTCTGTCGCGTGGCATGGCCATCGGCGTAGCTGTGAGCGATTCCCCCACAGGACCGTTCCGTGACGCCATCGGTAAGCCGTTGTTCGAGAACGGCTCATGGGATCATATCGACCCCACCGTACTGATTGATGATGACGGTCAGGCTTGGCTGATGTGGGGTAACCCGCGGGTGTATTACCTGAAGCTGAACCGCGACATGATCTCCTATGAGGGCGAGGTGGGTATCCTCTCCATGACCGAGGAAGCTTTCGGCGGTCCGCCCATGGACAAACGCGTGGAAGGTAAGCAGTACAAGGATTCGTATGTAGAAGGTCCGTGGCTGCGCAAGGTGGACACCTCCAAGTACCAGGTGCCTACGTCCAAGGTCTATCAGTTGCTCTATGCCGCTGGTGGCATCCCCGAGCATATCTCGTACAGTACAGCCCCTACGCCGTTAGGTCCTTGGACCTATGAGGGAGTGATCATGCCACAAAGCGAGACCAACTCGTTCACGAACCATTGCGGTGTGGCCGATTTTAAAGGGCATAGCTATTTCTTCTACCATA
The DNA here is from genome assembly GCA_017651265.1 of Prevotella sp. Lineage (GTDB taxonomy): Bacteria > Bacteroidota > Bacteroidia > Bacteroidales > Bacteroidaceae > Prevotella. The sequence goes on along the minus strand of JAGCDO010000068.1, from coordinate 27,480 downwards.
CGGGTAAGCTCCCGCAGGGTGGGGGATTCGGTCGCAGCGTAGCAGTCGAGGAGTTCAAGTACAATGCCGACGGTAGTATTCCCACCATCCTGCCTACCGACGAGGGTGTGCAGCCTGTAGCGATCTTCAATCCCTATCGTAAGGTGGAGGCCGAGACCATGGCTTTCTCTAAGGGTATCAAGGCCGAGCAGAACGATCAGGTAGGGGTGTATATTACCGATATCCATAACGATGACTATATCAAGCTGCAAAACGTGGAGTTCGGCAATCAGATTCCCCGTACGTTCACGGCCCGTGTGGCCAGCGGTCTGCGTGGCGGTGCCATCGAGATCCGTCTTGACAGTATTCGCGGACAACGGATAGGTCGTTTGGAGGTACCCGGCACAGGAGGTTGGGAAGCATGGCAGACACTCACCACCGATCTGCGCGAGGTGGCCACAGGGTGCCATGACTTCTATTTCGTCTTCACCGGCAGGAAAGGACCTAAGCTGTTCAACTTCGACTGGTGGGAGATGCGGGGCATGGAACAGGTGAACATGCCGCTGTTCCAGACCAAGTACACCGCCGACCCCTCACCCCTGGTGGTGGGCGATACCTTATTCTTATATACGTCGCACGATGCTCACTTCGAGGATATCCCCGATCCCAACGAACGCAGCTCGGCAGGTTTCTTCATGTACGACTGGCTGCTGTGGTCAACCACCGATATGGTGAACTGGACCGAACATGGGGCGGTGGCCTCGCTCAAGGAGTTCAGCTGGCGCGAACGCGACAATGGTGCATGGGCCATCCAGACCATCGAGCGCAACGGTAAGTATTATCTCTACGCCCCCTTGCATGGTCATGGCATCGGCGTTCTGGTGGCCGATTCCCCTTACGGTCCTTTCCATGATCCCTTAGGTGAACCCCTTGTCTGGCAGAAGGAGCATTGGGACGATATCGACCCGTCGGTATTCATCGACGACGACGGACAGGCGTATATGTACTGGGGTAACCCGCATGTCTATTACGTCAAGCTCAACGAGGATATGATCTCCACCAGTGGCGATATCTGCGTGCTCAACCCCGAAGATGGAGTGATGCGCCCTGTCAAGACCGAAGGTGCCAAGATCAACCTCAGGGTGCCCGATGAGCAGAAGGCCAACTGGGCAGTGAAGCACTATCAGGAAGGTCCGTGGATCTATAAGCGCAACGGACATTACTATCTGGGTTATGCCACCACCTGCTGTCCTGAAGCCTTGGGCTACGCTATGAGCGACAGTCCTACGGGTCCGTGGGTATGGAAGAACTACATCATGAGTCCTACCGAGCGCGACCGTGGTAACCATCCGGGTATCACCGATTATAAAGGACATTCCTATGTGTTCGGTCAGAACTACGACCTGATGCACCTGGAGACCTTCAAGCACAGCGAGCGCCGTTCGGTATCGGCACAGGAGATTACCTACAAGGCCGACGGTACCATTCAGGAGATTCCCTACTGGCTCGATCAGGAGCCCATGAAACAATTACATTGGCTCAACCCGTACAATAGGGTGGAGGCCGAGACCATGGCATGGGGTAACGGACTGAAGAGTGCGAAGATGGGTATTGCCAATACGGGTGTGGTGAAGGATATGCCTGCTTCCACCGGTAAGCGCAACATGTATATCTACGATATCAACGACGGTGAGTATATCCGTCTGCGTGGTGTCGACTTCGGTGAGAAGGGGGCTTCCAAGTTCCAACTCACGGCTGCGGCCACGGGCTCCTGCACTATTACTCTTCGGGTGGATGGCGTCAACGGGGCAGTCATTGCCACCTTACCCGTCACGCCCACTGGCTCGGTAGATAAATACCGTCAGTTTGCCGCCAAGGTAGGCGGTGTAACAGGGGTGCACGACCTCTATATCTGCTTCAGCGAGGCACGCGGCGATGTGCGTCTCGACTGGTGGCGCTTTCAACGTAAATAATTAATTATCTATACATTACTCACATGAAAAAGAATCTATTAATGGCAGCTATGTTGCTGATGTCTCTCCCCCTCCTGGCTGGTAAGCCTTGGACCAAGGGAGGTTTTGAAACCAAGAAGTACAGAAATCTGTTTGTTGAGATGGGCTACTCCCAGAAGGAAGTGGACGCCAAGCTCAAGGAAGTGTTCAACGATGTGTTCCGCGGCCCCAACAAGGTCTATTTCGAGGTTGGCGACTCCATGGGATATGTCTCGGATATCAAGAACCACGATGCCCGCACCGAGGGTATGTCGTATGGTTTGATGATTGCCGTGCAGATGAACGAGAAGGACATCTTCGACCGTCTGTGGCGCTGGAGCAAGAAATACATGCAGCACCAGTCGGGCAGTCGCGAGGGCTATTTCGCCTGGAGCTGTAGGACCGACGGAACGCGCAATTCCGATGGTGCCGCCAGCGATGGCGAGCTCTACTTCATCACCTCGCTGCTCTTCGCCTCTAACCGCTGGGGCGACGATACGGGCATTAACTACAAGGCTGAGGCTCAGCGCATCCTGAACTGCACCATGCCCAAGGAATATGAGCCCGAGCAGCGTCCGGGCGGCTTCGGTGGCTTCGGTGGCGGCTTCGGCGGCGGTCAGCAGCAGGGCGGTAAGCAGCGCATGTACCTCATCGACCCCGAAACCAAGCTCATCACCTTCACCCCCGATGGCTTCGGTCAGCGTTACACCGATCCTTCCTACCATATCCCTGCTTTCTATGAGGTATGGGCACGATGGGCCGACGACGGTCGTGCAGACTACTGGCGCGAGTGTGCTGCAAAGAGTCGTGAGTTCCTGCACAAGGCCATCAACGAAGAGACGGGATTGAATCCTGATATGTGCCAGTTCGATGGCTCATTGATGCAAGGCTTCGGTAACCGTCCTAACCCCAGTAACAACTTCCGTTACGACTCCTGGCGTGTGCCCATGAATATCACGCTCGACTACGAGTGGTGCTGCGCCGATAAGGAATGGCAGCAGAAATATGGCGAAACCATCCAGAACTTCCTCTACAAGCAGGGTGTTCACGATTTCCTTGATCAGTATCGTGTAGATGGTTCATTACCAGAAGGTAACGAGATTCTGCAGGCTGGCGGCTTCAGGAAGCTGCGCCACTCCATCGGCTTCATTGCCACTGCAGCTGCCGCCTCCATGATGTGCAGTCATGATAAGAGTAAGGAGTTTGTCGATGAGCTGTGGAACGCCAAGCACGAGCCCTTCGAGGACGGCTATTTCGATGCCTACTACGACGGTCTGTTGCGTCTCTTCGCCTTCATGCACCTCAGTGGAAACTACCGTGTAATCTTCCCGAAATAATGAAAAGATTCCTCATCACCGTCTGCTGCTGTCTGCTGTCAGCCCCGGTACTCTTTGCCGCCAAGGCCACATCGCCCAACGGTAAGCTCTCCCTGACCGTTGTAGATGGTCAGTACATCGTGAGCTATCAAGGTCAGCAGGTGCTCAGTCTCTCGGCCAAGGATATGTCGGGTGGGGAAGCCTCCGACTTCAAGTTACCGCGCCTTGCCCGGAAACTCTCCACCAGCTACAGCATGCTGCAGGGTAAGCGCCTGCAGTGCAGCAACGAGGCCAACGAGTATATCTGCCAGTCGCGTAACGGCAAGGATGCTCAGCTGGTGCTCCGCATGTATAACGATGGACTGGCCTTCCGCTACGAGTATAAGAACCTGAAAGGACAGAAACCCTTTGAGGAGCACACCGTCTATCGCATTCCCGAGGGAACCAAGCGGTGGATGCAGCAGTGGACTGATGCTTACGAGAGTTTCTTCCCTTTAGAAACTACCTATCAGGTAAAGCCCATCCCCTCGTTCAGTGGCGTATCGAAGTCCGACGAGGGCTGGAACAACCGTTGGGGCTATCCCGCCCTGCTGGAGCCTGTCGATGGCGTGTTTGCCCTCATCACCGAGGCTAACATCGAACGACGGCAGAGCGCTTCGTGCCTGTTCAATAACAAGGAAGACTATCGGGTGGTGCCCGACAAGAACGAGCTCTCGTTAAGCGGCGATTGGCATTCCCCTTGGCGGGTGGTCATCATCGGCAGTCTGGCCAACGTGGTCGAGTCAACCCTCGTCACCGATGTCTCTGAACCCAGTAAGCTCAACGATGTCAACTGGATTCATCCCGGAGTGGTGTCGTGGATCTACTGGGCTTATAACCATGGCTCGAACGACTATAACATCATCAAGGAATACGTCGATATGGCGGTCACCCTGCATCTTCCCTATATGCTCATCGATGCCGAGTGGGACACCATGAAAGACGGCTATACCATTGAGGATGCGGTGAACTACGCCAAGTCGAAGGGTATCAAGCCCCTCATCTGGTACAACTCGTCGGTGGGCTGGGTAGATGGTGCTCCTACGCCGAAGTACCGACTGAACAAGGCTGAGGATCGGGAAAAGGAGTTTGCCTGGTGCGAGAAGATCGGTGTAGCTGGTGTGAAGATCGATTTCTTCTCGGGCGATAACCAGATGAACATGGACTACTGCATCGATCTCCTGGAGAGTGCCGCCAAGCATCATCTGCTGGTCAACTTCCACGGTGCCACCATCCCCCGCGGCTGGCAGCGCACCTATCCCAACCTGCTCTCCACCGAGGCCGTGTATGGTGCCGAGTGGTACAACAACGTAGGTACGTTCACCAAGAAGGCAGCTGCCCATAACGCCACGCTGCCCTTCACCCGCAATGTTATCGGACCGATGGACTACACGCCTTGCGCCTTCTCCGACTCGCAGCATCCGCATATTACCTCGAATGCCCACGAGCTGGCGCTTACCGTGCTCTTCGAATCAGCCCTGCAGCATCTGGCCGACAAGCCCGGGAGCTACTACGCGCAGCCCGACGAGGTGCAGGAGTTCTTCGGTAAGCTGCCCACAGTTTGGGATGAGACCCGCTTTGTTGCCGGCTATCCCGCCGAGTATGTAGTGTTAGCCCGCCGTAGCGGCAACACCTGGTATGTAGCAGGCATCAACGGCACCGATGAGCTGAAGCAGATTGCCCTTCCCCTCGACGGAATCGTCAAGTGGCAATCGTTCACCACCGCTTTCCTCGACGGTGAGCAGTCCACCGGCTGGTCCATCCGCAACGGTGGATCCCTGCCCGAATCCGTTACCTGTCAGCCCCGCGGCGGCTTTGTGTTCGTGATAGGGGAATAAAAGGGATTTGTCGAAGGCAAGAACTAGCGAAACTTAAGTAGTATTATCCTATAAAAGAACGAGGAAGGGTGGTTGCCCTTCCTCGTTCTTCTTAGTTCCCCTCCCTTTTGGAGGAGCCAGGGGTGGCCTCCCCTTTCTTGTTCACCCTCTTTAGAGAGGTTAATTATCCATTATCCGCTTTTGCTTTCGCTCTGCAAAGGTACATAATACTGACATACGAAACGTGTAACAAAATGGCTATTAAGGTTAAAAAGCCATGGATTACCATTGAATAATCTATCATTGAAAGTTGGCAATTGTTGCATCGCCAACTCTCATTATCAAGTATTTACGATAACTTCAGTTCAATAATTGCAACACTCAAGTAACATTTCAAAAAGTTTTAGAAATCTACTTTAAGCTTTCTTCTCAAATGTATATGTACTTTTGCAGCAGTCTTATCATGAAACAGGTTGCAGTGCCCTTTTCTCTGTTTATATACAAGACTTGGACACTATCCTACATCTCATTTGCAATCATGAAAACCTAGTCATACAGGTATTAATTATAAACTATTTAAACAATTTAGAATGAAAAATGCTATTATCAAATCCACTTTAGCAGTGGTCGTTGTGGCAACATCTTGCCTCGGTGTTTGGAGAGCGTATGGCGCGTATGGAAATGTTGACAATTCTTTACTGATGGAGAATTTGGAGGCGCTGAGTGCAGATTCTGAAGGTGAATCGGGTGACAATGGTGAAGGGAAACCGGCTATACTTGAAAATTGTAAAAGCCCGGGTGGTGGTAAAAAAGGAACTGTAATGTATATATGTGCAGAGGGTACAACTCTTTTTTATTCTAATAGCGTGCCGCTTCAACCCAAAATGTACCCTTGTTCGACACGAGGAATACCAGACATAAGTCTGTTTTCAATGACTCCAAACAATGGGTATTGCATGAGGTATTGAATGTTTGCTTTTTTATGGTATTTATAATGGCTGAGAAACTTTATCGATGTACAGCATGAAGTGAGAAAATGAAGTTATATCCCATTTGAACTGTGAAACTTTAATTGAATGGTAATTCTTAGCAAAGTGGTATAATTAGCATTGCTAAGAATAATAATCTTTAGTCTATATATGCAATTGCTTTATTATAAAAGAACATATTATGTCCTTATTCTAGTCTTGTGTGTGCAATTCTTTGTGTCATGTAACACGAAAAGTAGATACAATCCTGATGTGCTAAAAGAGTATGAAGTTGGGCATATTGATGATACTATTTCAGGAACTCCCCTCGTGACTCACCTATTTATTGAGCCGATGGGAATTGAGGTAATGGATGATTATCTAGTTGTTATAGAGAATTCCAAGTCTGATCGTATTTTCTCAGTATATGGAATAAAGGAAGATTCTATTTTAGCAAGATTCGGTCAGATAGGTAATGCAAAGAATGAGTTTTCCTGGGCTCCAACCACTTGTTATTTTGGCAGGGAAAACGGAGATTTAATGATGATTGTTCCAGATCTGCAACTGACAGCTAAAGTTGTTAATCTCAGTAAATCAATCAGAGAGAATAATAGTATTGTATCTCGACTGTTGAAGCATGGATTGATGACAGAACGTTATTATTGGATTAGCGATGATAATAGCGTTACAAGTCAGTTCATAACTAGTGATGATCCAAGAGACCATGTCTATTTTCCCCCAAAATTCATATTAAAAGAAAAGAATGAAACACGAGAGGTGTCATTTTACCCATCAACAATCAGTTGTCCTAATTATGATATAGTATCCTTATTATATAATTCTGAGATGAGGATAAGTCCTCAAAAAGACAAAATAGTGGAAGGGCTTCTTTATATGAATATGATCAACATTTTGGATGTAGAGAAGTCAGCGACCATAGGTGTTATAGAAAAACAGACATTCAGTTTAGAGGATGCTGAAAAACACCAAAACGATATCCAATGGTTAAATGAACATATTAATATATGCACAAGGAGTTTGAGTGTAAGTGAGAACTATATCATGGTTTTGCAAGATAGGAGAAAAATGGTTGAGATAGTGACAGAAGAAGTCAATGCCAATAGGCTCGTTTTGATTTTTAATCATGAAGGTGATTATCTTAAGAGTTTTTGCATTAAAGACAAAGTTGACAATATTGCATTTAGTGAACGTTACAAAATGCTATTTGGTATTAGGCAAGATGGTACAGTCTTGAAGTATGATTTATCTCAACTATTATAATCAGTCAAAATTATCAGTTGTTATATGACTAAGTACAACTTTTGTCTTTCGTTTTCTAAAAGCGTGATGATGCTTTGGATATTGTTGTTGATTCTCATTTTTTGTTCTTGTAACAATAACGATCGTCTGGTTAAAGAAGTACGAGCATTGTCAGGGCGTGAGATTTTATTCCCTAAAGGCTATTGTTCTTTGTCTTACCAAAATTCTATGCCAATTGATTCTTTGTTGGCAACAGACATCAAGATAGTATCATATATAAACGATCTCCCATGCACCTCATGTGGCGTTAGAATGTTGCATACGTGGATAGAGCAAGTGAAGCAGATAGACCCTGAGGTAGCATACGTGATAGTTGTCCAAACCCCTCAAAAAGATGTGCTATTCAATAATATAGATTCGATGCGGTTACTCTATCCTCTGTTGTATTACGAAGATTCTGTTTTTGGTGAAGTGAATAAACTTGATGTTCTTGCCCGCAACAAAACCTTTCTCCTGGATAAGAAGAACCGAATAGTTGTTGTCGGCGAACCGTTTGGCAATGAGAAGCTCTCTCAACTGTACAAAAAGGCCATCGCGTCATTAAAAATGGAATACACTCACGGGCTTTGAGAAATTGGCGAATCTACTTTGAGTATTATCGAATTAATTAAAAGAAAATGAGAACAGTTAGCAAATATTTCACCATTGTCATCGTGCTGTTATGTGCGGCCTGCAACAAGAACCTTGACTCTGCCCTTCAGTTGGCCGGTAGTAACCGGGCTGAGCTGGAGAAAGTCCTTTCACACTTCAAAGACGATCCCGATGGGCTGAAATACCGTTCGGCCAAGTTCCTCATTGAGAACATGCCCTATAACTATTCCAACATGGGCGATGCTGCCGAGTATGCCGATTCCGCCTTCCGCGTCTCCTCGTGCTATCCCATCGAGCAGCGCGACAGCGTTTTCAAGCAGATAGCCTATTCCAACCCCTCGTCATCTGCTACAGCTGCTATTGACCTGAAGAGTCTCAAGGCCGATTATCTCATCGAGATGATCAACGAAGCCTGCGATGTGTGGCATCAGGTGAACTGGAAGGGAGAATACGACGAGTCCATCTTTTTCGATTACGTGCTGCCATACCGGCTCATGAACGAACCTGTGAGCGCATGGCGCTCATACGTTAAAGAGAACTATCCTTTCCTCTACACCTCAACGGTATCGAGTAATCGTGGCATCGACATTGAGTGTGAGAAAGGTGTTTATAACCCTAAGAACCTCAAAGACAACGAAGCTGCCTCAGGAAAGAAAATAGTATTGCTGTCAACCCCAAACGACAGTCTTACGCTCACCCTTCCTTCGCACGGCACCGCCACCAAACGTCTGTTCTTCAAGTATTCGGTGCAGTTGTTACATGCCAAGGCCGCAATCTACCTCAACGGTCAGCTGGTCAGCACCCTCGCCCTTGAGCCCACCAACTACTACACCGTATTCCGTGAGAATCGCGTAGGTCTTGATGTTACCCTGAGCCATGGCGACAACCAGCTAACAGTAGTATGTGTGGATGAACCCTTCAGTATGGATTACGTGCGCGTATCAACGTTGGAAACTATCGATACCCCCTCATTGAAAGACTATTCGCAAAGATATTGCACTATCCAGAACAAGCAATCAGGCCGATACCTTACCTTCGATTTAGGGGGCAATGCCAAGGAAAGTCAGCTGCAACTCAAAGCGCAGGCGGCCAACGACACCACCCAGCTGCTGCGACTCGACTACTTGGGCTTTCCCATTTGGAAGATATATTCAGCACACAACGACACTACCGATCTATGTGTGGAAGTAGGCAACGCCGCCCTTTCGGCAGGTAGCGAAGTTGTCCAAAATGATTATATAACGACTTACCAGAAAGTAAAGATAAACCATCAGAAATGGGTTATCATCCCTTTGGGTAACGGTTATTGCAAAATCATGAACAAGGACTGCGGATTGTTCCTTACCTCCGTCAGACGAGGTCAGAAGGAAGTCCTTACCGTAGATGACTACAGGCACTCTGATTCTCAGCACTGGCTCATAGAGGAACAAGGCAAGCGCCGAGATGCCAAGACCATCTATGCGTTCGGCGGTCCGATATCCGAAGCCATGAAGGTATATGACGTCAACACCATGTTTGAATGGTATGACAACAAAAGCGGACTCATGCCAAGAGGAACAACCCTGTTGAGAGGCCTCTCTGGAAACTGTCGCGAGGAAGGCAGCTTCGCCGTCTATCTGTGCCGCAGCTTAGGAATACCTTCAGCCATAGACTTTACCCCTAATTGGGGCAACCGCAGTCAGGGTCACACCTGGAATGTCATTATCAATCCAGATGGTAAGTCAACACCGTTTTTCATGGGTAGCGTTCCAGGGGACACCGCGCACTATTCCTATTCATATAGCAAAGCAAAAGTATTCCGTCGTCGGTTTAGTCTGAACAGAGACATGGCCGAAGCCTTTGCCCATGAAAAATACGTTCCCTCCCTGTTCCGGTCGCTCAACATCATCGATGTCACCGATGAGTATTACGACAATCCTGTAGATGTGGAACGCCCCGTACCCGAAGCCTATTCAGATAAGAAGGTAGCCTATATCTGTGTTTTCGACAATGCCAACTGGGTACCCGTATATTACGGCAGAATCAAGAACGGAAAGGTCACGTTCCGTTGCATGGGTCCCGACATAGTCTATATGGCCGCCATTTGCGATGAACGCGGCATGCAACCCTTCGGGGATCCGTTCCTGGTTGCAGGTGATGGCTCCGTGACCGATATCAGCGTCTCAAAAGACAAGTCAGTTACCATGGTGCTCAATCGTAAATTTCCGTTCCTCGGTAAGTTCAGCGATATCAATTACAAGATGGGCGGAGGACTCTTCCAAGGCTCCAACGACGCACAGTTCAGTAAGGTAACCAATCTCTACCGTTTCGAAGGTGTAACCAACGGCAACTGGTACGACATACCTATTAACGATGCCCAAGCATACCGGTATCTCCGTTATTTAGGTCCTGAAGGATCGCATGGCAATATCAATGAGCTGGCGTTCTTCGACAAGGATGGTAACAAACTCATGGGCAGAATCATTGGAACAAAAGGCGAGCCGAAGAAGACCAAGGAGACCGTTTTCGACGGCGATATCCTTACTGGATTCCATGCGCTCGGGGCAGATGGTCAGTGGGTAGGCTTGCAACTTAGTAAACCCTCTATTGTAGGCAACATTCGTTTCATTGCCCGTAACGACGGGAATACAATTGAAAGGGGCGATCTCTATGCCCTATGCTATTGGGACAACTGTCAATGGAATGAAGTGGAGCGTAAAGTTGCTACAGAGGACTACTTGATTATTGATCATGTGCCGGCAGGCGGTCTATATATTCTTCATGACCTGACAAAAGGTAAGGAGGAACGCCTGTTTACCTATGAAAACGGCAAGCAGATATGGTGGTGAACAGAAAGAGTAGAATATATTAGCGCATGATATATTATCCCCATGCATGCAGGGGATAAGGCCGACTACTGGGTGGAGGGACGCCAAAACCTGGAAGAACGCCTAAAGAAAGAGGCTGTGATGCATAATAGCCTTTCTATCAATTATTATTAATCATTTAAACAAAAAACAATGAAAAAAACAATTAAATGCGGCATTGCTGCCGCGGTGTTAGTAGCTGCAGGTTTTACTGCCTACCAGAGCTACAGTTCTTATGGTGTTCAAGACAACAGTTTGCTGATGCAAAATGTTGAGGCATTGGCACAGAGTTCAGATGGTGGTGATGGTGATGCAAATGGAGGTGGTTATCGTTATCCTGATAGGAGAGGGAGAGCAAGATTTTGTACTCTTCATGTTTATATAGATTCAAACGGGAAGGTCGCTTATTCTAGCACTGAGGAAAATAAACAGTTAGAATTAAGTGGAAAATATGAAAAAACAACGAGACGAGGTCTAGAAGATAAATGTCCAGATGATGGAAATGGATGTAGTCCTTTCTCATGTCAGGAGGTTCCTTATTAAAGAAATAATAGAAGTGTAATCATGTGTATAAGAGATCTATTCATGAAAGAAAAGAACTCTTATACACTTAATAATAAAAGATATGAAAAAAACAATTAAATGCGGCATTGCTGCCGCGGTGTTAGCAGCTGCAGGTTTTACTGCCTACCAGAGCTACAGTTCTTATGGCGTTCAAGACAATAGTTTGCTGATGCAGAATGTTGAGGCATTGGCACAGACTTCTGATGGCGGTGATGCAGATAGCGGGCTTTGGGGCTGGTGGAATCGTAAGGATTACGTTGCCAGGCCAACGGTAAAAACTGTGACAATACATTATACTCAATGGTACAGTGAGTCTAAAACTTACAAATGCAATGATTGTATTAGGGTAAAAGACGGTGAAGGACAATATGCCCATTGTGACGAAATCCCTAATCCCTGTTGATTATTATGGAGTACAGCTTGTCTGTACTCCTTTAAAAGAATATATAAAATGATGAAAAGGTTATTAATAAGTTTATTGTTGTTGATGTGTCTTTCTTCTTGTCTTCATAAGAATACTTTTACATCTTTTCAATATGATAAAGAGTTGATTGGCATTGGCTTAGCGGATAACTATGAGAAAGGGAATGTGCCAACAATAGATTTGAGTGATTTGCAAGTAGGAAGTGTTGCCTTTTATTCTGATTTCTTTTCGGATGTCAAGTATATCCCATTAGAGTTCACTCCAAAGTCAAAGGTTGGTGAAATTAGGAAATTGCAAATTACAAAAGATGGCGATCTCCTTGTTTTTGATGCTTCTGGAAAATCAATACTCCGTTTTAACAACGATGGGAAATTTGTAAATACTATAGGTGGTTTAGGGCATTCAAAGGGAGAATACATTTCTCCTACCTGCATGGTCTATGACGTTTATCGTAATCAGGTGATAGTTTATGATGCAGGAAAGAGCTCGCTCCAGTTTTATAGCATCGACGGAAAATTCTTGAATGTCGTGGAAATACCTTCTTTCTATTATGAATTTGAAATATTGGATAGGGATCATCTCATTCTTTATATGAACTATCAAATGGATGTTCCTGGAATAGACGGTTCTTACAATTATGTGATTGTTGACCGGAAAGGGAAGATTGTCGGCTATCATGCTCCTTATAGCGATAATTGGAAAGGTTTTACCATGAGTTCAAATGTGTTCACACGTTCTGAAGACCATGTGTATGTACATGTCCCGGGAACGCCTTTAATTAATGAATTTGTTAATGATTCATTGAAGACTCTTTACTTTGTGGATTTTGGAAAAAACAACCAACCAGAAGAGTGGTTTGAGTCATTTGAATCATATCAGGAAAAAGCCTACTCCAATTATCCGGATAATGTGGCGAGAAGCGTAAATTTTTATAGTACGGGTAAATATTTATTAATGAACTTTTCATGGGATGCACAAATGTTACATCTTATGGTTGCAAATAAAGATTCTTTGGATGATTTAAGATATGTACGTCTAATGGATAATGATATATATGGTCAAGTAAATGGTATGGAATTAAAATCAGTTTCAAATAATAAAGTTTACTTCATGATAGAACCCGACCAGTTCGAACGTATGGCAAGCATTCCAACGAATACAGATATGACTGAGGAGAAATTAAAAACTTGTCACAATACTTTATCGCAAATAGATAAGAAGTTTTATTCTGCACGGGCTTTGTATCAAAATCTAATAAAACTCAATGCTGATCGTAAAACTCCCTCTATCATTTCTTTTGAGGAGAAAGCAGAAATGGTGCGCTTATCGAAAAACAATAATCCAATAATTCAGGTATGTACACTGAAGTAGAGTCCCTTTACAAGTTTTGTAAATTATTTATATAAAACAATGAAAAAATCAATTAAATGCGGCATTGCTGCTGCGGTGTTAGTAGCTGCAGGTTTTACTGCCTACCAGAGCTACAGTTCTTATGGTGTTCAAGACAACAGTTTGCTGATGCAGAATGTTGAGGCATTGGCACAGAGTTCAGATGGTGGTGATGGTGATGCAAATAGAGGTGGTTATCGTTATCCTGACAGGAAAGGTATAACAAAGTTTTGTGTTCTTTATGTTTATACTGATGTGTCTGGGAGAGTCGCTTATTCTTCTTCTCAGCCAAATATACAGTTAGAGGCTAGTGGCATCTATAATAAAAAGATACTAAAAGCAATCTATGATGATTGTCCAGACAAAGGATTCGGGTGTACCCCGTACGATTGTCATGTGGTAAATTATTAATGGAATTTTAATAGAATAACACTTACATAAATACACATTAGAATATATGAAGTTTTTAAACTATTTATATTTGCTGTCATTCTTGGTTTCGTTAGTTTGTTGTCAGAATACAAATACATACGAACAACAAGGGAGTATCGTTCGCGTTGATATTGATAAAGCTAAATCATATATCACAGATGCAGAATCAGGTCTCATCATTCCTAATGAATGTGAACTCATTCAAATGAATTGTTCTACAGGAATAGGTACTATAGAAGATATGAAATTCGATAAAGATAAGATAATCCTACTTGATAATGGAAGGCAGAGAATTCATATTCTAAATAAGGAAGGAGTTTGTGAGCATGAGATCAATCGCCTGGGAAAATCATCGAATGAGTATATTGAAATCACAGATTTTTTTGCAGTGAATAACAAGGTATATGTGTTGGATATGTCATCCTTGAAAATAGTAGAATACGATTACGAAGGGCAATGCAAAAGTGTGACAAACATCTCAGATTATTGGGCAAATAGTTTCTTTGTAGTTGGTGATCATATTTTTCTTGTAAATGACCGGTCTGAAACGAAAGACGGAAAGAACCATATTATTGAAATAAGAAAAGATGGGACTTTAGTGAAATCATATATTCCTTTTGATAAGGGTCCAGGCTTATCTTGTGATATGCGTTTTTCATGTTATTCAGAGGACTCTGTTTTTTATGCTCAAAGAGAATCCAATACGATATTTAAAGTTACATCGGGGAAATGTGAACCATTCATTACTCTGGATTTTGGAAAGTACAATCTTCCAGAAGAATATAAGCCTATGGATGCCAGAGAGTTAATATATAACACGAATAATAATTATCAAAAGTACGTTTTAGGAATAGAGAGAATACAAGTATCAGGTGATCTTCTTTTTATAAGATTCAGTGTAAACAGCAATGATTATCTTCTTGTCATTAACCATAAGACTAAATCTAATGTTTTGCTTTGCAAAGGTATTGCAGTGTGTAGTATGTATCATTTAGGATTAATGAATTACTATATTCATGAAAATACCATTTACAACTTGTATGATGGCGATGATTTCGTCAGCTCTATTAAGATATTGGAAGATGACGATAATCCGATTGAAGAAAAGTATTTAAGAGAACTTAAAGAAATCGTATCTGAGAGAGTTTCTGACACAGGTAATCCTATTATAGTTAAATATAAAGTGAAAAAATGAATAATCGAGTAGTATTTATTGTTCTTTCAACAGTCTTTTTATTCATTTCTTGTAAGAAGGATGATACGTTATCTTGTGTAAAAGAAATGCTTGATAGTAAGGTTGAACTGAACTTGGAACAAATGGAACTGATAGATTGTGACAAATCTGGTGCGAATATTGATTCTCGTTTTGTAATGCTCTGTTACTTTGACTCTACTGAGTGTCAAACATGCGCTACTTCAAAACTGTATACGTGGAATAATTTTATGGAGAAATATGGCAAACCACAACAAATGGATTATGTCTTTATTTTTCACCCGAAAGCAGATTCTCATCAGTATATGCGTACATTTCTTATGAGGAAAAAGGAAAAGAAAAATATTTATTTAGATACTTTGAACACATTTGAAAAAGCGAATCCTTTCATTCCCCATTCTTCTATTTATCATACCATGTTGATAGACAAGAAGGATAGTCGAATAAAACTTGTTGGGGATCCGAGGAGAAGCCCCAAAATAGAAAAGCTTTTTGATGATATAATAAATGAACGCCCTTAACAAACGAAAGATGGTATCACTGGTATATTCATGTTTGACAAAAATGTGTTTTGTCGTATTTTCACTGTCAGCAATTCTAAAGTCAATAAACATTCATTCGTTTGCCATGGAAACCGGTGATTTTATTGACATGTATATGCCATCGTGGCTGCATGGATTCAAATATCCATGCGCCATGATTGTGTGTCAGTTGGAATTGATGTTGGGCTTGCTGGTATTGAAGGCGAAATACAGGCACATGGCATTATGTGGTATGTTTCTGCTTCTGACGTTCTTCGTGTGGCTGACAGCCGTCAATGCTTTTTTTCCAACCATACTTGGAAGCATTGAATCGTGTGGGTGTTTCGGAGAACTTATACATTTTACGCCAATGGCATCGTTTGTGAAGAGTGTTGTATTGTGGGCAATAGTAGGCGGCGTACTGCTTGTTGGCTGGAAACAAAGAGGATTTGTTTTAGAAACCGTTGGACTTAAGAATAGTTCCGGTTGCTGGAAGGATTCTTACTTATGGATTTCGGTTTGCGCAGGTTGGTGTTTGGTGTTGTTTTCATACTTCTTTGTGAACAAGCTGAATCATGGTCTATATATGGTGTTTTATGTAGGTATTTGTTTTATACTTACAATGGTGACTATATGGTGCTGGAAAAACGAAAAATAAAATGATGAAGAGGGTATTACGATATATTGTAATAGGGGTGATTACACTTCCACTACTCTACGGGTTGTGGCTTTTGTGCCGTGCCTTTCTGTTTGATTTCTTTTCCATTCCTTCTTATTCGATGTATCCCACCTTGAAACCTGGGGATGAGGTGATTGTGAATAAAACGCTGATCGGGGCAAGGATTTATAAGGATTTCCATTTCGATGACAAAGGAATTGAATTGAAATCATGGAGAACAAGGGGAATACGACCTATACGCCATAACGATATCGTGGTGTTCAACTTTCCTCATCATGACTGGAAAATTAGTTTTATTATCAACAATGTTTTTTGTAAACGAGTTGTTGGCTTGCCTGGTGACAGTTTAAGTATAGTAGATGGATTCTATAGAAATAATCATTACGAAGAAGTTCTTGGAATAGAGGAAGAGCAAATGAAATATGACCATCTCCCGGATTCTATGAGTTGGGCAAAAGAAGTACAGTCATACCCGTTTGATGATCATGTTAAATGGAATGTCTATAATATGGGTCCGATGTATATTCCACGGAAAGGGGACGTGATGAGGATTACTCCCTTAGAAGCAGCCTTGTATGGATTCATTTTGGAATGGGAACTCGGACAGAAGGTTACACGGGACTGGGATACTGGTGAAGTGAAGGCCAACGGGCAGCTGCTGACCAGACATCAGTTTAAACATAATTATTATTTCATGGCAGGAGATAATGTTATAGATTCGGACGACTCACGGTATTGGGGATTAGTACCTGAAGAGTATATTGTGGGTGTTGTAGGTGTTAAATTCAGTGTGAAATGATAGGGAAGATCAGAAACATAATAGAATCATATTACACTGTTGCTATCAGCATCATTGTATTGCTGTATATCCTGTGCTTGGTATTACAACCAATAGATGTGCGTATTACCTTTGCCGATGTAAAGGTGATGCATGGCATAGAGGTAATAGCAGGCTTTGTAATTGTGACGTGCATGATAAAGAGGTTTCAGCAAGGAACTTGTAAAGCATGCTTCCATATGGTATGGAGCGATGTGTTTGTACTGTTGTGGTTTGTGTATTATTGCAGCCGAGTGTGGTTCTGGACTGATAATCCATGCGCAACAGACGCCATAAAGGGTGTGATGATGTTTGCATTCTATTTTGTTTTGCGACTGTTCTTTTCACACTACGATCTTGCTGACAAGTTATTGATTCTCTTCCTGCTGTTGTTCTGCGGCTACGAAGCATTGTCTGGAATGATGCAGCTGATGGGCGGCAATAGTAATCATTTATTATTCATGATTACGGGAACCTTTTATAATCCCGGTCCCTATTCAGCTTGTTTAGCGCTGGGGGTAGTGATTATATTGAGTATGCTGAATTCAGATCACAATGGGATGTATCTTCTGACATGGGGGAAGGTGAAAACAATATACCTTTACTATATCATACTGATTCTCACATTATTGGTTTTGCCTGCTACCTGGAGCCGCTCTGCATTTATGGCTTTAGCAATCATGTGCTTGTGGATTTACCGTGATAAGTACTATCGATACAGATACTATTTATGGGGAGCCATCATCATTGTGGTAATAGGTATGTATTTCTTGAAGAAAGATTCAGCAGACGGGCGATTGTTTATCTGGCTGTCGTCGCTGACTTCGTGGAAGCATTCACCATGGATTGGAACAGGAATAGGTAGTTTCTTCCATGCCGAAGCAGAGGGCACTTCGGAGTTATTTGCGAATAACGGGTATATATCATTATTTGATTCAGCAGATGTTACAAACTTCATGTGCAACGATTATCTGAAGATAATACTTGAACAAGGAGTAATAGGCGCGTTGCTATGTGCTTTTGCTACCATAACCCTATTAGTGAAATTGTATGGACATAGCAAGTCGCTCTGTTATAGCGTTATAGCTTTGCTCATTTTTTCAATGACGTCATATCCATTTGATTTGTTACCCTATAAGTTGATCGTTGTGTTGATAGCAGCATGGGGGAACAGTCAGCCAATGATTCAGACCAATGGTCATGTCGTCAGCAGGATGATCTGTAAACCATTGAGTCAATTGGGTTGGAAATCATGTGTGCTCATAGCGATGGCTTTATTGCTGAGCAGCCTATTTGTAAACACAGAGATGAAAAAACGTATAGAGGCAGACATGTCATATCGTCTGTTCTGCAATTCAGGTCAAGAAGCGTTTATCAATGATTATTATGAGTTACTGCCTTTAGAACATGATAATTCCCTCTTCTTGTTTGATTTCGGGAAGCTACTACGTTCATTCGGAAGATATAACGAAAGCAACGCTGTCTTTCAAAAAGGGACATTGATAAGCAACGATCCTATGTTTTATATACTTATCGGTAATAATTACAAGGATATGAAATTTTATGATCTGGCAGAACAGGCATACAATAAGGCTTTCACGGTGATGCCCAACCGCCTCTATCCATTGTATCAACTGATGTTGCTGTATCATGAAAGCGGCAACAAGCAGAAAGCAAAGGCAATGGCAAAACGGGTGATCGATATGAAACCAAAGGTGGAATCTCCTGCTACAAGAGATATGAAGAAAAAGGCCAGGGAGCTTTTGTAGAATCAGCATAATATGGTATAGTTTGCAAAACTTATATGATATAATAAGATGAGAAGAATTGGTATATATATAATAACGCTATGGATGGGCTGTTGTACAATCAAGGCTCAGACGCTAACCCTTGCTAACGCGATAAGGATAGCACAGGAAAACTCTCTTGATGCGCAGATAGCCCGTTTCTCTTTTATGAGTAAATATTGGCAGTATCGCGCGTTTAGGGCAGAACTGAAACCATCGGTGAATCTTGGGGGTATGTTAGGACAGTTCAATCATTCAGTTGTGGAAGCTCGTGATTTTGAGACGGGACGTGTTAATCAGGTAAACAATAACACGTTGACCAACTACCTGACACTCTCGCTTGACCAAAGAATTGCGGCTACGGGTGGCACACTCTCTCTCCAATCGTACCTGTACAGATTGGATCAGTTTGATTATAATGAAAAGACTTATAACTCGCAGCCGCTCCGTATTAGTTATAACCAAAGCTTGAGTTCCTACAATTCACTGAAATGGGAAAAGAAGACTGCACCTGTGGAGTATCAAATAGCAGAACGCAATTATATCAGTTCGTTACAAGACATAACCATAAGGGTTACATCTTTGTTTTTCAACGTTCTTGCTGCCCAGTCTGCGTATAAGCAAAGTGTTGCAACTGTGGAAGAACGTGATCGCCTCTATGAGTTGTCGAAAAGTAGGTTGAACCTGACCACAACGACGAAGAGTGAGGTGCTTCAGATGGAACTGTCGTTGATCAATGCTCGTTTAGCGGTAAAGAAGAACAAGATAGCTCTTGATGAAAGTATGTATGAGTTGTTCTCATATCTTCGTTTAACAAACTACGAGAATGCTGATCTGCTACCACCAATTACTATTCCTGAAATTCTGGTCAATGCCGATGATGTGCTGCAAAAAGCCATAAGCAACTCATCGCATAGTCTTAACCAGAAACTGCAAATGCTCGAAGCCCAGAAAACTCTGGCGCAGGCAAAGGCTAATAAGGGTATAAAAATGACCGTTAGCAGTGAACTCGGGTTTACTCAGACAGGTCGTTCTTTGGGAAACGCTTATAGTCATTTGATGGATAACGAGATTATCGGATTGACGATATCATTACCCATTTTCGATTGGGGCATGAGCAAAGGCAGGATAAAGATGGCGCAGGCGCAACTTGACGTGGTGAAGACGCAACTTGAACAAGAGCATCTTGACTATATGCAGGATATTCGTAAAAAGGTAACGCAATTCAATGCACAACCTACACAATGTAAGGATGCCCTTCGCGCACAGGAAATAGCGGTTGAGCGTTATGAAATAACACGTAAGCGGTATGAGACTGGTGCTATTTCTGTAACAGAACTTAATACGGCTCAACAGGAACTTGAATCTGCCAAGGCGCAATATATAGTCCAGCTGTCGTCTTTTTGGAACGATTATTACACCTTGCAGAAGGCCACCCTGTATGATTGGCAGCATAATAGTGATTTGACAGTTGATTTTGAATCTTTAATACAATAAGTTATCATGAGAAAGAGATATATAAAGATCGCGATTTCTTCTATCGCAGGCTTACTTCTTACTGGTGTCGTTGTGTTTGTGGTATTCTCGTTGACACATAAAAAGGAAAAAGAAGAGAAAGAGTTACCCATAGCTGCAATGGAACAAACTATTGTGGAGGTAGATACCGTGGTGCTTCGTAAGCAGGTGTTCCAGATGCAGATACTGTGTAATGGTAAGTTGGTTGCCATTCGACGAGCTGAGTTGATGTGTCCGAAAGCGGGCGAAATCCTTAGAAGCGTGAACGTAAAGAATGGTCAAAGGGTATCAAGAGGAATGGTGCTTGCCGTTGCAGACACCCGTGATATGAGTGCCGCACTGGAAAGAGCGAAACACGATTTGGAGAAAGCAAAAGTAGATCTGCAAGATAAACTGATTGGTCTTGGTTATGAGGCCGATGCTAAGAATGTGCCTGCTGATGTCATGAAAAGAGCAGAAATGACATCTGGTTATTATTCTGCAAAATTCGCCATAAGAGCAGCCGAGACATCGCTCTCGGATTGTAGACTTATAGCTCCTTTTGGCGGAAAGATAGCTGACCTTGTGGCGCGTCCTCATCAGCGTGGAGATAAGTTTTGTACATTGATAGACGACTCCTTCTTTGATGTGGAATTCAAAATCCTTGAGTCGGAACTTGCTTCTGTAAATAAAGGAACTGCCGTAAGAGTATCTCCTTATATTGATGAAAACATGGTGCTGAACGGAACCGTTACTGAAATCAATCCTACAATTGATGAGAAAGGACTTGTTTCAGTCAAGGCAAGGGTGAAGAATACTTCTGGCAGACTTCTTGATGGAATGAACGTAAAGATTGTCATCGAGAACTCTGTTCATGATATGCTTGTTGTGCCCAAGGAGGCGGTGGTTGAACGTGACGGATATCATGTGGTGTTTGTCTATGACAAGAAGACGAGTCGTGTTGTTTGGACATACGTAGATATTCAATATAGTAATCTGACGAGTTATGCTATCACTGGTTGTGAGAAGAAACAGACGACGGTTAATGAGGGTGATATCGTTATTACGTCAGGTAACCTTAATCTGGCGGACGATACGGAGGTGACGATTTCATCAATTGATAATTAGTTGACAGTTGACAATGATGCTTAAAACACTTCTTCATCGCCCGATTGCTGTTACGATGTCGTTGATTGCCATTGTAGCACTTGGCGTTCTTGCTTTCCAACGAATACCGGTTTCTTTGATGCCTGATATAGATGTGCCGCGTATTGTGGTGCAGATGTCGGCCCAAGGAAGTTCGGCGCGTGAGATAGAACAACAGATTGTTAGTCAAATGCGTCAGCAACTTTCGCAGGTCGCAGGACTGAAGAGAATTGAATCAACATCACGTACCGATGCTGGTATCATTACCATGACCTTCGACCCAGGCAGTGATATGAGTCTGCTCTTCATCGAAGTGAATGAAAAGATTGACCGTGCCATGAGTAGTATGCCTAAGGGGATGGAGCGCCCAAAGGCCATGAAGATTGGTGCGATGGATATTCCCGCATTCTATGTGGATGTTACAGGCGGCAAGCCAGAACAGACAAGTAGATTGGTAGGGAACGTGATTAGTAAACGACTGGAACAGTTGCCTGAGGTTGCCATGGTAGACTATAGTGGAACGGTGGGCACGCAGATTACCATCATCCCAAACGAACTGAAGATGCAATCTCTCGGGCTGACGAATTCGGATATAGAAAAGGCGATCAGTGATAATAACATCGTATTGGCAGCGTTGAGCGTGCGTGATGGTATATATCGCTATAGTATTCATTTTGATGCTCAGATATTGTCAGTTCATGACATTGAGGATATTTATCTGCAGATTGAAGGTCGCTTGTTGCAGTTGAAGGATTTCTGCAAGGTAGAGGAATCGGCCGCTGAGAGAAAGGGTATCGTGACATCGGAAGGCAATAATGCTATTACCATGGCTGTGA
Organism: Prevotella sp.; assembly: GCA_017651265.1. GTDB lineage: Bacteria > Bacteroidota > Bacteroidia > Bacteroidales > Bacteroidaceae > Prevotella. Next base: position 5,311 of record JAGCDO010000068.1, on the reverse strand, counting down.
TCAAGCAAAGCAACGCCCAAATGAGCGGTCTGCAGCATAGGGTGGATACGCTGATGAAGGACTTGAGTAAGGATTATCCGGAACTGAGGTTTAAGGTTACACGCGATCAGACACAACTGCTTTCATATAGTATCGTCAACCTAGAATGGAACCTTGTGCTGGGCGTGGTGATGGCCAGTGTGGTGCTGTTCCTGTTTATTGGTGGGTGGCGGCTACCATTGCTCGTGATGGTCTCGATTCCGCTTTCGCTGATTCTTACCTTGCTTTGCTTCTACTTGATAGGCATCTCGCTGAATATCATATCGTTGTCGGGGTTAATCCTTGGCGTTGGAATGATTGTGGATAATTCAATTATCGTGATAGACAACATCCGACAGAAGGGGATGATGACCGATGGGGCTATTGTTGATGCTGTGAAGGAGGTGATAATGCCGATGCTTTCGTCGGTGCTCACTACTTGCTCGGTATTTATTCCGTTGATATTTCTCAGCGGTACGGCAGGGGCGCTGTTCTATGATCAGGCCATGGGGGTATCGATTGCGCTGTTCTGCTCGTTGGCGGTGGCTGCATGGGTGGTGCCGGTGTATTATTTCGTTCTATGTAGGAAGCACAGTGGGGCGATAGAGCAGACGAACAGGTTGGTGGAGAGGACGAATGGACTGGTGATGCGCTTCTATGAGTGGGGTATGGAGCTTACCTTCCGTCATGCGGGGATGATGCTGACGTTCTTCGCCGTTTGCGTGTTGGTTATCGTGATGTTGTTCCCATTTGTACGTAAGGAGCGGATGCCGGAGATTGCGCATGATGATGCCTTGGTTTGCATTGACTGGAACAACGGGATTACGCCTGAGGAGAATAACCGAAGGATGACGGAGCTGTTGGGGGCGGTAAAGCCGTATGTGGAGACATCGACAACCATGGTGGGCGGACAGGATTTCATCTTGTCGCATACCAGGAACATTACGAGCAGTGAGGCTGTGTGCTATTTGAAGGGGAAATCGGTGGAGGATCTTGACAGGGCTGTTGAAACGATTCGCCAACATATGGGGGAGCACTATCCGCATGCTAAAATAGAGACGGAACTGGCTGCGAATGTGTTTGATATGATCTTCTCGACTGAGGAGCCCGACCTGCAGATCAGGTTACATAAACGGGAGGGTGGACGACCGAGGGTTGAGCAGACCCGCATGGTGACGGATTCGCTGCGGGCTCACTTTCCTGAGCTGGGCATTCAGCCGGTGGCCACGGAAACGTATTTGAAATATACGGCGGATGCGGAGCTGATGGGATATTATAGGGTTTCGTACCAGCAGCTGTATGCACGACTGAAGGAGTTGCTGGGGAATAACAGTATCTACGATATCAACAGCGGCGGTGAGAGCGTGCCGGTTGTCATTGGTAGTAACAGCAGGGATGCGGCGGTGCTGCTGGGAAATACAATTCGTAATAGCGAGGGGGTTGATATTCCTATCTCTTATCTGGTGAAGGAACAGCGCACAGACGACTATAAGCATCTGTATGCGAGTGAAGAGGGGGAGTTCGCGGTGATCAATATCGACAAGGCGGATGACAAGGTGGTGAAGGGGGTGATGAGGTATCTTGCCTGGCTGACCGACGATGAGAGGTGTGGGGACTTTCAGGCATCGTTTGTGGGCGGTTATTTCTCGTCGCGCAGTATGATCAGTGAACTATTGATGGTTCTTGTGGTGGCGCTTCTGCTGCTCTATTTCATCCTGGCTGCACAGTTTGAGAGTATGATACAGCCCATGATTATTCTAGTTGAGGTGGTGGTTGATGTGGCCTTGGTACTGTTTGTTGTATGGGCGGCGGGGGAATCGGTGAACATCATGTCGATGATTGGTATGGTGGTGATGTGCGGCATTATCGTGAATGACTCGATATTGAAGGTTGACACCATCAATCGTCTATATAGGAGTGTGGAGAGGCCTGAGAGGTGTTCTTTGCTGAAAGCGATTATGGTGGCGGGGCATCGCCGACTGAAGCCTATTGTGATGACATCGCTCACCACGATGCTGGCCATTGTGCCACTGCTGCATCGCGGTGATATGGGGTCGGCCCTGCAGTTCCCGCTTTCGTTCACCCTTATTGTGGGAATGCTGGTGGGTACGCTGGTGAGCTTGTTTTTCGTTCCTTTGGTGTATTATCTGTTATATAGGAAATGATGAGGCATAACTTCAGTATTCTTTTGGTGATGTGCATCCTGATGGTGATTGGGGCGGCGTTGGTGCCGAGCCTGGACATCGGTAATGAACCGCGACCGGAGCAGGGGAAGCGGCTTACCATTTCATATGGGTGGCAAAACGCGTCGGCCAAGGTGGTGGAACAGAATATCACATCGCGCATTGAGGCGGCGGTGAGCGCGGTGAAGGGGGTGGAGAAGGTATCATCGATGAGCTTATTCGGATCGGGAATGGTCTTCGTAGAGATGAAACCGAAGGCGAACGTGTCGATGGCGAAGTTCGAAATAGCCTCCATCCTCAGACAACTGCGCCCGAAGTTGCCTGAACAGATGTCGTTCCCCGTGGTGAGTGGGGGCGAGGTGGATGCTGCGCGGGCGGATGATGATGAGGTGAAGCTGATTCTTACCTATCAGCTGAATGCGGATATGCCGGAGGAGCAGATGAGACAGCTGGCGGAGAAGGAAATAAAGCGCGAGGTGGAGAAGATGGAGGGGGTGCACCATGTGGAGGTATCGGGAACCAAGATGTTGTATATGGACATCTCGTATGATGCGGAAGAGATAGAGGTGTACGGTTTGACGAACAGCGACATCGTTGAGGCGGTGAGGAGTTTCACTGGACAGGAGGACGTGGTGGGCGAGGTGACCATGGATGAGGGAAGGGTGACGGTGCCGCTAGTGCTGACTTCCAAGGGGAACGGGAAGAGATTTGAGGAGATGCCGCTGCGGACGGTGGGGGGGAAGATGATCTACCTGAATAATCTGACCACAAGTAGTATCCTTGAGCAAAAGCCCGAGAGCTACTACCGCGTGAATGGTATGAACTCGGTGTATGTAAATGTGTTTGCGGATAAGGATGCGAGTGTGATTAGGACATCGAAGAGGGTGAAAGAGGTGCTGAAGGGGGCAGGGAATGCTTTCATGACTGCGCATTCGACGATGGTATATGATCGGGCGGAGGTGCAGATGAAGGACTTTTATACGCTTCTGCTGCGGTCGTCGCTCACACTAGTGATTCTGTTGTTGTTCGTGTGGCTTTCGGGGGGAAGGAACTGGGTATATACGGCGATGATTACAGCGGCGCTGCTGGCGAATATCCTGCTGGCGGTGGTGCTTTATTGGCTATTGGATATCCGATTGCATCCGATGTCAATGGCGGGGATAACGGTGTCGTTGGGCATCATCATCGATGCTACCATTGTGATGGTGGATCATTATGGGTATTACTGTAACCGAAGGGCTTTCGTGGGAATTCTGGCAGCGATGCTTACTACCATCGGGGCGTTGGTGATAGTGTTCTGGCTACCAGATTTCATTAGGCACGATCTGAAAGATTTTTCGGTGGTGGTGATGGTGAATCTCGTGATTGCCATTGTGGTGGCTTCGGTGTTTGTTCCTGCCTTGATTGAACAATGTGGATTTTCGAGCAGGAGGAAGATCACAAAAAGAACATGGCGGATGCGACTGGTTGTGGCATTCTCGCATATCTACCGGCGATATGTAGGGTGGAGTCAGCAGCGGTTCGGACGGTGGGCTTTGCTCTTGCTGTTTGCCTTGATGTTTGCAGGTTCTCTGAAATGTTTCATGATGTGTCTTTCTACCAATACGTATAGTCCGAAGAAACCCAGAACGATGCTACACATACGCGGGGAGATGCCCGTGGGCGGCAGTGTGCAGGAGCTGAATGGGAAGATTCGGGAGGTGGAGGCTTTCCTTACGCAGTATGGTAAAGGAATCAGGCGGTTTGAGACATCGGTAGGCGGACAGGGGGCTACGATTGATGTGGACTTTACCGACGAGGCTTTGAAGACAGGGTTTCCCGGAATGCTGGAGAGTAAGGTGATAGGTAAGCTGGTGTCGATTGGCGGGGCCGACTGGGCTACGCATGGGGTGAGCGAGCGGGGATTCAGTAATTCGCTGCAGCTGCAGCATCGCGAAAATAGTATTGTGATTGGAGGGTACGACTATGACCGCCTGTATGCTTTTGCGGAGGAGATGTGCCGCGAACTGCGTGGTAACTCGCGGGTGGCCGATTTGGTGATCAGGATACCACGTTATGAGAATCAGGAGGACGAGTTGTATATGGAATATGACAAGCGGGCGCTTGCGCTCTCAGGACTGCATCCGCAGGGTATATATCATGTACTAAGAAACCTGTTAGAAAAGGGGGCAGCCGACAGGATTGAGGTATCGGACAGTAGGCTGATGCCAGTAGTGGTACGCCCTTCGACCATGGATTCGTTTGATGAGTGGCAGCTGAGGAATTCGTACATCGACGTGGGGGGAAGGGTGGTGCGCCCTTCTGGCTTTATGAACATCAACAGGCGTGAGGCGAAAAATGTGATTCCGAGGGAGAATCAGGAGTATATCCTTGAAGTGGCATTCAATGTTCTGGGGTCGTTTTCCTACACGAATAAACTGATCAAGACGACCACGGAGAAGTTCAATAACTATTTTCCGGTGGGATTCCGCTGCATGGACAGGTCGTGGGGGGCATATGAGGATGAGGGTATGCAATACTGGCTCATCGGACTGGTGGCGGTCATTATTTTCTTCATCATCGCTATCTTGTATGAGAGTCTGATGCAGGCCTTAGCGGTTGTCTTACTCATACCGGTATCGTTCATCGGACTTTTTCTTACGTATTTTGTCACTGGTGTACCTTTCGGTACAGGGGGATTTGCAGCCATGGTACTACTGGCTGGTCTGACCGTGAATGCGGGGATATACATTATCGGTCAGTACAACAACCAGCGTGAAAGGGAATTACTGACTGCCGATACGGACGGGAAGAAGGGGCGATGGAAGGGAAGCAAAAGGTATGTAACGGCCTTTAATCATAAGATCATTCCTATTCTTCTTACCATACTATCAACCGTGCTGGGCATGATTCCTTTCCTTATCGACGGTCCTGACGATCAGCCTTTCTGGTACGCTCTTGCCGTAGGCACCATTGGTGGCTTGCTGTTGAGTATTATCCCCCTCTTCCTTTTCCTGCCATGTGTGCTGAAACTGAAAAGGTGATGTGGAGAAGAAGTTTGTTCTTTTGTCCTTCTGACTAAGCTTATAATCCACAGCAAAGGAATAATTTTCAATTTTCAATTTTCAATT
>JAGCDO010000067.1 GCA_017651265.1 Prevotella sp. | reverse complement strand
TATAAATTATATATACTTATAATATATAACTATTCTCATCATCTTTACCTATTTGAACGACCTTAATGCAACATGCAACATGCAACATGCAACAAAAAGAATTCCCAGGTATTAAGAGGAAACCGTTATTACCCGCTGACCATGTTGATGGTCAGTAAATGGCCTGAACGGATCAGGCAATGGGTCTATTAGTTTCCGGTTGTGCATAGATCGTCTTTTCCTGTGTGCAAATATACAATAATATTTTAAAACTTCCAAGAAACTCCCTAAAAATCTGCATGATATAGATAGGGAGCTCGAATCAAATAGGAAAGAGTTGTATGCCCTAAGGGCAGAAATCCGACAGAATCTGAACAAAACCAAACAAAATTAATAAAAGTGTGTAGAATGGTTATTAACGTTGTTGCTCACTTTTTCTTCACTAAATTTGTGAATATCATTTATTATCATTATCTTTGCACTAAAATTGAACATTTATGGTAATTGAGTACGAAAAAGAGTATCTTGAAGAACTATACATTGATGGAAAATGTAAGAACAAGAAATATAGATTTCAGAAATCCATCATATCAAAATATCAGAAGCGTATTGATACACTGATGGCAGCAACTCGTATTGAAGATCTATTTGTGTTCAATTCTCTTAATTTTGAAGCTCTTGACAACGGATATTATTCAATAAGAATAGACTATCATTATCGGTTAGAATTCAGGGTTCGAAATGAAGGAAACGAGAAAGTAATTACAATCTGTACAGTAACTGATATTACAAACCATTATAAATAAAGGAGGAACAACGATGAACAGAACAACAACGCATCCTGGTGATATACTGAAAGAAGAACTGGAAGCAAGAGGTATTACCCAGAAAAAATTCTCAGAAATACTTCATGTGCCTTATACGCAGCTGAATGAGATTCTTAACGGGAAACGTCCTGTAACAACAGACTTTGCGCTAATGATGGAAGCTGCCCTCGGCATCAATCCGGAATTGCTGATTAATATGCAGTCGCGTTATAATATGTCGATTGCTAAACAGAAAAAGACATTGCTTGCAAAACTGTCAGACATCAGAAAGGCATGTGCCGCTGTATTTTGAAAAGTTAATCGTAACGAAGTGATATGAAATTTATTGGAGTGATCCCTGCCCGCTACGCCTCTACACGCTTCCCAGGTAAGCCGTTGGCGATGCTGGGCGGAAAGACAGTGATACAGAGAGTATACGAACAGGTGTCGAAGGTATTGAACGATGCCTATGTAGCCACAGACGACCAGCGTATCTTTGAGACGGTAGAGGCTTTTGGTGGTAAGGCCGTGATGACCTCCACGAACCACAAGAGCGGAACGGACCGTATTGAGGAGGCGGTGCAGAAAATCGGGGGCGACTATGACGTGGTGGTGAACATTCAAGGTGATGAGCCCTTTATCCAGCAGTCGCAGATTGAGACGGTGTGCCGTTGCTTTGAGGATGCTGACACGCAGATTGCCACGTTGGGAAAACCGTTCACGGCTGAGCAGCCATTGAGCGCCCTGGAGAACCCCAACTCGCCTAAGCTGGTGGTTGACAACCGTGGCTACGCCCTGTATTTCTCGCGCAGCATCATCCCGTTCTTACGAGGAATAGACCGAGAGCAATGGATGGGAAAGTTCCCGTTTATGAAGCACATCGGACTCTATGCTTACCGCACAGAGGTGCTGCATGAAATCACCCAACTGCCGCAATCTTCACTGGAGCTGGCTGAGAGCTTAGAGCAGCTCCGCTGGCTGCAGAACGGCTATAAGATCAAGGTGGGCACCACGGAGATTGAGACCGTGGGGATTGATACGCCGGAGGATTTGGAGAGGGCCGAGGCGTGGCTTAAGAAATAGGAGGAAGGAGGAAGGAGGAAGGACGAAGGAGTAAGGAGCTATCCCGAGGAAGGACGAAGGACGAAGGAGGAAGGAGAAAACTACTGAGATACAGGCAATATATACAGGATATAACCACAGGCGCTTAGTGCTATTCTCCTTCCTCCTTCGTCCTTCCTCCTTCCTCGAAATAAAAATCATAAAACCCAATGAAAAACAAAATACTACTAAGGGCGATGGAGCCTGAGGATCTGGAGTTGTTGTACCAGATAGAGAATAACCCTGCCTTGTGGAAGGTGGGGGTGACAAATGTGCCGTATTCCCGTTACCAGCTACGCGACTACCTGGCTCGTGCCACAGGTGATATCTACACCGACCGCCAGGTAAGGTTGGTGGTGGAGAACGAGGAAGGGGTGGCTATTGGTCTTATCGACATGATGAACTATGAGCCGCAGCATCACCGCGCAGAGGTGGGTATTGTGATTCGTGAACCTTATCGTCATCAAGGTATGGGTACGGCGGCATTGGAGCAACTGAAGCAATATGCGCGAGAAATCATCCATATCCACCAGTTGTTTGCGTATGTTGACACAACTAACGAAGAATCGCTCAGATTGTTCCAAAAAGCAGGCTTTCAGCGCACTGCCATCTTGAACGACTGGCTTTTCGATGGGCACGATTATCATCCTGTGTGCCTGATGCAACTTTTTTTCTAAAAAATCCCTCTTTTCTTTTGGTGGAAAGGAAAAAATTACCTACCTTTGCACCCGCTAATCGGAACAATGCGGTTAAAGGTGCGTTAGTTCAGCCTGGTTAGAATGCCTGCCTGTCACGCAGGAGGTCACGGGTTCGAGTCCCGTACGCACCGCCAACCATCCGTTTCGCAAAGCACTTAACCAAGGTGCGTTAGTTCAGCCTGGTTAGAATGCCTGCCTGTCACGCAGGAGGTCACGGGTTCGAGTCCCGTACGCACCGCAAAAAAGGAGCCTGAGGGCTCCTTTTTTTTATTGTGGAATGTGGAATGTGGAATGTGGAATGAGATATGATTCAAGTACAGGTGGCTTTATAATGAATACAGTATCTCAGTACTATTCTCACTCTACACTCCACACTCCACATTCCACAAAACTCACATTACTTCAGTCTCCGTAATCAGCAATCCTGTCTGCGGCGAATAAGTGCCAAGGGAGATGTGTTCTACGTTCTGTGCTTCCATGATGTTGAGCATGGTTTGGTAACGATACGCATCGGTGTCATAGACCACATACACACAATCTTTCTTCTTGAGCTCGTCCAAATGGTTGAGATGACCTTGGGGCAAGGTTGTCTCATCACCAACAACGAAATCAGCATGAAGACCTTTTACCATACTCAGCTGTCGGCATTTCTCTAAGTGAGACTCCTGTCCGATGAACAGGTAATAGGGTTTCTCGCCACGTTTCCGCTCCGTGAATCCCAGCATCTTACGTATGCGCTGCGAGCTCATCTGCAACAAGGCGATAAGGGCCTTGAAATAGATAGCCGCCTTGATGGGAATGCTGAGCAGGAAGGTCATCTGTCCGAAGTGCTTCCTGAAGAAGATGAGCATCGCATCGTAGAACACATGGACATAGCGAAAGCTCGACTTCTGCGTGCTCTCTCCTTTATAGTGCAGGATGCGAACGGGAAGATACCAGTTGTGGTAGTTGCCTTTAAGGATACGGTACGACAGGTCGATATCCTCACCATACATAAAGAAATCCTCGTCGAGCAGTCCTACCTGATCAAGGGCAGCTCTTCTTACCATGCAATAGGCGCCGCTCACAATCTCTATCTCTGCAGCCTCATCCCAAGGCAGATAGCCCATGTAGTATTTCCCATAGCGCTTACTTTGAGGGAAGCAGTCGCAGAGTCCGCATACCTTATAGAAAGCAGTCATTGGCGTGGGCAGTCCTCTCCTACTCTCCCTCGCTTTCTCGCCATTGCTCTTCAGCATCTGCACGCCCAGGGCTCCCGCATCAGGATGCTGGTCCATGAATGCGATACACTCTTGGAGGGTATTCTCGCCAACGATGGTATCAGGATTCAGCAGGAGCACATACTCGCCCTGTGTCTGTCGTATGGCCATGTTGTTTGCCCTTGAGAACCCCGAGTTATGGTTATTGGCAATGATGTTCACCCAAGGGAATCGTTCCTGAAGATACGTCACGGAGTCATCGTGGGAGTGGTTATCCACCACCACCACCTCAGCATCGAGACCCTCGATGGCTCTCTCCACACTGTGAAGACACTGCTCCACGTAGTGCTTCACGTTGTAATTGACGATAACGACAGTAAGCTTTTTCAACTTTGATTTTTTTATTATTTTTTATCGAGGAAGGAGGAGGGAGGAGGGAGGAAGGAGAGAACTACTGAGATACAGGCATTATATATAGGATAGAACCACTGGCGCATAATACTAATCTCCTTCCTCCCTCCTCCTTCCTCCTTCCTCCAGAAGATTTGTTTCCTCCTCACACCTCGCCTTACTAGGATAGACGAAGGGCAGGACGAGCAATAGGATGATGGCCATATAGCCGAAGGCGACATTCATCGACATATAATAAAAATCGGTATTCGCCACCAGCGGGATACCCAGCATCAGCAGTCGCATAACACCATACTTCTTCATGGCCGCCACAGGCTCAGCTTTCAAGGCTTCCTTCACCTTCTTGTTCTTGAACAGATAAAGGGCTGCAGGAATAACGGCTATGGTGAGCAGTTCCATGACGGTGAGAATGATGAACCATGCCTGGGTACTGAAGCCATTGAATCCAGGAATCATTATTTCGGTTTCATACAATACGACCAGGATCAGGGCGATCACGATCGGAGCAAAGAAACAGACCTTTAAGGTCTTTACTACTTTATCCATTGAATGGTGTACGGTTTAATATTGAACGTCCTAATGTTACTTCATCAGTGTATTCCAGTTCGTCGCCCACGGAAATGCCTCGGGCAATGACGCTGAGCTTGACGGGATAGGAAGCAAGCTTGCGTGAGATATAGAAATTCGTGGTGTCGCCCTCCATCGTACTGCTCAAGGCGAAGATCACCTCTTCAACACCGCCTTCCTCAACGCGCTTGATCAACGAGTCGATCTCGATGTCTGACGGACCGATTCCTTCCATGGGAGAGATAATACCACCCAAGACATGATACAGTCCGTGGTATTGCTGGGTGTTCTCGATGGCCATCACGTCGCGGATGTTCTCCACCACGCAGATCACGGAACTGTCACGACGCTGATCAGAGCAGATCGGACAGAGGTCGGTATCGCTGATGTTATGACACACCCTACAGTACTTCACTTCCTTGCGCATCCTGCTCACGGCCTGGGTAAATGCCTCTACCTCATCCGGTTCCTGACGGAGCAGGAAGAGTACCAGTCGTAAGGCTGTCTTACGACCGATTCCCGGCAGCTTGGCGAACTCCTCCACGGCGTTCTCCAGTAATTGGGAAGGATAAGGTGTGCCTTCGCGGGCAAGGGATTGAGACATAGAATGCAATTTTGATTGCAAAGGTAATGAAAAATCGCGAACTTTTTCGTACCTTTGCGATAAAAAATCGCGAACTTACTCCGTCTCGGCATAAAAAAGATTAAAATCTTTTGTTCTGCACTCGACTTTCCGTAACTTTGCAGAAATATTTTATCATATGGAAATAACAAAAGCAGAATTCGTGGTGAGTAACCCCACCGTACGCACCTGTCCGAAAGATACGAAGCCGGAGTATGCCTTCATCGGCAGAAGTAATGTCGGTAAGTCGAGTCTGATCAACATGCTCTGTGCCAGGAAGAACCTTGCCAAGACTTCCTCCACACCCGGTAAGACACTGCTCATCAACCACTTCATCGTGAACAACGAGTGGTACTTGGTTGACCTTCCCGGCTACGGCTATGCTAAGCAGAGCAAGACAACCCGTCAGAAGCTGGAGCAGATGATCTCCTCGTATATCCTGCAACGTGAACAGCTCATCAACGTGTTTGTGTTGATTGATATCCGTCACGACCCGCAGGTGATCGACCGGGAATTCATCGACTGGTTAGGACAGAGTAATATCCCCTTCTCCATCATCTTCACCAAGGCTGATAAGTTAGGACCGGTAAAGGCGAAGATGAATGCTGAGGCGTATATGTCGAAGCTGGAAGACACCTGGGAGATTCTGCCGCCTTACTTCATCACTTCGGCAGAGAAGAAATTAGGACGTGATGAGGTGCTCGACTATATCGACCGTATCAACAAAGAGTTGAAGAACCCCACGGAATAACACATCATGGCTGTTCCTTTTCTCGACGTACAGGATCTCACGAAATCGTTCGGCGCACAGGTGCTGTTCGAGCATATCTCGTTCAGCATTGCCGAAGGACAGAAGGTGGGATTGATTGCACAGAACGGTACTGGAAAATCCACCTTGCTCTCGGTGATTACGGGTAAGGAGGGGTACGACGACGGGAAGATCATCTTCCGTCGCGACCTGAAAGTGGCCATGCTGGAGCAGTCGCCTGTATTCGATCCCGAAGAAAAGGTGATTGATGCCTGCTTTCACCATCAGGGCGAGGAGGAAAAGGTGCTGCGGGCCAAGCAGATATTGACACAGCTGAAGATACGCGACCTGCAGCAGCCCATGGGACAGCTCAGTGGCGGTCAGCAGAAACGGGTGGCTCTGGCCAATGTTCTGATTACGGAACCTGATCTGCTGATTCTCGACGAGCCCACGAACCACCTCGACCTGGAGATGATTGAATGGCTGGAGGGCTATCTGGCACGAGGGAACAAAACCCTGCTGATGGTGACGCACGACCGTTATTTCCTGGACAAGGTGTGTAACCTGATTCTTGAGCTGGACAACCGTACCATCTATACTTACCGCGGCAACTATGCGTATTATCTGGAGAAACGGCAGGAACGTATCGACAACACCCGTGCTGAGATCATGCGGGCCAATAACTTGTATAGACGGGAACTGGAGTGGATGCGCAGAATGCCGCAGGCCAGAGGTCATAAGGCCCGCTACCGCGAGGAGGCTTTCTATGAGCTGGAGAAGATTGCCAAGCAGCGCATCGAGGAACGACAGATCAGACTGAAATCGCGCAACGTATATATCGGCTCGAAGATCTTCGAGTGCCAGTATGTTTCTAAAGCTTTTGATCAATTAGTTATTCTCAAAGACTTCTACTACAACTTCGCACGCTTCGAGAAGATGGGAATCGTGGGCAGTAACGGAACGGGCAAGAGCACGTTCATCAAGATGCTGCTCGGACTGGAGCCCATCGACAGTGGGAAGTTCGACATTGGTGATACGGTGCGCTTCGGCTATTTCTCGCAGGAAGGACTCAAGTTCAACGAACAGCAAAAGGTGATTGACGTGATTACCGACATTGCCGAGTATATCGACATGGGTGGCGGTAAGCACCTCTCTGCCTCGCAGTTCCTACAGCATTTCCTGTTCACCCCTGAGCAACAGCACAACTATGTGTATAAGCTCTCTGGCGGTGAGAAACGTAAGCTCTACCTGTGCACGGTACTGATGAAGAATCCGAACTTCCTGGTGCTGGATGAGCCCACGAACGACCTGGATATCCAGACGCTGCAGATTCTGGAGGAGTATTTAGCCGACTTCCCCGGCTGCGTGATTGTGGTGAGTCACGACCGCTATTTTATGGATAAGGTGGTGGATCATCTGCTGGTGTTCAAAGGGAATGGGGTGATCAAGGACTTCCCCGGAAACTACACGCAATACAGGATGTTTGCGGATAAGGAGGAGAAATCGAATAACGAGAAACCAACCGACAAGAACGAGCGCAACAAAGGTAAGAATGAACGTACAGACGAACCGTCGGGAGAGCCTGCCAAGCGTAAGCTTACTTATAAGGAACGACTGGAAATGGCGCAGCTGGAGAAAGACATTGCGGCCTTGGAAGAGAAGCAGAAAAGCATTGAGGAAGCCCTCTGCAGCGGTAAGCTGTCGGTGGATGAGCTGACAGAAAAAAGCAAGCTCCTCTCGTCGCTCAAAGATGAGATTGACGAGAAGAGCATGCGCTGGTTGGAATTAGATGAATTAATTTAGAGGCAAGAAGCAAGAGGCAAGGGGCAAGAAGCAAGAGGCAAGAAGCAAGAAGCAAGAGATATGTAATGAGATACAAGTGAACACATCCAGTGCCTATATAATAGTACTATTCTCTTGCTTCTTGCTTCTTGCCTCTTGCTTCTAAAATATCATTGATGTTGCTCGCGCAACAGGTCATTGACGGTCTTCACGGGATTGAAGGTGGAAAGGGGTACTTCCACGAACACCGTACTCCAGTTACTCATGGCTCCGTTCCACAAACCGGGAAGCTCCAATGCCTTCAGTTCTTTTCCTCCCTTACTCTTACTGCTGATGAAACCAGTGGTCTTGTCAACAAAGGCAGGCAGGTTGAACGGCTCACCCTTGTAGTTCTTCACGGCACATACCAGATCAACGGGATTGAAGTGCGTACCCTCGGTGAACATCTTCATGTAGGCCTCGTTGGTCTTGTCAATCTGACTGCTCTCGAGAATCTGCAATGATACCGTTCCATCCTGGTTGTACGTCAGGAACGGTCCGCCACCTGGCTCACCCACGTTCTTAACCACACCGCACACACGCATGGGTCGGTTCAGCTTCTCACGCAGATAGATCACCAGATCAGCATCTTCCAAATCCTTGATATCTGCCTTCCTGCAGCAGAGGTCGCGCTGCACGAAACGGATGATCTCCTCGAGTTTCTCGTGGTTATACACACCGCTGTCAAGTAGGCGCAGATAAGCAAAGGCTTTCTGCTGTAAGGTAACCAATACTCCGGCAATGACCTGCTTGTACTCTACCGTATCGCTCTTCAAACGGTCGGGCACTACATTATCAATGTTCTTGATGAAGATGACATCAGCATCAATCTCGTTGAGGTTCTCGATCAAGGCACCATGACCGCCAGGACGGAACAGCAGGGAGCCGTCATCGTTCCTGAACGGTGTATTGTCGGCATTGGCAGCCACGGTATCGGTACTCGGCTTCTGCTCAGAGAAGGAGATGTTGTACTTGATGCCGTACTTACGTGCTAAGCCGTCTTTCTTCTCGGCTACCTTCTTCTCGAAGAAACCGATGTGCTCATGACTCACCGTGAAGTGCACATTGGCTTCACCGTTACTGGCTGCATAGAGCGCACCTTCCACCAAATGCTCTTCCATAGGGGTACGCGGACCCTCGGGATACTTGTGGAACAGGAGCATACCCTTGGGCAGCTGACCGTAGTTCAAGCCTTCTGCCTTCAGCATCGTGGCTGCAACGGTCTTGTACTTCCCATCGGCCATCAGGGCCTTCACACCCTTGCCCTCGTTCTTCAAACAGGCTGCATCCAGCGCATCATAGAAGGCGAACTTCTCCAGATTGTCAAAATACTTCTTCTCGAAATCGGTGGTAGGCACATCATAGGGCGCGTCAACAAAGGCGAACATATCCTTGAACATCCTACTGGCCGCACCACTGGCAGGAACGAACTTCACGATCTTCTTCCCTTCTGCCTTATAGGCGTTCCAGGCGTCAACCATGCGCTGGCGCTCCTCACTATCTGGCGCGATGATACCATGTCCGATGCTGGCGGCGGCTTCCAACTTCAAGAACGGGAAACCAGTCTTGAACTCCTCCAACTGTGTATTGATCTGTTCTTCAGAAATTCCCTTCAGAGCTAATTGATCTAAATCTTTTTTTGTTAGCATAATTATAGTAGTTTTAATGATTTTCTGCAAAAATACAAATAAGTGCGCAATAATCCAAATTTTTTATTGCTTTTCCTTCCTCATTCACACTCGGCATCACAAACATTCCAGCGACCGTATCGTCAAAGGGGTGCATGAGCATGCCTATTGATTTAGGCTACTCATGTCATTATCCTGTCCCCGTGGCACACCCTGCATAATATAAATTATCTCCTAATCTCTATTCTCCCACCTTCTTGTCCAAATATATAGTCACCAATAATCTTGATGCTCCTTGGTAATGATAGCACCAAGTAGTCACTGCAAAAACCGAAAGCACCATTGCAGATAGTCAGCACACCATCAGGCACGAAATACTCCTTGCCAATCAAATCAGGCTTTTGGGACATGATCAGTCGTTTGCCTTCATTAGCATACATCACCCCACACGCATCCATCATGGTCTCATCTTCATCGTACCAAAACTCATTAACATCATAAACTTCCTCCACGTATGGTCTATCCCAATGACAAATGTTTCCAATGTCATTATTTGTTGTATCGGATGCTATCAGGGCATTGAATGCATCTTCTGAAAAGGTGTAAGGCACATACAAACTCTCCAACAAGCTACAGCCCACAAACGCCTTCTCATCCACCTCCTCACACCCTTCAGCAATCCGATACCGCTTCATGTCAGGGCATTTCAGCAGTCTTTTGTTGTCTGCAGAATAGATGCCCCCATACTCATCTTTCTCTAATTCATTCTTTATATTCACGTTTTATCACAGTTTGAATGTTACAGGAACAGTGTATTTCACTCGTACAGGAGAACCATTCTTCTTACCAGGAATCATCCTTGGCAAGGATTTCACAACACGCAAGGCCTCCTTGTCTAATGACGGGTCAACAGGACTTACCACATGTACATTGGACAAAGACCCATCCTTCTCAACCACGAACTGGACGTTAACGCGACCCTGAATACCATTCTCTGCTGCGATGGTGGGATACTTCATGTTGCTGCTGAGCCACTGCATAAGTGCAGCCTGACCACTAGGGAACGAAGGCATCTGATCGACATTATCATATATATTCATATCTTCGTTCTTTGGAGACTCATGTTTTTCCATCATCTCTTGTCTTGAATCCATAGCACTTCTCTCCTGAGAAACGACATCCTCAGATGGTGTATCTATTTCTTTACCCTCTTCCTGAACATCTTCATAGGCCTCCATGTCTCTTTCTGGTTCTATTGTCTCATAATCCGAAATCAAATACTTCCCATCTTTCTCCGTTACAGTCAAATATACTGTTCTTGTTCTATATTCTTTTCGATTTCCATCACGGACAGAATACTTGAAGTCAACCTTGTAC
The DNA here is from genome assembly GCA_017651265.1 of Prevotella sp. GTDB lineage: Bacteria > Bacteroidota > Bacteroidia > Bacteroidales > Bacteroidaceae > Prevotella. The sequence goes on along the minus strand of JAGCDO010000067.1, from coordinate 79,488 downwards.
CTTCCTTTCACTTCTGTCTCCGAGATGTATGGTCCCCCTTCAAGGTCGTAATCTGCACCAGCTGGATAGGCTGTGAACACCCATGTTGCCAAACAGTCATTACAATTATCATATTCATAATCGCGCTTCAGCTTGTTGAGCACATTGGCAGTCACGTACTGCTCAATATATCCTTCATCTCCATTTTCCCCTTTATAAAACTGTTCGAGAAAATCCCGAGCATTAGAATAATTGGACATATTGTCATCAACAAGTGTTGTATCAACAAGTGTTGTATCTATAGCCGTCGCTTCACCAGAGGAAGAATATCCACGGTTCTGTTGACTGTAATAATACCATGCACCTCCTATTAACCCTATTAGTAAAAGAATAGCCCAAATCCACCTGTTAGTTCTACTTGTATTATTCTCGATAACCTCATTTGTAAAGTCTGGGACTTCAATAACACGTCCATTTTCAATAGGTTCCTCATGGAGAGGTTTAGGCTTTTGGACTTCATTACGAATAGTTTCTTTTTTGGGGGCTTTTTTAACTTCTTCTACAGGCATGACTTCTTCTACAGTCTGAGGTTTACCGCAGAAAGGACAAAACGCGCTATCCTCCTCAATACTCTCACCACAATGGATACACTTCTTTTCCAATGGAATTGCTGTTTCTTCTACTTGATCAGAAACATCTTCTACCTCAAACTTTGTTCCGCACTCGCCGCAAAACAAAGCGTCATCTTCCATCATTGCATTACAATTGGGACACTTTTTCATATTGTTACCTCCTTTTATACTCTCTTTCGTACTTGGTTATCTCATCATCAATGGTTCTCTCTGCTCGCATAAAGATGTTCATTCTTGTGTTCATCTCCTGCAGATATGCATTCCAATCACTCTGGATCTGATTCACGCAATGATTTCTAAAGCCTTCAGCCACTTTATCATTCCATGCCTCAAAGACTTTTTTAGTAGCCATCATAAAGGTGGACATATCATTATTCAATATATTAATTGGATTCATACCTTCTTCCTTGATTCGTTATACTGTTCCAACTGTCCAACAGACTTCTTGATAACTTGACGACCTTTATCAACATTATTCCTTACTTTATTCTGAAACGCCTTGGTTGCATCAATGATGGCACTAGTGGCCCCTTGAGCAGAAAGCACCTGAGATGCAACCCTCTCACGCATCAGCTTAGCTTTGTTCTTCCGATTCTCCAAAAAAGATTTTTGCGCAAGTAAGACCCGCCTTCCCTCAACATCGTCATTGGCTGTATAGGCCATGGCTTTAATCAATTCATTATACTCTGCCACAGCCTCTACCTCTAGTTGTTCAGCTTTCTTCAACTTCTTTCGAAGTCCATCCAACTTCTGAACCATAAGGTTATTCAGAGCCGTACAGTTATCAGATACAGACTCCATGAATCCCTGCATCTTACCAGAATAGGCTGTCAGCTCATCTATTTGTGAAACCTTTGCGTCAACTGCCATACCTTAGAACCTATTACTGCGATACATTTCCAGAATTTCTGCACTCTTGCCAATAAACTTTGCATACTCTACCATACGGTTAGAAATATCGTCTATCTGCTTGGCATCCTTCTGAAACTCCGTCATAAACTTCTGATTTACGTTGTCGTTCCATCCTTCACACACACGGTTCATCTTCTTTTCCGCTGCATGGAAAGCCGCAGATAATTGCTCACTCAACCGCTTTAAGTCGTTGCCGAACTGCTTCAGTTCCTGCACGTTTCTTACACCTACTTCCTGTGCCATCTCTTATATCATTTTTAATAGATTAATTATTGTCTTTGCATCTGAAGGCATATACGGTGTGAAAAGCGTATAGGAGTCGCTTTCCTCTGCATAGTAGTATGCACGAAGTCGCTCCCAATCACTACTCAGCTTCTCCAAACGGATGTCATCATTCAGATGCAATGTCACACCTGCCGTCTCGTCAGACCTCAGCATTACCAGATGCTTGAACTTCTGGAAGACTACCTTTGGAGTAATGTAGTCCTCAAAAAGCAGATTGGATGCCTTCTCTATCTGCAGCAAAGTATGCACGCCATAGTCAGGACCCTTGTCAAGAATTACTTTCAGCGCATCCTTATATGTCTTTACATTCAATGAAGAACTGCCGCTATCTCCAAAGAAATCATCCGATATGCTCATCATGCCATCATCTGAACCCTTACTGCTATTGCCATCCTCCAACTCCATATCCATTTTCAACTCACGGAAGCGGTCTTGGCCCAATATCAGCAGGATGGTTTCTTCAGCAGTTCCATCCTGTACACCTTTTGCCAGATCCATGAAGAACTTGCTGCGCTGTCTGCGCTCGATGATCTCACAATAGCCCTCATTCTCCAAGTCGAATATCAATTCATGTACCTCGCCCTCTTCATTGTTCAAGCAGTCTATCACCTTAAAGGCGATATCCTTGTGCTTCAACTTGGCTGACATCATCAATGACACGAACAGATTCATCGTCGTACGAGTCACCTGTTCCTGATCGTTCAGGCCCAACAACAGTACGTTCTCGCTGAAGTCCTCATTCAGCTTGATATACAAGTCCTTCTGGCTGATGTCTATTGCCTTACCAAGGAATGCAACTGGTGATTTGCCCTTTACATTCTGTATCTGCTCTTTCACAGACTCATCCAGATAGAACATCTGGGCGCCATTGAAATAGAACTCGCCGTTACTCTTGTGGTCTTTGGCCTTCTCCACAATGGCAGCCATCAGTTTCTCAGCTGCTTCCTTATCTGTATAATATGCCTGGAACTTCACCTGTTCATCTACATGGTGATAGTAAATCTGTCCAGTTGACAGCTCCGATGTAATCGTAGAACTGTTTGGAACCAATCGCTCAGAATCCGTCTGGGCACACTTCAGCAGATAGAAGTCGCTCACATTGTTGATGATCTCACTCGATATCTCCGTGCCGGACAAAGTTTGCGTAGCAAATACCAGATGAACGCCCTGACTACGACCTTCCTTGGCTATCTTAATAACAATATCAGATATTTCATTCCTTACCTGTCGAGGGATAGAATCATCAGCCTTGAACATCTCATGGCACTCATCAGCCACTACCAACACATGAGGCATTCTGTCCTGCTGATGCAGTTTGTTATATTCTCCGATATTGTTTACGCCAGCACCACGCAACAGTTTCCCTCGTTCAGTCATGCTATTACGGAGCTCCCTCAGAATCTCCAACGTTACCTGTGGGTCTGAATTATCCACCAAAAGCGCCTTCACATGCTTGGCTCCTTGATAGCGATTAAACTCCACACCACCCAACTTAAAGTCAAGCAGATAAAGTTGCAAATCCTCTGGCGCATACTTCAGCATAGCCCCACCTATTACATTATGTAGGAACACAGACTTACCAGAACCTGACTGTCCAATGATGAAGGAATGAACATGGCTAACCAAATCCATGCGGAAGTCTGCATCCTTCGCTTCTGCCTTGCCCACAGGAATTACCATCGTTGACAGGTCTGTCTCGTACTCGTTCTCAGCAGCAGAGCCAAAGTCCAAAGTATGTACTTTCATTTCATTCTTCGCCTCTGCCTCAGTTCTAATATAATCAAAGCATGCCTTAAGCAGTGTAGGGTTTCTCGTTATTGGTGTAAAGTTGATAAGTCCAATATTCTCGGGTATATCATAATGTTCTATCGGAATTATTTCCCCCTTTTTTCTATTTATCTTTATCTTAATTTCAAAATATTGTCTTCCTTGGTATTCCCACAAAATTGAATCAAATTGTTTCCTAGTAAATGCCCAACTTGCTTTTTCCGGATTTACACTGAGATGAGAATAAGAGAAATAATTGCCCCATTTTTGCTTTGCTTCTTCATGGGCTGTCTGTATGAGATGGTCTATATAATTATCTGCATCTTCCTTTGAACTAAAATCGTTCCAATACCTTAATTCAATATAATCCGAACAAACTTCTTCTTTCTCTGGATTTTTGTTACAACCTCCTCTAAACAATTCACAGACTCGATTAATGGATTCTTTTGGAAAGCCAAAATGAAGGAAATAGAACTCAAATTCCTCTTTGTAATTAAAGAAATCTCTAGCGAATATGAGAAGCACAATATCGTAGCATCTATCAAGTATTTCAAAATGGGATATTTGATTTATGTCATCATAATAACTCAGTCTCCTAGCCCTACTCGTATATAAATACATAAATGGCGTTTGCCCAACAAAAGAGGGAAGATTGTGTTTATTACAAAAACAATCAATAAAAGAACATGTTTGTTCTTCAGTAGGAAAGCAACCTAAAAGTACGTGAGAAGGTGTATTTACTATCATTTCTTTTATAGTTGAACTTTCGATGCGGTCCAAAAGCCTATCATCCATTTGTTTTTCTTTATCTAACCATACTTCATAGATGTACTCACCTGTACCAACAACAATTTTTCTATCATTTGGTCTATTCTGTAAATCTGCCAACATATCTACATCTGCATCATCTCGATTATAATAGATGTAGCGTAGTCCTGTATAGAACGCATCACCACCATCTTTGATAAGTAATGGAATATCTGACGTGTAAATCTCCCTGCCATCAGGGCTAAACACATAAGGCTCAGAGATTCCATCAATTTTTTTTGTTGCTTTTCTTGGTAGAATGAAATATATACCAACACGGGCAGAGTCATCAATGAGTGCGTTTAGCCTTTTCCGAATACTCTCGTCATAGACTTCGTCGTACAATACAACTATTTCGTAAGGCAAAGGATAGGTCTTGTGTTGATTACAATATTTCCAAAACACATCGTATTTGGTTATAACTTCCTGCTTTCTTCTTTCGAGCCTGTCAAGCAGTCTAATAAAATGATCCTCAGTTGTAATTGGTGCTTCATTATATATCAGAGGTGGCAGATTCTGCAACAAGAAATCATCTTCATATTTCGCTTTCAAATCTACTAGATTCAGTAATATTTTCTTGATAGGCAAGGTCATTATAATTTGAATCAGAGTTTGATTTAAACTGGCTATTTTGTTCTCGTTCGTGTCATAATCAAGAACGAATAGTCCCTTAGAGGTCTCTTTACTTGGAGTCGTCCATGCGGATATAATTGGTATTTCAAGTTTAATCCCGTCAATAGTAATTGGCGCATATTGCGGCAATGGGATATGAAATAGATAGTGTTTTAAGGCTCTTGATTTAATTTTTTCAAAGACCTCTTTAGCATCTGCTTCCATTATATCTTGATTATAGCTAATATAGAGATATTCAGGAAACCTATCTCGTAGCACCATCATGTTTGCTACAAGATTCTTATCTAAAGCCTCTTGTTTCTCCTTAGAATCGCTCTTGCTTTTCAATAACACCTTTTTGTTGGCATAGTCCAACAACAAATCTTTTACCTGTGATAATATCTCCATAACCTTCTATTTAGCTGTTTTACATAGATTATTCTTTAACTCAATAATAAAAACGTACATAGACGCAACGGAAGTTATTATTTCATTATCCTCTCCAGCTTTAGTATAGAGTTCTTTTGCCTTTTCTATATCCTTATCAAGTCCAATACCCATCTCATATCTAAAGGCTTGACGGAGCATAGCGGCCTTGTCTCCCTGTTCCGCCTTCTTCTTCACACCATCAATATCCAACTCCTCAGCAATCAAAGGATTGGGGATAATACCTTGAATAATGGATGGGGATGCAGAAGCCTCCTTTTTCACTTCCTTAGCTTGTGGCTTAACTTCATTCTCTTCTTTCTCCTTCTCAACATAGACAGGAGTTCCACACTTCGGACAGAACTTAAATCCATCCTTTATCTGATTTCCGCACTTAGTACAAAACATAACTTACATCATATTATCTGCATCAACAATTTCTGTTCTAATTATATCCCCCTTCCATCAGCTACATTTTTCCTAAAGATGTTAGATGAAGAAAGGATATTATAAAGTGACTGATAAGACAAAGAATAATTACCATCTGAATCCCAATGACTATAAATGCATAAGATTTTCTTTGCTTCATCACTTATGCTTACAAAATGATATTTTAGATACTTTTTCTTAAAAATGAGATTTTTGATAATAATATCAGAAACAGAATCCTTATCTTCCATATTTTGAGTGGTATCATTATCGGCATAAATAATAAGATAAATTCCACAATAATATGGTGTAAAAGACCAGCCATGTTTATTATCTTGTTCGCACGTAAATCTACATAATTTATTCAAATCTTCTGCGATACCTTGACCAACCTTATCTTTACGTTTAATTTCGCACACAATCATGTGCCCATCATTATTATCTTGTCCCTTGTGTAGTACTAAATCAGGATATTTTTGCTTTCCATTATCATCATATTTGTTGTTATAAAACCACTTCAAATATTTACCAACTTCACCATTAATAACCCAGCCTTCTTTGTTTCCAAATAGTCGACAAGACCACCTATGATACAACTCATATGCAAAAACACGCTCAACATGCGAGAATAGACCATATTTATCTACCGTTGTAGGCGTATTGGGGTTGGACTTAATTGTACTTTCATTTATTTCGTATATATAATAATCCCTTGGGACAGATACAACTGCGTCTAAGAACTTCTTTAAATGGCGTTTTACAATCTTGCAGCTTTTTATTCCTTCAGAAAAGCCGTCGTCTGACTTATCTACTTTAAAATTGCCAGAATAATTATACACATTCATAAGAGAAATGATTAGAGTTTTTCTTTCTCCTGTTCTAAAAGATCAATTGCTCTCTCAACAGCCTTATCATCAATGGCGCATTCAATAAACAATCCAACAGGATTATTCTTTGAAGTGATAGTTAAGAAGATATTTGATTTTTCTAAATCAATTGTCCCTTCTTTTTTATAAACAGAATTTGATTCTCCCGCCCGTTTCCAATTAAGCAAAAGTTCTTCTACTTTTTTGATCTCTTCCATAATTATGTTTCGTTAGTTATCGGATTATAAACACAACAAATGAAATGTGAATCTGTCTTAAATTCAAGGGAATATACTCATCTTTTGAGTAAGACTCTAAAATGTCGAATTCTCAAGTTAGTAATAACAGAACGCTTCTTCATTGTGTCTATGACGGACTTTCCGCCACGATGTCAAAGATATGTTTTTTATAAGATAAATGCAAGTGTTTTTTCTTAATTATTGTAAAAGCAACTACTTTTTACCACATAAAGCCCATCTTACATCGTATTTTCTTTATTTTCCACTTCTTTTTCCCTCTTATTTGTCTGATTTACACTTATTTCGAGGGAGAGCCAACATAAAAAATGGAAGAAATGGTTTGCACCGCTTCTTCCATTTAGTAATTATTCAGAGTATAGAATGATCTATACAGCTTTACCGTATTTGAGCTCGTGTTTTAAATACTCATAACAATAGGCAGGACTCTGATAATAAAGCCCTGTTTCCGTATCCATCAACTTATCATAGAACTGTGAATGATAGACAGTGTCAAGAGCTTCTATTACAGAAGCACCAGTATCCTCTATCAGATATCTTGCAACATCATCGATGATCAGTTCTATCAGGAATTTCTGTTCTTTAGTCATAGTTTCTTCAATTTAGAAATGGCGAGTTCTGTTCCGAAGAAAAATTGCTTGTTAAGTCCCTTATACTCCAGTTCTGTAACCAGTTTTTCCAAAGAGATTCCTCCAAGAAGATATCGGCGAAGTTGAAAGGCTACAGTATCGTCAGCAACAGGTCCTACAACTATATCATAACTATGGGAAAAACACTTATGATTCAAATCACGATTATCAAGAATGAACTGAGCCCACTCAACAGAAACCTTCGGAAATACAAGAGCTTTTATGGCGGGGTCACAAAGAAAAGACTCATCAAACTCATATCGAGTCACAATAGGACTTCCATAACAACTAAGTCTGACACGACGTGAAGCCATATCATTTGCTTGAGATTCTATATCCGTCAGATAAAACCCTTTACCAAAATCCTTATATGGTTTACAAAGCGAAAGGTCTATCTTTTCTATAGCAACGTTTGAACCATGATACAGTATCATTCCAGCCCTCCTCCATTACGTTTGCAAATCACTAACAGATCTTCTACAGCATTATCAAGAGATAGTGTATGTTCTGCTGCATAACATTCATCAAGAAATGCTAAGCCGCCAAATCGTTTCAAATATGCAAATGCTTGTTTGGGCTGTAAGTCGAAATGCTCAGCAAACACAGCAATACACGTTATGAAATAAGATAGTTTATCTCTTTGTTCCTTACTCATTCGTTTTCATTTTATCATTTGAGTGCAAATATAAGAATTATTTAGCAAACGGCATTCTTATGAGCCGTATTATTTATTTGCAAATATAGTTATTTTTCTTGAAGTTAACCACTTCACATCACTTTTTCTTTCATTTCGTCTTCATTTTTTCTCTTATTTGTCTGATTTGCGCTTATTTCTAGATAAAATTGGATCCGTTTCTGAAACCTATGGTATCGAGGTACAATATCATAGGTATTGGAGCCTGAAAGCATAGGTATTGGAGTCTAAAACCATAGGTATTGGAGTCTAAAACCATAGGTATTGCGATGCAAAACCTAACAATCCATTTTTTTAATATACAAAACTGGCGCAACATACACGGATTTCGCTGAAAACGACTTTAAATACAGGGGAAATGGGTATTTTCAACATACACGCAACATACACAAACATACACTATATGGGCTTCAACATACACGCAACATACACTACTAAGTAGGCTACTTGCGCATAGAAACTATGGCACTTTCTTATAGCAACTAGGCTTCTTACTCGACATTCCCACGTTGGGAACAATTTATTCCCACGTTGGGAACAATAACTCGTTTGTGAATCTCGCGTGTATGTTGCGTGTATGTTGAAGCCCTTATAGTGTATGTTGGTGTACCCTTAGTGTATGTTAAATTTAATGGATTTTCATTTATTTATAGGGATTCCCGCGATTTTTTGTGTACCTTTGCATTTGTATGGACGAGAAACTGATATTCACCGACGAGGAAAAGACGCAGATATTCACACTGCTGAAGGAGTTGTGTGCTCTGCTGGGTTCATCCCTTCACGAGGGGGATGAGGAAAAGATTCGGGGCGAACTGCTGAAATCTTTGAACAGTGATTGCATTCAAAGAGATGTGTTCGGCTTGAACCCCATCCTGCAGAGTCTGCATACCGCTATCATCGCAGTTGAGGAAGAAGGACTGAAGCGCGACGGTGCTTTGGCTATTCTGCTCTACAATAGTGTGATTAACGGGTTGGACGACCTGTCGCTGATTCAAGAACAGTTCGGTGAATCGGTAGGAACCATCATCCACGGATTGGTAAGAATCCAGGAACTCTACAAGAAGAATCCGGTGATTGAGAGCGAGAACTTCCGTAATCTCCTCTTGTCGTTTGCCGAGGACATGCGGGTCATCCTGATCATGATTGCCGACCGTGTGAATCTGCTGCGACAGATCCGCGACACGGAGAATGAGGAAGCCAAACGACAGGTGAGCGAAGAGGCCAGCTATCTCTACGCTCCCCTCGCCCACAAACTGGGTCTGTATAAACTGAAGAGTGAGCTGGAGGACCTCTCGCTGAAATACTTGGAACATGATGCTTATTATCTGATCAAGGAGAAACTGAATGCCACGAAGAAGAGTCGTGACGCCTACATCGAGAAGTTCATCAAGCCTATCGACGAGAAACTGCGCGAGGCTGGCTTTTCGTACCACATGAAAGGGCGCACCAAGAGCATCCATAGCATCTGGCAGAAGATGAAGAAGCAGAAATGCAGCTTCGAGGGTATATACGACTTGTTTGCCATCAGAATCATCCTGGAACCCACTACCGATAATCCCACGCGAACGCAGGAGGTGTCGATGTGCTGGCAGGTGTTTGCCATCATCACCAATATGTATCAGGGTAATCCCAAGCGGTTACGCGACTGGCTCACGGTGCCGAAGAGCAACGGGTATGAGAGTCTGCATATCACCGTGCTCGGACCGGAGAACAAATGGGTGGAGGTGCAGATACGTACCCAGCGCATGGACGAGGTGGCCGAACGGGGTTTGGCTGCCCACTGGCGCTATAAGGGTGTGAAGAGCGGAGAAGGTGGATTGGACGACTGGCTGAACAGTATTCGTTCAGCACTGGAGAACAACGTGAACTCGATGCAGGTGATTGACGAGTTCAAGATGGATCTGTATGAGGACGAGGTGTATGTGTTCACACCGAAGGGCGACTTACTGAAGTTCCCCAAGGGAGCCACGGTGCTCGACTTCGCCTACCATATACATTCGCGGTTGGGTAACCAGTGTACAGGTGCTCGTATAAATAATAAGGTGGTGACGTTCCGCCACCAACTGCAGTCGGGCGACCAGGTGGAGGTGATGACTTCCAGCAACCAGACGCCGAAGCAGGACTGGATCAATGTGGTGAAGACCAGCAGGGCGAAATCGAAGATCAGATTAGCCTTGAAGGATATCCAGGTGAAACAGGGCGCCATGGCGAAAGAAATGCTGGAACGCCGACTGAAGAACAGGAAGATTGAGATTGAGGAGAGCGTGATTAACCACTTGATTAAGAAACTGGGAATCAAGGAGACACGCGAATTCTATAAACAATTGGCTGAAGGTACGCTCGACATGAATAGTGTGATTGAGCGGTACGTGGAAGTGCAGCAGCATGACAACGGCATAACGCCTTCCATGCATGTTCAAAGTGCTGATGAGTTTGTGTATGAGCACCCTGACGAGGAGATGACCTACGGTAGCGATGATGTGATTATTATCGACAAGAACCTGAAGGGTGTTGACTTCCAGTTGGCCAAGTGCTGCCATCCCATCTATGGGGATAATGTGTTCGGGTTTGTCACCATCAACGGTGGTATCAAGATTCACCGCATCGACTGTCCGAACGCACCTGAGCTGCGCAAACGTTTCGGCTACCGCATCGTCAGGGCTAAATGGAGCGGTAAAGGACAGGTACAGTATTCCACCACCCTACGCATCATCGGTAATGATGATATCGGTATTGTGAACAACATTACCAGCATCATCTCGAAAGAAGAGAAGATCGTGATGAGAAGCATCAATATTGACAGTCATGACGGACTGTTCAGCGGTAACCTCGTGGTGAATATTGAAGATACAAGTAAGCTGGATGCCCTGATCAAGAAGCTCAGGACGGTGAAGGGTGTGAAACAAGTGGAAAGATTATAAAGGGATGAGCTGATTACAGGTGAAGCGCCGCTATTCCTTTGTCGGTGCAGATGCCCCTGAACAGGATATCCACATGGTTTCTGAAGATCTCGCTTAAGGGATACTCCTCGTACATCTTCGACATCATGACATGTTGAACCACCGCATCGCTCATCTTTGAAATGATGTCGTAGTTGAGATCACTGCGGAAATAGCCGTTTTCAATACCTTTCTGCACGAATTCCATGGAGCGAAGACGTTTTTCTTCGTGCTCCTTGTTGAGGAGTTCAACAACACGTTCGTATTTAGCCAACTCGCTGAAAAACAACGGATTGATACCACCCAAACGTACAATATCCTGACGGATGACTTCCATGACGACCTCTATCTCGTTCTCTGCCTGCTCGGTGAATTGGCGATGTTGCTCCAGACGAAGCTGATACTCATAGACCACACCTTCACAAAGCAGCTGCTCTTTGTTCTCGTAGATCTCATAAAGCGTGCGCTTGGAGATGGATAAGGCTTGCGCAATATCATCCATCTTTACCCGCTTGATTCCTTCACGCTTGAACAAACTCATGGCTGTGACAAGAATCTTTCCTTTCAATTCCTGTCGGTAGGTGGTAGGTGTGATATTCTTAAACTTAACCATCTGGCGTCGTGTCGTGTAATGATATATGTAAGTTTTCGATTGCAAAGATAAGTTTTTTTTCAATAACCCAAAAATCTTTTGGGTTTTTCTTCACTCTTACCTAGTTTTTTAGTACCTTTGCACCCAATTATTCGTTACACACTTATTATTGGTGAGAAGATTGTTATAATAATATACAGCTATGGTTAAGATTTCAAAAGAAGCCGCCCTCGCCTATCATGAGAACGGCAGACCAGGTAAGATTGAGGTAAAACCCACCAAATCGTACAGAACACAAACAGATCTGAGTCTGGCATATTCGCCAGGAGTTGCCTTCCCTTGTCTTGAGATACAAGAGAAACCCGACGACGCTTACAAATATACCGATAAAGGGAATCTGGTGGCCGTTATCAGTAATGGTACCGCCGTTCTCGGATTGGGAGATATAGGTGCCATGAGCGGTAAGCCCGTGATGGAAGGAAAAGGTTTGCTTTTCAAGATCTACGGCGGTATCGACGTCTTCGATATTGAGGTAGATGAGAAAGACCCCGAGAAATTCTGCGAAGCTGTAGAGAAGATCGCCCCCACCTTCGGCGGTATTAACCTGGAAGATATCAAGGCTCCAGAGTGCTTCTATATTGAGGAACGACTGAAGAAATCGTTGGATATCCCCGTGATGCATGATGACCAGCACGGAACGGCCATTATCTCGGCTGCCGGACTGAAGAACGCGCTGGAAGTGAACGGGAAGGATATCAAGAAGGTGAAGATCGTGGTGAACGGTGCTGGTGCCGCCGCCATCTCTTGTACCAAGCTGTATATGGCCTTGGGAGCACAGAAGGAGAATATCCTGATGCTCGACTCGAAGGGTGTGATTACGAGCGATCGTCCGGGACTGAACGAACAGAAGCTGTTCTTTGCAACGGATCGTCGTGATGTGCATACATTGGCAGAAGCCGTGAACGGGGCTGATGTGTTCGTAGGACTGTCGAAGGGTAATGTGCTGACCCAGGAGATGGTGAAGACCATGGCCAAGGATCCGGTGATCTTCGCACTGGCTAATCCTGTTCCCGAGATTTCCTACGAGGATGCCATGGAGGCTCGTCCTGACACACTGATGGCTACAGGTCGTACCGACTATCCCAACCAGATCAACAACGTGATTGGTTTCCCCTATATCTTCCGTGGAGCCCTCGACGTTCATGCTACGGCCATCAACGAGGAGATGAAGATGGCTGCCGTTCATGCTATCGCCGATCTGGCCAAGCAGCCTGTTCCTGATGTAGTGAACGATGTGTATCATGTAAACAACCTCACCTTCGGACGGGAGTACTTCATTCCCAAACCTGTGGATCCCCGTTTGATTACTGAGGTGTCGGCAGCTGTGGCCAAGGCCGCTATCGACAGTGGTGTGGCCAGAAAGAACATCGAGAACTGGGATGAATACAAGAACTCGCTCTCTGTGTTGTTAGGTCAGGAAACCAAGCTCACCCAGAAGCTCTATGCCACTGCCGCTGCTCATCCGCAGCGTGTGGTATTTGCCGAGGCTGTCCACCCCACCATGCTGAAGGCTGCCGTACAGGCCAAGGCTGAGGGAATCTGTCAGCCTATCCTGCTGGGTAATGAGGAGACCATCGAGAAACTGGCTAACTCGCTCGACCTGAACCTGGAGGGTATTGACATTGTGAACCTCCGTCATCCCCGCGAGCAGGAACGCCGTGAGCGCTATGCCCGCATCCTCACCGAGAAGCGTCAGCGTGACGGTTACACGTTCCAGGAGGCTAACGACAAGATGTTCGAACGTAACTACTTCGGTATGATGATGGTCGAGACTGGCGAGGCCGATGCTTTCATCACCGGTCTGTACACGAAATATTCCAATACCATCAAGGTGGCCAAGGAGGTGATCGGTATCCGTCCTGAATACAAGAACTTCGGAACGATGCATATCATCAACTCTCCCAAGGGAACACTCTACATCGCCGATACACTGGTGAATGCCAACCCCACCACCGAGATGCTCATCGACATTGCCAAGCTCTCAGCAACCACCGTACGTTTCTTCAACGAGAAGCCACGCATCGCCATGGTGAGTCATTCGAACTTCGGTAGCGACGGCAGTGAGGGTTCACGTAAGGTACGCTTAGCTGTGGAGAAGATGCAGGAGGATTATCCTGAGCTGATCATCGACGGTGAGATTCAGCTGGGCTTCGCACTCGATAAGGAGCTGCGCGACAACCTCTATCCGTTCACCCGTCTGAAGGGCATGGATGTGAATACCTTGATCTTCCCGAACCTCACCAGTGCCCGTTCATCCTACAAGATGCTCCAGGCCTTGGATGCTGACGTGGAGATTATCGGTCCGATCCAGATGGGACTGAACAAGCCTATTCACTTCACCGACTTCGGTTCTTCGGTACGTGACGTGGTGAACATCACCGCCGTAGCCGTGATCGATGCTTATGTGGATAAGATCAAGAACAGATTGAATGGGAAACTATAAACGATTACAGTAAGTCGTTTACGCTGGGGATATCCTTGAACAGGATATCCCTTTGTTTTTGCAGATAATCCTTACGCTGACGGATAGCCTTCATGAGCTCTTCCGACTTAAACAACTGAAGGTCGGGCATGAGCTTCCATTTCCCATCAGCCTCCAGACGGTCGATCATCATACCCACACTTAAACGGGCTGTTGACTCTGCGGGCTGATACACCGCCTCGGTTCCCTTCTCGTCGTTCGTCATTTCCGATAACAGATGAACACGAGTAAGGTTCTCCAGCAAATCATGGGTAATACGGATGGGGATATTCGTTTCCAGCTTCAGTTCCAAGGCCGTATAGGGTTTCTTCCCTTCTTCGAACCTACGACAGATCAGTGTCATCAGGTAGGCACTGAGCAGCAAGCGGTAACGATGACTCAGATCATCGGTACTGGCTCTGAAGGCGAACTTCTCCAGGTTCTGGTTGGTATAGGCCAGTTCGGCACCAAACAGACAGATGGTCCAGGATATCTGTACCCAGAGCATGAACAAGGGTAAGGCGGCAAACGAACCGTAGATGGCGTTGTAGCCCGTCACCCAGATCTGCGAATGGATATACACCAGCTGCAGTCCTTGCATAGCCACACCGGCCAGGATTCCTGGAATAATCGCACTCTTGATGTTCACCTTCGTATTGGGCATGAACACATACAGTGCAATGAACACGCCCGACATAATAATATAAGGTAATAAGCGAAGGAAGAAGCGTAAGGTAGGACCTACGATGAGTGTTTCGCCAATACCGTTGGCAAAGGTGGCCATCATGATGGAAATACCTGAAGTTACCACGATGATGATCGGCGCCAACAGGAACATCGCCATATAGTCGGTTATGGTACGGAAGATGCTGCGGGGCGTACTCACCTGCCAGATATCATTGAATGCCTTCTCGATGTTACTGATCAGCATGATGACCGTCCATAGCATGAACAGCAGACCGATTCCCAAGAAGATACCGCTCTTGGTGTGTACCAGGTAGGAATTGACAAAGCCGATGATGGCTTCAGCCACCTGCGGTTGCGAGGAAAGGGCCTCACGGAACCAGGTCTCGATATATTTGTTATAGCCGAAGCCGCGGGCAATGGCAAACACCACCGCCATGATGGGAACGATGGCCAGCAGTGTAGAATAAGTAAGTGCGGCCGCTGAATCCACCATCCTCTTGGTGGTGAAATACTCCACCGCCAGCAATACCTTCTTGATGACTTCATAAAAAAGGTATCTTACCGGTGAGATATCCTCGCGTTGCACCTGCCAGATATCCACCTTCAGGAATTGATACAGCCTCTTAAACAACTTTGAACTATGAACTATGAACTATTGGAACAGCGAGCGCCATCGTGCTTGCACGTTTGGCCGAGTCGTGACGAAAGTCGACGAAGTCAACTTTGAACGCGACGTAGTCGCTTTTGAACTTTTTAATTCCAAAAGCGACTTTTGGAATTAAAAATCCAGTGCCCCTATAAGCCGGGTTCTGTCCAGACGAACGTCTGTGTCTGCCATTTATCTACTACGCACGTCACCATGCGTCTCTAGCATTCTACCCTCCGTTGCATCAGTCACCGAAGCGCTGAACTCGGGCGGGCAACCCTCAGTCAACGGTTTACATGAACTTGCAGCCCCCAGCTGGCACAGCCCGCTGATCACCCAACGGCTGGTGGTCTCTTACACCACCTTCTCACCCTTACCTTACGGCGGTTATTTTCTTCTGCCTACACCTACTGTCACCAATAGCTTCTACTTTCAGAAGTGGGGCGCCCTGTGCTGCCCGGACTTTCCTCTCGTGCCATGGAGGCACCAGCGGCAGACCGGAGCACTGGATTTTGTGCTACAAAGGTACAAAAAATCTGATTAAGTGAGAAGGAAACAAATAAAATAATCATTTCTAATTATCCCCCACTTGTCTTCGTAATAACTCCTACAAGCCTAGTTAGAGTTCCCAACAAGCCTAGTTAGACCTACTTATCAGCCTTCTAACCTATCGTAACTAGCCTAGTTGAGAGGCGTTATAAGGCTTATAAGTTTTCGAAGTAAACAGACGTTGTAAAGGTGTGAAAGATGTAAATAAAAGAATGCTCCGCTAATACGCCTAATTGACTTATGATCAACAGGTTGTTGGCGGAGCAATTCACGACCCTCCGAAATCAAAGATAATCTATGTTCCACTCATAACACCATTAAATTCCTCCGCCCCGATTTGACTGGAAATCATATAATTACACTGATATAGCGGAGGAATAAGAGTGTATCATGTCTCTTCTTATGTTCTTATGTCTAAAACCTGTTCTTTTGTCAAATTATCGTATTAGTTTCTTCAAGAAATGATAGGCGGCAGCCCAGGTGAAGGCACGGCGGACAAAGCTAGGCTTTCTTCGAAGTTGATTGGAGATATAATCGTTCGAAGCATCATCCTCAGCCTGTATTCTTAGTCTTTGCTCGTACGCTCTTTCCTCCCGTTCCTGCTCACGCTCATATTCCCGCTCTTCCCGTCTCATCCTACGTTCATTCTCAGCCTCCTCCTTGTCCCAAGCCAAACGTTCTTTCTCCATCTCATATATTTCCCTCGCCTCCGCCTTCTTTTCCTCGCGGGTGCTGTTATGGTCCTCCAGGATCTGCTGAACCTCCTCCTCTGTATAGATGCCACTATTGATGATATACTCATTCTCACGATCCCAGTACTCATCGATCTCATCCACCTGCATCTGATAATTATCTTCGATCGTCTCCTCTTCGAAGTCGAAGTCATCATCCATATAATCATCTTCTAGATCATCATCCAGATCATCCAGATAGTCATCTATATCATCATAATCGTCATACATACAGAATCCTCCTCATTTAGTTATCTGCTGCAAATATATGGAATCTTTTTGAATCCACAATGAGGTTTGATTATTTTTGTCATTTCTATGCTTTAGGGGGATGATGATATTCTATCTTAAAAATCACTCTTAATTTGTTCAAAACTAATCACCCTTGAATAGAGTTGAGAGCGTTCTTCCGTTGAAATAGGATTACCGCATACTTCTTTCAAATGAGAGAGAGCTTTTATTATACTTGGAATTTGTTTGTTAGTTGGAACAATAAGATAGTTTATATCAGACGGAGTAAAGGATAATGTCATATTATCAAGAAACTTGTTTGGTGAGGTTTTTCTCCATCTATCATACTCCTCTTCTGTCCAGAACCAACGGCACTTTTTGTTTTCCGCAATATCTGCATATTCAGGGATAACCATCCTCCATTCGCATTCGTCGTAATTGACTTGCATTTTTCCCTTATATTCTGACTGGTAACGTTTCATCAAACCTATTGCACGTGTTGCTGCGCGGTGATAATTATCACTTTTGAGAAACGCATTGAGTGCAAATGGTATTTCTGATTTACTCAGAGGAAAACCTTCGTAATACATACCATTGATAGTCATCGAGGAATCCTTCTTTTTCCCTTCTGACATTTTTTCTAAAACATCTCTATATGCCTTTTCTTCTTCTAAAAGTTTGAAAGCTGCATCAATAAAATGTTCTGACGTGTAGTAGTTAACTGGTCCTATTCCTTCTGAATAATTGTTTAGAATGTATTCTTTTGATAGACCTATGGCGTATCTTCCATATTTGTGGGAGTGTTCGGCACTATTACCTATCGGAATATCACAAAAAGAAATCATGGGTATCCCCACACAATGTTTGTCAGACAGAATCTCCTTGCAAAAGCCAAACTTAATACCCTCTTTTAGTATAGAGAGTATAACACTTTGCTTATTCGTATAATGAAACAAAGTAGAGGTATGACTATTCTTTTTCTGCATTATCGTACTCTTCTTGAGAGAATGGTGGATTGGGGTCTATGATCAACACTTCATCGTATGTCAAACCATACAGTTGATACACGAGGCGATCGATTTCGGATTCCAAAGCAGATGTATCAGCTAATGGCGTTTCTCTTTTCTTTGCAAGCACAACATCAACCAATTGAATAATTGCTTTTTGTTCTTCTTTTGTAGCTTGAGCTATTGGGATGTTACGAATATGTTCAGGTACAATATGATAATCACCTGCCCTTTGAAGAGTTAGTAACTCTCTCCCTAATTTAGATGCCATAATACCCAAGATATATTTGAGATTAATCGATGAAGACAATTCTTCCATTTCTGTCCTACTGAGTGAAGAATACTTTTTTATACTTGTGGTTATACTTTTGTTATCGACGTTCTTTATGTCTTTCCAAAGAACAGCTATTCTTAATCCTTGTTGACAGATATAATGGTCTTCAATATCTACAGTTACCTTTAATTCTCCAAGACAGTTTGTTATTAATTTTGGAACATTGTACAATTCACGGAATGTCGGTCTACTCACCTTCTCAGGAACCCTATCGGTATCATATTCTATATATCTTATTCTTTGTATTTCGTAGCTCTCAATATCCTTAGCTTCAATGTATTTTCTACAATGTATGATGTCTGGTGTTTCACTTATTAAATCTTTGTTTGTGAAGAGTCCTTCCTCTGAATACAAAACCATACCTTTGCTCACATAACAATAATCACCTAGTACATGCATATTAGCAAATCTGTTGGTATTTCTGGATTCTTTATCCACATACCATATAAAAGATTTTTGATCTGGTACTAATTCTTTCTTTCTTTTCTTAAAATCTTTATTTATAATCCTATTATCATATATATGTGAAATAATTGTAATCTCTGTCATATTAGCTCTTCTTACAAATGGTATACATGAACTTACAGTTGCATTGTCAAAAATCTTTGTACCATTTAAGTCAACGAATTCAAACAAATTGTATTCATTTACTATATATTCACGAATCTTCTTTGCGTATATTTGATTTGTCAATGGATAAGGAACAATCATCGTGAATACTCCATTGTTCGCTAATAAACACATACTTCGTTCCATAAAGGGAACGTATATATCCCATTTTGAATAGAGCGTCTTATAACTCTTCGATGCAGTTATTTTATTACGTTGATCCGAAAGAATTGGATTTGCAATCTGTGTAGCTGTACTTATATAAGGCGGATTTCCAATTACAATATCAAATCCTCCTTTGGAGAATACATCATTGAACCATGTATGCCAAAGGAAGAATTGGTTGTTTCCGGCAAGGTCTATGCCTGAGAAATCAACATTGATGCTTTGTTCTGCAAGTTCCTGTTTAACAATCTTAGAGATTTCTGTACGCAATCTTGGTTTTTGGCGATGGTCGGCACATTCATAATACTCTTCCAACTTGTCGCGCAATTGCTTTCGATAAACGTCAAGCATATCATCGAAGATAGAGAGCATGCCTGAAGAATCGGCTTTTTTCTCCGTCATCGTAGATAGGTCAACACCTTTATATTGTTCTATTAGAGAGTTGCCTTGCATAATCTTGAAGTCAAGGTTTGGCAAAGCATGAGGCGTTTCCTCATCAACAATGAGTGAGAGCCAGAAGCGAAGGCGTGCAATGTCCACAGCACCACGCTCAATATCCACACCATAGATGTTGTTCTGGATAATGTGCTTCTTGATTTCTGCAGACTTGCTCTGCTCGAATCCTTCAATAGCGGTCCGGCAAAGGAAGAGTTCTTTGAGCAAGCCCATGGGGAATGCACCTGAGCCAATGGCTGGATCGCATATCTTAACGTCTTTCAACCTTTGGTCGATATCATCTGTTATATTGCCTAAAACGCTACTATCATGTGTTGTTACAAATTGACGGATTGCCTCTTTTGTAGCCTCGTCTTCAACATCGGTTTGAAGATAGGCAATAAGGCTTTCGCGACACATGTAGGTAACGATTTCTTTCGGTGTATAGAATGCACCTTTGTCCTTATTGTCTTCCAGAAGATTCTCAAAGATACGACCGAGCATTTCAGGGTCTACGCCCACCTCTGCATCATCGGGATCGTTCTCGTCGATGGTGAAGTTATAGCTACTGAAGAAATCGAGCAGACTCTTCATATAATTGCCAGGAAGCGGAAACTCCGTCTCGTCTGTTGCCTCTCTCTCAAAAAGACCTCCATTAAGATACGGTACTCTGATGTTGCGACCAACAGCAGAAGATACTAGATCATTGGCACGTTCGGAGTTAAGGTCATCAAAGAGCGCTTCAAGCACATTGTCAACGAAGTGATCTTTGTCGGTAGAGTTCTCGAAAAGATGCTGAACAAATTCTGCATCACCCGCACCCCATTCCGCGTTGACAGGAACACCCAGCCATCCCTTTTTCTGAAGATATTGCAGGAAGACAAGACGACCCATTAGTTTTTTCACATAGTCGCGGATGGCTTTCTCGGGATTATCGAATATGGAGAACTGTTGCATGATGAAGGTATTGGGGGAACCTTCCTGACGTTCCTCCCATTTGTTGCTGACTTTCACCATACGCTTGCCTGTGACGTAGAAAATAATGTCTTCGTACTGCTGCTTATAGCCACGGAAGAACATATCACTCACTGCCTCCACTGAGAAGGCTTTGGTAAGGTCTTTCAGGGAGAGGTCGCTATCGCGGAGTTTCTCGAACTGCTGAATGGCTGTACGGCTGCGATGTCCTTCGCCCAACAGATAGGTGAAGCGTTTGGTATCGGTAGACTCTTTCTGATAAGTTCCATCATCGGTAAACGTCCAAGCCTCGCTGACATATGAGAAACGTAGCACACTCTCATTCTTGCGATAGCAGAACATGAAGGCTCCTGCGTTGCCATTATTACGCCATGCGGTGAGTAGCATGTCGCGGATGCCACGGCGGTTACGCTCGATGTCAACACTCTCGGCCAATTCCACTTCATAGACGGCTATGGTCTGGTTGTCACTGAGCGTGATTGTACCCAACCACAACGCCTTGTGGGCAAAAGGACTGCTCGTTGAAACTTCCGACGGAGTTACCCAGAACTTAACTTTGTTGCCAAAGATATCGTGAAGTAACAGTTGCCAGTTCTGGCGGTTGTAACGTGACTCGATGATTTCCTTATAGTTCACCATGATATATACGGTTTGACGATTCTATTAGTTTATTTTTGAAAACTCTCTGAAAGAATGATGGTAGCATCAGTTTCTTCCTCGGCTTTCTGGGTTTCGCGGTAATAGGCGTTGTATTTGTTGGCCATGTCAAGCACTTCCTTAAGAGCATCGTCGAAAGTCATCTTGGCCTTGCTGCCACCTTGTCGCTGTAAATCTTTCTGGATGCGCTGTAGTCGCTTGGCTATGTTGGTTATGGTACCTCGTTCGGCCAGTTCCTTCAGTTGTATTACCTTCAGACGGGTGTCGCCATCGTCAATATGAGGGAGCATGGAGTTTAGCAGACTGACAGCTGTAGTGACCTGAGCACCCAAATTGCTGCGTTGGTTTTGATTTGACTCTTCGTCATGGATTTCTTCTTCTTTTGTCTTTCTGAATGTCTTTAGTGCCTTCTCCACATGCTCGTGGTGTTGCTCTAAACGTTTCACACGCTGCTCTTCAGGAGATGCTTTGAAATAGTTGAGGGCATCGAGCACCGATATCTCACGTGTCTGCTCGTCGTTCACCATATAAAACATCTTGCGGAAATTGGTCTTAAGGAAAACTAAGCTATCTCCTGAAAGGGTGACACCATCAACGCTTCTCGATTCCCTACCTGTTCTACTACGCAAGGAAAGACGTTCAATGCGTTTGTATTCCTTACGGTTCTGCTGATAGAGCGAACGCAGTTCTTCGTAGAACGGCAATTCTAGGTTGCGATCTTCCTGCTCCTGCTTTATTCCTTCATGGAAGAGCTTGTCGAGATCGCGGTCAACAATTTCCTGTGTAGAATAAATTTGGTTATCCTCACCAAATGTAGTATGGAATGTTTGAATCTTACTCAACGCGATTTGGTTGAGCTTGATTTGCTTGTTTCCCTGGCGAGAAGGATAGAACACATAGTTGTATATGGTGTCAGAAGTGGAACCGATACGATTTACACGTCCTATACGCTGCATCAGACGGGTAGAGTTCCACGGTGTGTCGTAGTTGATGATGATATTAGAGCGATGAAGGTTCACACCTTCAGCCAACACATCAGATGTGAGGATGATGTTGTAGTCGTTTTTCTGCTGTTTCCAGTTGGCATCAAAGTTCTCACGGATGGTCTTGAAAAGTTTGCTGCGATTCTTGGCAGAAATCACAAGCACATCATCCCTGCCAATACGCTTGGCCAGATATTCAACAGTATCTACCGCCTCAGAGAAAACAACAATCTTTCCGCCAGGGTTACGGTCTTTCTTGAAAAGTTCATGTTTCAACAGATCTTCAAACTTGGCGAATTTTGAGTCGTCATCATCGCTGATGTATTCCCACTGTAACCACATCTCATCGAGTTGCTTCTGGTCTTGAAGCAACATCTCATGGTATTCAGGCTTGAAATCATCACGCTTGAAAACGGCGTTCTTGGGATTGATTTCGGCCTTCTCGTTCATTTTCTCTTCAATCTCATCATCAGTATACCCCTGAGCATAGAGCAGATTGATATCCATGTCGGGAGTAATAAAGATGCGGTCGTTATCCCACATGGATAGCATATTCTGATTGGCCTGACGGAAATTATCCACAGAAATCTTGAAAGCATAGAAACTGCTCTCCAGTCGCTTCACCAGTCCGTTCTTGCGAATACCTGCCAAACTGCGGCTAATAACTTCGGCATTGTCGTAGAGTCCATTTGAGACCTCGGGTTTCAGATAGGCAATGGCCTGATAGCGTGCATAAGTGAGACGTTCATCGAGAACGTGCATAGCCTGTTCAAAGAGGTCGGCCAGATGGTCGTTCAACTCATATTCCTTCTTAATGGGTTTTGCCACCTTCGGGAAACCTTTCACATCTTTATTGTAGCGGGGGATGCTCTCGATGTCAGTACGGGTACGACGCACAGTGATGGGCTTTATCACTCTGTCACGCACTCGCTCTGCCAGTTTCTTGAATTCCTTGGCATCAAAGATCTCCTGCTTTCGGAGTTTCTTGAATTCAACATTCAATGGCGAGAAGAACGCCGTCAGGTTAGGCACTCCGTCGATGGTGCAATGGCGGGGATCCTGAAACATCAGAATCTGATTGTAGATGTCAACAGGCGTATTGTTCATCGGCGTTGCCGAGATAAGCATAACTTTCTTTTTATAACCGGGGATATAGCCCGTTTCTAGTCGCGGCATCTTACAGATTTCCTGCAACTGTTGGAAAGCGCCTGTGGTGTGGCTGCGGAATTTGTGGGCTTCGTCTACCAGTACCAAATCGTATTCCTCGGCATTCCAATAGTTATAGTCGTCTTCGTCAAGCACTTTGCTCAGACTGCCGTTGCTCACGAAACAGGCATATTTATCGATGCCGAAATCGTGGAATGTAGTCTTCCAGTTCTGTTCTACGGCTGGAGGATAAACCACCAGAATCTTAGTATGCTCAGGACCGTTCTCAATCAAGAACTTCTTGGCTATCATCGTTGCGACAACCGTTTTTCCAAGACCTACCACATCTGCCAAGAAGAATCCATCATAACGTATCAGTTTCTGATAACCTTCCACTACGGCGTCTGCCTGATAGTCAAACTTAGTATAACCTTCAGGCATGTCGAAGGGGTCGTCATTATCAACAGCCAGCACTCGCTCGCTGAAATACTCCATGAGCATTTTGATGTAGAGTTCATAGGGCGTAACATCACCTTTCAGATAAGTCTTGTCGAGTGTTTCCTTATAGTCTTCTGCACTAATAGGAACACCCTTGGCCTCTTCCCAAAGCAGTTCAAATTCATGTTTGGCAAAGGCCACATCATCGGGTTGCGTCAGTTTTACATTGAATTCATATTGTCGATCTTCGCCAATACCCAGACCGTTTCCACTCAGGTTGCTGCTTCCTGTGATTGCTGCACCGAATGTGTGTGGGTTATAATTGTCTGGATAGAGAATATAAAGCTTTGCATGTATCTTCTTTGATGGATGGGCACGCAGTTCAAGTTTTCCGTCAATAAGGTCTTCTACCATTTGTAGCATGCCGTCCTCCACCTGTTTGGTGTAGTGTGACTGCTCGATATCTGCCTTAAGCATACGTAGACAGTCTTCTTTCACTTCATTTTCTGCGCCAAAGAACAGTTCGCCTTTTTGGTTAGCTCTTGCGATGTACTTGTCCACATCGATTCCAATAAGAACACGCACTTTGTCGATATTATCAAGGAAAGGGCGAAGGGCAAAATAGCCCGATGCACGAAGGAATCCTACAACGGCATCTAGGTTCTTCACTTGAGGGTTATATGTCAGAATCCCCTCAAACTCTTTCATCAGTGTATTTCCATCCCTATTAGTGAAGAAATGGGAAGAAATAGGTATATCTACCATATCTACGCAATATTAGGAGCGAAAGGTCTATCTAATTCGGATCTGCAATGGGTTCATAAAAATAGGACCTCAGGACATAAAAAAGCGCAGATTGGCGCTTATCAATGTTCCAAGGTCCTTGCAAAACCCATTTACGAAGATAAGACCAGTCCACGCTATCGCGTAGACGCTGGCACTTATTCGTTTCGTAAATGTCTATTGAAGTTGCAAGGTTCAGGAACATTACCGAATATAGCACTAACGCTATGATTATTTACCCACAAAAGTCGCACTGCCGCTTTCACCAAAGCATTATGGCAATGCAAGTGCAAAGATACGATTAAGCGAGGGAAATACAAAATAAATATGGATTTATTTTTGTTTCAGAGCGAAAGTATCTTCGACGAAGTCAAAGATAAAGATTATTTATGGAATTAGCAAGAAAAACAAACGGAATTTCATTAGAAGGGCATGAAATGACCACTTATGCCCTATCCTTGATTCCTGAATTCCTTAGAACAGATGTTGGATTCTAAATCGATTTTGTGGGATTTCTCGCCGAAGGTGACTAAAGGAATTCTGAACACGGATAACTCAGATACAACGGATAAAAAGAACGAAACGGGTTCAACTGTCTCGTCCATGTGGTTTATAAAGTCTAAGGAACCTGGGATTTCAGGAAAAACCACAAGGTAACATTTATTTGGCTTCCGCCATGGCGCCGACCGTTAGTTCTCCGCAGGCGACCGAAGTATGGATGCCCGCAAGCGGGCAGAACCAACGGTCGCCGCCATGGGGAAAGGCAAATTAAACAGAATCTAACCAAAATCAAACAATAAATAGATAATGAATTGTAGACTTCCCTATAATAAACAAAGAGAGAGGATTGCTCCTCTCTCTCATTTATAGGTTGTTAATCTCTTCCGTGGATAAGCCTGTAGTTTCTGAAATTAGACTGGCATCTATTCCCTTCGCTTTCATGTTTTGAGCTATGGCCATCCGCTCCTCTTTACGACCTTGCTCCTTTCCTTCCTTGATTCCTTCTGCACGTCCTTCCTTGATTCCTTCCTGCTTCTGGCCTTCCATCACAGCAATGGTATCGCGGAAATGCTTCAGGGCACGGTCATACTTGATGCGCTCCTCACGGGTCCATGAGGCAACATCACAGGTCTCAATCAGCTTCTTGAAGACCTTGTCCTTGATCTCAAAAGGATATCTGTTCAGCTTCTCCATATTCTTAAGTACGTATATCCAGCGTTCAAACTGATTCTCACATTCCGACACCTCCTTTGTGAACAGCGGCAACTGAAGGTAGATCAGACGTATCTTGTCACTAAACGGCTGTTTCGTCTGCATGTCCAATAGCGCAATATCCGTTCTGAACTTCTCAGATATACCCTCCTGCTGAAAACTCAGGAACGAGATACAGTACACCGCCTTCACGTCGAAGTTCCACAAACTGCCCCTCTCACCCTGTCTTGCAACCGACTGCGCTGCGTAGTAGATCGAACGGCTCTTGAAGTAGGGCTGCGACTTGTTCTGCATCTCCACGATGATCTTCTCGCCACTGTCAGTCTCGCAGTACACGTCGTATATCAGCGAGCGGTCGTCCTTGAACTCACCTAACTGCTCCTTATCCAGGAACGTCACCTTGTTAATCACTCTCTCCCCTTTCAGCAAGCTGTTCAGGAAGTCTATCAGCAGGTCCTTGTTGATCTCCTGCCCAAAGATTTTTTTGAATCCGACATCAGTAAACGGATTGATGTATTTACTCATAGCATGAGAAATAATAGTTTAACAATAAATTAGTCGATGACAATGTTGCGGTTAAGCGAGGGCAATGATGCTAGTATCAATGCCGAGCGTAAGCAACATCGCACGCTTCTGTGTGCAAAGATACAAATTGATTATGGAATTAGCAAGAAATCTGGAAGGATTTTCATGGGGAATGGCATGAAATGACCGCTTATGCTCTATCCTTGATTCCTGAATTCCTTAGAATGGGTGTTGGTTTTCTACTCCACCCTGCCCCCCTTGCCAGGACCTCGCCCCTACGAGGGGTGGGGAACTGAAATAGCCTTTGTGTTCTTATGTTATTATGTCTAAAAACGTTCTTATGTCTAAACTAAAAATCCGTAAGATCCGCAAGATCCGTGTTCAGTTTTTATTCATGCAGATCTCGCTAATTTCGCAGAAAAAAGGCTATGAATTCTTTCGTTTTTATTGTTCTGGAACAATGAGTTTTGGAAGCATTTTCCAAAACCTATGGTTTTAGGCTCCAATACCTATGGTTTTAGGCTCCAAAAACATAGGTTTTAGAAGGCAAAACCACAGGTATTAGAGACAGCATTCTAAGTTGTTGATTTTCTTATACTTAGAGATCACCGCGGACAATCCAGGAAGATAACGAACACTTTAACGCAGATACAACGGATAATATGCTATTGAGCAGAATAAATCCGTGTGATTCGAAAGATCCGTGTTCAGTTTTTAGACATACAGTTTAGCAGATTTAGGCACACGAAAGAAAAAAAGTGTTGTAAATTTGCGAACATCATTTTATATTCATATCTTTGCGCTCAAATGGTAATAACAATCGATAAAGCATATCTGGAGGAATACATGAAGAGACTCGCATTAGGATGCTTGCTGCTCATCCTCGTAACAACCGTGAGCGGTCAGCGCAACGAGATACTCAGTAACAGGATCGCCTCGCTGCAGGTAATGGCAGGCGACCGCTGGATGGCGCTGCCTATCGTTCAGCTGAACGGTAGTGAGCCGATATGCATTGACTTTGACGATCTTACTCATGAGTACCACCGATATACCTATAAGATTGAGCACTGCGAGGCCGACTGGACCGTATCGGAGGAACTGTTTCCCAACGACTATATCAGTGGGTTTACGGAGGGGAACACGATAGACGATTATCAGGAGTCGCTGAACACCAATATCCTCTACACCCACTACGCATTACGTATTCCCAACGACCGCTGTCGCATCAAGATGAGCGGGAACTATAAGCTGACGGTGATGGACGAGAACAACGACAATGAGCCGATGTTCACTGCCTGCTTCATGGTATTGGAACCTCTGATGGGCGTGCAGATGACGGTGAGTTCCAACACCGACATAGATATCAATAACGCCCACCAACAGGTGGCAGCCACGTTGAACTACAGTAACCAGACCGTGGTGGTGCCGCAGGAACAGATCAAGACGGTGGTGATGCAGAACAGACGGTGGGACAATGCCAAGATCAATGCGCAGCCGCAGTATGTCATGAACAACGGATTGCAATGGCTGCACTGTCGCGATCTGATCTTTCCCGCCGGTAATGAATACCGTAAATTCGAGGTTCTTGATGTGGACCATCCCACGATGGGTATCGACCGTATAGAATGGGACGGACAGCATTTCCATGCGTATCCTTTCCTGGACGAGCCACGGAACAACTATGTGTATGATGAGGATGCTAACGGTGCGTTCCTGATCCGCAACAGCGACAACGTGGATATCCATACCCTATCCGACTATGTCATGGTGCACTACACCCTTGCGTGTCCAACACCTGTTGCAGGGGATGTATATATCAACAATGCTTGGACAAACGACCGTTTCCTGCCCGAATACAAGATGTCGTATAATGAGGAAACGAAATGCTATGAGGCGGTACTGATGCAGAAATTGGGATACTACTCGTACCAGTACCTGCTGATGCGCCCTGATGGAACGTTGAGAACCATGCCCACTGAGGGTGATTTCTACCAGACGGAAAATAGCTACCAGATGTTGGTGTATTTCAAGGGACAGGGCGACCGTACCGACAAGCTGGTAGGATATCAAGAGGTGAGAAGTGAGAGGTGAGAGGTGAGAAGTGAGAGGTAAGAAGATTAGCGCAGCAGTTTGTCAATCTCCTCAAACTGCTTACCCATGTTCAGCTGCAGATAGATATTATACAACGCTGCCGCCCACTTGTCTTTCTGGTCGGGCGCCAATAATCGGTAGCGTTCTATATAGTTCTTTGCCTTGTTGTATTTCTCACTCACCTTCTTGCGCGTCTTGGCGTTCATCTTCTGATCGCGCTGGATAATGAAAGCCTGGTTCATGTAAGCCACACCGGCATTGTAATAGAAATCGGCCAGTGAGTCATTACGCGCAATCATCGTGTCGCACAACGCTATACACTCGTCATACTTACCTGTGTTCAACAGCAGATTACTCTTGGCAAAGAGGAACAATTCGCTGTTGGCATCATGTTCGAGCGCAGCATCGACGATGTGCATGGCAGAGTCAGACTGCTGAACGGCATTGTAATGGTCTATCAGGTATGTGAAGAAATACTTGTTATCCTTATAGCGGAAGAATCCATCGCGTAACGCCTGCACATACCGTTCTCTGTCATCTTGCTTTTTGTATATCTCTGCCAGATACTCATACGTGAACTCCAGATGGGCTGTATCTTCCAGCGCCATGTCGGCATACTTCAAAGCCAAGTCGGCATCTTGCATCTTATAACCGCAGAAAACCGTCCAGTAGGCTGCCTCAGGACTGTTAGGATAACTATATGAGGTAAACAACGGTTGTCGGGCACAGTCGATGTACATGTCGAACATCTTATACGCTGTAAGATAATCCTGTTTCCTGATGAAGAACACTCCACCGTTAAACAGGTTCATGCGGTAGGTGTTCAGAAACTGTGCGTTCTTGTCACGATACCGGGGCTTCACCTCCCCTTTCTTGTTGGGTCGCGCATCCAATGAATCCAGCGTCTCGAAGTCCATGAACATCGTCCTTGTCAGATGGAACAGCTGCGCCGTATCCACTTTCTGCTTCAGGTACATCTTCATGTTCCCTGCCTCATACTGTTTACGGAGCGCATCACAGAGAATGCTATGAATCTTCACATTCTCCTGATTCGCACTGTCCTTCAGCAAGTCGCGCATGAGCTTCTCCGCCCGGTCAAAGTTCTTACCACTCTTCATAAAAGTACGTGCCTGACCGATCTCCTTTCGTTGAGCGTTCAAGCACGGTACCAGTATTATCAAGAGAAGCGATAAGATAACGATACGCTTCATTCTATTCAAGTAAAACAGGGGACCATGGTATATGATCCCCTGTAAGGTTTATTACTGTACAAGTGATTCCAATTCCTTTGCCTTAGCCTCATCGCCGATCAGGTAGTAAGCCTGATACAGCGTGTAGGCCCAGTTCACCATCTCACGGTTAGGATCCTTCTCCTTGATGATGAGCAGGTTATCAATGGAGTTCTGCAGATACTGCTTCACCTCGGGAGTCATGTTACCACCAGCTGCCTCTCGCAAGGAAATAGCCTGCTGGTTCTCGCAAAGAGCGAGGTTGTAACGCACCTGGAGGAAGTCGTTGTCAAGTTCCAGAGCCTTCTTGTAAGAATCAATAGCTTCCTTCCATTTTGATTCGTTCATGTCGCTCTCACCCTTCAGTGCCCATGACATCTTGCTCGGATACTTAGCCACCTGCTCTTCAATCAGAGCCTTCTTAGCAGCATTGTCCTGCGTATTCTGGTAGTACTCAGTAAGCAGAGAGAAGTAACGCTCGTTCTCCGGCTCCTGTGCATGCAGAGCCTTCAGGTCGTTCATGTACTTCACTGAGTCTTCCTTGGTCTTCAGCTGTGCCTTCATACTCAGCACCTTGATGTCCATAGCCTCGTTGCCATATTCAGCATCGTTCTTGCAGAGGTCAGCATAGTTGCTGGCTGCGGGGAAGTCATGGTTGTTGTAGGCAGCGAGTGCTGCGAAGTAAGCAATCTGCGTGTAAAAAGTCTCGGCAGAGAAGTCAGACTCAGAGAACAACGGATCCTGACGGCTGTCAACGAACAGACCGAAGGCTGTCTGTGCTGCATCAAACTTCTTTTCGTTATACAGGTCCTGTCCAGCAGAGAGCAGCAGGTTACGTGCTGCAAGCAGACGCTCTGCATTCTTCTTGCGGAACTTCGGAGCCACCTTACCCTTAGAATTGGGCATCTGGTCGAACTTATCACACTCGATACCAGCCTTGAGTGCATTCTCAGCAGCCTCAATCATACCATCGTTGTCGAAGGGATCATTCTTTTGAGTCACCTGGTTGGTCAGTTTGATGTTGTTCTCTTTGTTGAACTTGTCCATAGCCAGATCAACCAATCTGTTATAGCCCAGCGCCTTGTCCTCAGCAGACAGGCCACTCAAGTTAGAGTTCAAGACTCCCAATGCTTCCTGATAAGCACTTGCTGCTTTCATCTGCTTCTGGAAATCCTTGTTCTGTGCACCGGCTGAAACAACCACCAGGGAAGCAACAGCCATCATGATCATTTTCTTCATAAGCTTGTTTATTAAAAAGGTAATTAAATAATCTATTTCATTCGCTTGTTTTGACTAACACAATTCAAAAAAGTTTAATTCGTCGTCTGTCATCTACTGATTAGGGTTCCTCAACTGTCTCATCATCAACGAAATCGACAATCGGAGTAGTACTCTCATTCTCAGTAGACGACTCAGCTGTTACATCCTTTCGGATGGCCTCTGATGTCTGAGCCCACTCCTCACGACTCTTCTGTTCAACCACTGCTTCCAACTCAGAACTCATTACCTTACATACACTGGCAATGACATCATTCTTCTTGGTCAGGTTGATCAGTCGTACACCCTGCGTAGCACGTCCCATGACGCGGCAGTCGGCCACGGCCAGACGAATCACGATACCGCTCTTGTTAATGATCATCAGATCGTTCTCGTCGGTAACATTCTTGATGGCCACCAGACGACCGGTCTTATCGGTGATGTTCAAGGTCTTTACACCCTTGGTACCGCGGTTCGTCACACGGTAGTCTTCTACCTGTGAACGCTTACCGTAGCCTTCTTCACTCACCACCATGATGGTCTCCAGTTCAGGATTGTTCACCACAACCATGCCTACCACAGCATCATCGCCTTCGTCGATGCGCATGCCACGAACACCAGTGGCCACACGACCCATTGTTCTGACGGCATTCTCATTGAAGCGGACGGCACGACCATTGCGGTTGGCAATGATCAGTTCGTTCTTACCGTTGGTGAGACGAACATCAACCACCTCGTCATTCTCTAAGATATTGATGGCGTTCACACCGTTTGCACGAGGACGGGAATAAGCTTCCAGACAGGTCTTCTTCACAATACCGTTCTTGGTTGCGAAGACAATATAATGACTATTAACAAACTCTTGATCTTCAAGACCTTTACCGCGAAGCCTCAAGAAGTTGTTTACAGAATCATCGCTGTCGATATTCAGCAGATTCTGGATAGCGCGACCCTTTGAATTGCGGTCGCCTTCAGGAATCTCGTAGCACTTCAGCCAGTAGCAACGACCCTTCTTGGTGAAGAAGAGCATCGTCTGGTGCATGGTAGCCGGGTAGATATACTCCGTGAAGTCATTATCACGGGTACGGGCACCCTTGGCACCTACACCGCCACGAGCCTGCTCGCGGAACTCCGACAGCGGAGTACGCTTGATGTAGCCCAGATGACTTACCGTGATCACCACTGGATCGTTCGGGTAGAAGTCCTCTGCATTGAACTCATGCTCGTCAGGTACAATCTGTGTACGGCGCGGATCACCATATTTCTCTTTCACTTCCTGCAGCTCATCCTTCATCACCTGCTTGCAACGCTCGGGATTGTCAAGAATCTCCTGCAAGTCGGCAATCAGCTTCTGCAAGTCATCGAACTCCTGGTGGAGCTGATCTACACGCAGACCAGTGAGCTGTGACAGACGCATGTCCACGATGGCTTTCGACTGCAGTTCATCCAGGTCGAAACGCTTCTCCAAGTTACGCTGGGCATCGCTCGGTGTGGATGAGTTACGGATGATATGCACCACCTCGTCGATGTTGTTCACTGCAACAATCAGTCCTTCGAGGATATGGGCACGCTCCTGAGCTTTCTTCAGGTCGTACTTGGTACGACGGATGGTCACGTCATGACGGTGCTCCACGAAGTATTTCACGCATTCCTTCAGGGAAAGCAGACGGGGACGTCCCTTCACCAGAGCAATGCAGTTCACGGAGAAGGCACTCTGCAAGGCCGTCATTTTGAACAGCTTATTCAGAATCACGTTGGCGTTAGCATCCTTCTTCACATCGATGACGATACGCATACCCTGACGACCAGACTCGTCGTTGGCATATGAGATACCCTCGAGCTTACCTTCCTTTACCAAATCGGCTATATACTCAATGAGCTGAGCTTTGTTCACACCATAAGGAATCTCAGTAATGACGATCTTGTCATGTGCCTCATGACTCTCGATTTCGGCCTTGGCGCGCATCACGATTCTTCCCCTACCCGTCTCATAGGCATCTTTCACGCCCTGCAGACCGTAGATATATGCACCTGTGGGGAAGTCGGGAGCCTGGATATACTGCATCAGGCCTTCGGTATCAATCTCGGGATTGTCGATATAGGCACAGCAGCCATCAATCACCTCGCCCAGGTTATGAGTCGGGATATTGGTAGCCATACCTACAGCAATACCGTTACCACCGTTCACCAGCAGATTAGGAATCTTCGTCGGCATTACGCTCGGCTCTGTCAGTGAATCGTCGAAGTTGTTCACCATGTCAACAGTGTCCTTCTCCAAGTCGTCCATGATATGCTCACCCATCTTGGAGAGACGGCACTCGGTATATCGCATAGCAGCGGCAGAGTCGCCGTCAACACTACCGAAGTTTCCCTGTCCGTCAACCAACGTGTAGCGCATATTCCAGTCTTGCGCCATACGTACCAATGCGCCATACACTGAGCTGTCGCCGTGGGGGTGGTACTTACCCAGCACCTCACCTACCACGCGGGCACATTTCTTATAGGGTTTGTCGCTCGTGTTACCGATTCCGGCCATACCATAGAGGATACGGCGGTGTACGGGTTTGAATCCGTCTCTTACATCAGGAAGGGCACGGGCAACGATTACCGACATAGAATAGTCGATATAGGAGGATTTCATTTCCTCCTCAATGTTGATCTTGATAATTCTGTCATTGTCGATGGTCTGTCCACCATCAAATGTCTGATTCTCGTCCATTTCTTTTTATAGTCTTTTCTTTGTTCTTATCGGTTCAACCTGTCATTGATCAATCTTAAAAAGATTAAAAATGCCGTTTAAGGCCATTTAAAGCCCCTCTAACGGCTTTTGACCTCTAAAACAAAGCAAAAGTACGCATTTTTTGTGACATACACAAATAAGCTGTCACAAAAAACACGTATTTTTTGATATTTTAATTGAATGGAATCAGATTACTTCAATTCCCAGTTTCTCACAGAGCTGCAGACTCATCTCCTTGAGCTTGAACTTCTGGATCTTACCTGAGCCCGTCAGCGGGAACTGATCAATAAAGAACACATACTTGGGAATCTTATAACGGGCAATCTTACCGCGGCAGAACTCCTGTACGTCCTCGGGCTCCATCTTCACACCTTCTTCCAGAATGATGAAGGCCCCAACGGCCTCACCGTACTTCTTCGAAGGAACGGCAGCCACCTGTACGTCACGGATGCCTGGCATGTGGTAAAGGAATTCCTCGATCTCGCGCGGATAAATGTTCTCACCACCACGGATGATCATATCCTTGATACGTCCCGTAATCTTATAGAAGCCCTGCTCGTCCTTGATACCTAAGTCGCCTGAGTGCAGGAACCCGTTCTCATCGATCACCTCAGCCGTTGCCTCAGGGTTCTTATAATAGCCCTTCATCACGTTGAAGCCCTTACAGCACATCTCACCCTGAACACCCACAGGACATTCCTTTCCTGTTTCCGGATCCAGCACTTTCACCTCCACGAAGGGGAAGTCGCGACCAACGGTGGTACAACGCTGCTCGAAGGTATCGTTCAAACAAGTCTGCGTCATACCCGGAGAACTCTCGGTGAGACCATATACCGACGTAATGGTCATATACATCTTTTCGCTCACCTGCTTCATCAGTTCCACAGGACAGAGCGATCCGGCCATGATACCTGTGCGCAGACAAGTCAGGTCGAACATGTCGAACATCGGGTGGTTCAGCTCGGCAATGAACATCGTGGGTACGCCATACACCGCCGTACACCTTTCTTTATGAATAGAGGCCAATACCACCAAAGGATCGAACTTCTCCACCATCACCTCTGTACAGCCATGTGTCAGACAGTTCATGGTGGCCAGCACTACACCGAAGCAGTGGAACAGCGGTACGCAGACACATAGCTTGTCATCGGCCGTAAAGCCCATGTTCTCACCTGTGAAGTAGCCGTCGTTAGCAATACCGTAGTGTGTGAGCATCACACCTTTAGGGAAGCCTGTTGTACCACTGGTGTACTGCATGTTACACACATCATGACAGCTCACCTTACTCTTCATCTCGAGCAGTGTCTCATCCTCGACGTTCTGACCAAGCAGCAAGAGCTCGGCCGTATTGAACATACCGCGGTACTTCTCCATACCTATATATACGACGTTCTTCAGATAAGGGAAGCGTTCGCTGTTCAGATGACCGCGTTCGCAGGTCTTCAGTTCCGGCAGCATCGTGTAGGTCATGTCCACATAGTTACAGTCCCATGTACCATCAGTGATACATAGGGTATGCATATCGGAGTCCTTACACAAATACTCCAGCTCGTTCTGCTTGTAGTTGGTGTTCACCGTTACCAGTACGGCACCAATCTTGGCGGTGGCATAGAGGAAGGTGAGCCAGTCGGGCACGTTTGTGGCCCATATACCCACGTTGGAACCACGCTTTACACCAATGGCAATAAGACCCTTGGCCAGATTGTCCACACGCTCGTTGAACTTACTCCAGGTAAAGCGGAGGTCACGGTCGGAATACACAATGTATTCCTTATCGGGCGTAGTTTCTGCCCAATGCTCGAGCCACTGACCCAAGGTCTTCTCATGAAGCGTATAACCAGCAGAACCAGTCTCTGCAGGGTATGTTCTATCTGGCAATGGTCTGCCAGCCATATCTAATCTTACATTATTTCCCATCTTAACTATAAACTGTCAACGATCAACTGTCAACGATTAAAAGGGTATATATACAACGGCGAGAATCTTCGCACTCTTGCCAGGTGCGCCATGTACATGGTGCTTCACGATGGAGTCGTAGAAGATGCTGTCACCCTCTTTCAGGGTGTAGGTATCCTTTCCATACACAATCTCCACCTCACCATTCATCACGTAGATAAACTCCTCACCTTCGTGTTCAGAGAGTTGGAAGTTAGGGGTGTCCTCGGGATTGATGTCAATAACGAACGGTTCCATGTGACGACCGGCTTTCTGCTGTGCCAAAGGATGATACTCCATATGTTTACGGGCATCGGTAGCACCGTTAGAGAAGCTAATGCTACTGTTTCGCTCCCGATCGGCAGCACGACATACCACCGGTCCTAACGCATCATTATCATCCATGAAGGTTCCTAAACGAACACCCAATGCTCTGGCAATCTTGATCAGCGGACCTAACGATGGCAGGTTCTCGTCATTCTCAATAGACAAAATCTGCTCGGCTGACAAGCCACTACGTTCTGAAATCTCCTCAATGGAGAGGTTCTTAGACTCTCTGATCCCTTTGATCTTGTGTCCTACGATTGATTGATTATCTGACATAATCGATATAAAAACTAGCCTTTTACTTACAATATTTAATTAAATCGGCTGCAAAGGTACGATTAAGTGAGTGAAAATGCAAATTTATTTGCAATTTTCCGAACTAGAGTACCTTAAACAAAGTTAAAGATATAACTTTTCTCCACATTGAGACGTCTAATAGAAAGAACAAATGAACAACAACGGTCAAAACATATTTCTGAAGGCTATACGGAATGAGCATGTTCCATCAGCAGCCGACAGATACCCGTTCAACCTCCCCATTGTACGCAACCTCAAGACCTTGGAGTTTTCGAAAAGCGTCACTTACATCGTCGGGGAAAACGGTTCGGGTAAGTCAACCTTGTTGGAAGCCATTGCCAATCTTCTCGGACTGAATGCTGAAGGTGGTAGTAAGAATTTCAATTTCAGAACAAAAGAAACCCACTCTTCCCTCTATGAGGAACTACGCGCCGTGAGAGTCGATTTGAGCTACAGGAACGCTTTCTTCTTCCGTGCAGAAAGCTTTTACAATGTCGCCTCCGAAGTGGACAGGATTGCAGAAGACGATACCAGAATGCTGAATAGCTATGGCGGGGTGAGTCTGCACGAGCAATCGCATGGCGAGAGTTTCATGGCATTGTTCACCAACCGACTCAAGAACAAGGGCCTCTATATCTTCGACGAACCTGAAGCTGCCCTCTCCTACATTAACCAGCTCCGTTTTCTTGTATGGATGAAAGAAGCAGTCAGCGCAGGGTCGCAGATTATCATCTCCACCCACTCGCCAGTCATCCTTGCCTACCCCGATGCAACAATCTATGTGGTTGAAGATGGCACACTGCAACCCACCACTTACAATGATTGCTATATCTATCGTGACATGTTGGCATTCGTCAACAATAAAGACCTTGTTATCAAAGAACTGTTTTCAGAATGACAAAGTTTTTGGCATAATTTTTGTTCGTTTGAATAAAAACATTAATTTTGCAACAGAATATCATATATAATTAATAAGGAAATACGATCATGACCAGTCAGTTTTCACCAAAGGTTTCTCAGATCCTCGCGTTCAGTCGTGAGGAGGCAGTACGTCTGGCCAGCAGATCTGTAGGACCGGAACATCTCTTGTTGGGTATTCTGCGCGACAAGCATGGACCTGTAAGGGAATACTTCATCACACGAGACATAAACCTCCAGTCGGTGAAGACGGAACTCGAACAGAAAGTGCGCGAGGAGGAATACACCCATCCTATCAACACCCAGGAACTGATTCTCAACGAGAAAGCAAGCAATGTACTAAAGCTTGCTGTGCTTGAGGCGCGCATTCAAGCCCTGACAACTGTAGATGTACACCATTTGCTGTTGGCCATCCTGCACGACCAGGTGGACAATGGCGCAAAAGTAGTTTTAGAATTCAATAATATGGACTATGATGATGCCCTGGCTTTCTTCTCAGAAAAGAAGGAGCCAATACACCCCATGAACGGAATCGGACTGCCAGAAGAAGATGAAGAGGAAGGCGATGCTCCCGTTGATGGAAATAGTAATGATAACAGACAGCAGAACAAGACTGCCACGAAGACTCGTAAGGGCGATGGAAAAACGCCTGTGCTGGATAACTTCAGTACGGATCTGACCAAAGCGGCACTCGAGGGAAAACTCGATCCCGTGGTGGGTCGTGAACGTGAACTCCAACGCGTGATTGAGATCTTAGGTCGTCGCAAGAAGAACAACCCGATCCTGATTGGTGAGCCGGGTGTAGGTAAGAGTGCTATCGTGGAAGGACTGGCGCAGATGATCGCCCAGCGCCACACTTCACCTATGCTGTTCAACAAACGGGTGGTGAACCTGGATATGACGGCTGTGGTAGCGGGTACGAAATACCGTGGACAGTTTGAGGAGCGTATCCGTGCCTTGATCAAAGAGATTGAGGCCAACCCGGATATCATTGTCTTCATCGATGAGATACATACGCTGATTGGTGCGGGATCAACTCCTGGAAGCATGGATGCTGCGAATATCCTGAAGCCAGCCTTGGCGCGTGGAACGATACAGTGCATCGGTGCTACCACGTTGGATGAATACCGTAACTCCATCGAGAAGGACGGAGCCTTGGAGCGCCGTTTCCAGAAGATTATCGTGGAACCGACTACCGTTGAGGAAACGATTCATATCCTGCATAACATCAAGGAGAGATACGAACAGCATCACCATGTGAGCTATACCGACGATGCCATTTTGGCATGTGTCAAACTGACAGATAGATATATCACCGACCGATTCTTCCCTGATAAGGCTATCGACGCACTCGATGAGGTGGGCTCAAGGACCCACCTGCAGCATGCTACGGTACCACCAGAGATTACGGAAATGGAGAAGCAGATTGCTGAGACCAAGGAGAAGAAACAGCTGGCCGTGCGTGGACAAGACTTTGAATTGGCTGCTGGCTATCGCGACAAACAACTGCAGTTAGAGCAGAATTTGCTGGTACTGCAGGAGAAATGGACAAACGGCGATAGCGAAGAGCGCAAGGTGATAACCGAGAAAGAGGTGGCCGAGGTTGTATCGATGATGACAGGTGTTCCCGTACAGCGCATGGAGCAGTCGG
Source organism: Prevotella sp. (assembly GCA_017651265.1). Lineage (GTDB taxonomy): Bacteria > Bacteroidota > Bacteroidia > Bacteroidales > Bacteroidaceae > Prevotella. The sequence continues at coordinate 40,583 of JAGCDO010000067.1, read as the reverse complement.
AGGGTATTCGCCTAAAGAACCTGGAGCAGGAGCTGAAAGCGGCTGTGATCGCACAGGATGCGGCCATCGAGAAGATGGTGAAGGCCATCCAGCGCAACCGCGTTGGCTTGAAAGAGCCTAATCATCCCATCGGCGCGTTTATGTTCTTAGGTCCTACGGGTGTGGGTAAAACCTACTTAGCGAAGAAGTTGGCTGAGCAGATGTTCGGCAGTGCTGAGGCACTGATCCGCATCGATATGAGTGAGTACTCAGAGAGTTTCAACACCTCTCGCCTGATTGGTGCCCCTCCGGGATATGTAGGCTATGAAGAAGGTGGTCAGCTCACGGAGCGTGTTCGTCGTCACCCCTACTCCATCGTACTGCTCGACGAGATTGAGAAGGCGCACGGAAACGTGTTCAACATGTTGCTGCAGGTGCTGGATGAAGGACGACTGACCGATGGTAACGGACGGTTGATTGATTTCCGCAACACGGTGATTATCATGACATCGAATAGTGGAACACGTCAGCTAAAGGAGTTCGGACGTGGTGTGGGCTTCAATGCTGGTGGTACAGGACTGGCCATCGATGAAAAGGACAAGGCATACGCCCGTAGCATCATCCAAAAGAGTCTGAGCAAGCAGTTCTCACCTGAGTTCCTGAACCGATTGGATGAGATCATCACCTTCGACCAACTCGATCTGACAGCCATCAAGCGGATTATCGAAGTGGAACTGAAGGATCTGTATAAACGTGTGGAGGATCTCGGCTACCACCTCGACATCACCGACGAGGCCAAGGAGTTCGTGGCTACCAAGGGCTATGATGTGCAGTTTGGTGCACGACCGCTGAAGCGAGCCATCCAGAACTATATCGAAGACGGGGTGTGCGAAAAGCTGTTGGGTGGTGACCTGCAAGAAGGCAGCACCATTCATATCAGTAAGCATCCGGAGAAGGAGGAACTTGTCTTTGCATAGTAGTTAACTCCCAATAAAATAACAAAGGGATGGGGTTCGCCCATCCCTTTTTCATACAATCTTTACCTATTACGATTAGAAGCCACCGCCAGGAGCTCCGCCACCGGGGAAGCCACCACCACCTGGGAAGCCACCACCAGGAGCACCGCCACCAAACTGCGGACGATTTCTACGTCTTTCTTCCTGCTGCTTCTGGTAAGCCTCGAACTGCTCAGCTGTCAGGATCTCCTTCAGCTCAGTGTTGTAAACTTCCATCTTCTCCTGACGCTCCTTCATCATCTTCTCCATCTCCTCACGACTGGGCATCTGCATCTGACCACCCTGACCGCCTTGACCACGACCAAAGCCGCGCATGCCGAACAAATCGTTGTACTTCTCGTTCAGTGCCTTCAGCTTTTCAGCCTGCTGGGCATCCAGTTTGAAGTCCTTTACCATCTGTTCTGTACGGTCTACACGCTGACGACGTTCTCTTCTCTGACCATTCTCTTGCGCTGAAACTGCAGTGAACATCAGAACACCAGCCAGCATAAATAAAACTCTCTTCATAAAATATAATTTTTAGTTAATAATAATCTGTAAAACCGAAGTTTAATCATTTGACTTTTGTATGAACTTTTCGTTTAATCCAAACTACAGATTTTAAGATTATTTATTACCTGAGGTATGCTCAGGAACCACTGCAAAGAATGTCAGGTCTTCGGTGCCCTTGTTCATCAGCGTATGCTCCTTACCCATGGGATTGTAGTGTACCTGACCAGGCAGAACCACTTCTTCCTTACCTTCGTACACATAGGTTGCCACGCCCGAGAGGATGTACATAATCTCTGAATTCAGTTCATGACGGTGCAGACCGATGGAGCTGCCTGGTTCCAATCTTCCATACATGATCTTCACATGCTCATCGGTATAGTGCTTCATGATATACCGTCCCTCACCTCCCTTGAAGTGAGGAACGATATTCTCTTCCAGTTTCTTAAAGTCGATAATCATACTTCCACATTATATTAATTGAAGAAATACTTTATACCCAGCTGAAGCTTCCAACAGTTGGAGTAGCTCATATTCGTGTCGTACGACTTGGTAGGATACTCACCATTTACCTTATACATCGAGAAGACCGGTTTGTTGGAATCATCCACACCTTCGTACTTCAGGATTTTACCATAGTTGGAAATCTGAGCGTTCTGGGGGATGCCCCACTTGGAGTTCAGCATATTACCGAAGTTGATGATGTCGGCAGTGAGCTGCAGCTTGTGCTTTGTAGCGCCCACCTTTACCTGGAAGTCCTGAGCGATACGGATATCGAATCGATGCAGCCAGGGAGCACGGGCGGCATAAGCCTCTGCATACTCTCCACGATGACTGTTCAGATAGTCATCCTGTTCTACGAAGCGCCAGAAAGCGATGCGGTCAGCCTCAGTCTTGAACTGGATCTCGCCATCGTTGGCAGGAATGTAGATCAAGTCGTTATTCACACCATCACCATTGAAATCGGAGGTGTAAAGGTAACTACCATTACTTGCGGAATAAGCCTTGTAGAACACGTTGATGCGAGTACCCCAGTCTGTACCAAACACCCTATAGGGGATGAAATAGTCGAGCGAGGCAATCACCTGATCGGGTGTCACATAGTTGGAACGGTGCATACGGGTACTGTTAGGTCCGTCCACGGTGATTGTACTGGTCCAAGTAGAGACAGCATTCTGTCCCGGCAGACCCGACACCTCTTTGCTCTCGGTCTTGGTGTAGGCAGCCATCAGCTTCAGGTTCTTGATGGGTTCAGCGTTCATCTGGATGCTGGCGGTATAACCATAGCCCTTATGGATATTCTTCAGCATGACGGCGTATTTTCCCGTATAATAAAGATCGCTGTTGCTAAACTTCACACGGTCGTCAGCACCATTGAAATGCGCCATATTCTCAGGATGATCATCCTTGACGTTGATATTATCCATATACACGGCATTGATCATCTGGTTGTAGATGAACTCACCCGTTACCGTAAAGGGGAAAGATACGGGCAACTGATAATCTACGGCAATGCTCGACTTCCATACCATCGGCATCTTGAAGTCGGATGACACACCCGTAATATTCTGATCGGCTACATGGCGCTCGTTGGTCTTGGGCACCTCGAAGTACTCACGTAGCTCCTCCATACCCAGCAGACGACCAGCCAGTCCTTGGATCTTGTTCTCCACATACACAGGATCACGTCCCAGACCATCGGCATAAGCCTTATTGCCATCGCTATAACCTGCTACGTAGTTCAGCTGGAACACGTTAGCATTACCAGGCATATTGGTGAAATATACCAACGGGAAATGACCTTGGAACAGACCTGATCCGCCACGGATCTTCAGACTCTTGTCACCAAATACATCCCAAGTGAAGCCCACGCGGGGTGAGAACTGCCAGAACGTGTCGGGCCACTTACCGGTATCGATGCGAACACCATTGAAGTCAAGGTCGTAGATAGCAGTGTTCCGCTCAATATCATCCTCGTTAAAGGCGATGTTCTCAGCACGTACACCATAGGTAAGCTTCAGGTTCTTAAGGATATCCCATTCGTCCTGCAGATAGATTCCCAGCTGGTTGTAGCGTACCATGCTCGAAGGACTCGGATCGTCGTTGAAGCCATAGGTAAAGGCAATGGCATTAGGAGCTGCGCCGTTCAAGAACTCGTCCAAGCTATTGAAGCGGTAGTAGCCCGTACCATTACGCATATAGTTGTTCTTAGCGGCAACATGCTCGAAACGGAAACCTGCTGTGAGCTTATGGGCACCTGCATAATAAGTGAAGTTATCAGTCAGGTTGGTGGTCTTCGTATCCACCACGTTGTTATAACTGAACAGCTCGTAACCAGCACTGATATAGGGCTCGTAAACCTGTTTGCCGGAAGAGTCCTTACCGTACAAGATATCAATGAACGGGAAGTTATCGGAGTTGGTATCGCGCATGTCGTTGAGATCTGAGTAGGTAAACAGCAACTGGTTAGAAGCCTTCTCACCGAAACGACTGTTCAGATCAGCAGAGAACGACTCCACATCGTTGTGGAAATAGTAAAGACTATTGGCGAACGCCATTGACTTAGGACCGATACGACTGTCGTTGAACTTGGTTGCCTTGGCCACCACATCGTGTGAGCTGGCATTACATGTACGCCAGTCAACCACCTTCGTCTTGTTATAACGCAAGGCCAGATGATGAGCATCGGTGATATTCCAGTCGAGACGCACCATGAACTTCTCGTTTGAGTCGGATGCGGGATAGTCGGTCCATGATCCGGTGTTGTAGCCGAACTTGTTCTTCAGATAATCTGATACAAGCTGCATGTCGGAAGCTTTGGTTCTCGAAATATAAGCGCCTGGCGTTTCGTTATCCTCTCGGGCACGATACTGTACCACCTGCTTGGCGGTAAGCTCCTTCTCGTAGTTGACGAAGAAGAAGAGTTTGTTCTTGATGATCGGACCGCCCAGGGTGAAGCCGTAGGTCTTAACCTCATCGGTAGCCCTTTCTCCTAAGTCAATGCCCCTGATCTTATTACCACGCATATCCTCGTTACGATAGTAGCCATAGGCAGAGCCCTTGAACTCGTTCGTACCCGACTTGGTAATGGCATTGATACCACCACCAATGAAGTTGGTCTGACGAACATCGAACGGTGCAATCACCACCTGCATCTCCTCAATGGCATCGATGGAAATAGGTGTACCGCCACCAGGGAGGTTGGAGGTAAGACCGAAACTGTTGTTGAAATTAGCACCGTCAACGGTGAAGTTCGTGGAACGGGGGTCTGCACCAGCCAGATTGGTTCCGCCACCGGAATAAGGAGAAAGCTTAGCCACATCGGTCAGACTTCTGCCGATGCTCGGCATAGACATCATCTGGTCGTTGTTGATGTTCATCGAAGCACCTGTCTTCTCACCAGCGAACTTCGAAGCCCTTCCTGTAACCACCACTTCGGCCAACTCATTGGCATCCTCAGAGATCACCACAGAAAGGTTGTAGGTTTCACCCAGCTGAAGGTTGATTCCCTTGTAGGTCTTTGTTTGGAAACCGATGTAGCTTACCGTTACTGAATAAGGACCACCAGTACGCATACCTTGGATGTTAAAACGTCCTTCAACGTTCGTTACGGCTTGGTAACGCGTTCCAGAAGGTTCATGAACAGCCTGCACCGTAGCACCGATGACTTCCTCATCAGAGCCCTGCATCACTACTTTACCACTCATACTCGATGTGGTTACCTGCGCCATTACAGCCAACGAACATGTCAGCAGCAACGCCATGAATAAAAGCAATCTCTTCTGCATAGGTATTAGTTTGTTGAATTATTTGGGACAAAGATAGAAAAAAAATCGGATACCGCCAAGCGATACCCGATTTTTTATTATAGTTGGATGTGGAATGAGGAATTAGTTGAAATAATACTTCACACCAATCTGCAGTTTCCAGCACTGGTTGTATTCATGGATGTGGCTCCAGGTCTCTTTAGGAGTATTCCCATCAGAATCCTTACGCATAGAGAAGTAAGGAACACCGTTCTCTACCTTGTCAACCTTCAGGAACTGACCGCTGAACGAGCCAACCATATCCTTCTCAACACCCCAGCGTGAACTGAACAGGTTGCCGATATTCATGAAGTCGGCTGACAGCTGCAGCTTGTGCAAGGTGTTGCCTACCTTCAGGTCGAAGTCGTGTGCCCAACGGAAGTCGAAGCGATGAACGAAGGGAGCGCGGGCAGAATAAGCCTCAGCATACTCACCCTTGTGATTCTTCAGGTAGCTATCCTGATTAACGAAGTCCCAGAAGAGCTGACGATCGCTCTCGTCGGTGAACTTGATCTCGCTGTCGTTAGCGGGGATATACATCAGGTCGGTAGCAACACCGTCACCATTGACATCACCGTTGTAGAAGAAGCTGTAGCCAGCAGGACTATAGCCTGTGTAGAACAGAGAGAAGTGCTCCTTGCCATACTTGTAAGAGATATTGGCGATGATACGGTCAGGAATCACGTACTGTGAGTTCTGTACCTTACCGAAGTTAGGACCATCGATGGTATAAAGACCGTTCCATGCAGAGGTAGCGTTAGAACCAGGCATACCGGAAACCTCCTTCATCACAGTGTGCGTATAGGCAGCCATGATGTTTAAGTTCTCAACAGGCTCAGCATTCAAGGTGAGGTTGGCAGTCCAACCGTAACCACGACTGGTGTTCACGAGCATACAAGCATCGCTCACCTTGCTGTTGTACACGAAGTCGGCAGGATAGAGCAGACGGTTGTCTGCGCCCTTCAAACGCTCCCAACCGCTGGTGTCTTCCTTCACGTTCCAGTTCACCAGACGAACATCGTTGATCTTCTTGGTGTAGGTGAACTCTGCTGTTGCTGTGAACGGGAAGTTCACGGGCAGCTGGTAGTCAACAGCGATGCTTGACTTCCATACCTGCGGCATCTTGAACTCGGGATCCACACCGGCGATACTCTTCTGGAAGAGACCCTGCTCAGGAGTGATGTTAGCAGGAGCAACGCTCTCGCCCATCAGCTGACGAATCTTCTCTACATCAGTTACCAGACCGCCTACGAACTTGTCAAGACCAGCGTCACGACTCTTCACAGTACCATCTGAGTTGTAGGTGGTGCTGAATACCGGACGGTTCTGAATCATGGCAGAAGCAGAAGGCATGTTGGTGAAGAATACCAACGGCAGGCGACCGGCGAAGAGACCGGTACCGCCACGTACCTTCAATGACTTGTCACCAAATACATCCCATGTGAAGCCCAAACGCGGAGAAATCTGAATATTGCTGTTCGGCCACTTACCAGTGTCGATGTGACGACCACCGAAGTCGATGTCGCGGATAGCATTATTCGTGATGATATCATCCTCGTTGAACAGCAGGTCGTCGAAACGGATACCGGCGGTCAACTTGAAGTTGTCGCGGATATTCCACTCATCCTGCAGATAGAGACCAATCTGGTTGAAGGTTACGTTAGAGGTAGCCTGACGACCGTTGTAACCGTAGTCGATAGCAACAGTCTCAGGAGCAGCACCAGTCAGGAAGTCATCGACTGAACGATAACGGTAGTAACCGGTACCACCACGCAGATAACTGTTGTCGGCTGTCTGGTGCTCGAAGCTGAATCCAGCAGTGATCTTGTGCTTGGGAAGATAATACGTGAAGTTATCTGTCAGGTTCGTGATCTTGTTGGTCACACCGTTCAGGTAAGAGAACAGCTCATAACCCAATGACATGTAAGGTTCGAGAGTCTGGGTAACCACACCATCAGCCTCGGTGTAACCGTTCAGGATGTCAACGAAGGGGAACAGACTGGAGCCACTGCCACGCATATCCTCGATGTTCGAATAGGTGAAGAGCAACTGGTTTGCCATCTTATCACCGAAACGACTGTTCAGGTCGGCTGACCATGACTGCACCTTGTTATCCATAGAGTACATGGTGTTGGCGAAGGCCATGGAGTAGATTGACATACGGTCGAGACGGATACGGTAGCTGGCCTGTGTGGAGTTACCGTTTACAGAGTTCCATGCTGTGTTCTTCGTGTTGTTGTAACGCAGAGCCAGATGGTGGTTGTCGGTGATGTTCCAGTCGAGACGAGCCAGGATCTTATCGTTGCTCTCGTCAGCGGGGAAGTTGGTCCAAGAACCGGTATCATAACCGTACTTGCTCTTCATGTGCTCGCTCACCTTCTGCATATCGGAATTGGTGGTGCGAGAGATATAGTTCTCCTTGTCATACTTACCGTCGTCAGAAGCACGCCAGCGGGTAGCAACAGTAGGAACAGTAGAGTGCTCGTAGTTTACGAAGAAGAACAGCTTGTTCTTGATAATCGGACCACCGAGGGTGAAGCCATAGGTAGTAAGACGATCCTTACCCGGATCGGTCATATACATATTGTCTACACGGTTACCGTGCATATTCTCATTGTTGTGATAAACGTATGCTGTACCACGGAAGGTGTTTGTACCCGACTTGGTAACGGCATTGATACCACCACCAATAAAGTTGGTCTGACGAACATCAAAGGGAGCAACAACTACCTGAACCTCATCGATAGCATCCATAGAGATGGGGTTACCACCACCGGGGAGATTAGGGCTCAGACCGAAGTTGTTGTTGAAATTAGCACCGTCCAGGGTGAAGTTCGTGCTACGACCGTCACCACCTGCGAAGCTCATGCCATTGGCATAGGGAGAGATACGGGCGATATCGCTGATAGAGCGGTTAACGGTGGGCAGCTCATTCATCATCTTGTTAGAGATGTTGGTGGTTGCACCCGTCTTCTCGGCCGTAAACTTAGAGGCCTTACCAGTAATTACCACCTCGGCCAACTCGTTGGCGTCTTCAGACAGCCACACCTGGAGATTGTAAGTCTCACCGAGCTCGAGTGTGATACCTTTCAGGGTCTTTGTCTGGAAACCGATGTAGCTTACCGTTACTGAATACGGACCACCGGTACGCATACCCTGGATGTTAAAACGACCGTCAACATTCGTGACAGCTGTGTAGCGCGTACCTGAGGGTTCATGAACCGCCTGTACGGTCGCACCAATTACTTCTTCACCTGCAGCTGATCCGATAGTCACCTTACCGGACATGCTGGAAGTGGTCACCTGTGCCATGGCCGATGAAACAATCATCAGCATCATAGCCATCAGAAAGAACAATCTTTTCTGCATGTTTTTAATAGAGTTGAAGTTGAAATAAATAATAATAATTACTCGCCATTAAAAATGACGATGCAAAGGTATATAAAATAATACATTCCACCAAACACAATCGGGAATAATCTGCATCTGGAAGGGGAAAAACAACGGAAAAATGATTTATATCACTTATTCTTCCCGTTTCCAGATACGCATTACCTTCCTGCGGATAGCAAAGAGATTGAAAATGGAGACAAGCAACAGAAGCAGCAGACCCACGAGGACGGCGGGCAACATCGTACCGCCATCAACCTCGGGATAGACCGTTTCGACAATCTCCATATAGTAGCATCTTACCAGCCAGAGCACACCCAAGGCAAGGATGAACACCAGGATGTTCAAACCTAAAGTGAGCAACTGGTAGGGACGGGCTGTCCTTGACGGCGAATAACCCACCAGCAAGAGGTTCTCCAGCTTCTCGGCATTCTTCTGCAAAAGAAGATATATGCTGAGCATGAGGATATAGAAACTCAAGATGGAAATAACCAGACCGATAATCAGCACGATGGCCACAATCATCTTCAGGAAATAAACCATCTTCTCCGTTTGTGAACGGTCTTCTTCCAGTTCATAGCCATGATCGTCCAGGTATTGTGCCACGGCAGGATCGGTAGGATTAGACACCTGAACAATCAAACGGGTGGTCTCCGGTTCTTCTGTCGGTGCATACTCGCCATTACTCCATTCAATGAAGCTTTCAGGTACAAGAATGGTATTCAGACGGTTGGAGAAACCGATCACCCTACCCTTCATGTCGGCGTCCTTACCATTACCGCGAATACGGATCACCACATCCACCATGTTCAGCACCCCCTCGTTGATGGCCGGGAGATGATGACTGCGGGCAAAGCCGAAGTTATACATGTTCACGTACGAACGCGGAAGGATAATAGGAACGGTCTTGCTCTCACCCGGAACATACTGCCAGTCTTTGGTGGATACATCCACGAACTCATCGGGAACGCTCTCGAAGAACAGTTCCGTACTCATCATGCTCTGTCCGTTGATGCCTAACGAAGCTTGTATCTGGTACTGGGCCCGTGTGAACTTGCCTGTTTTCTCGACAAACAACTGGTTCTCCAACTCTCCCATCTCGGCACCGCTGAACACATGACTATGTCCTGAGAGTGCATTACCCATACCTACTTTCTTGTTGATGATCAGGAAGTCGGATTTCATAAAGGAGTCTTCAGAGGTGAAAACGGGCAGGATGTCACGGTAAAACTGCACGCCTAACATCACGATGAACATACCCACCAGGTTGGCTAAGAAGAAGCCGGCCAGCTGCGGGATACTGATATGCTGTCGGAGAAGTTTCCAAACTAAATTCATAATCTGCAAGATAACTTAATTACAATTGTACGACCTTGTCGTAGTTGAGGTCCATGTGCTTGCCGATACTGGTAACAATCAGTCCGGCACCCTGTCGGCGCACTTCCTGCATCATGATATCGCCCATGATACTGGCGTTCTGGTCGTCGAGATGACTCACTGGCTCATCAGCAACGAGGAAGTCGAAAGGCTGCACCAGACTGCGCATCAGGGCCACACGCTGCTGCTGACCGAATGACATACGACCGATCTTCACGTCTTGTTTGTCGGGTATGCCTAACATCTCGAACCAGCTGATAATCTCCTCACGCGTCTTATATCCCGTGAGGTTGTTCTTGATGAGCACATTCTCCATGGCAGTCAGCTCGGGGAACAGACGGAGTTCCTGGAACAACATACTGATGTGCTGCTGACGGATGTTGGTCCAGTCGGCCACCTTCAGTCCCTTTGCGTCGATATCATCGAACAACACCTGACCGGAGTAGTCGTGCCTATAGCCTATCAGATAACTGCAAAACGTGCTCTTGCCCTTTCCGCTCTCGGCCTCTATCAGATAGACCTTCTCTTTCTCGAAGGTTATATCCTGCTGCCACACATCACTGTTCTGCTCTTCACGGGAAGCAAAGACCTGCGGAATGACATATTTAAATTGTATCGTATTCATAATCAGTACTATTCTTGTTGGTTTCCTTTCTCAGGAACACACATCACATATACAATGGTGGAGAGATCACCGAACAACGGCTTCAGGAATCCACTAACAGTGGTGGCAAACTCATCACCCAGCGCATTCAGTTGAAGAACCATCGCTAAACGCTGACCACCTAACAATTCGGTGAGTACCTGTGATGACTGTTCTGGCGTCGTTTCTTCTCCGTTGCTGTAATAGTAGTCTGGCTTCTCCCCTCTCTGTGCATGCATCGCCATTCTACCATTCCCGTCACCGAACGACGAGAAGGAAAGGAGCATATCACCTTCCACAGAGTTAATTACCTCATTGATGTCTATGGTGAACTTCGCACCTGTCAGTAACGACTGCAGTCCTTTGTTCTGCTGCAGGACAGGTAGGAAACGTTTACCTTCCACATTGGTGAGGAACGACAAGGGTGTATTGGTTCCAAGACGGTTCAGGAAGGCTCCTTCCATCGGACGGAACAGGGTGGCTGTCTCCTGCAAATCCTTATCTATCTGCTGGTTGAACGAGAAGGTCTGACCTTGAATCACCAGCATCTGGTCCTGCACTTGCAGTTCTGCCTCAAGTAAAACCTGCGAAGCGTCGGCTGTCTTGGGTGCTCCTAACATAAAGGGAGCAGTGAACTGCTCTGGTAAGGCTGCCACCTGTGTCACAAGAGCCATGGCTGAACGGATGGAATCGAGTTTCTGAAACATCTTCGACTCAGTGACTCCCTGTCTTTCATCTTGTTTCAGATAGCGGGTAATCTGCTGTTGTATCTGCGTTTGCTGAGCAGAAGCAATCGGTCCCATCAGCATCACGGCATGGTCGTCAAAGCCCATCACCCATGCCTCCTTCACCAAGGTAAAACGAACATCTTTTCGTTGGGTAACCTTCTGACAAACACCTGTTTCTGATAAATCGTTCACTATTCCTTCCAACTTGTCAGCATCACTGACCTTCGCTACCAATCCCATGTTCCCATCGGGTGATTCAAAGAGATAAAGCTTAGCGGAAATGTCAATACCACAGTCTTGCGTATCAGATAATCCGATCAACGACTGCAACACATCCGTACCGGTCTGCTGCAGATCCATACTCATCAGTGCTGTGCTTCCACGTGGAATCACATCGGTATATTCTTTTTCTGAACATGATGAGAGCAGCATAACGAATGCTGCCCCTATCAAAAGAAGTGTTTTCTTCATCATTTGTCTATTCTATGATTCTTCGGGATAGATGTCCCATCATCGCTGCCGACAGGGCAGCCGTCTCCGTACGCAACCGTTCCTTTCCCAGAGAAACGCTGCGGTAGCCTTGAGCCATGGCCTCCTTTACCTCCTCGACAGAGAAATCACCTTCTGGTCCTATGAGCACCGTGATCTCATCTTCTGCCTGTGCCACCTCCGGCTGTTGCAGGATCTGGTACAAATCCTCTCGAGCAAACTCCTGATAACAATGTGCAATGAACTTCCGTCCTTCACGCGGTTGACGGATAAAGTCATGGAAATCAACCATTGCGTTGACAACAGGTTTCCATGGTTTTCTGCTCTGCTTTACGGCAGAGACCACGATCTTCTCCAGACGTTGTACTCGAAGTATCCGTCTTTCTGAGAAACTGCAGCACAGGAAGCTGAACTCATCAATGCCGATCTCCGTGGCCTTCTCTACAAACCACTCCACCCTTTCCATCATCTTGGTAGGAGCCATGGCAATATGTATGCGTCCGCGCCAATCGCGCTGTTGCGGAATTGCTTCCACGATATCATAGAAACAGCGGCGGGTGGCCGCTATCGTTACGACAGCACGATAGAACACTCCCTCGCCATCCATGAGGAACATCTCATCGCCTCCCTTCATGCGGAGCACTCTCACCGCATGCAAGGCTTCTTCTTCGGGTAGTTCCGTTCGCGAAGAAGCGTCAGGGACGTAGAAATAACGTTCTTCCTTCATCCGCTACTATTTCTTCTCGGGCTTGAAAACCAAAGCGAACGCAATACCAACAACCAATGCAAAGGCAGCGAAGATAAACCAGCAAGCCTGCCAGTCACCCATCAGGAAGCCGTCTTTCCATGTACAATAGTTATTGACAATCTCGCCAGCAGCCAGCGTTCCCACTGTAGCACCGATACCATTGGTCATCATCATGAACAATCCCTGCGCAGAAGCCTTGATGGAAGGTTCGCACTCCTGATCGACAAAGATACCACCAGAAACATTGAAGAAGTCGAAGGCAACGCCATAGACGATACAAGAGAGGATAAAGAATATCACCCCGGGCATGGCGGGATTACCCACACCGAAGAAGCCAAAGCGGAACACCCATGCAAACATTGACATGAGCATTACCACCTTGATACCGTATCGCTTGAGGAAGAAAGGAATCATCAGGATACACAAGGCCTCACTGATCTGTGAGATTGAGGTGAGCAGCGTAGCATTATTGGCTGCAAATGATGTAGCCACGGCAGCATCGGCGCTACCCTTGAAGCTGGTGATGAACGGACCCGCATAGCCATTGGTCACCTGCAGACACATACCGAGCAGCGCTGAGAAGATGAAGAACAGAGCCATCTGTCTGCGCTTGAACAGTTTGAAGGCGTTGAGGCCCAGACTCTCTGCCAGCGATTTCTTCTCTGCCTTCTTCTCCACCTTGCACTCCGGTAAAGTGAAACAATAGGCAAAGAGTACCAGACTTAAAATGCCTGATACAAAGAACTGCATGTAGGTATATTGGAATTTATGTGCACTGTCGGCCAAGGTCATGGAGAACGATCCATCCTGCCATACAGCACAGTTCACGAACCACATCGTTGCGATGAAGCCCACCGTTCCTAACACACGGATGGGCGGGAAATCCTTCACTGTATCCAGTCCGTTGTTCTTCAGAATCGTAAAGGCCGTGGTGTTTGCCAGGGCAATCGTCGGCATAAAGAAGGCCACACTCAGCGTATAGACGGCGATAAAGGCCGACTTATTGGGCAGTTCGTTGCCGAACCCTGCCTGCATGCCCATCCACCAGCAGCCCAGCATGAAGGCTCCTGCCAGCAGATGGCACAATCCCAGCAACCGCTGTGGCTGGATATACTTATCTGCTACGATACCCATCAGGGTGGGCATAAAGATGCTAACAATACCTTGGATGGCATAGAACCAGGAGATCTTATCACCCAGACCTGCTACTCCCAGGTAATTGCCCATACATGTGAGGTAGGCGCCCCATACTGCGAACTCCAGGAAGTTCATCAGCGACAAACGGAATTTCAGATTCATACGCTTTTTGTTAATATTTGACCGCAAAGATAACGCAAATTCTTTATAACAGCAAATATATAGCAAAAAAAAATTGATTGTCTCACGACAATCAATCTTTATTAACCTTAATAATCTAATACCATGAAAAACACAGTGCAAAATTACTACTTTTCTTCTAATCTACAATGACTTACACCGGTTTGACCATGATAATTAATATTCTTTAAATATTGTTCCGTCCCATTTAAAACTTATTTGCTTAGCAATGACCGATACGTCATCCTTTTCCTGTTTCGTCAGTACTGGAGTACTCAAACGAAGAGTAATCACAGGAGAAGAGATATCGAGAGATGCAGATAGCATCACAGGATCAATCATCTTACTCAGTTCTTCGAAACGGTTATCTGTCATATCCGAAGGCTTGATTGTAAACTGCTTCAGGATATCCCCTTCCGACACATGGAGAGGTAGTCCGAAATCAGCAGCAATGGGGTTCCACGATGTATCAAAAAAACGGATCTCACTCTCTGCCTCAGGTGCCTTCACGGTCTTCACCATACAGATCACCTGTGTAGAATCAGCTTTTGTCAACAGTTTCATCTCCAGCGTCGATGACTGTGGCAGATAATAAGCTGCAAAATCATTCGTGAGCGTATCCAATACACCGTTCTCATGCAACAGGTTCTTCACCTCCGACTTCACATGCATATCCACGAAATCAACATGTTCCGTACGCAGGTTCTTGTTCAAATACGGTAGGATACTGTCAGGCATTGACAACCACACATCCCGCATTAAAACCTGCGCATTAACGAGCGATGCTAATACGCATAAAGTCAATGAGATAAAAAACCTTTTCATGATACATTATGAACGTCCTTCGCGAAGATCTTTCACACGAACAGCCTTACCTTCGCTTACAGGCAGAGAACCTTTCTTCACCAGTTTCACTCTCGGTGTAAGCAGGATCTCATCCTTCAGAGCACGCTGGATATCACGTGTCATCTTCTGAAGCTCAGGATATACATCGGTATGGATATCGTCCAATTCAACCTCAACGGTCATGATATCATTATCATCCTCCGTGTCCAAGGTAATCAGGTAATTGCTACCCAGACCCGGATACTGCACGAGGATCTTCTCCACCTGCATCGGGAACACGTTCACACCCTTGATGATGAACATATCGTCGGTACGTCCCTTGATACGGTCAATACGACGGTGTGTACGTCCGCACTTACATTCGCCAGGGATGATACGGGTCAGGTCACGGGTACGATAGCGCAGGATGGGCATCATTGTACGATCGAGTGTGGTAAGCACCATCTCACCGATCTCGCCATCGGGCACCGGCTCCAGCGTGTCAGGATCCACAATCTCAAGGATATAGTTGTCTTCCCAAAGGTGCATACCATCCTGTTCCTTGCACTCGAAGGCCACACCAGGACCGTTCATTTCGGTCATTCCAAACGAGTTGTAAGCCTTCACACCCAGCAAACGCTCAATACGCTTACGTTGCTCATCAGTATGCGGCTCAGCACCGATAAAGAGCGTGCGGAGTTTTGTGGACTTAGGATCTACGCCCTCTTCCTGGAACACCTCAGCCAGTCGGATCGCATAGCTGGGAATAGCATGAAGACAAGTGGTTCCGAAGTCCTTGATGAACATAATCTGGCGCTTGGAGTTACCTGCAGCTGCAGGAACCGTTGTTGCACCCAGTTTCTCGGCACCGTACTGGAAGCCAAGACCGCCAGTAAACATACCGTAACCAGAAGAGTTCTGGAACACGTCGGTATCACGGCAGCCCACCATGTACATGTCGCGGGCAATCATGTTAGCCCATGAATCAATGTCATGACGAGAATAGGTTACCACGGTAGGATGACCAGTAGTACCACTGGTAGAGTGGATACGGATCGCATCTTTCATATCACCACCCACCAGTCCGAAAGGATAGTTATCCCTCAGGTCCTGTTTGGTGGTAAACGGAATCTTACGGATATCCGCTACAGTGTTGAAGTCATCAGGGGTAAGTCCTAACTCGGCAAAGCGTTTGCCGTAGAACTTACTCTTCATGGCTACCTTAATACTTTCTTTCAGTTTCTTCACCTGGAGTTTCTCCAGTTCCTCACGTGGCATTGTCTCCAATTCCGGCTGCCAGTATTCCTTTATATCTTTCATTATTATAGTAATTATTCCTTTTGGCCTGCAATATTACACATTTTTTGCGACATAGCCAACTATTTGAACGAAAAACATGCTGTACAGCCTATTTTTGGTCTTTTCTCTCTATCTGGAATCGGTTTGGTTCGTCTTTGTCAATCGTTTGCATCGATTATTTCTTAAATAATCTTAATAAATCAACGTGTGTACCCACACAACCTTTTTAATAAAAATTATATAAGAAAAACATTTGGTTATTAAAAAAAAGTGCCGTATCTTTGCAGCGTTATCCTGAAAACAATCTTTTTACCTTAAAAACTAATACCTATTGAGATGTGAAGTGATCAGCTGTGAAGCTTGTCACTTTTTTTTTGCCTTTTTCAATGGTTCCGGATATAGTCAACGATCCACTCTCCTACTTCTTTGGTACCATACTGCTTACCGCCTTCCACCTGAATCTCAGGGGTACGGACAAGGGCATCCAGACTGGCATTGACTGCTTCGCGCACCTTTGCGCCTTCCTTTGTTAAGCCGAAATGTTCCAAAAGCATCGCAGCTGAGAGAATCTGTGCCAGCGGATTGGCGCGGTTCTGTCCTGCAGCTTGCGGCCAGGAGCCATGTACCGGTTCAAAGAGCGGTGTATGTTCGCCTAACGAAGATGAGGGCTGCAGTCCCATGCTTCCCGTAATGCAGCTGGTTTCGTCGGTAAGGATATCTCCGAAGGTGTTCTCCGTGACAATGACATCAAAGAACCGCGGTTCTGTGAGAACGCGCATGGAAGCATTGTCGATAAACATATAGTCGGTTGTCACCTCTGGATACAACGGTTCCATCTCCTGTGCAATCTGTCGCCACAGGCGTGACGAGGCCAGCACATTCGCCTTATCTACCACGGTGAGATGCTTCTTACGAGTCATGGCCATTTCAAATCCTACCTTCAGGATACGTTCTATTTCCGGACGGGTATAGACATTCGTATCATAAGCCTTGTCATTGTCCTGGTACTTCTCACCGAAATACATACCACCCGTCAGCTCACGGATCACCACGAAGTCGGCACCCTTTAACAGTTCCTCTTTCAAAGGACTCTTATGTAACAGACAGTCGAAGGTGGCTACGGGTCGTACATTCGCAAACAGACCTAATTTCTTGCGCATAGCCAGCAGACCCGTTTCCGGTCGTACCTTCGCCGTTGGATCATTGTCGAAACGCAGATCACCTACCGCTGCAAAGAGCACAGCATCCGCCCGCATACAGGTCTGGAACGTCTCCTCCGGAAACGGATCCCCTACCTCATCAATCCCGTGGGCGCCACAAAGAGCCTCTTCATAGCGGAACTCATGGTTGTATTTCTCCGCAATGGCCTCCATCACGGCCACACCCTGTTTCATAATCTCCGGTCCGATACCATCTCCCGGCAGTACTGCAATGTTCAGTTTCATATCTTATTCTTTATTTGTTTGTTCCAATTCAAAAATGTTCAACATCTTGAAGGTGGCCTTGATAGCCGCCTCCGTTTGGTCTGCATCCAGACCGCGTGTGCGTATCATCTTCCCGTTGTTGTTCCAGGTGATGACAGTCTGTACCAAGGCATCCGTACGACCGCCCGGCGGGATGGTCACGGCATAGTTGGCCAAGATGGGGAATGTACGGTCGAGATACTTCTTATAGATATAGCGCAATGACTTCACGAACGCATCATACTGACCGTCGCCTGTGGCGGAAGCCTCATACTGTTTCCCGTTGATCTCCACCTTGACATTTGCGCCTGGCTTCAAACCATAGGCTGTTGACACCACATAGCTTACCAGCTTTACCTTATCCTCCGGTGCGTCGTGCTTCAGCACATCAGAAACAATGTACGGCAGATCGTCCTGTGTCACCAGTTC
Organism: Prevotella sp.; assembly: GCA_017651265.1. Classification (GTDB taxonomy): domain Bacteria; phylum Bacteroidota; class Bacteroidia; order Bacteroidales; family Bacteroidaceae; genus Prevotella. The sequence continues at coordinate 22,585 of JAGCDO010000067.1, read as the reverse complement.
CTTCTTATCACCCAGCTCAGTGATACGCATCGTCACCCTCTTGGTCTGCTCAGGTGTCAGTTCCAGTCCCAGTTCCTCAAGGTTCTTGGCAATATTCGCTTTTCCGCTATTCTTACCCAGCGCATATTCGCGCTTACGACCGAACCGTTCTGGCTTCAGGAGGTTATAATAGAGACCTGCCTTGTGATCGCCGTCGGCATGAATACCTGCCACCTGCGTAAACACGTTCTCACCAATGACCGGCTGGTTGGGTGCAATGGCAATGCCGCTGTAGCCCTCCACCAACCTACTGATATCATTCAGTCGGTCCTCATGAATATTCGTCTTGGCATGGAACTGGTCCTTGAGAATTACCTGCACACTCGACAGCGGTGCATTACCACAACGTTCACCCAGACCGTTCACCGTAACATGCAATCCTTTACATCCGCTCAACACCGCTGCCAATGAGTTACTCACCGCCAGATCGTAGTCGTTATGCGCATGGAAGTCGAAATGCGTGTTGGGATAGCGTTTCTGCATCTTCCGCATGTACTCGATTACCTGTAAGGGATTTAGAACGCCCAAGGTATCGGGGAGCATGAATCTACGGATGGACGTCTGTGTCAACGCATCGAGCATGGCATAGACATACTCAGGCGACTCCTTCATGCCGTTGCTCCAGTCCTCCAAATAGAGATTCACGCTCATACCAAGACGATCGGCACAAGCCAAACACTCCTTGATATCGGCTACATGCTCCTCTACGGATTTCTTCAACTGACCGCGACAGTGTTTCTCACTACCCTTAGCCAGCAGGTTCACCACCTTACAACCCGTCTCGGCAATCCACTCGATGGAGTCGCCTCCATCAACGAAGCCCAGTACCTCGACTCGGTCGAGCATGTCTATCTGACGGGCATAGCGACAGATCATCTTCACAGCATCTTTGTCACCATCGCTCACCTTTGCAGAGGCCACCTCGATACGATCCACGTTGATGTCCTTCAGCAACATCCTGGCAATCATCAACTTCTCGTGTGGCAAAAAGCTCACACCGGAAGTCTGCTCACCATCGCGCAGCGTACAGTCCATGATCTCCACGAACGGCTGGATGCGGTTATATGAGTTGATTTGTTCACTCGTTCCCATGTCTATCCTTTATTATTCGTTTCCCAGCACTCAATCTTATCCTTGTTCTGCAGCAGGTAGTCGATATCATCCAGTCCGTTCATCAGACAGTGTTTCTTGTAGCCGTTGATCTCGAAATGCTCCTGTCGTCCGGTAACCATATTTGTTACCGTTTGATTAGGAAGGTTGACTTCCACCTGTGTTTTCGGATTCTCTTTGATGGTCTGGAACAACTCTGCAAGAAAATCATCACTTACCTGCACGGGTAGTACGAAGTTGTTCAGTTCGTTGTTCTTGTGGATATCCGCAAAGAAGCTGCTGATCACCACGCGGAACCCATAGCCGGCGATAGCCCAGGCAGCATGTTCACGCGATGAGCCACTGCCAAAATTCTTACCTGCCACGAGGATGCAGCCGCTGTAGGTTGGATTGTTCAGCACGAAATCCTTCACGAGTTCTCCGTTCTTGTCATACCGCCAGTCACGAAACAGGTTCTCGCCGAAGCCTTCCTTATCGGTTGCTTTCAGAAACCGTGCTGGTATGATCTGATCTGTATCTACGTTCTCTAATGGAAGAGGAACGCATGTACTTATGATTGTATCAAATTTCTGTTTCATTGATTTTTCAATTTTCAATTCCCAATTACATCAGTTCTCTCGGGTCGGTGAGCACACCTGTTACTGCGGCGGCAGCAGCTGTGAGTGGAGAGGCCAGGATGGTACGAGCACCGGGTCCTTGACGACCTTCGAAGTTTCTGTTACCGGTAGAGACGCAGTATTTACCTGCAGGCACTTTGTCATCATTCATGGCCAGACAAGCAGAACATCCCGGTTGACGGATCTCGAAGCCTGCATCGGCAAGGATACGGTCCAGTCCTTCCTCACGAATCTGACGGTCAACAGCCCATGAGCCCGGAACCAACCATACCACGACATTCGCAGCCTTCTTCTTTCCCTTCACCAAAGAGGCAAAGGCACGGAAGTCCTCTATACGTCCATTGGTGCAGGCACCGAGGAAAACATAGTCGATTGGGTGTCCTAACAACAACTCCCCGGCGGTCAGTCCCATGTAATTCAACGATTTCTGGAAACTTGCCTTTCCACCCTCATCGATACTTTCCAGAGCAGGTACCTTCTCAGTAATACCGATGCCCATACCTGGATTGGTTCCATAGGTGATTCTGGGTTCAATATCAGCTGCATCAAACGACAACTCCTTGTCGAACACCGCATCATCACCACTCTTCAATGTACGCCAATAGGCCACAGACTTATCCCATTCTTCACCCTTAGGGGCAAACTCACGTCCTTTGATATACGCAAAGGTGGTTTCATCTGGAGCAACAAAGCCGCCGCGAGCACCCATCTCGATGGAGAGGTTACACAGGGTGAGACGACCTTCCATCGACAGGTTCTCCACCACCTCGCCAGCATATTCCACGAAATAACCCGTGGCTCCGCTGGTGGTAATCTGACTCATCAGGTAGAGGGCCACATCCTTGGCCGTTACTCCCCTACCTAATTTCCCGTTGATACTGATGCGCATCGACTTCGGTTTCTGCTGAAGCACACACTGCGAAGCCAGTACCATCTCCACCTCTGAGGTGCCGATGCCGAAGGCAATAGCCCCCATCGCTCCATGCGTACTGGTATGTGAGTCACCGCAGACAATCGTCATGCCTGGCAGCGAAAGACCTTTCTCCGGTCCCACCACATGGATGATACCGTTATTCTTGTCCATCATGCCATAGTGGGTCAGTCCGAACTCTGCTGCATTCTTAGCCAGTGTATCCACCTGTTTCTTCGATACAGGATCTTCTATCGGCTTATCCTGATCGTGGGTAGGTGTGTTATGGTCGGGCATACAGAACACCTGCTGCGGACGGAAGCATTTCAGTCCACGCTTCCTCAGACCGTCGAACGCCTGCGGGGTGGTTACCTCATGACAGTACAGACGATCGATATACAATTGTGTAGGACCGTAGTCAACAACCTGTACGACGTGCTTGTCCCAAATCTTATCAAAAAGGGTAGACCTACCCCCTTGCCCCTCCCTGTGAGGGATGGGAGTAGATGCTACTTGATGATATTTCTTTTCCATATTATCTATATTTTCTATATTCTTCATACTACTCCCCTCCCTCGCAGGGAGGGGTAAGGGGGAGAGTCTTTTTTAATTCCTAAACTTGTTGATACAGTCGATGTAGGCTTCCACCGAGGCGGTGACGATATCCGTGTTGGCACCGAAGCCGTAGTACAGACTACCGTTGTACTCCACCTGCATGTGTACCTTACCCATGTCATCGGAGCCCTTCGAGATAGCCTGGATGGTGAACTCCTTCAAGGTCATCTGCTTCAGGATAATCTTCTTCAAGGCCTTGATGGCAGCGTCTACAGGACCGTTACCCGTAGCGGCCGCCTCGAACTTCTGTCCACTGATGTCCAGTCCGATGCTGGCTACGCTGCGTACGCCCATACCTGTCGTTACCTGCAGATAGTCGAGACGTACGGCATGGTTCTCCGACTGGTCGGCACCTGCCAAGGTGAGGATATCCTCGTCGTTCACCTCTTTCTTTCTGTCGGCCATGGCGAGGAACTTCTGATAGAGCTTGTCAAGCTTCTGGTCGTCATCTATGCTCACGCCCAGTACCTCTAAGCGGTACTTGAGGGCAGCACGACCGCTGCGAGCGGTGAGTACGATAGAGTTGTCTTCAAGACCGATATCCTTGGGATCGATAATCTCGTAGGTCTGCACGTTCTTCAACACGCCGTCCTGATGAATACCGCTGGAGTGCGCAAAGGCATTTCGTCCTACGATGGCCTTATTGGGCTGTACGGGCATGTTCATCAATCCTGACACCATACGTGATGTAGGATAGATCTTGGTGGTGTTGATGTTTGTGTCGATATTCAGTCCTTTGTGGCACTTCAGGATCATGGCGATTTCCTCAAGCGAGGTGTTACCAGCCCTTTCACCGATACCGTTGATAGTTACCTCCACCTGACGGGCACCGTTCATGATACCGCTGAAGGTGTTGGCTGTAGCCATACCGAGGTCATTATGACAATGAGTAGAGATAATGGCTTTATCGATTCCGTCCACATGCTCCATCAAATACTTGATCTTGGCTCCGTATTCCTCAGGCAGACAGTAGCCTGTGGTATCGGGGATGTTCACCACGGTGGCACCAGCCTTGATAACAGCCTCGATTACCCTTGCCAGGTATTCGTTCTCCGTGCGACCCGCATCCTCGGCATAGAACTCCACGTCCTCCACATATTTCTTTGCATACTTCACCGCTTCCACAGCACGTTCAATAATCTCCTCACGATTGGAGTTGAACTTATATTTAATATGGGAGTCGCTGGTACCGATACCCGTGTGGATGCGCTTGCGCTTGGCATACTGCAGACTCTCGGCTGCGATGTCGATATCTTTCTGCACGGCACGTGTCAGTGCGCAGATAGTAGGCCATGTCACTGCCTTGGAGATTTCAATCACCGAGTTGAAGTCGCCAGGACTGGAAATCGGGAAGCCTGCTTCAATCACATCTACGCCCAACTGTTCCAGCTGCTTGGCCACCTGGATCTTCTCAACGGTGTTCAACTGGCACCCTGGTACCTGCTCTCCGTCACGTAATGTCGTGTCGAAAATAAATAACCTGTCACTCATTGTCTTGTTCTTTGTTCCTTTTTTATATGATTACCTGAAAAACAAAAGACCTTTCACACTGCGGAAGTGGAAAGGTCTCAATATCTATCACATTGCATAGTCATATACACACCTAATCACTTCCGCCCGCTCGTTGCAGTCGAATAATAATATTAATAATGTGTAGATTCAGACTCTGCTTCATTGTCTCTATTTTTATAAATCGGATGCAAAGTTATGAATAAAACTTGAAATAAACAAATAAATCATCACTTTTTTGAGATAAAAAGTTACAATTCATCATTTATACGCAGTAAATCAGTAAATAACGGTAAGGCAACATCTACTTTTTATCCTACATTCAATACCATCGCAGATGGAGAAGGTGCAGTCTATGCTCATAACTGTATTCATAGACATAACCGTGCTGCCAGGCATAATAGGCCACGGTGATGGCCTCCTGATCACTAAGCGAGGGATGAATCACCCGGGCATGCAGATCGAAGTCATAGTAGGTAGTGTACATCAGCAGACCGTCCTTCCCTCCCCTTTTATAGATTTGGGTGATTTGTTTATTGGGAGTAAAGGAACAAACCTTCCCTCCGTTCGCTAAATAGGCATTCACAATACCAAAGTCTTCTAAGCTGAATACCACACAGGAGTCGGGATCGTAGTTTCTCCTACCATCATCTCCATGAATGGCATTAGCAATCGACTGCATGATGGAGTCGCGTACCGACGGATCATCATCCGCATGACAGGTCTTAACCGAGAACGCCACGGGCATCAACAGGAGCAACAGGAATAAAGGAAGTAGCTTTTTCATTTGTTTACCTTATTATATTATGCACATTAGCTAACGCTGCGGCAAAAATACAACAAGCATCAACAAACAACGAAAAAACCAACTGACATTAGTCTGACATTTGTTGATTGGGGCCCAAAGTGAAGGCCAACTTAACACAATTAGCTCCACTTGTCTTCGCAATAACTCCTACAAACTTAGTTAGTGTTTCCAACTAGCCTAGTTAGGTCCAGTTATCAGCCTTATAACACCCAGTTATCAGCCTTATAACTTATCGTAACCAGCCTTATAACCTATCGTAACCAGCCTAGTTGAATGGCGTTATAAGGCTTGTAGGATTTCGAAGGTAAAGAATGTGAATAAAAAATGCTCCGCTAATTCGCCTAATTCACTAATGTTCAACAGGTTGTTGGCGGAGGAATACCCTTAAATTCCTCCGCCCCGATTCTTCTGGTAATCATGTAATTACACTGATATGGCGGAGGAATATGAGTGGATTACTTAAGGCGATTACTTAAGGCGCGAAGAAAAGTGATGAGAAAAGAAAACTAGCATTTATCTACAATTATCAAAATAAAATGTTGTGTGCAATGAAAATAATGATTACCTTTGCAGTATGGATAAGGAAACCTATGAGAAACAGAAAGCCTTTGCTGGTAAGAAGGTACCTTCAATGAACCGTCGTTGTGTAGGCCATGATTATCAGAGCCGTCAGATTTACATGATTACGATGGTTACTGAAGGACGACGCCCGCTCTTTGGGCAAGTTGTTGGGCGCAGCGATGCTGTAGCAGGTGAGGAAACCCCGCATATTGTGTTATCAAAGTTAGGAGAAGCTGTCGTAAAATGCTGGATGGCTACTCACGACCTCTACCCTGCCGTCGAAGTGATAGCCCTACAAATGATGCCCGACCACTTGCATGGCATCCTTTTTGTGAAGGAAAGAATAGAGCAACACTTGGGGCAGGTAATCAAGGGCTTCAAGACAGGCTGCAACAAAGCCTACCGAAGAATTATACTTGGACAGGTTGAGTTTGTTGCGACACGGTCGCAACAGACGGGACAAGCAGAACAAACAGGGCAAACGGGGCAAACAGAGCAAACAAAGCAAATAGAACAAACAAAACAGAAAGCTCCCAGGCCCAAAGATGACCGCCGCCACGGCCTGCTCTTTGCCCGTGGCTATAACGACCGCCTGCTACTACGTGAAGGCCAGCTTGACAACTGGCTCCACTACCTCGCCGACAACCCGAGGCGCCTGATGATGAAACGTGAACATCCCGACCTTTTCCGTGTACAACGTGGAATTGTGGTTAACGGACGGTCGTTCTCTGCGATTGGCAACCTTTTCCTACTGCAACGCCCCTTCCGACTGCAAGTACAGTGCTCGCGCCGTCTTACTGATGCTGAAATAAAGAAAAAGGTAGATGAGTGTATGAACGCAGCTGCACAGGGTGCCGTACTTGTATCCCCTTCTATCTCACGTGGTGAGAAGGCTGTCATGCGCGCAGCCTTTGAACGAGGCTATCCACTCATCTATTTGCAGGAGAACGGCTTTACTGATTTGGCTAAGCCTAACGGTAAGAGTATGGATGCGTGTGCCCGGGGCCAATTGCTCATTCTGGCACCCTGGGAACATCACAATGAGCGCACCACCATTAGTCGTAACCAATGCCTCTCATTGAACGACATGGCTCGCATTCTTTGTGAGCCGCTTGATCTTCCACCCTATCGCTGCTACGATAATGCTGGTAAAAGGTGAGAGGATATTGAAGAAACAGTATGGGAGATAAGTAAGGGTGGAAACACCCAAGACGGTGCTCTGCGTGAGTCCGCAGGTGTTCCAAGGAACGAGTACGGAGGTGACGGTAGCACCATCCTCGCAGGTACGACTAAGCAGTCGTGATTCATATCCCTGCTCCTGATACGTATCCTTGAAGATGGAACTGGAAAGCATGATCGACAGATATTGATCGGCCATGGCTATATTGCAGAACAAGCAGGTACAGATGGTGGAAGAAACCAACGAAGCAGTACCCTTCACGAAACGCAGGACATGACGCATGAGGTCTTTCAGCTGACCAGTGGCTGTGACGGCACCGCCGAAGGTCTGGGCACAGATGATAAGCCAGATGGTTGGCATCATACCTGCCATACCGCTGGTATGTACGAGCTCGTTAAGCATCGGCACACCTGTTTCTATCTGGTTGTCACCATAACAAGCCTGCATAACTCCCCTGTAGGCAGAGATGAATCCTTCGTTAGCATCGGTGTTCACCTGATGCACCAAGCCTGGTTGGAACAATACGGCCACCACAGCTGCCAGGAGGATAGCCATGAACAAGACCACCATGGAAGGCCATCGACGGGCAATCATCACGCCGGTGAGAACAGGCACCAGTAACAGCCACGGAGAGATGACGAACGTGCGTTGTATGCCATCCATGAACTCCATTACATTACCACCCCCAGACACGTCCATGGTGAGTCCGGCCACGAAGAAAACCAGTATGGAGACACAGAACGTGGGAACGGTGGTATAGAGCATATAGCGGATATGGGTGAACAGCGGTGTACCCGAAACACTGGAGGCCAACACGGTGGTATCGGACAGCGGTGACAGCTTATCACCGAAATAGGCACCTGTAATAATAGAACCCGCAATCCAGCCATCGGCAAAGCCATGCGCCTTACCAATACCCATCAACGCCACACCGATGGTAGCAACGGTAGTCCACGACGAGCCGATCATCATACTGACCAAGGCGCATAGCAGACTGCTACTTACCAGGAACCACTCAGGCTGAATAATCTGCATGCCATAGTAGATCATAGTGGGTACAATGCCCGACACCATCCACGTACCACCGATGGCACCTATCAACAATAATATAATAATGGCAGGAGCACAACTAGAAATCTTCGCACTGATCTCCTTTTCCAGGTTCTCCCAGTCGAGTTGTTTCGAGAGATAGCCCACCAGTACGCTCACGGCGGAAGCTATCAACAGGGATACCTGACTGGCACCATCCAATGTTGCGTTACCGAAGACGGCAACGCAACACGTGATGAGTAGGATCAGCACCAAAAACGGTATGAACGGAAGAATCCCCAATTCTCAATTTTCAATTTTCAATTTTCAATTCACAATCGCCCTGCGATTGTTACGCTACCTTCTCCAGACGTTTCATCATAGCGAACATGAAGATAGCGGCAACAAGACAAACGCCGAGGAATACACTCCAGCATACCCAGAGAGGTACAGCACCCCACAGCAGACCGCCAACGACGACGAGCTGGTTACCGATAGCTGTTGCCACGAACCAGCCACCCATCATCATACCCTTGTATTTGGGAGGAGCAACCTTTGATACGAATGAGATACCCATCGGTGAAAGCAACAGCTCACCAAAGGTGAGTACCAGATAAACCATGATCAGCAGGTTGGGCGTTACGTCGGCCACATGCACAGCCACAGGATTACCGTCGGCACCCATCTCTGTCTGAGGAAGGGGAAGACCATACGAAGCAAATGCCATCAGGGCGTAAGCAATAGCGGCCACCACCATACCATAAGCGATCTTACGGGGAGCAGAAGGTTCCTTCCCTTTCGCTGCCAGCGAACTGAAGATAGCCATCGAAACAGGGGTAAGGGCTACCACATAGAAGGGATTGAACTGCTGGAAGATGGGAGCTGACACTGAGATGGTACCATCGGGATTATATTGTATGCACAGGAATGCGATAGCAAGTACAATGACAATGGCTGAAATGATCTTAGCCTTGGAGGTCTTCGACTGGAACAGGGAGAACAGTGCGTAAACGATGAAGATGACAGCCACGAGGTTCCACACGTTGAAGCACATGGCTTGCAAGCCGTCAGCCGACTGTGCCGTAAACTCATCGGCAAAGTAGGTCAGCGACAGACCGTTCTGATGGAAGGCCATCCAGAAGAAGATGACCACGGCGAACACCAGGCACAGGGCCACGATTCGCTGCTTGGTTTCTTCCTTAGACAACTCTTCAACGGGCGCTGCATCTACAGCAGCGGCCTTCTTGGCTCCTCCCTCTGTGTGACGGAAGGTAGAGCGGAAGATATAGTAAATGGCTATCGAGAGAATCAACGAAGCACAGGCTACTGCAAACGAGAAATGGTAAGCATCGTTCGATGAATAGCCCAATGTGTTCTCAGCATACTCCTTGATCTTGATGGCAGCAGTAGGTGCAAACAGGGCACCGATATTGATGGCCATGTAGAAAATGGAGAAACCTGCATCACGTTTACCGGCAAACTTCGAATCGTTGTAGAGATCGCCCACCATCACCTGCAGGTTTCCCTTGAAGAGACCGGTACCAAAGCCGATGAGCAACAAAGCAGCCAGCATCACAACAAGAGCTACCTTGTCACCGCCCAAGGGCACGGATAACAACAGATAACCGCAGAACATGATGATGATACCTGTGGTTACCATTCGACCGAAGCCGAACTTATCGGCCATGATACCACCAATGAGGGGGAAGAAATACACTAACATGAGGAAAGCACTGTAGATAGTACCTGCCAGAGCGGGTGACAATCCATAGTTAGCTCTCAGGAATAAGGCGAAAACGGCCAGCATGGTATAATAGCCGAAACGTTCGCCGGTGTTGGCCAATGCCAACGCATAAAGACCTTTAGGTTGACCTTCAAACATAGTTGTAATTATTTAAGTTATTGTTTTGTTTTCTTGAGATCGAAGAGGTAAGTGAGTTTCACGATGATACTACTGTTGTTCGACTTACCAAAATAATCACGCTTGGTGTCTTTGTAGATATTCCCCAGTCCGTAGTAATATCGGGCTTCGAGCATCAAATGACCAAGTTTCGGGAACGAGTATTCCATACCGATGCCCGCAGCAATACCGTAGTCGAGATTGTTCTCCACAGCCATCGTGTCCTGATGTACCTCGTCGTTAGCACGCTTCCAGCTGTTTCGTTTGTCAAGCTCGAAGTTCTTCGTTACCTTATCACTCAGGTAATAACCTAGCTGCGGACCAGCCTGGAAGAAGAACTGCACGCCCTTCTGCTCACTACCCCATCCCAAACGGGCAAAGATAGGCAGCTGGACATAGTTCAGCGTACGACTATAGGATTCTGCCTGTTGCGTCTCTTCGTTAATCACGGGTTGATCTTCCCTGTCGAGGATATCCTCCTTCCATCCCATCTGCGCATAGTTCAGTTCCGCATAGATGGAGCAGATACTGTTGAAGTATTTCTCGCAGACATAGCGGAACGACAGACCGCCCGTGTAGCCTCCATGGAAGGTCTGGTTCACCTTCGGTACAAAGCCTACATTACTGAGCATGTAGCCACCGTTGACACCTATGGCCAGATCGCTCCTGTGTTCGCCTACCTGCGCCAACGACGACAGGGGGAACAGCATGAGCAGACTGATGATGCAAAGGATTGAACGATTCCGCATCTTCATGACTTAAAAGGTGATAGAGGAGATTGACTTGTTCTTGTTGTAGTGAACAAGCATGAACTGACGGTTCTTGGAACCGCCGTTCTTCCCTACCTTCTCGAACTTATACTGCGTCTGCACAGCATATTTGTTTGGCATATTACCTGAGAAGCCCTTACCCACGGTATGCATGCCACGCAGGAAGAAGGTGGCCTGATCGTAACCGGTGAGAGCAAAACGCGGGAGAGCATTCATCATACTCGCACCAAACCATTTGCGGTAGGCGTTCTCCAATTCCAGTGTTCTTGCTGTCGAAGCATTATAATAATAATAGGTAGGGATGTAAGTGTCGTACTTGTAGAATCTCTCCAGATTATACTTCTCATACAACAACCAGTCGTTATAGCCGAACAATGATACGGAGATTTTCTTATTGGCATTGGTCACCGCATCCAACTTACCCAAAGCGGTAGTCAGTTCGGTGGAACGACCTGTATTGAGAATCACCACATTCGGCTTATCAGTCGTGAAAGCACGTGCAAAGGTGTCATCGGAATTGGACAGATTCGTTACATGATAGGTGATTTTCTTCTCTTCAAGACGCTTGCGAACAGCCGATGTGAAAATGCCCTTATTACTGTTGGGGTCGTTACAGTCAACCAACACGACATTATGATCGCCGAAGCGATCCATGAAAGCTTCCACAGCCGACTGGTTGAGTTCTTCAGCAGTCTGATACACCTGATAGATATTCTCATTACTTGCCACATGGTTACCGTTAATGGAGAACGGGATGACCAGCTTGATGCCGTAGGTCTTCACGAACTGTGAGATATAATCCATCTGCTTGGTGTATAGCGGACCGAAGATGATGTCGCACTGCTCGGCACCTTTCTCCAGAAGTGTCTGACGGATATCGGCATCGATGTTCACGTTCCAGGCACGGATGTCGGTGGAGATACCCTCTTTCTTCAAGTCGTTGCACGCCATCAGAATACCGCGGTAGAACTCCACCATGCGACGACCGTCACCATCTACGTCATGCAACGGCAGCATGATACCCACACGGATAGCCCTTGTCTTGATGTCAGAGGTGTCTTCTTGCTTAACTGGTGCAGCCTCAGCAGGTTTCGCAGAAGGATACGGAATAAAGATATAATCGCCTTTCTTCAGCTTATAGTTAGGATCCAGCATCTCCGGATTGGCTTTCCGCAGTTCCTCCTCGGTCAAGCCGTATTCCTTAGCGATTCCGTAGATGGTCTCCTTCTTCTTTACCTTGTGCATCTCCTTCCAGGTCTTGCCTTGTTGAGCACTGGCTTCCATCCCGCCCACAAGCAGGAAAAGCAATAAAGCATATCTTAAAAAATGTCGCATAATCACTTTATATTTAAAAATCCTGTGCAAAAATACAAAAAAAGAATGGCTAAATCAACTTTATTGCGTATTTTTGCACGATAAACCAAGAAAAAATGAAAATAAAACAAATATTCACACTCTCTGCCGCCCTTTGCATGACCTTAGGAATGTCGGCACAGACAAAGCCAACCATCGACCCTACCGCCACCGTGATCAAAGACGATGGTGCACAGGAAAGCGGTACCCTTTTCTCTGGTCCTGCTCCTCTTACGGTTGAGTTCAAAGCCAATGCCGAGAATACAGGAGGCTATTCAGCCTACTACGAATGGCGATTCAAGATGGAAGGGGAAGAAGAGCCCTATCTGATCAGATACGAAGAGGACACTTCCTATACTTTCTTGAAGGCAGGAACACACGAGATTGTGCTGTACGCCACCTTCGTGGAGGGAACAGATACCGTGTTCTGCACCCAGGAATACTGGATGGACAGGACACCTATCAAGGTAACGGTCAGCGAGAGTAAGTTGGAGATGCCCAACGCCTTCTCGCCCAACGGCGACCAACATAACGACACCTATAAGGCGAAGTCTTATCAGTCGTTGGTGGAGTTCCATGCCTATATTTTCAACCGCTGGGGACAGAAGCTGTATGAATGGACAGATCCTGCCGGAGAATGGGATGGAACCTATAACGGTAAGCCCGTGAAGGATGGGGTGTATTTCGTACTGGTCAAGGCCAAGGGGGCTGACGGTATTGAATACAACATCAGGCGCGACGTGAACCTGCTACGCGGCTATATCGACAGAGCCGGTAACTCCAACTATTAATCCCGTTCCTTCCTCCTTCCACCATCATGAACAGAGAAGACGAAAGAATCAATATCTGGGGCGCTCGGGTACATAACCTGAAGAACGTCGATGTGGAGATTCCCCGAAACAGTCTGACGGTCATCACCGGACTGAGCGGATCGGGGAAGTCGTCACTGGCTTTCGACACAATCTTTGCCGAAGGACAGCGGCGATACATCGAGACCTTCTCGGCTTATGCCCGAAACTTCCTGGGAGGAATGGAACGACCCGATGTGGATAAGATAACAGGACTGAGTCCTGTCATCAGCATCGAACAGAAAACCACCAATAAGAATCCACGTTCCACGGTAGGAACCACCACCGAAGTGTACGACTTCCTCCGTCTGCTCTTTGCCCGTGCCGGTACGGCCTACAGCTATGCCACGGGTGAGAAGATGGTGAAATATACTGAAGAGAAGGTGCTCAGCATGATCAGAGAGGATTATGCCGAAAAGAAGATCTACCTTCTGGCTCCACTGGTACGCAACAGAAAAGGTCACTACCGCGAACTCTTCGAGAGCATGCGCCGGAAAGGCTACCTGCATATCCGCATCGACGGAGTGATCACGGAAATCACGCGGGGTATGAAGGTTGACCGTTACAAGAACCATAATATCGAGGTGGTCATCGACAAGATGAGTCTGCCCCCCTACTCTCCCGACGAGGATGCCAGGACTGAACGACTGAAGAAATCGGTCTCCCTGGCCATGAAACAGGGAGAAGGGATTATCATGGTGATGGACATGACGAATGCTTCGCAGAACGATGGAACGGGCGAAGTGAAGTATTACTCCAAACGATTGATGTGTCCTACCACGGGAATGTCCTATGGTGACCCTGCCCCGAACAAGTTCTCGTTCAACTCTCCTGAAGGAGCATGCCCGCATTGCAAAGGACTGGGATATATCAACGAGATTGATCTCGACAAGGTCATTCCCGACCGTCGGCTCTCCATCTACGAAGGAGCCATTGCTCCGTTGGGGAAATACAAGAGTCAGCTGATATTCTGGCAGATTGACGCTATCTTACATAACTATGAATGCAACCTGAAGACGCCTGTCAAGGAACTGCCTGAGGAAGCTTTGCAGGAGGTGCTCTACGGATCGCTGACCGATGTGCGTATCAGCAAGGATCTGGTGCATACCTCGAGTGATTTCTTCGTGGCTTTCAACGGTGTGATCAAATACCTGCGAAGCATCATGGAGAACGATGACAGCGCCAGCGGACAGAAATGGGCTGACCAGTTCCTGGCTACTGCAGTGTGTCCAGAGTGCCAAGGTCAGCGACTGAACCGCGAATCCCTCTCCTACCGCATCTGGGATAAGAACATCTCTGAACTGGCGCAGATGGATATCAGCGAACTGAAGGAGTGGCTCTCTAAGGTTGAGGAGCACATGGAGCCTCAACAGCAGAAGATTGCCGAGGAGATCTTCAAGGAGATCCGTACCCGACTGGATTTCATGCTGGAGGTAGGACTCGACTATCTGTCGCTCGACCGCCAGTCGGCTTCTCTCTCTGGCGGTGAGAGTCAGCGCATCCGTCTCGCCACCCAAATTGGCAGTCAGCTGGTCAACGTGCTCTATATCCTCGACGAGCCGAGCATCGGTCTGCACCAGCGTGATAACGAACGACTGATTGCCTCGTTGAAGGAGCTGCGTGATATCGGGAATACGGTCATTGTTGTGGAACACGACAAAGATATGATGCGAAACGCCGACTATATCGTGGATATCGGTCCTAAGGCTGGTCGTAAAGGTGGTGAGGTGGTATTCCAAGGAACGCCCGCAGAGATGATGAAGACTAATACCCTCACGGCGCAATACCTCAACGGACAGAAGGAGATTTCCCTGCCCGACAAGCGCAGGAAAGGTAACGGGAAAGTCATCACCCTACATGGGGCAGCAGGAAATAACCTCAAGCATGTGGACGTGACCTTCCCATTGGGAACGCTCATCGTGGTAACAGGTGTCAGCGGATCAGGAAAATCCACCCTGATCAACGAAACGCTGCAGCCGATTCTCAGTCAGCATTTCTACCGCTCGCTGAAGAAACCCATGAAGTATGACAGTATTGAAGGACTGGAACATATTGATAAGGTGGTGAATGTTGACCAGACTCCTATCGGACGGACACCTCGCTCCAATCCTGCTACCTATACGGGAGTGTTCAGCGACATACGTTCTCTCTTTGTGAATCTGCCCGAGGCAAAAATCCGCGGCTACAAACCCGGACGGTTCTCGTTCAATGTGAAAGGCGGACGCTGTGAGACATGTGGCGGTAATGGTTACAAGACCATCGAGATGAACTTCCTGCCAGATGTATATGTACCTTGTGAGGTGTGTCACGGCAAGCGTTATAACCGCGAGACCTTAGAGGTAAGATACAAGGGTAAATCCATTGCCGATGTACTTGATATGACCATTAACCAGGCAGTGGAATTCTTTGAGAATGTGCCAGATATACTCAGGAAGATCAAAACCATTCAGGATGTAGGACTTGGTTATATTAAATTGGGACAACCTTCCACCACCCTCTCCGGCGGTGAGAGTCAGCGTGTGAAACTCGCCACGGAACTGAGTAAGAAAGATACAGGTAAAACGCTCTATATCCTTGATGAGCCAACCACAGGACTGCACTTCGAAGATATCCGCATTCTGATGAATGTGCTTCAGCAGTTGGTTGACCGCGGGAACACTGTCATCATCATCGAACACAACTTCGATGTAATCAAATTAGCCGACTATATCATTGATATGGGACCAGAAGGGGGACGTAAGGGAGGAACAATCCTCACAACGGGAACACCTGAAGAGGTGGCGAAGAGCAAGAAAGGCTTTACACCGCGATTCCTGCGGGAAGAGATCAAGAAATAACCAATAACCGATCAGAGCACTCCCAACAGTCGTGCTACCTGCTCTGCACAGCGTTCACCGTCAACACCAGCTGATACGATACCACCTGCATAGCCAGCACCTTCCCCACAAGGGAACAAACCTTTTACGTTTACATGCTCCAACGTATCCTTGTCACGCAAGATGCGGACAGGTGACGAAGTGCGTGTCTCCACGGCGATTACCGTGGCATTGTTGGTGAGGAAGCCATGACTCATCGCACCGAATTTCCGGAACCCCTGACGCAGTCGTGAGGCAATCATTTCAGGCATCCAGAAATGCAGCGGACTGGCAATTAAGCCGGGTGCATAGCTACTCTCGGGAAGGTCGGCACTGAGCTTACCGTTCACGAAATCTGCCATGCGTTGTGCCGGAGCGGTCTGCTTCCTGTTTCCCTGCTGCCAGCACACACGCTCCAGCTCCTCTTGGAAGCACATCATCTTCAACGGTCCTTCACCATCCACATCCTCTGGACGCAGTTCCACCACCATACCGCTGTTGCTCCATCGTGTACCACGGTTGGCAGGACTCATTCCGTTTACCACAATCTGTTCCGGCCCTGTAGCGGCTGGTATGACAAAGCCGCCAGGACACATACAGAAGCTATAGACGCCACGACCCTCCACCTGTGTCACGAAATTGTATTCCGCTGCAGGAAGATAGTCGCCCCTACCCTCCTTGTTATGATATTGTATCTGATCAATTAACTGGGCTGGATGTTCCAGACGAACACCAACAGCCAGCGCCTTAGCTTCCAAAAAGACACCTGCGCCTGCGAGATAACGATAAACATCACGGGCTGAATGACCAGTAGCCAGGATCACCGGTCCGCGGAATGACAGTTGAGAGTTTGAGACAGCTTCCACACCAACCACGGTATCGCCATCCAATATCAGACGAGTCATCTTGGTCTGGAAATGCACCTCACCGCCACATTGCAGGATGGTGTTCCGCATATTCTCAATCACACGGGGCAGTTTATCAGTACCGATATGAGGATGTGCATCGGCAAGGATATTCGTACTGGCACCATGCTGACAGAACACATTCAGGATCTTCTCCACACTACCGCGTTTCTTACTGCGGGTATAGAGTTTCCCGTCGCTATAGGCACCGGCTCCACCTTCACCGAAGCAATAGTTGCTCTCCTCATCCACCTGTTGGGTACGGGCAATCAAGGCTAAGTCCTTTTTACGCTCATGCACATTCTTTCCCCGTTCCAACACAATAGGTTTCAGACCGAGTTCGATTAATCGCAGTGCGGCGAACAAACCACCAGGACCGGCTCCAACCACGATGACTTGTGGAGCAGATGACACGTCACGGTACTCCGTCTTCACGTATTCATCTTCCGTTGGTTCTTCGTTGATATACACCCGTATCTTAAGGTTCACGAAGATAGCACGCTGACGTGCATCGATACTGCGTTTCAGTACTCTGACATGCGTCATCGATTTCATCTCAAGACCTTCCTCGTGAGCCAGGTAGTCCTTAATGGTGGCCTCATTCACCGCCTGATGCGGTCGCACCCTGATGGAATATTCCTTAATCATCTGCCTATCAAATCACCTTTTCTTTCCTTTATCGAAAAGAATCTGCATGCAAATATACAAATTTTCCGCGAAACCCTTAACGAGTTCCGCGGAAAATCATTCAATTGTCAATTGTCCGCTCGGCTTTACCGCTTCGCTATGCGATGAACTGTCAACTGTCAATTATCAACTGTCAACTAATTCAAAATGGTCTTCTTGCCATTTTGAATATAAACCCCTTTCTTCGTGGGCTTACCACTCAGTTTCTGACCATCGATGGTGTACCACTTGTCAGTAGAATCATCTATTGTCCATTGTCCATTATCCATTGCCTCAACACCTGTGGCTATACTGATTTCTGGTGTGGTGAACTCCTTGATGTCGCACCATACAATCGGACTTGTCTTTCCTGGTTGTCCTTCAGCCAATCCACCGTAATATACAGACTGCACACCGATGCGGTTTAACGTGTTCAAGAAGTCCAGGCCCTGATTGAGATACACCCTCTTCCCACATTTGTAAATGTCGTAATCGTCATTGAAGAGATAGGGAATCTCAGTGAGCGTCTCCGTAAAATATTTATACTGATTATCACCCGTACCAGCCACGAACACGATAAGGTCTTTAACGTGCTCCACATCACTGTAAAGCCGGTAGTACAGTTTGTCGGGATTCATCTCATTACCGTCCACATCCTTAAAAGGAATGTCAAGATCAACATACGGATATGATGTACCTTCAAGTTTCAACATAGTAAAAGAAGGACTGGCAGGAACAGCCACCTTCTCTTTTAACAGCTCCCATTTGTTGTTGTTGAACGTTATATATGGTCTGATTATACTTCGATGCTCATTTAGCAAGAACGGAGTGTCGGCTGTGAAGGTCTTAGTGGTGGTATTGTAGGTAAACACGACATCGCTCGTAGCGGTTCCCGTGTAGCCTACAAAGTAATATGGATATATATAACCCAAAATGTTCGTTATTTCACCAAAGTACTGTCCGGTGCGGAAGGTCACCTTGTTGCCGTTCTTCGTACCTTTGATCCAAGCGTCTGGGAGGTCTTCACACAGTCCCTGCACATATACATCATTTCCGTTAAATCCAATATTAACGAATCCAGTATGCGAATAATCGGTTTCTTCACCGTTTATTAAAACATTACACGTCCATATATACTTCTGTGTTGTCAGTCCCTCTGGAGCATCCACCACTTCTGGAACAAACACCTCACCCTGATAAACCGAGAGATCTTGAAATACAGCCCAAGGTAAATACGAGTTTATTTCACTATTCTCTAAAAGATACGGTGTCGTCATGGTGAACTTCTTGGCACTGCTATCGTAGCTAAACATGATATTATCCACAATTTGGGTGCCATCATAGCCTACCATGTATTCAAAACCGTATTCGTCCTCCCCCACAAACTGACCAGATGGGAATGTAGCGGTGCTGCCGCTGATGGTTCCCTTGATCCATGCGTCTGGGAAATAATATGCAAGTCCCTTAATATACACCTCGTTGCCGACGAATGCCACTTTCGTGGCTTTTTCAAATAAAGAGTTGCCGGAATAATAATAGATTTCTCCATCTATCACCCAGTCCTCTTCTATCGTGGCATCTTCGGGTACATTAACAAGATAGTTAGATGGTTCGGGGGCTTCGGTTGTGAATGTTATCTCTACCCAATCACTGAGATGATTCTCAGCGAAGACGGTCCTAACTCTCACCTGATAGGTTGTTGCGGGTTGCAGGCCCTCCGAAATTATGTATGAAGGTTCCGACGTGATGCCTCCATCTGTCCATGTCTCATCATCAGCAGCCTTGAACCTCACCTCCCATTTGTAGGCATCTTTATCCCACATCACCTTTGCGGATGATGAAGTGATCTCGCTCACGGTTAGGTTCTTCGGTGCAGTAAAGCCTTTGGTCTTGAAGGTTGCAAATGCCGTACCTACATTCGCCACATTTGGATAAGCAATACCGACAATCTGATACTCATACTCCGTATCGGGATCCAGACCCGTCAAGACATACGTATTCTGAGTGTTTCCATAAAAACCAGTACGGTACACATACCTCCAATATGTATCACCCTTTACCCTACACTTTACATCATAGCAGTAGCTATAGCCTACCCAGCTGATGGTTGCCTGATTATACGTTGTCTCCACGTTGACCTGAGAAGGAATGGGGTTCTCTCCAGAGGTGGTGAAGGTGACGATATTACTCCAGTCGCTCATACCTCCTTCGTTAGAAGCACTACTGCGTATCTTTACCTTATAGGTAGTGTTGGGCTCCAGTGGATAGCTGTCAAGTCCTGTGAACTCGTAGCGAGGACTCGAAGTATGCACATTTTCGACACCAGCTTCACTCATATCTCCCTCTTTGGAATAAGAGAAATCCCATGTGGTCTGGTTCTCTGAGCCAGGTGTCCATGTCAACGTTACACGATCAGGACCCGGTCCTTCGGCAATGGCCAGGTTTGTTGGTCGCTTACCACTTGACTGATTCCACGAGATACCGTATGTGGTGATGAGTCCTGGTTGAAGTTCTCCGCATTTCCGACAGGCGATGATATCCTCTCCGAAGTTATCCTTGATGGTGAAGCCACACTCTCCACTATAGCTTCCTTTCTCCCATACGAAATCATAATCTTCGCCGAGACAGAGGTCGATGGTGCCCGTCTTCATTTTCCCGTCATCACTGACCATATCCAGTGTGGCCACCACAAGACCGGTATTTGAATGAACGATTTTGATGGCATTTCCATTCCAGCCGTCGCCATAGCTGTCAATCAGTTCGTAGCTGATTGCTGCAAGGTTCTTCTCATCACAGATCTTGGTCACGAACGAGGTGGAAACCCAGTAGCTGACCGCACCGCCGCCACAGTTGCTCCTTACCTGAACCTCATACCTTGTAGCAGGCATCAGTTCATTGAATGTGTAAGTTGGGCTTGTCAATCCTTCCACATGTTGCCAATTACTGTCGTATTTACTTTTGTAGCGCAAATCCCATTGGGCGGCATCTGATGTCCAACTCAACGTAGCATTCCAGGTATCGATATCCTTCACCGTCAGGTCCTGAGGCTTGGGACAGGTTAAACTGGTTTTATAGTAATAGGCAAAGGTGGTCTTGGGAATGAAGTTTTCATAATTGATGCTAACATCGTCCAAATTTAAGGAGCTTATGCCATGGATAGATGCATTGGAGGCGGTGGAGCCAAAGAAGGTGGCAGAATTATCTGTACCCTTCGTCGTCTGATATACGCCGACGAGCAGGTTACCGCCATGATAATGATATGGTGTGGTGAACTCGATATCCATTGTGCTTTTTGTTGCATCGAGAGGGCCTTCGTAAACCGTGGTGGCACCTGAAGTACCATAATAGCTACTGATGGTCGTCGCATCCACTTCCTTAAGGAACACCTTGAACTTGGCAGATCCCCAACTACCAGAAGCAGGAGAAGATAGATAGAACGTCATCTTTGAGATGGTGTTGTCTTCTAATTGTAATAACTTATTGGCAGGGATGATGAACTCACTTTTCTGATACCAGTCAGTGTAATAGCCATAAACGGGAACGTAGTTATTGGTTTCTGTTCCGTCACAAACGGTCAGTGATTTCGTGATTGGACCATGACTAATGTCAAATTTGGTATTACTACGAAACATCATGAATGATCTGGGATAAGAAGAGAGTTTATTCAAGTTAATATATTGATCGTCACTTTCATACCATACGCATTTGTAGACATCTGTGCCGGTACAGTAGAACTTAAATGAATCACTATACGAATTACCGCCAGTAGGGTTATAGCAGGATACCAGCAGGTTTTTGGTACCACTGTATTCAAACGGCGTGTCCAAATTGATGGTCACCCAGCCTGCTCCCGATGCTGAGATGGTTCCTTCAAACACCTTGTCGGAAGAACTAATAGGAAACACTTTTGAGTATGTAGTGCTCTCATCCACTTCATTCAGATACACCTGAATACCAGTCATCGTGAATGGTGAAGAATAGGCATAGTGAAACGAGATGGAGTTAATATACCCTGACCCTCCCAGTTCCTCAGCAAGATAGAGTTGCTGCGTCAGGGAGTATTTGTGCTTCATGTTGAAAGGCAACTCGTACAAAGATACAGTACCATTGCCGATAGTCACTTGGGTTGCTCTCGCCGCCCCTATCCAAGCCAGCATGAGCATCGTTGATAATAGTAGTTTTTTCATCATAATGTTATAAATGTGTTGATAAATAGTTTATCAATAATAAGTGTTGATAAATAAGCGCCGCAAAGATACGAATTAAATAATAAAAATCAAAGACTTCTTTGCTTTTTCTTTTTAAAAAGGAAGAAAGAGGCAAGAAGCAGGAAGCAGGTTTAGGAAGCAAGAGGCAAGAAGCAAGAAGCAAGAGAATAGCACTAGTTATAGTCACTGGGACTTATTACATATCTCATGCTTCTTGCCTCTTGCTTCTTTAAGCGAAACTTGCTAAAGCATCAATTTACAACGCGCTTGCCGTTGTAAATATACACTCCCTTCTTCGTGGGCTTACCACTCAGCTTCTGCCCCTCGATGGTGTACCACTTGTCAGTGTAATTATCCATTGTCAATTTTCCATTGTCTATTGACTGAATACCAGTCGCAATGGCATAGGGATCATACGGAGTCACGAACGAAGAAGAGGCCCATCGGCTTTCATCCGTCTCCCTGACTCCCTTCACCCGCCAGAGATACGGTGCGTTGTTGACCAGCCGCTTGGCCACGAAGGAAGTGCTACCATCGATGATGGGCTCCTCGATGATGTACTTATCTGCAAACACATACACGGCGAGAATATCAAATCTATCATCCGTTATCTGAGCATGACCCATGAAGCTGAGGGTTCCGCCGAGGTCTACATCGGAGATGAGCAGCCAATCGTCTGGGGTCAATGTGACTCCGCCATGT
>JAGCDO010000066.1 GCA_017651265.1 Prevotella sp. | reverse complement strand
TACTATTTGATTCTAATGTCTATTGATAATCATGCCGCATGGCGGGCGTAGCCCTTTCTGTTATTTCCGCTATTTCTGCGGGAAATAAAAAAAATAGTCAGTTCAGTGAGAGATAAAAATAATTCTCAAAGTGATTGGCGCGAGTATAATTCTATAACGGAAGAAACGGAAAAGAAACGGAAACGACGAACGAGCGAGAACAAAGTTATACTCGTATAAACTCTGTCGAGCGAGGAGGAGGAAGGCGAAGCCAAATTTGATTCTCGAGTTGATTGGCGCAGTAATAATTCTCTGCGAGACCTCTGCGCTCTCTGCGTCTCGGCGTGAGGAAAATAAAAAACCCTCCTTGCGGAGGGATGTGGATTATTTGATTGTGACCTGCGTGGCACCATACCCGTACTCCTGGAAGGAGGCGTCTTGGTAGGTGTAGGTTTTGTACTTATAATTCAATTCGTGGATGATGGCGCGACGGAGCACTCCTTCGCCCTTTCCGTGAATGAACACGATCTTCTTACCTTTATGGTCCTTGTGCTCGGCCAGCGTGCGGTGAACGATGTCGAGCTGGTAGCTCAGGATGTCGGAGGCACTCATGCCTGCGGTGGTTTCAAGAATCTCATGGGCATGGAGATCAACCACTACGGGCTCGTCACCTTTGGTATGCTTCGACAAGAAGGGATGCTGCGACTTACCGTTGTCGTAACGACGCACATACGAGTTGTCCACGCGCGTCTTATCGGCGGGCTCCTTGTGGTACATCTCCTTCTTCAGCTCCTCGGCATTGATCATCAGCGGACGGTTCACCTTGTCGTTCTCTACCACCGTATAGAGTAAGGCTTTTTGCTCAAAGAAATCGTTCTCCTGGAAGGTGTGCAGCTTGTAGAACTTCACACCATCGATGCGCAGCTTCACCTGTATAGGCTCTTTGAGCATGAACGACTTATCACGCTTATAGGCAATGAATTGTACTGATACTTGCGAGAGATCGTTTAAGTCCTCTTTCCCGAACTCCTCGATGAACTCCTTGGTGTTCGGTTCCACCTCACCCATGGCACGAAGTGTCCAGGAATTTCCTTCGGCCACCAGATACGAATAGTAGATGTAATAGTTACTGTCGTTCACGATGTAGGTCTCGAACCGCGTACTGGTGATGGCATGTATATCGATGGGAACGAAGGCCAGATAGACCGACAGCTTATCGCCACCTTTGCGCTCCTCGATGACCGGACGGAGCACGGGTTTCTCCACCTTCTGCGAAGGACGCTCCTCGGGAGTGGCAACCGACTGTGCGGGTGCGGAGGCACTGCCCCCTACCCTTTTCTGTGCCACCTTCTCGAGGTTGTAATCATCGGTATCAATCACCACCACGTCGTTGATGCGTGTAGGAATCTGGAAGCCGTCCTCATCCTCCACCAACACAATATCTTTACCTTGGAAGCCGGCTACGATGCCGCCTCCACTTTCACTGAGGAATCTTACTTTGTCACCTTTTTTCATTGTTGTCTTAAAGTTTCACGTTGTTCAACTTGTTTAGAGGTGAGAAGTGAGAGGTGAGAAGTGAGAGATTACCTCTCCTACTTGTACTCTAAATCTTGTTATGATTATTGTATCCTTTTATGTTGCTACGCTCTCAAGTACTATTCTCTTACCTCTAATATTCTCACCTCTCACCTCTAAATTAGGGTATCAGCAAACTACTATCACCATAACTGAGGAAGCGGAAGTGGTGAGAGAGGGCGTAGTCGTAGATGGTGTGCCAGTCGCCTTTGACAAAGGCGCTGACCAGGAGCAGCAGGGTGCTCTGCGGCTGGTGGAAGTTGGTTACCAGCATCTTCACGATCTTGTACTCATAGCCCGGAGCAATGATGATCTGCGTACTGCCATGTAGCGCACCCTTGTCGTGACGGTCGAGCCAGCTAAGAATGTTCTGCAGGGCTTTCTGGGGTTCGATGGGCAGCTGGTCCTGCTGATAGGGCTCCCACTGCTCCACATGCAGTTCGTCTTCGTTGGCATCAGGGTGCTGCTCCAGCTTCAATCCCACATAGTACAGACTCTCTAAGGTGCGCACACTGGTGGTGCCCACGGCGATGGCCTGCGCCTGATGACGGATGAGCTTCTCGATGGTCTGCCGCTTCACACAGTAATACTCCGTGTGCATACTGTGCCCCTCTATCTCCTCACTCTTCACGGGCTTGAACGTACCCGCACCCACATGCAGGGTGAGCTCCTCACGGTCGATACCCCGCTCATCAACAGCCTTGAGCACATCGTCGGTGAAATGCAGACCGGCGGTTGGTGCCGCCACACTTCCCTTGATCTTACTATAGACGGTCTGATAGGTGGTCTTATCACTCTCCTGCGTCTCTCGGTTCAGATACGGTGGAATGGGCAGTTCTCCTGCAGCATCGATGATCTCGGCAAACGACGGTGCGGGTGTTGCCGACGGTGCGGTGTAGCGCCATTCGAACACTACCCGATGACCGGTTCCCTGCTCGCCCATGCGCGTGGCAGTGATCTCCACCTCCTTGTCGTGTATCATCACCTTCCTGACCAGCGCTCCCTCTTTCCATTTCTTGAGGTTGCCCACCAAGCAGATCCATTCACACCGCGCGGTGGTCTGGAACATCTGCTCGTAGTCGGCCGGAGCATACGGCTCCAACAGGAACACCTCGATGAGGGCACCTGTGGCTTTGCGGAAATGCATGCGCGCCTGGATCACCTTGGTGTTGTTGAACACCATGAGGGCTCCCTCAGGCAAGTATGTCGGTAGGTTGTAGAAGATATCCTCCTGAACCTTTCCCTGTCGGTAAATGAGTAGCTTACTGTGATCGCGCTGCGCGATGGGAAACTTAGCGATGCGCTCATCGGGCAGCGGATAGTTATAGTCGCTGATGCGTATATGTTTTGTATCTATCATAACAGTCAAAAAAACATTGCACGGATGATGGCATAGAGCACCGTCATCACCATGACACAGACAACGGTGTCTATATCATTCAGGGCGTAGCCTGTACTGGAATAATGCGACGATACGTAATGGAACTGCGGCGAGATCTTCAGGTAGATCTTCAGATATACCACATAGGCAATGAAACCCATGAGACTGCCGAAGAGCAGACCGCAGAGGATGTCTGACGGATAGTGCATGCCTAAATACAGACGGGTGTAGCAGTTCAGGGCCGACCAGAGGATCATGGCCACGATGAACAACCTGTTGCGGATGAGCAGGGCCATGAACATGACCAACGCACTGGTGTTGGCCGCATGGGCGGAGAAGAAGCTGTAGTTACCGGCCGATACGCCGCTCACCACATCGATGGCATACTTGATGACGGGATCGTCGCAGGGCCGCGGACGGGCCACAAGGGGTTTTACCACCAGGTTGGTGATTCCTGCCGTGATGAGTACACAGGCGGCCGCACAACCCACGGTGAGCAGCACCTGTGCCATGGTCTCGTTGTTCTTGAGCACCACATAGAACAAGGTGATGTAAAGGGGAATCCATGTAACACCCGCCGTCAGTGTGCTCATCACACCATCGGTGAACAACGAGTTACTGCCGTTCAGCCAGAACAGTAACGCCTGGTCTATCCCTGTCAATACACTCATTCTATCAGATCTTTTCTATCTGTGTAGCCGGAATCCATCCCTCACGACCGTCGGCCAGATGGATTTCCTTCCAGTCGCGCATGGTATCGTCGATAATATCCACTCGGGTTCCTTCATGAATCACACCTTGATCGGCACTGTTCGCCTCGGGTGTCTTCTTGATGGTGCACGACGGGGCGATGACGATGGCACCATTGCGTTTCATCAGCATCTGCTTCTGCTGGAAGGCAAAGATGTTGCTCAGCAGGAAGATGATGAGGAAGAGGACACCACCGTAGAAACCGATCTTGCGCAGGATGAGATGACTGGCGAAGAGGTACACCAAGGCGAGGATGAGCGTGAGGATGATGCTGGCAATGGCCAGATGTGCCCAGCCGTCGATGGTCATGAGGTTCACCAACGAACGGTACCAGGTGAAGAAGAACATCTCGCTCTCGGGTGTGATCTTATCAATGGTCTTCGACCGTGCCATCTGCAGGTTGAAGCGGATATCCTCGTCGGCGGGGTTCAGCAGGAGCGCACGCTCGTAGCTCAACACGGCGCGGGTGATGTTCTCGGTGCGGTAATACGCATTACCTAAGTTATAATAGATCTCAGCACTCTCGCCTGCCTTCAGCAGCTCTTCATAGTCCTTGATGGCCTGCTGGTAGTTACCCTTACTGTATTCAGCATCGGCATCCTGCTTGGTGACGGCCTGGATGGTCATCGGGAACAGGAACAGCAGGGTGAGCAGCACCAGCGTGCCACGTGTTCTGGTATTCTTTTTCTTCATCACCTCTTCAATCTTTTCAATGGCGGTAGCAGCCGACTCATAGGTCTTATTCATGTTTCCTGCGGCATCGCCCGGTGCATAGCGTTCGAACTCACACTCGTCGAGTGCCTCGATGAACGAGTTGACGGTCTGCTCATCCACATGATGCTCAGCCAGCTTATCGGCGATATTGTCGTGCGACAGCTCGGAAACGGGGATATTCAGCTTATCGCCCATGTAGCCCCAGAGTGCGCGCAGTACCTCGTCGTAGAACTCTCCCTGCTTACCAGCCACCATGAGCTTGTGCGCAGCACGGAGTCGTTTGTTGGCCACCTTGTTGGCTTTCTTACCACGCATCTTCACGATGTCGGCGTTCTCGATAGCACGGCGGCGGAAGATGATCATCAGGGCAATGAAGGCAGCTAACAACAATGCCAGTACGATCCAGTAGGAAGCGCTGCCGAAGAACAGCGAGGCAGCATCCTTGCGCACCACCTTACCGGTCTTGATGGCATGGATATCCTGGTTCTTCTCGTCGGTGAAATCAACAGCTGTTCCACCATTACCGTCGCCCTTCTCCACCTCCAGCTCGAACGCCTGTGTCTTGATGGTCTTGTAGGCATTGGCTGCAACATCATAATAGGTGAACTCCACCGGAGGAATGGTGTATTTACCCTGGTTGCGCGGCACGGCGAGGAAGTCGTAAATCATGTTTCCCTCTACCCCATTGGCCGTGAGCTTGGTCTTGTCGGTTACCTTCGGATCGTATTTATCGAAGTCCTTGGGGAAGTTCACCACCGGCTGCTTGATGAGTTTCAGGTTACCGACACCGCCCACCACGACACGCACCGTGATAGGATCGTTGGCCTTCACCTCGGTCTTGTTCAACTGACCGGAGATATTGAACTTACCCACACCGCCTGAGAAATTGTCCGGACGCTTGGGTAACGGATCGACATGGATCTTCAATCCCGGGGCCTTGATGCTGCGTTTCACCTCTACATAACCGCTGCCGCCGTTGAGGAAGGCCTCGAAGGGATCGACATTGCGGTTCTGCTGGATGACCGTTCCGTTGAAGGTGATGCTCGGAATCTCCAGATCACCGGTCATCTGCGGATACATCACATACTGACTCCAGGTGACACAGCGGTAGTTACGACCGTTGACGCTCTCGATGTGGAACGATTTCTGCTGCGGCATCTTCACCTCCTGCGAGTGGAAACCCGTGAGATCAGGCATCTTTCCTTCCAGCTGCGTCAGATCGACCAGCGTATAGACCTTATAAGTTAACAGGATAGGCTCCTGCTCGTGCACACGCTGCTTGTTGGCACTCACCTTGATGAACAGGTCGCTACCGGAGATAGGCGTTCCTGCCGCCCGCATCTGAGGACGGTCATCATAGTCGTCGTGCATCTTCGGCGCATTACCCGTACCTGCGGCCTTGCCCGATACGGTTACCTTGAGCGGGTTCGAGGTGATGGTCTTACCATTGGCATGTACACGTGCCGCAGGAATGGTATAGGAACCGTTCTTGTTGGCACAGAGGATATAGGTATAGGTGATAGATGATGAACTGCTGGTATGACCGTTCACCATCTGGAAGTTCGACTGTTCGGAGGTATAGGGACCCGTGATGATTTCCAGCGCCTCGGGAATCTCACCGATGCGGAAATCACTGGCATTGGATGTGTTCACCGTGTAGGTGAGACGGAAATTCTCACCGTTCTGCACCTGCGAGGGTGCATTGGCCGTCAGCGTCTGCGCGCTGACCGCCCAGGTGATCATCATTAAAGATAAAACAAGTAAATATCTCTTCATAAGCGAATCTCCTTACCAATTCTTTTGTAACTGTTTCTTTCGGGGCTGCTGCATGGCCTTCTTCAGTCGTTGCTGCGTGGCCTTCTCGTTCTGTACGGCAGCATCCAGCAGTCGTTCGGCATTGTCCTTACTCATCTGTTCCTTAGGCTGCTCCTCTTTCTGCTGGTCTTTCTTGTCCTTCTTCTGCTGCTGACCCTTATCATCTTCTTTCTCTTCGTTCTTCTTGTCTTGCTGATTCTTATCCTGCTGCGGATTGTTCTTGTTCAACTGTTTGCAGAGCGCGAGGTTATAGCGCGTCTCATCGTCGGAGGGATTGAGGCGGAGCGACTGCTCGTAGGCCCTGACGGCCTCGCCGTACATCTTATGACTCTGGCACATGACACCGATGTTGTGCCACGACTTCGACTGGCGCAGCTTGTTCTTTTCGAGCTTGGTGGCGTTCTCGTACTGCACTATGGCAGCGGAGTCTTTCTGCTGCATCATCAAGGCACAGCCCAGGTTATAGACCGCCTGCGGGTTGTCGGCCTTCTTGGCAATGGCCTTGCGGTAGAGCACCTCGGCCTGCGCATACTGCTTCTGGCGATACAGGCGGTTGCCCTCGCGGATGAGCTGTCTGTCGTTCTGTGCAGATACGGCGGCACAGACAGCCAACATGATGACTAATATATAGTGTCTCATTTCTTTTTGAATATACTTATGCGCTTCGTGAGCGGGTTCTTACTTTCGAAGATGCAGACCTCGATGATGAGCAGCAGTAATGCCAGGATACCGAAGGCCTGGAACTGCTCGTCGTACTCGCTGTAGATGGTACTGGAGATCTGTCCCGTCTGGAGCTTGATGAGTTCGTTGTTGAGTTTGGTTTGTGCCACATTGGTGTTGTCAACATGGATATAGGCACCACCACCGGCTTCGGCCACCTGCTGGCACATCTGTTCGTTCAGGGCCGACATCACCTCGTTACCGGTATTGTCAACCATATAACCGCCCTCGCCATCGGGAATGGGTGATCCCTTAGCGGAACCGATACCGAGGACAAACACGCGCATGCCTTTCTTCCTGGCTGCCTTGGCCATCTCGATGGCACCACCCTCATGGTCCTCACCGTCGGTAATCACGATGATGGCCCTACCGATCTTCTCCTGCTGGGTGAACGCATTCATGGCCAGGCGGATGGCCTCTGCGATGTTCGTTCCCTGTGTGGCAATGAGATGCGGATCGATGCTCTGGAGGAACATCTTGGCCGAGACATAATCGCTGGTGATAGGCAGCTGGATGAACGCATCGCCGGCAAAGACAATCAGTCCTACCTTATCGTTCGTGAAGTTCTCCACCATGTTCTCGATGAGCATCTTACTCTTGTCGAGTCGGGAGGGAACCACATCCTCGGCCTTCATCGAGTTACTGATGTCGAGGGCGATCATCGTCTCGATGCCGTTGCGTTTCTCATGACTGATCTTCGTTCCCATCTGGGGGCGCGCCAGCATGATGATGAGTAAGGCCAAGGCGGTCATGAGCAGCCAGAACTTCACACCCGGACGGTATTTCGACACATCGGGCATGAGCTGTTTCAGCAGGGCGAGATCGCCGAACCGCTTGAGTTTTCCCTTACGCTGATGCATCAGCACGAGTCTGACCAGTGCCAGAATCGGTATCAGCACCAGCAGGTAGAGGAATATGGGGTTTTCAAATCTGAACATAATGTACGCTTTAACCAGTTATGGAATACGACGGAACCAGGTGATGCGGAGGAGGATCTCGAGCAGCAGGCACAGCACCGCAGCGATGGCGAACGGCTGATAGGCCTCGTAGTGCTTGGAGAACTTCTTCACCTCCAACTTGGTCTTCTCCAGTTTGTCGATGTCCTGATAGATCTTCTTCAGCTCAGCCGTGTTGGTGGCACGGTAGAACTGTCCGTCGGCGGTGTTGGCAATCTCCTTCAGGGTATTCACGTCCACATCCACACGGACATTCACATACTGTATGGTGCCGCCCACCTGCATGGGATACGGGGCCACCTCCTTGGAACCCACGGCAATGGTATAGACGCGGATGCCCATGCTCTTAGCAATCTGTGCGGCCGTGAGCGGGGAGATATCACCCATGTTGTTACTACCGTCGGTGAGCAGGATCACCACCTTACTCTTGGTCTTACTGTCCTTCAAACGACTCACCGCGTTGGCCAGTCCCATACCGATGGCGGTACCGTCTTCAATGAGTCCTCGTTCTGCAATGTCGGTACGCACATCCTTCAAGAGGGTGAGCAGCGACGTATGGTCGGTGGTCATGGGGCACTGGGTGAAGGCTTCACCGGCAAAGATGCTCAGACCGATATTATCGTCGGGGCGACCGGAGATGAACTCTGCCGCAACGGATTTGGCTGCTTCGATACGGTTTGGCTTCAGGTCCTGTGCCAGCATACTGGTTGACACGTCCATGGCCAACATGATGTCGATACCTTCTGATGTGCGCTTGCCCCAGCTGTCGTGTGTCTGCGGACGGGCCAGTACCAGGATCACCAGTACAAAGGTGATCATGCGCAACAAGGCAGGAAGCCATACCAGTCGCTGGCGCAGACTCTTCGGTGCATAGCGATAAGCGAACGTGTCGCTCATCTGCATCGTGGGCTCGCTCTTCTTGCGGTATAGCAGATACCAGATGATATACGGTATCAGCAACAGCAGCAGTAACAGGTATTCTTTGTTAATGAACTCCATATCTCATACTATATCAGCAGGTATAACCTATAGAAAACATAGCCTAACAGGACCACAATGGCGATGAACAGGATGGACACCGCTATCTTTAGCACGGTTCTTGAACGCATGCTGCGCTTGTCCTTCTCGGTAAGCTGCGGCTCAATGCGCTCGGTGGTGGGCTGGTTCTCCTGCTTGGTGGTATTGATGAACGCGATGGCATTCACCAGGTTTGCATCATTCTCGTTGATGAGCGACTTATACTTCGCGAACTTCACCAGGTCGGCAGTGGTGAACAGGTCGCGCAGCTCGTCAATCATCTTCTTGTCCTCTACCTCCTGCAGACGGGCAATGATCTCGCCTGAGGTCATCTCCATGGCGTTGAAGCCGAAGCGTTCCTCCATATATTTACGCAGGGTGTCGGTAAGACGGGTGTAGTATTCCTTCTGGTTCTCGGAAGCCACCATCTTGTCGGCCTTGATCTTCTCGATCTCGTCCATGGCACGCTGATGCGGAAGCACCTTCTTGATGATGCGTACACGGGCGATAATGGGTTTGTTGCCCTTCAGACAGATACAGAGGTAGAAGGCGAGAACGGTGAGGACGAGTAACAACAGACTGAGCCAGAACACATCACGCCACTCGCTCCAGAGGAAGGGATTGTTCTGCACATCCTTCGGCGGATAGAAATTCTCAGGATGAAGGGTGTCAACAGGTACTGTTAATACCTTCAGTGCCAAATTCTTACTCTGGTATTGCTTGCCATCCACTTTAACAGGTAATGGCGGTAAGTAATAGAGCTGTTCGTCGAAAGAAGTGAGCGTGTAGGTCCTGCTCACGCAGATCATCCCGTTGTCTAACTGTGCCGTGTCTGACTCCGACATATCCAGCACCTCCACACCGGGGGTGATATACTGCGACTGCTTGAACTGAGGCAGGATCAACGACTGTCCTTTCTTGTACGACACCTGCAGCTTGAGTTGCGCCTGTTCGCCAATGAGGATCTGGATAGGGTCGATAGACGACTCCACCTGTACCTGCGCAAAGGATGATACAGCGGTCATCACAGCTCCACAGAACACGAGGAGCCTTACAAATAATTGGTCAATATGTCTTGTTCCCAGTTTCATTGTTTCATTGTAAATAGCATGAACCGTGACGGCTATCCGCGCATCTTGAACAGGAGCAGCAGCTGCTTGACGAAATCCTCGTCGGTTGCCATGCTCACATGGTCCACGTTACTCTTATTGAATGTGTTGATGAGTGCCTGCTGACGACTCAGCCAGTACTGTGTATGGGCTCGACGGAGCTTCTTACTGCTCGTGTCGATGATCATCTCATGTCCTGTTTCCGCATCGCGCACCTTCATCAGTCCTACATCGGGTAAGGTCTTGGCACGCTGGTCATATACCTGTATGGCCACCACATCGTGCTTACGGTTGCAGATGGTCAATGCCTGCTCGAAATCATCACGGGTGTAGAAGTCGCTCAACAGGAAGGCCGTACAGCGGCGTTTCATGATACCCGTGAGGAACTCAACACCCTTCTTGACATCGGTCTTCCTACTCTCAGGCTGGAAGTCGAGCATCTCGCGGATGATATAGAGAATGTGCTTACGACCTTTCTTCGGGGGGATGTACTTCTCGATCTTGTCGGAGAAGAAGACCACACCGATCTTGTCGTTGTTCTGGATGGCACTGAACGCCAAGGTAGCCGCAATCTCCGTCACCATCTCCTTCTTCATCTGGTGCTGCGTACCGAACTCCAAGGATCCGCTGACGTCGATGAGCAACATCACGGTAAGCTCGCGCTCTTCCTCAAACACCTTGACATAAGGACGGTGGAAGCGTGCGGTTACGTTCCAGTCGATATCGCGCACATCATCACCATACTGATACTCACGCACTTCGCTGAACGCCATTCCCCTACCCTTGAAGGCAGAATGGTACTGTCCGGCGAAGATGTTGTTACTCAGTCGGCGTGTCTTGATCTCGATCTTGCGAACCTTCTTCAGTATCTCAGACGTTTCCATCATGCACTATAAATTATGCACTATGAACTATGAACTATGCACTATGAACTATGCACTATGAACTACGCACTATGCACTATCAAGGCACTTCTACCTTATTGATGATCTTGCTGACAATCTCCTCGCTGGTCACGTTGGTGGCCTCTGCCTCGTACGACAGACCGATGCGGTGACGAAGTACGTCGTGTGCAACGGCACGGACATCCTCAGGCACAACATAGCCGCGACGCTTGATGAAGGCGTAGGCACGGGCTGCCTTGGCCAGGTTGATGGATGCACGGGGAGAGCCACCGAAGGTGATGAGCTCCTTGAGCTCGCCCAGCTGATAGCGGTCGGGATAACGGGTGGCAAACACGATATCGGCAATATACTGCTCGATCTTCTCGTCGATATATACCTGCTGAACCACCTGACGGGCGTTGATGATCTCCTGGGCGGTTGTTACGGGCTTCACCTCGGGAAGTCCGCCAAGGATATTCTCACGGATAATCATCTTCTCTTCCTCAATGGTGGGATAGTCGATGACCACCTTCAGCATGAATCGGTCGACCTGTGCTTCGGGCAGCGGGTAGGTACCTTCCTGCTCGATGGGGTTCTGGGTAGCCATCACCAGGAACGGGTTGGGCAACTGGAAGGTATCGCTACCAATGGTTACCTGATGCTCCTGCATTGCCTCGAGCAAGGCACTCTGCACCTTCGCCGGGGCACGGTTGATCTCGTCTGCCAGTACGAAGTTGGCGAACACCGGTCCTTTCTTCACCTGGAACTTCTCTTCCTTCTGCGAGTAGATCATCGTACCGATGACGTCGGCAGGAAGGAGGTCGGGCGTGAACTGGATACGACTGTAGCCTGCATCAATCAACTGGGCCAGCGTCTTGATGGCTAATGTCTTGGCCAGTCCTGGAACACCTTCAAGCAGAATGTGTCCATCGCTAAGCAGACCGATGAGGAGGGAGTCGATGAGGTGTTTCTGACCGACGATGACCTGATCCATACCATGAATCAGATTCGTTACAAATGCACTTTGCTGTTCAATCCGGATGTTCAATTCGCGGATATCAATTGCTTCTGCCATATTCCTTTATCTATTTATTTTGTGTCTCTTTTTATAAATCCAGCGCAAAAGTAATACATTCGGTAATGATAGTCGAAAATTAGTGACTAAATAATATTAAAAAAGTTTCTTAAAACTTACTTTTAAGAAACTTTATTATAGTTGAGCATGTTTCACATGCTTTATTGTTGAGGAAGGAGTTATTTTTCGAGGAAGGAGGAAGGACGAAGGAGGAAGGAGAATACCATTTTGATACAGTAATCATATAAAGTATTCATATACCAATCCACTTGTACTCAAAGCATATCTCTTGCTTCTTGCCCCTTGCTTCTTGCTTCACTAACCTTGAAGCATATCTCCTTCCTCCTTCGTCCTTCCTCCTTCCTCGAGCTGCCCTCTCATGAGGGCAGAAAATCACTTCCTTTTCTTCACCTGTAGCTTGGGGATTTTCAGCTTCATCCCTTCGGTTACTTCAGTAATACCGTTATAGGCCTGAATGTAGCACTCCATGCCGTCACCCAGGTAGAATTTGGAAATCTTCTTCAGGTTCTGTCCGGGCTTCACCGTGATGGTTTCCTGTGTACCCACGATGGTATAGGCACCGTTGCTCACCATTGCCTTGGCGTTGTTGAGTGTCTGGGAATTGTCGCCCTTGGGTAAGGCAACGGCAGGAGCATTATCAGCTGATTGCTGGGCTGCCTTTGCGGCCATGGCAGCGTCGAGCTTAGCGGTGCTCTCGCTGGCTTTCTTCAGCTTGGCCACACGGATTGACTCGTTTCTTGCTTCATGAGCACGGGTAATGGAATCGACTCTTGCCTTGATCTTGGCGTCACGGGCTTTTTCCATCGAGTCTTCTGCATAGATCGAATCGATCATGGTGCTGTCAACAAACTCTCCTTGGATCATCTCCGTCTTTTCAAGAGGAATGAATTTCATAGGTGCGAATCGTTTACCGACATAGTAACCGCCCGCAAATCCAATAGCTGTGCAGATGATCAGCGCTGCCAGCCATTTCCAAACGTTTGATTTTTCTTCTTCCATAATGGTATCTTCAGTTGTTTCGTTATTGTTGTTTTCTTCAGTTTCAGTGTTTTCGGGGTCTAAGAGGGTGTTGATGGGCTCAGTGGGCTGTTCCTCGACGATAGGCTCAATGGGCTGTTCTTCAACGATGGGCTCAATGGGCTTGATGGGCGCAATGGGCTCACTGATGGCTGGTTCTTCGGGGGCCGGCTCTTCGGGGGCCGGCTCTTCGGGGGCCGGCTCTTCTTTTATGGGCTCAGTGAGCCCATAGACGGCAACTTCCTCAGCAACAGCGTCTTCAGCAAGGGGTCCTTCGGTTGCCGGTTCTTCAATGATGGGCTCTTCATCAGCGGGTTCTTCGGGGATATCACTGAAGTCCACACCGTCGTTGAGAACAACGGTTTCGAACTGCGAGAAGGGACGGTTCACGAGTTCCCGCATGGCAGCATCGGGCGTGAAGGTAATCTTGTTTCTGCCTTCAATCACAAAGCGGTCGCCCGTTTGCACATTCACGCTCTCACGATCCTTGGTGTCGATCACCTTGAACGTACCCAAGCCACTGATCTTCAGAAGCTTCTCGTCTTTCAGTACCTCATTGATGAGATCCACCAATTCGTTGACGAACTGGACGTTCTTCTTTCGCGACAGACCGTTCTTCTGGGCGAGCAGATTGACCAAGTCTTGTTTTGTCTTAACCATTCTCTTCCCCTCCGTTCTTTAGTTTTTCCTTGATGGAAGGAATTGGTTTGAAGCCAAGTACCAGTTTGGGAGGAACAAGCATGCGCTTATGCGTGGATGGATTGATGATGATGCGCTCCATCCGCTTCTTGACCTCAAAGGTACCAAACCCGGGAATCATGAAAGGTTCACCCGACTGAAACTCCTCGTTCATGACTTCAATCAGGGATTTCACCATTCGTTGCGCTTCAGCGTTGGTGCATTCCAGGCGTTGAGACAGTTCTTTGATGAAATTCTTGTTCGTCATCTCTTATCTGTATTTACCGATGCATAGAGATCAAACTCTTCTGCACCTGTGATTGTAGTATCGTAAAACGTACCGATGCGGAGCGTGCGTTCAGCAGCTGGTATGAGCACCTCGGGATCTACCTCTGGCGAAGAGAACTCGGTGCGCCCGATATAGTAATCGCCTTCCTTACGGTCGATGATCACGCGCATGGTGGTTCCTACCTTGGCCGCCTGTATCTCGGCACTGATCTCCTGCTGCAAAGCCATCAGCTTACTGAGTCGTTCCTGCTTCACTTCCTCAGGAACATCATCGGTATAGTGCTCGGCGCTGTAAGTACCTTCTTCTTCTGAATAAGCAAAGGCGCCCATGCACTCGAAGCGTGCCCAGCGCACGAATTCCATCAGCTCGTTAAAGTCCTCTTCGGTCTCACCGGGGAAGCCCACCATGAGTGTGGTTCTGAGATGGATACCAGGTACACGTTCGCGGATGAGCTGAATGAGACGGATGGTCTCGTCCTTGGTAACCTGTCGCTTCATGGCGTCCAGCATATGGTCGGAGATGTGCTGCAGGGCGATGTCGAGGTACTTGCACACATTGTCTTTCTCCCTGATCACATCCAACAGTTCCACAGGGAAGCGGGTTGGATAGGCGTAATGCAGACGGATCCATTTCACACCGGGTATGTCGGCCATGGCGGAGATAAGTTCCGCGATGTGATGCTTACCATCGATATCGAGTCCGTAGAAGGTGAGTTCCTGGGCAATGACCTGGAATTCCTTTACGCCCTTGGTCACCAGCTCGCGCACTTCCTGTAGGATTTCTTCCTGCTGACGACTCACATGCTTGCCTGTAATAATAGGAATGGCACAATAGGCACAATGGCGGTCACACCCTTCACTGATCTTCAGGTAGGCATAATGGCGCGGCGTGGTGAGATGGCGCTGGTAGGTATTATCCGCCACACGCTCATGACAGAGGTCGGCTATGAGTTCCCTGTAGTTGAACTTCCCATAGAGCTTATCTACTTCGGGCAGTTCCTGCTGCAGTTCCTTGGGATAGCGCTGCGACAGGCAACCCATCACGAACAGCTTCTTAAGTTTTCCTTCCTTCTTCCGTTGAATCATCTCCAGAATGGTGTTGATGCTCTCTTCCTTGGCATCAGCAATGAACCCACAGGTGTTCACGACAACGATCTCCCCACGGGGGTTCCGACTGTCGTGCACGCAATGGTAGCCGTTCTCTTCGAACAACTTCATGAGAATCTCGCTGTCAACAAGATTCTTTGAACAACCCATTGTGATGATATCAACCTGATTCTTAATCATTGAATAAGGAATTCACGAACTGTTTCTTATTGAACAACTGAAGATCTTCCATGCCTTCGCCCAAGCCGATGTACTTGACGGGCACCTTCAGCTGATCGGAGATACCGATCACCACACCACCTTTGGCCGTTCCGTCAAGCTTGGTGATGGCCAATGAGGTGATCTGCGTAACGGCTGAGAACTGCTTGGCCTGTTCAAAGGCGTTCTGTCCGGTACTGCCGTCGAGCACGAGCATCACCTCGTCGGGTGCTTCGGGCAGCACTTTCTTCATGACGTCCTTGATCTTCTTCAGCTCGTTCATCAAGCCCACCTTGTTATGCAGACGACCGGCTGTATCAATCAGTACCACATCAGCATCATTGGCCTTGGCCGAACTCAGTGTGTCAAAGGCCACACTGGCGGGATCGGCACCCATCTGCTGCTTGACAACAGGTACACCCACACGCTCTCCCCAGATGCACAACTGCTCAACGGCAGCGGCGCGGAAGGTATCGGCAGCACCCAGATAGACTTTCTTACCTGCCTTCTTGAACTGATAGGCCAGTTTACCGATGGTGGTGGTCTTACCCACTCCATTCACACCTACTACAAGAATCACGTAGGGCTTGTGGTCGGAGGGAAGGTCCCAGTTGTCATTATCGTCGGAGTGGTTCTCTGACAGCAGACTGGCGATTTCATCACGCAGAATACCGTTGAGTTCCGAGGTGGATACATACTTATCGCGAGCCACACGATCCTCAATGCGGTGGATGATCTTCAAGGTCGTATCAACACCCACATCACTGGTAATCAAGATCTCTTCCAGGTCGTCCAAGACATCATCATCTACCTTAGATTTACCTGCCACAGCTCGGGTAAGCTTCGAGAATACGCTTTGCTTGGTTTTTTCCAGTCCCTTGTCTAGCGTTTCCTTTTTCTCCTTATTGAATAATCCAAATAATCCCATATTGCAATATTTGACGGCAAAGTTAATAATTATTTCCCAAACAACCATCGGATGCGAAGGAAAAAACAAAAAAAAGAGCCGCAACGTCGTTGCAGCTCTTTCATATATGGATTCTATCAATTAGTTCTTGAAGAAATCTTTCACGTCCTCATTGGGAACCATCTGCTCATTGAAGATGTAAGCACCAGTCTTGGGGCTCTTCACCATCTTGATTACTTTAGTATATGCGCGACCGTCCTTCGAACCTTCGTGGAGGGTTGCCACTGTTTTCTTTGCCATAGTCTATCTTATTATTTGATTTCCTTATGAACAGTCATTCTCTTCAGAATGGGATTATACTTCTTCATCTCCAGTCTCTCCGGAGTGTTCTTACGGTTCTTGGTCGTGACATAACGACTTGTTCCAGGAAGACCACTGCTCTTCATCTCAGTGCACTCCAGGATAACCTGTACTCTATTACCTTTAGCTTTCTTTGATGCCATGGTTTACTCTCCTATCACTTTAATATCCTTCCAGTCAACATAGCCTTTGCTTACAGCCTGCTTCAGGGCTGCATCAAGACCTACTTTATTAATAATACGCAAACCGGCAGCACTAATCTTAAGTCTGATCCAGCACTGCTCCTCTACATAGTAGAACTTCTTGCTGAACAGGTTTACGTCAAAGCTGCGCTTTGTGCGGTGCTTCGAGTGGGAAACATTGTTGCCGATCATGGCTTTCTTCCCTGTAATCTGACAAATCTTCGACATTGCTATCTACGTTTTTTACGATCGTTTTTTGATACTTATTCCAAACAGGGTGCAAAATTACAAACTTTTTATGAAATCACAAAACATTTCCTTAAATAATCTTAGTTATTAAGGTTTTTTTTCGTTTATCTTCGGCAAAAATGATTTTTTTTGGAAGTATCGTGTAGTTTTTCGTATCTTTGCAACGTCTAATGGGCAAAAAATCAAATCATTGAAAAGAACAGAAGACAATGACAACATTAGAAAAAAAGTTTGCGCAAACCGTAACGGAACATAAGAGCACCATCTATACCGTGTGCTACATGTTCTCGCAAGATGCCGACGAGGTGAACGATCTGTTCCAGGAGGTACTAGTGAATCTTTGGAAAGGATTCGAGAGCTTCGAGCATCGCAGTGACATCAGGACGTGGATCTACCGTGTCGCTCTCAACACCTGTATCACCATAGACAGGAAGAAGCGACGCATAGCTACCGCCCGTCTGACCATGGACATCAACCTCTTTGAAGACCGCGACGAGGATACACGTCAGGTGGACATGCTCCACAAGCGTATCGCTAAGTTGCAACCCTTCGACAGGGCGATTGTTCTACTCTGGCTCGAGAATCTCTCTTACGAGGAAATCGGACAGATTGTCGGAATCACTACTAAGAACGTCAGTGTGCGTCTGTTCAGAATTAGAGAGCAGTTGAAAAAAATGTCTAACGATTAAAAAATTACCCATTATGAACAACGAAATTGAATTAGAGAATATGCGCGAGCAGATGAATACCTTGAAGAAGAAGCTGGAGAAGCAGGAGATTGTCAACGACAGTCTGATCCGACAGTCGCTCAGGCGCAACACAAGCAGTATCAACCGCCGTTACACAATAACATGCATCATCAGTCTGCTGTTGATTCCCTACGGCTACTGGGCTTTCGTGAAACTCAACGGCTCGTCATTAGGTGTATGGATCTCGTTAAGTATCTTGATGCTGGTGGTATTCGGATACACACTTTATACCGCTAGGTTCCTGCGTAACAAGACCATGTACAACCGTAACCTGATCGAAGCATCGCAGAAAGTGGCTAAGGCCAAGAAACTGGACAAGGACTGGCTGATGTTTGGTATACCGGCAGGTATTCTGTGGTTCGGTTATTTCATCTTCGACACCTATATGAAGAATCCCGATAACAACTTCCTGTTCTTTGCCATTACGATGTGTGTATGTGCCATCTTGGGCGGTTTCATCGGACTGAAGATTCATGACCGGAACCAGGAGAACTATCAGGAGATCATCGACCAGATTGAAGACGTTACCTCTTCTGAATGACATTTCCAAATCCTCAAGTTAATGTGTATATACAAAAACAGGGAACCATTACGGCTCCCTGTTTTATTTTGCGGAAGATGAGGGATTCAAACCCCCGATACCCGGAAAGGGTATACCGGATTTCGAGTCCAGCGCATTCGGTCACTCTGCCAATCTTCCGATTAAGTGAGTGCCAATGAGTTTACTCAATTGGCTTTTCTTTTGTCGGTGCAAAAGTAACACAATTTTCCGTCACCACCAAATAATTCGCGCAAAAGTTTGTGCGCTCCTCGCCCCTGAACTATTTGTTCGAGGAAGGAGGAAGGACGAAGGAGGAAGGAGATATGATATCAAGAACAAGTGCTTTGATATATGAATACATTATCTCTGTACTATTCTCCTTCCTCCTTCGTCCTTCCTCCTTCGTCCTTCCTCCTTCCTCGAACGGCCCTCTTCAGAGGGCTTAGTCGGTCTCTTACAAAATCTTCGCCAGTTTCGACCTGAGCTCTTCTGCCAACGACTTACGAATGGCCAGTTTGATGGAGCAAGTGTTGTCGAACTGCTGTTCCACGATGCGTGGATTCATCTCCTTCACGATACGCATCACCTGGTTCATCATCGGATAAGAGAAATGATACTCCACAATCTCCTCCACTTGTCGGGTGATGATCTCCGCATGATCAATGGCATCAGCGGCCGCTGCCTTATAGGCCACAATCAGTCCGCTGGTACCCAGGTTCACACCCCCGTAATAACGTACCACGACAATCAGGATATCCGTAAGCTCATTCGAGTTGATCTGTCCCAAGATGGGTTTCCCTGCCGTGCTACTGGGTTCGCCATCGTCGTTGGCCCGGAACTCCAACCTATCGGCTCCCAACATGTAGGCATAGCACACATGACGGGCATCAAAGTTCTTCTTCCTGTAATCAGCAATGATCTCCTTGACCTGAGAAACATCGGTTACAGGATGCGCAAAAGCGAGGAACTTACTACGCTTTTCGGTGTAGTAGCCCTCACTGATGGTTTTGATGGTTTTGAATTCGTCCATTATGATTGATGGGCATGATGGGCTTAATAGGCTTGATGGGCCTAATGGTTTCCCTTATGACAACTTGTGGATCACCAAGCCGGAACGGAGTTTCGGCTCAAACCAGGTGGCCTTCGGCGGCATGATCTTACCGCTGTCGGCAATGTCCATGATCTGCTGCATGCTGACAGGATAAAGGGCAAGGGCTGTACGCATCTCACCACTGTCAACGCGGCGCTTCAGTTCACCCAGTCCGCGGAGTCCGCCCACGAAGTCGATACGGTTGCTGGAACGGAGGTCCTTGATATCCAGGATCTCATCGAGGATAAGACGACTGGAGATATCTACATCCAGCACACCGATGGGATCATCATTATTGTAGGTTCCTTCTTTGGCTACCAAACTATACCACTCGCCTTCGAGATACAAGGAGAACTCGTGCAGCTTGGCGGGTTTGTAGATCTCACTTCCCTTCTTCTCCACGATGAAGTTCTTCTTAAGGGCCTCGATGAATTCAGCGGAACTCATTCCGTTCAGATCCTTGATCACGCGGTTATAGTCGAGAATAGTGAGCTGACTGGCCTGGAAGCATACAGCCATGAAGAAGTTATACTCTTCATCACCCTTGTGATTTGGATTCTGCTTCTGCTTCTCGGCACCTACGAGGGCGGCGGCAGCAGAGCGGTGATGACCGTCAGCAATATACAGAGACGGCATCTTGGCGAATTCATCGGTGATTGTGTCAATATCCTGCTGGTCGGAAATCACCCAGAACTGATGACGGAAGCCATCAACAGGAGCAATGAAATCATACTCAGGTTCGGTTGCTGCATAGCGCATGATCAGACTGTTGAGCACGCTGTTGTCGGGATAAGCAAAGAACACCGGCTCGATATTCGCATTGTTGATGCGCACATGCTTCATACGGTCTTCCTCCTTGTCACGACGAGTCAGCTCGTGCTTCTTGATGTTTCCTTTCTGGTAATCATCGGTATGGGCACACACCACGAGTCCGTACTGTGTCTTCCCATTCATGGTCTGTGCATATATATAATAATGTTCGCACGCGTCTTGAATCAGCCAACCCTTATCCTGGAACTTCTTGAAGTTCTCGGCAGCCTTCTCGTACACTTTAGGATCATACTCAGATGTGCCTACAGGGAAATCAA
Source organism: Prevotella sp. (assembly GCA_017651265.1). Classification (GTDB taxonomy): domain Bacteria; phylum Bacteroidota; class Bacteroidia; order Bacteroidales; family Bacteroidaceae; genus Prevotella. The sequence goes on along the minus strand of JAGCDO010000066.1, from coordinate 122,105 downwards.
TCTCGGGTTTGATGATGTGATAGAGACTCATCTCATTGTCGCCAGCCTCTGCCCTCGCCTCTTCGCTGTCAAGAACGTCGTAAGGACGACTTTCCACTTTCTCCACCAACTCTTTCGGTGGACGGATACCTTTAAACGGTTTAATGATTGCCATAATGTAATAAAGTATTAAAAACTGGCTGCAAAAATACGCAAAAAATACGAAATCTCAAAATGTTATGAAAGACATTTCCATTTTTGTTTGGTTAGTTCGGAAAAACACACTATTTTTGCAACAGATAACTAACAATTAACAATATGAATAAGTATTTTACCTTATTATTCAGCGTGTTCCTAATGACTGGCATTCAGGTTAAAGGACAAGATTTTGAGTCGGCTACCAATGCCGTCAAAAACATGGGTGTTGGCTGGAACATGGGTAACACCCTTGATGCCAACAGTGGCTCGATACAAGGTCTGGAATCCGAGACCTATTGGGGACAGCCCGTCACGAGGCCAGAACTGATGAAGATGATGAAGGATGCGGGATTCGGAGCTATCCGTGTTCCTGTTACCTGGTATAACCACATGGACAGTAACAACAAGGTGGATGAGGCATGGATGCGACGTGTTCATGAAGTTGTTGACTATGTCATCGACCAGGGACTGTATTGCATCCTCAATGTGCATCATGACACAGGAAACGGAGACACCCATTGGCTGCACGCCAGCATGTCTGTCTATAACAGTCAGAAAGACCGCTACGAATCGCTCTGGAGACAGATAGCTGAGGAGTTCAAGGATTACGGTGAGAAGTTATTGTTTGAGAGCTATAACGAGATGCTCGACAAGTATAACTCGTGGTGCTTTGCTACCTTCAACACGTCATCTCGTTATATCGCCAGTGATGCTGCTGATGCCTACGAGGCCATCAACAACTTTGCACAGAGCTTTGTGAATGTGGTACGTGCCACGGGTGGCAACAACGCTAAACGCAACCTGATTGTGAACACCTATGGTGCCTGCAATGGTTATGGAACTTGGAACGATCACCTGAAGGACCCGCTGAAGGAGATGAAGTACCCTGATGACACCACCGCTGGACACATTGCATTCCAGGTGCATGCCTACCCCTCGATTGTCAACACGAACAACGGTCAGATTACAAACCGTTCCATGAACGAGATCAAGAGCGAGATTGATGATATGGTGAATGCCCTTAAGACTCACCTGGTTGCCAAAGGCGGTCCGGTGATCATCGGCGAATGGGGTACCAGTAATGTGGATAATGAAGAAACCGACTACGATGCACGCCGTGATCATATGTTCCAGTTCTGTAACTATTTCGTACAGAAGTGCAAAGAAAACGATATGGCCACGTTCTACTGGATGGGACTATCTGATGGTATTGCACGTTCCTTCCCTGCCTTCACGCAACCCGATCTGGCAAAGACCATTCTCCAGACTTATCATGGAAGTAGTTTCGATCCTGTATTGCCTGATGCCTCCAATTACGGATTTTCATGTACTGTAAACTTTACCAACCAGTGGGGGGAGTTATATCTTTATAATGGTAAGAGTTTTACATCATCCGATTACAAGAACATCATTCTTGAACTTGAAAATGCTCCCGCAGCTGATCTGTTGCAGTGGAAGGTATATAGCTCAAAGTATCCTAATGGCTACACCAGTAATATTACTTCAGCCGTCAATACATTGACCTTTGCTGCCAGTATGGGTGAGATACAGAAGATTACCTTGCAGTGCAAGCAAAACAATGGTACTGTGAGAGTAAACAGCGTGAAGCTTACGAGAAAGAGTGATGGCAAGGAGATCATCAGTAATCCAAGCGTAGCATGGAACTGTACCATCAGTGATCTCGATATCTATTCTACAGGCATCAACCGTATTATTATGGATCCTGTTCAAACCAATGGATACATCTACGACCTAACAGGCCGTCGTCTCCTGCAACGACCTCAGAAAGGCATTTATATCCAGAACGGAAAGAAGATAGCCATTCGATAAGCTACAGGCCTGTAGCTTATCGAATGCCAACAGAGTACTATTAGTAGACATTATATAGGAACCACTACTTGGTCATATATGCTGGCGGATCACAAATGCTTCACGTTCACCATTTGTCCAACCAATTAACCTCCTTATTCCATCTTAAAAGACGATACGAGTCGAAATAACTTTTGTTTTTGATATTTGGAATAAATATAGACAATCCACATCCATTATATCTGTTATTGTAGCCTGACACATTATATAGCAAAAAATTTTTTATATTGCTATCAGTTATTTGAAGTGTATCAAATAGAGAGAAAGCATCAAAAAACAAAGACTGGTTTCTGAATTCATAAGTATGAATAGTTTCTATTGTTGATGGTTCTATAAAAAAATGCTCTTTATTTTTTATATGTTCAATAAGCATATCAATATTAGAGGTTTTACATAAAGATATCGAAATATCTTCTTTATAATGTTGGTGATTTTCAATGAATATATCACAAACACCCTTTAACCTTTGCTCCAAAGAAAGTGAATTATTTGATAACAAATTAATTGTTAGGCTATTAATTATACCATCTGCAGGAACGGGTTCTGGAGAACCAATTAAATATATACATTTTTCTTTCGCCTCTGCAAGCGTTTCTATTGTTCCCATATTACAAGCGTCAAATACAATGTAGTCATATTTAATAGGTAGGGCATCAAACAGTTTGTTAAGGTTTACAGTTTCTCCCCTGTCATATCCAAACGCTCTCGATTCAGCACTTTCTTCAACATTTATCCACCCCGTACCATGTGACCACATTATTAATCCATTCTCATTAGCTGGATAATTGAATGCTAAATACGTTAGAACTTTATGAATATGATTTGGAGATAAAGAATTAACCTCCGAATACTTATTTAAAAGAATAAGACCATTTTGTAATTGATATAGTCTTGGCTTGTTCAAATCATCTACGTAAACAAAAATACGAGAATCATTTTGCGAAACAACATTCTTCGACAAATCTAATAATAATGAATCAGAATATACATGCAAATTATTATCAGATACAATGTAAAATACAATATTGCTGAATATACTATCTTCAAAATACTCATTTGAGCAGGAACATAACACTAAAGACATAAAAGCAATATAGAGTTTTACTTTTATGTCCTTAGTATTTAGTAATTTATCTTTGAACTTGGTCATGGTTCTTCTACATGAGACTTTGTGTAGTGCCAACCGATCCAAAAACAAAGTATCCCAAGAAGAAAGTAAAAAACGATTTCCTTCACATCATCAAAAATGATATAAGACAAGAAAGCGAATAATACAACAATTATGCTAAGATATACTCTTTTCAAGTGTTTATTCATTATTATACTATTTGAATAGACGTGCTAATTTCCCAACAGCACCACATGAAGCACTAGCAGCACCCCATAATGCACTCTTTCCTGCTTTACCCCAATCTGGTACATTTCCTTCTTGTAACATAAGAGAACCAACAGCTCCTATAACGGCTCCTGCAGCATCAAGTGCTACCACCTGTGGTATTTTATTACTTGCCTCAGCAGCATCGGGATTCTCTTCCCACCATTCATATGAAGATTGTATAATCGCCAAAATAGGACCAGTTGTCTCAATTGTAGGATCACCTACTTTGTATTTTGCTTTATTAATATCATCAATGATAATATTTAGTTCAGTTCCATATTGAGCATCAGAAATCAAACCTTTATTACTCTTATCAAGGAGAGTTATAACTTTTTCCAAGCAAATATATGCATCGGGTGTGATTACTGTCTGGTTGTACGCCAAATCCGTAAGTACTTTTATATTGGGTAATGCTTCTAAACCAATAATAGAATCGCTTAGAATACTACTAATATCACAGTTTGTAAGTTCCCCAGCCTTGGTTTCAGCTATTTCTACCGCCAAAAGACTCTTGATTTTTTTGTAGTTGGAGAATTCTTTATAGTAGGAAAGAGAACGATATAATTCATCTGTAGTCATGTTTGGCATTTGCTCTTTTAGAGTTAGAGCAAAATCATAATTAAAACGAAAAACAAGTTCTTCTTTTTCATCCACAGATAGAGTTGAATAACTATCGTCTATATAAGAAAAGTTACTTTTTGCATTCGACATAAAAGCATTATGTAAGTCTCCAAGGTATTTGTAATCTGAAACTTGGACGATATCATTAATACTTCTATCACTTGATGATATTTCCGATTGGCTACATGACGCCATAGCTAACAGAAACAAAGGAATAAACAATTTTTTTTTCATGATTAGCCTATCTTTTGTACATTAATTAATTTAAAACTCTAATTGTGTAACGTTTAAATCAAACCTATCAAATCATGTTATTACTTGTTCACTTGGAACTTCGTATCACCATCTTTGAAGAAGGCGTTGATCTGCTTGGCAGCAGCAATACCGGCATTGATGTTTGCCTCTGCTGTCTGAGCACCCATCTTCTTCGGAGTTGAGAAGTAACGTCCTTCGAACTTTGCGAACTCATCATTAGCATCGGGCATGATGTCGGTGACGAACTTCAGGTCCTCACGCTCTGCCATCAGCTTAATCAGCTCAGGCTCGTTAATCACTTCCTTACGAGCGGTGTTCACCAGGATACCACCTTTCTTCATCTTACCAACCAGTGCATAGTTGATGCTCTGCTTGGTCTCGGGAGTAGCGGGAATATGCAGTGAAACAACATCACAGGTCTCGAAGAGTGCGTCCTGATTAGCCACAGCGTGTACGCCAGCCTTCTCGATAACCTCTGCAGGACAGAATGCATCGTAAGCATAAACATCCATACCAAAGCCCTTGGCGATGCGAGCCACGTTACGACCTACATTACCGAATGCCAGGATACCCAACTTCTTACCGAGCAGCTCGGAACCGCTCTTACCGTTGTAGAAACCACGAACGGCCATCACCAGCAGACCGAATACCAACTCGGCAACGGCATTGGCGTTCTGACCGGGAGTGTTCTCAGCTACTACGTTATGTGCGGTAGCGGCAGCCAAGTCGATGTTATCGTAACCAGCACCGGCACGAACAACAATCTTCAATTGCTTGGCAGCGTCGAGCACTTCGGCATCAACTTTGTCTGAACGGATGATGAGCGCGTCAGCATCCTTCACGGCGTCCAACAACTGGGCTTTCTCAGTATATTTCTCGAGCAGCGCAAGTTCGTTGCCTGCTCCCTCAATCTCTTTGCGAATACCCTCGACAGCAGCGGCTGCGAAAGGCTTTTCTGTTGCAACTAATACTTTCATTTTCTTTGAACTTTGAACATTGAACATTGAACTTTATGATTACTCATAGCTTTGAAAATGAGATTTGAACCCTGAACTCATGAAGCATATCATAAAGTTCAAAGTTCAAACCTCAATGTTCAAAGTTAGTGCTTTGCCTCGAACTCCTTCATGCAAGCCACGAGTGCGTTGCAGCCCTCGATGGTCTGGGCGTTGTAGCAAGAAGCACGGAAACCACCCACTGAACGGTGACCCTTCACACCAACCATACCCTGTGATACAGCGAAGTCGAGGAAGTCCTTCTCGAGTTCCTTGTACTCTGGAGCCATCACGAAGCAGAGGTTCATCAGTGAACGATCCTCTTCCTTGGCCGTACCCACAAACATCTTGTTGCGGTCGATCTCACCATAGACGATCTCAGCACGCTGGTGAGCCAGTTTATCCATTGCCTCTACACCACCCTGCTTTTTAATCCAACGGAGGTTCTCAAGAGCAGAATAGATAGGAACAACTGGAGGAGTATTGAACATAGAACCCTTATCAACATGTGTACGGTAGTCGAGCATGGTAGGAATCTCACGGGGAGCCTTGCCCAGTGCATCGTCCTTCACAATCACGATGGTAACACCAGCCATGGCCAGGTTCTTCTGGGCACCGGCATAGATGGCATCGTACTTTGCTACGTCGATAGGACGACTGAAGATATCTGATGACATATCAGCAATCAGGCGAACGGGAACATCCAGATCCTTGCGGATTTCAGTACCGTAGATCGTGTTGTTGGTAGTGATGTGCAGATAGTCTGCATCAGCAGGTACCGACCAGCCCTTCGGAATGAAAGTATAGTTGGCGTCAGCTGAAGAAGCCACCTCTACTACCTCACCAAACAACTTAGCTTCCTTCATGGCCTTCTTTGCCCAAACACCAGTGTTCAGGTAAGCAGCCTTCTTGATCAGGAAGTTGTAAGGAATCATACAGAACTCGAGTGATGCACCACCACCGAGGAAGATCACGGAGTAACCCTCAGGGATGCTAAGCAGCTCTTTAACGAGAGCCACAGCCTCGTCAACAACGGGCTGGAAATCTTTTGCACGGTGGCTGATCTCCATCAGAGAGAGACCAGAGCCATTGAAATCAAGACACTGTTTTGCCGTGTTCTCAATCACTTCGCGGGGAAGCATAGAGGGACCAGCATTAAAGTTGTACTTCTTCATTTGATTGCTTCTAATTTGATTGCTTGTTTATATGATTTATTAATTGGCTGCGAAATTACACATTTTGTATGAATTGGCCAAATTATTTGACTTAAATTACATAAAATCTTTGTTCAAGGTTACAAATTGTCAAGTTGACATATCAAAATGCGATACTTGTTGCTATTTGACTGATTCAACTATTGTTTTGATGCCTTTAATCTTCTCTCCACGTGTTAATGCTAACACTGTGTTCAGCTTCTCACGAACGATGGCCACATACGAATACCGTTCCTTGACATCGATCTTACCGATATCATCCACAGTGATGCCGCCTTTCTTGCAGAGGAAGCCAACAATATCTCCTTTGGAAATTTTATCCTTCTTACCTTTTCCAATATAAAGGGTTGTCATTCTGGGCTGTGCTGGTGCAGGGAGCTGCTGCGGTAAGGGATAGTCGGCCTGCTCTTCTTCCACGTACGAAGGAATGCTCTCACCAGGACCAAGCACAAAAAACGTACGACCCTCCTTATCCCAACGGGCTGTTCGTCCTACGCGATGCACATAGGCATCTTCAGTCTCGGGCAGATGATAATGGATGATATTCTCAATGTCGGGGATATCCAGACCACGGGAGGCCAGGTCGGTACATACAAGAACATTGGCTGATCCGTTACTGAACTTATACAACGCATCCTCACGCATCTTCTGGTCGAGTCCGCCATGGAACATACTGATGGCGAAACCCTGTTGCCGCAGATAATCGGCAGCCCGTTCTACGCTCTCCCTATAGTTCAGAAACACCACACTGCTCTTCTCTCCGATATGTCTGAGCAGCTTACTCACCGTTTCGAGCTTATCTTTATCCGGACTCTTTACCTTATATATATTTACGCGCGATGAAATCTGACCGGTTTCATCGATGTAATTGATACGTTTCGTCTTTCCGAGATTGACGAATTGCGGTATCTCTTCAGCATCGGTTGCCGACAGTAGGATATGCCGTATATCCTGAGGGAGTTTCGATAGCACCTCACTCATCTCATCACGGAATCCCATGGCCAGACATTTGTCGAATTCATCGATGACCAGCCATTTTACATCGTTCACGGGAAAGTTCTCCTTGGTGAGATGGTCGTTCAACCTACCAGGGGTTGCGAAAACAATCTGCGGCTTCACCTCCCGGAGTCGTCTATGCTCATCCATCGTGGGGCGTCCACCATAGAGCGCCATGGTACGCAAGCCGCTACCCAGGTCCTTCAAGACACCAGCCGACTGTAGTGCGAGCTCTCTGCCAGGTACGAGAACAATGGCCTGCACGCCATCCTGTGAAGCATCGATGCGCTCTACCAGCGGTAGCAGATATGCCAATGTCTTACCGCTGCCTGTAGGAGAAAGGACAACGATATCCCAATCAGTATGCAGCACCGCATCAGAAGTGTCGAGCTGCATCTGACTCAAAGACGTTACGCCAAGCTTACCAAGAACCTTATCCATACGATTAACCTTCTTCCTCAACAACGGGTATATGCTCGTTCAGGAATTCATAGAACATCTGCATGGCCTGTTTGGTGGCATGCTCCAAGTTCTTGTCACGACCGTCATCCTCTTCGAGCTTAAACGTAACGATTTCATCGGGTGTTCCACAGGCCAGCCAAATGGTTCCCACGGGAATATCCTTCGTACCTCCACCAGGACCGGCATAGCCTGTTGCCGATACGGCAAAGTCAACATCGAGTGCTTGACAGGCACCTTTCACCATCTGACGAGCCACTTCTTCACATACTGCCGTCTGTTCCTCAATAACCTGATGATCGACGTTCAGCAGTTTTTCCTTGATTTCATCGGCATACGACACGATGCTTCCCTTGAAATAGTTGGAGGCACCGGGTGTGGAGATGATTGCCTCGGCAATACGACCGCCAGTACAACTCTCAGCAGTACCCACGCTCTTCCCTTTCTCGTAGAGCAGTCGACTGATTTCACGACTGAGGATTCTGTTTTCTAATTCCATATTCTTTCTTTTATGAGTAATGGTGGTTAATGATTTACTTGAACGTAACCTTACTGAACGCAGGTTTATCGATAGAACAGAAGTCTTTGTCAGCATACTTAAAGAACGCCGTGATTCCAATCATAGCGGCATTGTCGGTTGTATAGCTGAACTTCGGGATGTATATCTTCCATCCATAGCGTTTGGCATGATCATGGAAAGCATTGCGAAGACCGTTGTTGGCGGATACGCCACCCGCCACGGCCACATGCTTGATACCCGTCTGCTTCACAGCCAGCTTCAGTTTCTTCATCAGGATATCAACGATGGTGAACTCCAGACTGGCTGCCAGATCTTCCTTATGGTGCTCCACAAAGTCGGGATCCTCCTTGATCCAATCGCGGAGGTTATACAGGAAACTGGTCTTCAAGCCACTGAAGCTATAGTCCAAACCAGGAATATGTGGTTCAGAGAACTTGTAGGCATGCGGATTCCCCTGTCGTGCCAGTTTGTCGATAATCGGACCGCCGGGATAGCCGAGTCCCATCACCTTTGAACACTTGTCGATAGCCTCGCCCGCAGCATCATCGATGGTCTGCCCTAACACCTCCATATCGTTATAGGCATTCACCTTCACGATCTGCGAGTTACCGCCGCTTACCAACAGACAGAGGAATGGCAATGGCGGAGCCGTCTGGTCATCCTCGTGTTCCTTGATGAAATGGGCCAAAACGTGTCCTTGCAGATGGTTCACGTCAATCATGGGAATGTCCAGACTGCGTGCCAATCCTTTGGCGAAGCTCACACCTACCAGCAGCGAACCCATTAAGCCCGGTCCGCGGGTAAAGGCAATGGCCGTCAACATCTCTTTAGTGATTCCTGCCCGTTTGATAGCCTGATCAACCACAGGTACCACATTCTGCTGATGGGCACGTGATGCCAGTTCCGGTACCACGCCACCATAGGCTTCATGCACCGCCTGCGATGCTGTCACATTACTCAACAGCACGTCGTTCTTGAGTACCGCAGCCGATGTATCATCACAGCTGCTCTCAATGGCCAATATGTATATATCCTTCTCCACCGGAATTCTCAATTATTTATTAGTGCGTAAGTACTTCAACTCCCTGCTCGGTCATCAGGAACGTATGTTCCCATTGAGCACTCGGTTTCTCATCCTCGCTGATCACCTCCCATCCGTACGGGTCGTCAGCATCGATGAAAACGCGCCATGTACCCATGTTCACCATCGGTTCTATGGTAAATACCATACCAGGAACGAGCAGCATACCCGTACCCTTCTTGCCATAATGCACGATATCCGGTTCTTCATGGAACTTGTTTCCAACACCATGACCGCATAGGTCGCGCACAATACCGTAGTGGTATTTCTTCGCATGTTTCTCTATTGCATGACCGATATCTCCTACAAAGCAATAAGGCTTCGCGGCTTCGGCACCAATCTCCAAGCACTCCTTGGCCACCCGCACCAGCTGTTCCTTCTCTGGGGTAGTCTTACCAATGATGAACATCCTGGAGGCATCTGCATAATATCCATCCAGACAGGTGGTACAATCCACATTGATGATATCCCCCTCTTCGAGTATATCACTAGCCTTGGGAATACCGTGGCACACCACTTCGTTGATACTCGTGCAGACACTCTTGGGGAATCCCTCGTAGTTCAGCGGAGCAGGAGTGGCGCCATGCGCAATGGTATAGTTATGTACGATTTCATTGATTTCCAGCGTACTCATTCCCGCATGGATCTTCGCAGCCACCTCGTCCAAAACGCCTGTATTCACCACACCGGCCTTTCGAATTCCCTCAATCTGCTCAGCAGTCTTGATCAGTTCCCTTGTAGGAACCAGTTTTCCTTTTCCTTCCCAGTACATCACCTGCTTGTCAAGCTCAGTCAGCGGCTGACCAGGAATCATATGCCATCTTCTCTTTTTCATACGTTCATATTATATTATACTGTCGATTCACTTCAGATAGTTATAAATCTCACCCGTCCAATCACTGCCGTTCTCAGGACAGAAGGTATGGATACCCATCTCGGCAGCCATGGCTACGTTCCTCGGACCGTCATCCAAGAACAGGGTCTCTTCGGGTTTGATGCCCTCTTTCTCCAGCACATAGCTGAAGAAATACTCCGAAGGCTTCAATGTCTTCACCCGATAGCTCATATACGTCGCATCGAAATAATCATGAATAGAATGTCCCATTCCATCGAACTCCTCACTCTCTGCCCAGTCCATCATGAACGGATTCGTATTCGACAGCAGAATAAGTCGGTAGCCCTCTTTCCGCAGCTTTTTCAACACTTCAAGGTTCCTCATGGGAAGGTCTGCACGATAGCCTAACCAGCAATGCTTACATTCAGCGAAGGACACCTCACGACCCACCATTTCACCGAGAGCCAGGCGGAACTCCTCTGCCGTAATCTTCCCTTCTTCAAGGTCGCCGAAGATACCCGTCTGTGTATAGGGATCCAGCTGTTTCTCAGCATCCTTCACGCCCAGCTCCTTGAATCGCTTCACGCCATCCGGATGAGAGAGTGTCATGATCACGCCACCTAAGTCGAACAAGATATTCTTTATCATGATTCTTCAAACAGATTCAATTTATTCTTACGCGCTTCTTCAATAGGCAGCAGTTCTTCCTGCTCCTTCCTATAATCGTCGCGCAGCTGTTCATATTTCTCGTTGAGCTCTTTTTCCAGCTTCTGCTCTTCCTTACTGTTCATGAACCGTGCAGCGATGAGCGCGTTCTGTGACGCATCCTTCAGCCACACCACTGGTCCGCCATACACAGGAGCGATCTTCAAGGCCACATGCAGCTGACTCGTTGTGGCGCCGCCTATCATGATAGGAGTTTGCAGTCCGGCCTTAGTGAGCTCATTGGCCACGTTCACCATCTCCTCCAGACTCGGCGTAATCAGTCCGCTGAGTCCGATGAGATCGACCTTTTCCTCGATGGCCTTCTTCACAATCTGGTCGGCAGGAACCATCACACCCATGTCAATCACCTCATAGTTGTTACAAGCCATGACCACAGCCACGATGTTCTTACCGATATCATGCACATCACCCTTCACGGTTGCCAGGAGGATCTTTCCCGCCTTGTGCGCCTCTCCCCCTTTGTTCTCTGCCTCGATGGCAGGCTCAAGTACCGAAACCGCCCGTTTCATCGTTCTGGCGGTCTTCACCACCTGTGGCAGGAACATCTTTCCCGCACCGAACAGCTCACCTACGGTGTTCATACCCTTCATCAGCGGACCCTCGATGATATCCACGGGATGTGGATATACTTGTAGCACTTCCTTCAGATCTTCCTCCAGATAGTCAGGAATACCTTTGATCAACGCATGCGAAAGACGTTCTTCAACAGACAACAAACGCCACGATTCTTTTTCAGTCGGTTGTTTCAGTCCGTTACCGTCGGCCGGGACATTACTTTTTTTTTCCTCTGCCTCGGCCATCAACCGGTTTGCCAGTTCCACCAGATCATCCGAAGCCCCTTGTCGTCGGTTCAACACGACATCCTCCATCAGTTGTAGTTGTTCTTGAGGAATATCGCTGTAAAGTACTTTCGTTGCGGGATTTACGATGGCGAAGTCCATTCCCTGCTGGATATTATGATAGAGGAATACCGCATGCAGGGCCTCACGGATATAGTTGTTTCCACGGAAGGAGAAACTCAGGTTACTCACACCACCGCTGACATGTGCACCAGGTAGGTTCTTACGTATCCATGTTGTAGCCTTGATGAAGTCGGCTGCATAGCTGTCATGCTCCTCCATACCCGTAGCAATGGCCAGTACGTTGGGGTCGATAATGATGTCCAAGGGGTTCATGCCCACCTTCTCGGTAAGGATCCTATATGCCCGTTCAGCGATCTCTATGCGTCGTTCATAGCTAGTGGCCTGTCCCTTTTCATCGAAGCACATCACCACCACGGCAGCCCCATAGCGCATCACGTCCTTGGCATGCTGGATGAACACCTCCTCCCCTTCCTTCAGGGAGATACTATTCACAATGCACTTACCCTGTACGCACTGCAGACCAGCTGTAATCACCTCCCACTTACTGGAGTCGATCATCACAGGCACCTTGGCGATATCCGGCTCTGCAGCAATCATATTCAGGAAGTTCACCATCTCGGTCTTGGCATCCAGCAGACCGTCATCCATGTTGATGTCTATCACAAGGGCGCCATCCTCCACCTGTTTCCGGGCGATGGACATGGCCTCTTCGTATTTCTTCTCCTTGATGAGTCGGAGGAATTTCCTACTACCCGCCACATTACAGCGTTCACCTACATTGATGAACGTATTCACGGCGAGCTTTTCCAGTCCTGAGAGCCACAGTTCGTTGGGGCGTTCCACAGGAACATGCGGTTTCTTTCCTACTGCCAGTTCGGCATATCTCCTGATGAAACCGTCGTCAGTACCGCAGCAACCACCCACGATGTTCACCAATCCTTCGTCGATGAATTCGCCGATTTGCGGTGCCATCGACTCCGCTGTCTCGTCGTACAAACCCATCGAGTTAGGCAGTCCGGCATTGGGATAAGCACTGATATAATAAGGAGCTATCCTTGCCAGCTCTTTCAGATAGGTCTTCATCTGTCGGGCACCGAACGAACAGTTCAGTCCGACGGAGAATATAGGATAGGAAGAGATGCTGGCCAGGAAGGCCTCTAAGGTCTGACCGCTCAGGGTTCGTCCTGCCAGATCGCTCACGGTGGCCGAAAGCATGATGGGCAGCTGCAGCTGATGCTTCTCCATCATCTGGATTGTAGCATCGATAGCTACCTTCGCATTCAGCGTATCAAAGATGGTCTCGATAAGGATCGCGTCAACACCGCCCTCCATCATGGCTTCTACCTGCTCGCAATAAGCAGCGAACAAGGTCTCGTAAGTCAGCTCACGTGCTGCCGGATTACTCACGTCGGCACTCATGGAGCAGGTCTTGGTGGTAGGACCGATACTGCCGCATACAAAGCGTGGCTTGTCGGGCGTAGAGAAAGCATCGGCCACCTTACGGGCAATGCGCGCCCCTTCATAAGCCATCTCACGGGCAAACGGCTCCATATGGTAGTCGGTCTCGCTGATGCGCTGACTGCTGAACGTGTTCGTGGTAATCAAATCGGCACCGGCCATCAGGTATTTCCTGTGGATATCCTCGATGACGTCAGGCCGGGTGAGGTTCAGGATATCGTTGTTTCCCTTCATCTGGAAAGGAGGAAGAGAAGAAACCGACTGGCGCAGGTCTTCTCTCCAGAAATCATCTTCCTGAAGACCGTATGTCTGAATCATGGTACCCATGGCACCATCGAGAATCAGAATCCGTTCCTTGATACAATCTTGTATAGACTTCATGTCATTTCACATTCACCGATTTCATCGCGCGATCCATCTCACGTCTGTCCTCCTTCTCTTTCATCGTGGCGCGCTTATCGTATTGTTTCTTACCACGGCAGAGGGCTATATCCACCTTCGCCCTACCCTTATCGTCGATAAACACCAACGTGGGTACTATGGTGTAACCGGGTTGCTTGGTGGCGTTCTCCAAATGCCTTATCTCGCGCTTGGTCAGCAGCAGCTTCCTGTCGCGCTTACTCTCGTGGTTATTATATGAGCCGTAGAAATACGGACTGATATTCATGCCTTTTACCCACATCTCTCCGTTGATGATATGACAATAGGTATCCACAAGGGAAGCCTTTCCCATGCGAATACTCTTGATCTCAGTGCCTGTAAGGACGATGCCGGCAGTGTAGGTCTCCACGAAGAAGTATTCAAACGAAGCCTTCTTGTTCTTGATACTTACCGGACTTTTCTTCCTGAGCAATTCTTCTTCCTTGTTCATGTCATCCTATTCTATTCTTCCAAACCGTTCAATATGGTCGTCAATATAATGGGCAACCTCAGCGGTCCATTCTTCCTCGTTCTCCACGAACTCATCGTCGTAATCATCAAACGCCGGGAACTGCTCGAAGAGCGCCATGAACTCATCATCGGTGCAGTCCTTCTCTATCTCCTCGTGCGTCTTACCATACAGTCCTCCAACGTTATACACCAGTTTTGAGAGGTCCTTCAACCCCCATTGCTTGATCATCTTGGCAAAGGGATTCCTGAAGAAGAACGGTCCGTAGCCATTGTGTATCAGCTGTACGAAACCACCGTCCATCACCTCATCGCGCAGGATGCAGTAGGCCAGCAAGGTAATCTGGTCGGCATTCAGCTCGGCCATGGTCTCTGCATTCAGCTCTCCGCCGATGGAAGCATAGATAGCATCGGTGAACACCTTGATGAAGGCATCCATTCCCTCTTCTGCCGCCTGTTGCAGTAATGCGTCTTGGATTACGACCTCTTTCATTATTATAGCTTTTGTAATGCCTGTTTGATATCGTCCAGAATATCCTCCACATCCTCAATACCCACCGAAAGACGAATCAGGTCGGGTGCTACCCCAGCCTCTCGCAACTGCTCGTCGCTGAGCTGACGGTGTGTATGACTAGCGGGATGGAGCACGCAGGTGCGGGCATCTGCCACATGGGTAACGATGTTGATCATCTCCAGCGAGTCCATCCATTTGATGGCTCTCTCACGGTCGCCTTTCAATCCGAAGGCAATCACGCCACACGAACCGTTGGGAAGATATTTCTGTCCAAGCTCGTAATACTTGTCGTCTTTCAGTCCGCAGTAATGCACCCATGCCACTTCAGGACAGTCGTGCAGGAACTCTGCCACCTTCTGTGCATTCTTACAGTGCTGAGCCATACGCAGGTGCAAGGTTTGCAAGCCCATGTTCAGCAGGAACGAGTTCTGCGGAGCGGGGATAGAACCTAAGTCGCGCATCAACTGGGCCACCAGTTTGGTGGTATAGCCCATCTTTCCGAAGGCTTTGACGTATGTCAGACCGTGGTACGACTCATCAGGCGTACACAGTCCGGGGAATTTCTCGGCATGTGCCAGCCAGTCGAAGTTACCGCTGTCTATCACGGCTCCGCCCACCTGCGTGGCCAGTCCGTCCATGTATTTCGTGGTGGAATGGGTAACGATATCAGCACCCCACTCAAACGGACGACAGTTAACTGGTGTGGCGAAGGTATTGTCAATCACCAAGGGTACACCGTTGCGATGGGCTACTCGGGCGAATTTCTCAATGTCGAGCACGGCACAACCCGGATTGGTGATGGTCTCACCAAACAACAGCTTCGTATTCGGACGGAACGCAGCCTGCAATTCTTCCTCTGTCGAGTCTGGGGATATAAACGTACACTCAATTCCCAACTTCTTCAAGGTAACGCCGAAGAGGTTAAATGTACCGCCATAGATCTCGTTCGATGTAACGATATGGTCGCCAGCCTCGCAGATATTAAACACGGCATAGAAATTCGCAGCCTGTCCGCTACTGGTTAGCACGCAGCCCACGCCTCCTTCCAAAGCAGCGATCTTGGCTGCCACAGCATCGTTGGTAGGGTTCTGCAAACGGGTATAGAAATAGCCTTCTTTCTTCAGGTCGAACAACTGCGCCATCTCGTCAGAGTCGTCATACTTAAATGTCGTACTCTGAATAATCGGCAGTTCAATCGGCTCACCGTTCTTCGCCTTGTATCCAGCCTGCACACACAGCGAGGCCATCCTTAGTTTCTTGTCCATAATCCCAATTCTAATAAATTTGTGCAAAGGTACGGATAAACGAGCGAAATACAAAATAAATAACATTTATTTTTATTTCCGAGTGAAAGTACCTTCGACGAAGTCAAAGGTACGGATAAGTGAGCGAAAAACCAAAAGTATTTTGAGTTTTTCCGAACGGAAGTACCTTAAACGTAGTTAAAGGTACGAATAAACGAGCACAAAGCAAAGAAAATCACTATTTTTAATTGCTTTGTCTAGTTCAAGTACCTTCGATGAAGTCAGAGGTACAAATAAGCAAAATGCAAAAGGAAAGATTCAAAAAAGGGGCAACATCTAACCCGATATGCCTGAAACGCCCTACTACAAAGTGTTTGAGATGGGTTAGATGTTGCTTAAACATATCCCGTACATCTAACCTACATCTAACCTAAATCTAACCCATTTACATATCATAATTCACGAGATATGAACGGGATATGAACGGGATATGTGGGTTAGATGTGGGTTAGATGTTTGAACAACATCTAACCCACGTCAAGACCACTGTATATCGTTGTTTCAAGAGATTTGGGTTAGATGTTGGCAAAAAAAAAGAAAACGTCAAAAAGAAAAGTATACTTTCCTTTTGCATTTTTGCTCATTTTTTTGTACCTTTGCAGTATGAAAAATATACATCAATTTATTGAAAACATGAAGAACATAGAAGAGATTCAAATCAGTTTTACAGATGTGCCGCCATTATGGCCGCTTTGCTTTCACACCGACTGTCCATTGAGAACGAATTGCCTTCGTTTTGCTGCAGGTCAGACTGTTCCTTCAACACTTCATCACGGTGCAGCCGTTTATCCTGTTGCAAGGAAAGACGACAAGTGCAGTATGTTCAAACAAATACGGATGATTCATGCTGCTTGGGGATTCAAGTCATTGTTTGAGGACGTAAAGCATGCTGACTACACCCCGTTGCGTGATGCCATTAAAGAATATTTGGGTAGTCATACGAGTTATTACCGATATCACAGAGGAGAAAAATTGCTCACTCCCGAACAGCAGCAATGGATTCTCGACCTGTTTGCACAGTACGGCTACACCGACGAATTACACTTCGATGGCTACCGTAATGTGATCGACTTCTCCTAAAGCCATAATAAAAGTTAAAATCCAGTACCAAGACCCTTGGCACAACATGTGCCAAATAAAGTGCCATGGCTTGGCACAGTGAGTGCCAACGTCGGGCACTGATAGTGCCAAAGGCAGAAACACTCCGTTCCAAGCTTTGGTACTCTATGAAAAAGGTGATAAACGATGGTACACAAGCATGTTTCGTCAAACTTGTGTACCATCTTTATATTAATACTCAGCCCACGACTTAATGCCGATTTCATCGAGCTTCACGGTGCAGAAGGCTTGGATGAAAGCGCTGGCCAAACGACTGTTGGTGATGAGGGGCACATTCAGGTCGATGGCTGCACGACGGATCTTATAGCCATTGGTGAGCTCATGCGTGGTGAGATCCTTGGGGATGTTTACCACCATCTCGATCTGGTGCTGATGGAGCAGATCCAACGCCTGCGGCTGCTGGTCGGCTTCCGACGGCCAGTGTACCAATGTATTGGCCACACCATTGTCGGAGAGATATTTAGATGTGCCGCCAGTGGCATACAGACTGTAGCCATGGTCTACCAAAAGACGTGCTGCATCGAGCATTTCTGCTTTCTGTTTAGCCCCACCTGTAGAAAGCAGGATGTTCTTCTTGGGGATGCGATGACCCACTGCCAGCATACTCTTAAGCAAGGCCGTACTGGTATTGTCGCCCAAGCACCCTACCTCACCGGTTGATGACATATCCACACCCAGTACAGGATCCGCCTTCTGGAGTCGGTTGAACGAGAACTGACTCGCTTTGATTCCCACATAGTCGAGGTCGAAAAGATTCTTGTTCGGCTTCTCAACGGGGAGTCCAAGCATTACTCGAGTGGCAATGTCTATCATATTGATCTTTAGAACCTTACTTACAAACGGGAATGACCTACTTGCACGCAGGTTACACTCGATGACCATGATGTCGTTATCACGCGCCATGAACTGGATATTGAACGGTCCACTGATGTGCAGTTCCTTGGCAATCTGACGGGTGATGCGCTTGATTCGGCGTACCGTCTCGACATATAGTTTCTGCGGCGGGAACTGGATAGTAGCATCGCCCGAGTGAACACCCGCAAACTCGATATGCTCAGAGATGGCATAGACAATGATCTCGCCATCACGAGCCACCGCATCCATCTCGATCTCCTTCGCATTCTCAATGAAGCGGCTTACCACTACGGGATGATCCTCACTGACATTCGCAGCCAGTTTCAGGAACCGCTCCAGCTCCTCGCTGTTGGAGCACACGTTCATGGCAGCACCCGAGAGCACATACGACGGGCGCACCAATACGGGGAAGCCCACCTCGTTGATGAACTCATTGATATCCTCCATGCTGGTCAGTGCCCGCCATGCCGGCTGGTTGATGCCGTTTCTCGACAGCATCGACGAGAACTTGGCACGGTCTTCTGCGTGGTCGATATCGTTGGCCGACGTACCCAAGATAGGTACTTTCTGCTCATCGAGCCACATAGCCAGGTTGTTCGGAATCTGTCCACCCGTGCTCACAATCACACCATGCGGCGTTTCCAGTTCGATGATATCCATGACACGCTCGAACGTGAGTTCATCGAAATATAACCGGTCGCACATATCATAGTCGGTTGACACCGTCTCAGGATTATAGTTGATCATCACCGAGCGGTAACCCTGCTGACGGATCGTGTTCAATGCCTGCACGCCACACCAGTCGAACTCCACCGACGAACCGATGCGGTAGGCACCCGATCCAAGCACGATGACACTCTGGTGATCCTGTTCGTAGGCAATATCGTGCGGATGCGCACCAATATGTGCGGTTTCATCGGAATCTCCCTGTAGTGAGAGACCTTGGTAAGTAAGATATAGGTAGTTGGTATGTGCCGGATACTCTGCGGCCAGCGTATCAATCTGCTTCACCACCGGTTCAATGCCGAGTTGTTTTCTGCGCTGACGGATCATCATAGACGCCTTGTGCATGTTCTTCACCTCGTCTTCCAAACCACTAGCACGTGCAATCTGGAAATCGGTGAAACCGTATATTTTCGCCTTCAGCAAGAGTTCCGGAGTGAGCTTATCGCCAGTCTTTCCATGCAATTCCTGATCGATGTCAACAATATGCTGGAGTTTCTGCAAGAACCACTTGTCGATCTTTGTCAGTTCGTGAATCTGATCAATGGTGTATCCCCTATGCATCGCCTTGGAGATGATGAAGATACGCTTATCGGTAGGCTCCCGCAGCGCACTGTCGATATCCTTGATGTTCAGCTCTTTGTTAGCCACGAAGCCATGCATGCCCTGTCCGATCATACGCAGACCCTTCTGGATGGCTTCTTCGAAGGTACGACCGATGGCCATTACCTCTCCTACCGACTTCATGCTACTGCCCAACTCCTTATCCACACCGTGGAACTTGGAGAGATCCCAACGCGGAATCTTACATACCACGTAGTCGAGAGCCGGCTCAAAGAATGCAGAGGTAGTCTTGGTAACCGAGTTATTCAGTTCGAACAAGCCGTAGCCCATGCCTAACTTAGCTGCCACGAAGGCCAAGGGATAACCCGTTGCCTTGGAAGCCAAGGCCGAAGAACGGGACAAGCGCGCATTCACCTCGATGACACGATAGTCCTCACTGGCCGGATCGAAAGCATACTGTACGTTACACTCGCCTACGATACCGATATGACGGACAATCTTGATGGCCAAGGCACGCAGCTTATGATACTCCTTATTGGTGAGCGTCTGTGAAGGAGCGATGACGATCGACTCGCCCGTATGGATGCCCAGCGGGTCGAAGTTCTCCATGTTACACACCGTGATACAGTTATCGAACCGGTCGCGCACCACCTCATATTCAATCTCCTTCCAGCCCTTCAGACTCTTCTCCACCAGTACCTGCGGGGAGAACGAGAAAGCCTTCTCGGCCAGTTTGTTCAGCTCTTCCTCATTGTCGCAGAAGCCGCTACCCAGTCCGCCCAGCGCATAAGCAGCGCGGATAATCACCGGATAGCCCAGTTCGGCAGCCGCCTTACGAGCCTGTTCAACATTCTCGCAAGCAGTACTCTTGATGGTCTTCACGTCAATCTCATTCAGACGCTCCACGAACAGCTCACGGTCTTCGGTATCCATGATGGCCTTGACCGGTGTTCCCAGTACCCGCACACCATATTTCTTCAGTACCCCACTCTGGTCGAGCGCCACGCCGCAGTTCAGGGCAGTCTGACCGCCGAATGCCAGGAGGATACCATCGGGACGTTCCTTCTGGATTACCCGCTCCACGAAATACGGCTGTACCGGGAGGAAATAGATCTGATCGGCAACACCCTCGGATGTCTGCACCGTTGCAATATTCGGATTGATAAGTACGGTTTCGATACCCTCTTCGCGCAAGGCTTTCAGGGCTTGTGAGCCAGAATAGTCGAATTCACCGGCTTCACCTATCTTCAATGCTCCAGAACCCAGGAGCAACACTTTCTTGATACTGTTGTCTTTCATCCTATCTATTCAAATAATCCACGAACTTGTCAAAGATAAACTCTGTATCCACAGGACCCGAGCAGGCCTCTGGATGGAACTGTGAAGAGAACCAGGGGTTCGTCTGATGACGGATGCCCTCGTTACTGCCGTCGTTCATATTCACGAACAGCTCACTCCAGTCGGACCCCAGTGTGTTTGCATCCACAGCATAGCCATGGTTCTGACTGGTGACGAAGCAACGCTGCGTACCCACCTGTCGTACCGGCTGGTTATGCGAACGATGTCCATACTTGAGCTTGTAGATACTGGCACCGCTGGCCTTGGCCAACAGCTGGTTTCCCATGCAGATACCGCAGATGGGCTTGCGACTGGCTGACATCTGGCGGCGCAGGATGGCCACAGCCTCCTCGCACATATCAGGATCGCCAGGACCGTTCGACAGGAAGAGTCCGTCGAAATCCAATGCCGTATAATCATAGTTCCACGGCACGCGGATCACCTCCACGTTGCGGTTAATCAAGCATCGGATAATATTGTGTTTCACACCACAGTCAACAAGCACCACCTTCTTGCCGGCGCCCTCATTGTAGCGTATCACCTCCTTGCAGCTCACCTGATCCACGAAGTTCACGCCGGCATAGTCGGCATGAGGAATATTATCGGGATCATCGTCGAAAAGGATCTTCCCCATCATCACGCCATGCTCGCGCAACACCTTGGTAAGCTCACGCGTATCAATACCCGTAATACCAGGCACCTTCTCACGCTTCAGCCAGTCGGCCAGACTCTCGCAAGCATTCCAATGACAATACTCGCCACTGTAGTCGGAAACAATGATGGCCGAAGCATAGATGCGGTCGCTCTCCATAAAGGTGGCAATACCATTGGGTTCCATGGTGAACGGCGGCACACCGTAGTTGCCCACCAAGGGGTATGTCAATGCCATCAGCTGACCCGCATACGAGGGGTCGGTAAGACTCTCCGGATAGCCCATCATGGCCGTGTTGAACACCACTTCACCGGCTACCGGCTGTTCATAGCCGAAACTGGAGCCGTGAAATGTCGTTCCATCTTCCAGTAATAATGTTACTCTTTTCATGTATCCTATATCTTTTTACCTTTTCATCTTGATTATTCTCTACTCTACCGTAACCGATTTAGCCAGGTTTCTGGGCTGGTCAACGTTCTTTCCTTTACAAACGGCGATATGATAAGCCAGCAGCTGCAGAGGTATGGTGGCAATCAGTGGCTCCAGACAATCGAGCGTATCGGGAATCTCCAATACCTCGTCGGCTATCCTGCTCACGGTATCGTCGCCACCGCTTACCAAAGCGATGACCTTTCCCTGTCGTGCCTTGATCTCCTGGATATTGCTCAGCACCTTCTCGTACATGGCGTTATGCGTGGCAATCACCACAACAGGCATGTCGGAATCGATGAGGGCAATAGGACCGTGTTTCATCTCGGCTGCTGGATAACCCTCAGCATGGATATAACTGATCTCCTTCAGCTTCAGCGCACCTTCCATAGCTACAGGATAACTGAATCCTCGTCCCAGGTACAGGAAGTTATGAGCATAGGTGAACATCCTGCTCAAATCGGCAATCCTGTCGTTCAGCTTCAACACCTCCTGCATCTTCTTCGGGATGTCGTTGAGCTCCCTGACGATGGTCTGATATGTTTCATCATCAACCGTTCCCATCTCCTTACCCAAAGCCAGGGCAAGCATGGTGAGCACCGTTACCTGTCCAGTAAAGGCTTTTGTGGAAGCCACACCGATTTCGGGTCCTACGTGTATATACGAACCTGTATGGGTGGCGCGTGGAATGCTGGAGCCGATGGCGTTACAGATTCCATAGATGAAAGCACCGTTCTTCTTGGCCAGCTCAACGGCAGCCAAGGTATCGGCGGTCTCACCACTCTGAGATATGGCAATCACCACATCGCCCTCGCCCACCACCGGATTCCTGTAACGGAACTCCGATGCATACTCCACCTCGACGGGGATACGACAGAGGTTCTCGATGATCTGCTTACCGATGAGACCGGCGTGCCAGGAAGTACCGCAAGCCACGATGATGATGCGCTTGGCATTCAACAGCTCTTCCTGATGATCGATGACAGCACTGAGTGTTACGTGAGTAGCTTCCACATTGATTCGTCCACGCATACAGTTGGTGAGACACTCCGGCTGCTCGAAAATCTCCTTGAGCATGAAATGCGGATAGCCACCCTTCTCGATCTGACCCAGATTGATATCAACGGTCTTGATCTCCGGGGAAAGCTTGGTGTTGTAGATGTTGACCACCTGCAGTTCCTGACCGCGCTTGATTACGGCGATGTTCCCGTCCTCGAGATATACCATACGGTCGGTGTATTCGATAATAGGACTGGCGTCTGAACCGATGAAGAACTCATCTTCGCCGATACCTACCACCAGCGGACTCTGCTTTCGGGCCGCGATGATGGTATCGGGATTACGCTTGTCGAGAATGGCAATGGCATAGGCACCGATCACCTCATGCAGTACCAGCTGGACAGCGGTGAGCAGATCGAGGTTCTTCTTCACCTGCACATATTCCACGAACTGCACCAGCACCTCCGTATCGGTATCACTTCTGAACGTCACCCCCTTCTCCTTCAACTTCCGCTTCAGGTCGGCATAGTTCTCAATGATACCATTATGGATGATGGCCAGGTTCTTCGACTCAGAAAAATGAGGATGGGCATTCACGGAGGAAGGTTCTCCGTGCGTTGCCCATCTCGTATGTGCTATACCGATTGTTCCGGTATAATCTTTATCATTACAAAACTCTTCGAGGTTGCTGACCTTTCCTTTGGTCTTATATACATTCAAGGCGCCTTGTGCGTTGATCATGGCGACACCCGCACTGTCGTAGCCTCTGTATTCCAACCTCTTCAATCCTTTAATCAAAATGGGATAAGCCTCACGCTTCCCTATGTATCCTACTATTCCGCACATATTGTTTTGATGTTTGTGTTTATTTGTGTTTGTGATTCTTCTGTGCTTGTTACTTAACTAATGAAATGACGACTGCTGCTATTGAGGAAACCATTCCCAAGGCTGAAACCCATATCGAGGCATTGCTGATAGCCTGGCGGTTGATCTTGGTCTTGTTCGGCTCGATATAGAGGATGTCGTTCTGTTGCAGATAATAGTAGGGAGAGTTAAGGATGTTCGCATTACTGATGTCCAGTCGATGGATGCTCTTCTGTCCGGTATTGTCTTCACGGATCAGGAGGATATTGTCGCGACGTCCCGTCATGGTCAGGTCACCTCCGCTGGCAAGTGCCTCGATGATGTTCATCTTCTCCGTGCTTACCGGAACGATGCGTGAACCCGTTTCACCAATCAGCGTGATATGATAGCTGGACAATCTTACGGTGACAATCGGCGTTTCGGTCCTGGCCATGTATTGCTTGATCTTGTCGAGGATTAACGATTCACATTCACGGGTGGTCAGACCCTCCACATGCAGCATACCGATCATCGGGAAGTTGATGTTACCGTCGTTATCTACAAGATAGCCGTACATCTGCGTGTTCACGTTATTCGTCATGTTATGCTGGTAATTAATGTTGAAAGGCTTCGAAGCCTCGGGGTCGGTCGTACTCACATTAATCATCAACATATCTTTCGGGAAGATACGAGCGTCATAAAGTCCTTTTGATGGGGTCAAGTCTAGTTCATCAACACCCTGGAAATAAACGATGTCTTTAGTGCTTCCACAACTTGCCAGAAGCAATGTGACGGTTAGTGCAACCATCGGGAGGAAAAACTTTTTCATGTATTTCATTTCATTTAGTTAAAAAATCTGTTGCAAAAATACGCTTATTTTCCGAAACCTGCAAATATTTTGCAGATATTATATAGAAAATCCCGATGATTCGACTCATCGGGACCTTCCTGTTAAAAGCCAAAATAGTTCTTGGCGTTGTTATAACTGATGTCTTCCACCATGCGGTACAGACTCTCCTTGTCGTCGGGCAACAACCCTTTCTCGACATCGTTGCCCAAGAGGTTACAGAGCAAACGACGGAAGTATTCATGACGGGGATAGCTTACGAACGAACGACTGTCGGTGAGCATTCCCACGAACCTACTGAGCAGTCCTAATACAGATAGTGCATTCATCTGTCGTGTCATTCCATCCAGCTGGTCGTTGAACCACCATCCGCTGCCGAACTGGATCTTTCCGGGACAGGAACCATCCTGGAAGTTACCCAGCATCGTGGCTATCATCTCATTGGCACAGGGGTTCAGGGTATAGAGAATGGTCTTCGTGAGTTTCCCCTCTTTGTTCAGTTCATCGAGGAAATGACTCATCGCCTTTGCTGTGTTGAATTCCCCGATGGAATCGAAGCCTGTGTCGGCACCGATGCGATTGAACATGGAAGTGTTGTTGTCGCGGATGGCACCATAATGATACTGCTGTGCCCAGCCTGATGCATGATCCATCTCACCGCAGAGTCGGAGGAAGCAATGCTTGTACTGACGGATTTCGAGTGCCGACAACACCTGACCGCGCATGGCCTTCTCGAAGATGGTCTCTATCTGACTGTCGGTATAAGGATCGTCATAGAACTCCTCCAGACCGTGGTCGCTCAGTCGACTACCATTCTCGTGGAAGTAGTCATGCCGTTTCTGCAAAGCATCAACCATGTCGTTGAAATGGGTGATATTGACTCCTGCCACCTCACCCAGCTTCTCGATGTAGCTGGCATAGTCAGACTTCTCGATGTTCATCGCCCTATCCGGTCGCCAGGCCGGAAGCATCTTCACCTCGAAGCCACTTTCGCGGGTCTGCTTATGATAACGCAGATCGTCGATGGGATCATCGGTGGTACACACCGTGTCCACATGGTAAAGGCGCATCAATCCTCTGGCTGTGAAGCCTGGTTGCTGGAGCTTCTCATTACACTCATCGAAGATTTCGCGGGCTGTTTTCGGACTCAACAGTTTGGTAATGCCAAAGGCAGTCTTCAGTTCCAGATGTGTCCAGTGATACAAAGGATTCCGGAACGTATAAGGAACGGTCTCCGCCCATTTCTCGAACTTCTCCCAGTCGGAGGTGTCCTTCCCTGTGATATAACGCTCATCCACTCCGTTGGTTCGCATGGCGCGCCATTTATAATGGTCACCGCCTAACCACAGTTCGGTGATACTCTTGAACTGATGGTCGTTAGCCACCATTTCCGGGTTCAGATGACAATGGTAATCAATGATGGGCATCTTGGCCGCATGGTTGTGATAGAGATCCTGCGCCGTTTGGGTTTCAAGCAGGAAGTCCTCATCCATAAACTGTTTCATCTTCTATAGAATTTAAGTATTTGTTAAACGGCCACAAAGTTACGGATAAACGAGCAAAATGCAAAATGAAATCTTAATTTTCTTTACTCTGTGTTTGAACGTTTTCTATATGGAATCATTACTGGATACGATCCTTCTGCTTGTCACCAGCACCCTTACCCTTATATTTATCTTTTGTCACATTGAACTTATAAACCAATGAAAGCTCGTAATAAGGATGGTTATCGTTCTTTGTGTAAAGATTTCGATAGCTGTAAACGGTAATGGGTTGTGCACGAACAGCTGTAAGATCGGTTGCCTTCATACGGCACTCCAACTTATCTTTGAAGAATGACTTGTATACCGAGAGGTCGACGGTGACACATGGACGATGCAGATGGTAGGTAGAATAGTCGCCCGTTGTCATGGTCATCAGATCACAGCCAACACGCCAGCCGTGAGGCAGGTCAACAAGGTTATTCCACAAGAACTGCGCCAGCGGGTGATTCATCTTGATGATGCTACCATCAGCAATCTGTGTCTCGTAATCCTGTCCTGACACCACAGTTCCCCATGTAGGATGCCAGATCTTGAAAAGGGTTGGCGAAGCGAAGGCCTGCAATGTATAACGATTGAATGACGGCAGGTTATCGGGATGCAACAACGTGACCATCGGTTGATCGTCTGAGTAGCTGATATTACGGATCTGTATATCATCTTTCACCCTACTGACATTCATCGTGGCATAGAGCCATTTCCATGCTGCGCTCAGTGTGAGGTTATTGGTATACGTCGGTTTCAAATAGGGATTTCCGCCCTGATAGCTATAGGAGTTGATATAGATAATGTCGCTCGTCAGATTACCAAATGCAGGACGGGCAATGTCCATTCCATAATTGGCACTCAGATACACCTTTCCTACTGGCATGGAAAGACCCACAGAGGGGAAAAAGTCGTTGTAGTCGCGCGACATCTTATGCTGTCCCCACTCGTAGAAGTCGCTGTTCACACTCTCGTAGCGCAGACCGACCTGAGCGCTGAGTCGTTTGAACAGTACACGACTGTACTGTGTAAAGAGTGCGAAGATGTTCTCATCTACTTTTGACTCACCATCGGAAGTAACAGGATTGGTGTTCTGCTCGTTACGACGGGTGGCATCATACTCCGTTCCGAAACAGATGCTTCCACCCCATAACGGATGCTCAAAGGTAAGCTTACCGGCATACAAACGACTATCTGAATGGGTGAAGGTATTGACTTGCTGCAAGAAGGGTGACTGTCCAACCATGGTGAGCATCTCGTCGGTGGTGTTCCATGTCTTGGTATCATTCCAAACACCATCAAGATTTGCATCAATCTGCCATTGCTTGATCTTACCACTATAATACATATTGGCAAAGTGGGCATATGAAAGCAACGGCTTGTCAATATGACTCATTGAGCGCTGGAACAGCTCTCCGTTAAGGTAGAAATCGGATGGCAGGTTGATATTGAATTTCATGTAGGGTGCGCGGTTGAAACTGTACCGGGCACCAACAGACTGGTTGTCGTTAATCTGGTAATTCACCTGCAGACGTGTACCGAAATCACGGGTCTTGTATTTCTGATTCGTCTTATCAATGACTTGTTCGGTACGCTGGTTGTTGTTATAGAACTCGATGGTTTCATATGCACCCATCTCGATATTCTGTGCAGAACCCGTCAGCATGGCTGATACATCAAGACCTCCCTGACGATAGTTGATGTCTGCTTGGTTCGATATGCCCGGACCATTATTACTGAATCCCTTCAACTCATCTCGAAAGCCCCAGCCCTCCCCTTGCGGGCGCTTGGTCTTGATACGTACCACCGCCTTGGTGGATGCAGCATAACGGGAACCGGGATTCGTGATAATCTCAACATTCAAGATCTGGTCGGATGGTATCTGATCCAGTTCTTTGTTGTCATAGAGCTTACGACCGTTTACATAGACCTCAGCTGCACCTCGTCCGAATATTTCCACACCGTCGTCGGCACTCTTTACGGTAGGCAGTCGCTTGAGCAGATCCTTTGACGATCCGACCTTCTCTAACTCACTTCCGGATATAATGACCTTCATGCCGTTAGCATTGGTCCTAATCTTTGGCAAAGAACTTTTTACGACCACTTCATCCAACTGTTGCATCTGGTTGTACCACCGTGTAGTATCTGTTGAGATACTGTCATTCGATTGCGCATGAACTGTCATGGCCATCAATCCTGCAGTCATCATGACTGACCATCTTACATAATTCTTTTTCATATCATTTGTTTTTATTGTCTTGTACGACATGTTACGGTTTATTGTTTACACCATTAGTAGCAGAAATCATGGAAAAATTACAGAAGTATGAAGAATTTTTGGTAACTTTGCCATCAGATTGGATAAAAAAAAGATAGAGATGAACGTACAAACGATTCTTCCTTCGGCAAAGAAACTGATGGTCCTGCTGGCGCTGACAGTTACACAACTCCAGGCGCAGGACCTACCGCATTACAAACGGGTGATCAAGGAAATCACTTCGGCCAAGTACCAAGGGCGTGGTTATGCCAAAGGTGGTGCCAACAAGGCTGGTAAGTATCTGGAGAAGGAATACAGGAAAGCAGGTGTAGATGAGGTGACCTTACAGTCGTTTACCATCGACATCAACACCTTCTGTGGAAAGATGGAGATGTGGGCCGATGGCAAAAAACTGAAGGCTGGTGTGGATTTCTCCATGAGGGAGTACTCCCCAGGTGTCCATGGTCAATTCCCTGTGTATCATGTGGACACCTTGAACTATGATGCGGATAAGATGTATGCCGACCTGAAGAAACCGGAATACGCCAATGCCTTGGTGTGCTGCGATTTCTGGTTCTCGTACAATCGCCGCAAGGATTTCTCTCCCCTGCAAAAGAATGGTGAATGCAACAATGCCGGACTCCTCCAGACATGGACGTCACCCATCAAGTTCTACAAAGCATATGGTGAGCGTGTGGTGGAAAAGCCCATTATCTGGGTAACACCTGAAGCCATCAAAGGTGTTAAGCATGTACGCATGAATGTGGATAACCAGTTCCTAAAAGACTATGAACTGTTCAACGTGATTGCCAAGGTGGAGGGTATGAGGCACGACAGCTGCTATGTTTTTACGGCACATTACGACCACCTAGGCAACTTGGGAAAGAAGATCTTCTATGCAGGTGCCAACGACAATGCCTCTGGCACAGCAGCCCTCGTGACGTTAGCCGCCTATTATGCCAAGCATAAGCCTCCGTATGACATGTATTTCCTTGCTTTCTCTGGCGAGGATGCGAACCTCAGAGGCTCAGAGTTCTTTGCTGAGCACCCCATAGTTCCGCTCGAGCAGATACGCTATCTGTTCAATATTGATATGATTGGCGATGACAATCCTATACAGTATTGTGAGGTAAGTGATGAGGGCACGCGAGGCTATCAGCTCTTTGAGCAGATCAATAACGAAAAGCACTACTTCAAGTCATTGAACAAAGGTGAACTGGCTGCCAACAGCGACCACTACCCTTTTGCCAAGCGTCACGTGCCCTGCATCTTCTTAGAGAATCAGGAAGGTAGTGCCTTCCCGTATTACCACACCATCTACGACAACTGGCAGCATGCTGTCTTTGATAGTTATGAGCCCGTATTCCGTCTGGTAACCGACTTCATCAACAGGTATTGATTATTCTTTTTCTATCTGGTCGATAATATCCTGAGCGGCATTCACGGCTTTACGATGGTAAAGATAACCGATGATTCCTCCAACAACAGCTGCAATGATGAGTGGAATCAGCATTTTCCAATGATTGGTACCTTCTGGCACACCTTTCCATGCAAAGTCGTAACATGCCCAGACAATCCATGGAATGATCAAGATCGTTGAAAAACACCACGTCCACTGGTTATACTGTTTCTTGAAACGGGCCATTACACGGGCCACCGTCGAGAAATCGTCTTTCATGAAGTTGAGGCTGTCCACCGGCTTGTGAATATAATAAGTAGCTACGGCGCTGATCAACAACAACAGAGCAGTAACAATACTGAAAAGTGTACTCCATGAGTGAGTAATAAGATTCAGCGGCATCAGAAGCAAGCAGGCAACCAAACATATGAACCCCATGCGTTTCGTGCTACTGATGTCCTTATTCCTGATCATCATTGTTTCACGTAACAGTTGATCGTTTACGATTTCCTGTTTATCAAGTTGTTCCTTGAGGATGGCAAACTGATTGCGCATCTCTTCGAAATTCATTGTATCCATTTTTCTGTTTGTTTAAGTTCAAAGATAAAAGATAATGTTCATGGCTTTTTCAGTATTTCTTTAATCCTGAAAAGCTTAACGCCAACATGCTGAGCAGAGATACCCATCACAGCCCCAATCTCGTCGTAGCTCATCCCCTCCAGCCACATCATCACCAAGGCTCTGTCGACCAAGCCGAGTTTTCCGATGCGTTGATGGAGTTGACGAACCTGCGCGGCATTGGCATTGTCGTCCTCGAAGAAGTTCACATCCATCGTCAGAGGTACCTTGGGTACCTGACGTTTCTTTTTTCGCTCTTGCAGAAGACATGTGTTCAGGGCAACTCGATAGATCCACGTGCTGATCTTACTTTCTTCGCGAAAACTATCGATGCCTTTCCACATGTTGATCAGCGTCTCCTGAAAGAGATCGTTCACCTCTTCTTCGTCCTGCGAGAACATGTAGCACACCGTGTAAATGGTGCTCTTATGGTCTCTTACCAACTGGGTAAAAAACAGACTGTCGTCTTCTCTTTTCATTATTCTTTGTTGTTCGTTTTACCTTTAGATACAGAAAGTCACCCGAAAATTACAGGAATTTGTATTTTTTTGAAAAAAATTCTTTGTTGTTCTTCATTTTCTCAGAAAACGTAACACCGCTTCGTTGAATGACAGAGGATTTTTGTTAGCAATAAAGTGATTGCCTTGGAGAATGCAGAGTTCAGCGCCAGGGATGGATTGTGCTATCAGACGGGTATGCTGGTCTTTGATCATATCGTGATCACCAGCTATTACCAAGGTCGGATTTTGAATACGTGAGAGTTCTTCCACCTTCACATTGGGGTCATTGACCATCAGTCCCAACATCTCGGCGTTCTTCTGGGCCTTAGGACTCCTACCAGCAAAGAGCTTGGCAATGCGATAACCAATTTCAATGGGAATCTGAATCTTCCTTTTCACACCCGAAGCATCTAAGTTGGCCCCGTTAAGAATCAGTTTCCCGACACGTTCCGGATAGTTCAAGGCAAAGACCATGGCGATGTTCCCACCGTCGGAGAAACCAAGAAGATGGGCCTTCTCCATGTGATGTTCGTCCATAAAGACCAGCAGATCGTCGGCAAACTGACGGATGGTAAAGGGAGCATCGCCACGAGGTGTTTGTCCATGTCCACGCGTATCAATGGCGATGACATGGAAATGGGCAGCGAATGAATCCATCTGATGGGCGAAATACGAACAATCTTCGCCGTTGCCATGCAGCAGAATCAGTGGTTCCCCTATACCTTTCTCTATATAATAATGCATCTTTGTAGTCGAATTCGACTACAAAGATACACTATATTGTGGAAACTTCCAAATTCTTTATTCAATAGGATTATTATTCCTCAAACTCTTTCAGTTCTTCAAGTCCTCGTTCTATCTCCTGCAGCTGCTGGGCATGACGGCTACGCATCCACTTGGCAAGGACGAAGCCCAAACCGAAGGTAAGCACGGTGAGTCCCAAGGGCAATAGGAGTCTTGTACCCATCACATAACCTGCCTCTTTGTTGAAACCGAGTTCCAGGATGTAGAAGGCAGCCATTGCCAGACATACACCGGCTATCGTCCAAGTGGTTTCATGGTGGCAGATCTTCTTGTATTTGAGCACTAACCTACTGAGTTCGCTGCACTTCTTATCTTCCAAATTGAATTTTGACAAGAGGGAGATCTTCCAAATCTGAGGGATCATTCCAAGCACCATTACGCCTTCAACAATCGCGAACGAAAGGAAACGGATGGGCGTATTCATATACACGAAGGGGAATACAACGCAGATGATCAGGATACATACCACAAGGTTGTAGATATTCTGCCCTACTATGCGGTCGTAGGCTGACTTCGTCTTACGCGAAACCATTTCCTTTACCATACGCATATTCACTATTTCTATTTCTTCCAGGCGCTTATCCAAAGCATTCCAACTGGTTTTCAAATCTTCAAGTTCCATCATCCAAACTATTAACTGTTAGACATCTTTTTTAATTTCTCTCTGATACGGTTGAGTTTCACGGCAACATTGGTCTTAGAGAGTCCGAGAATATCGGCCATTTCCTGATAGCTCCGCTCTTCAAGCCAGAGGAGAATCAGCGCGCGTTCCAATTTTCCTAACTGGTTGATAAGCTTATAAAGTTCCTTAAGATGACCTGTTGTTTCTTCATCTGCCACCAAACCACTTGCCACTTGAGCCGTCATGGGGACGGTCTGTGGACGGGCGTTGGAACGACGGAGGAAGGTGATGCAGGTATTCATGGCGATGCGATACACCCATGTGGTGAGTTTACTATCTCCCCGATAGCGCGGGAAACCCTTCCATAGGTTCAGCACCGTTTCCTGGAACAAGTCGTTCAGGTCGTCTTGATCCTGGGCATACATATAGCACACCTTGTAGATGGTACGCTTCTGCGTTTCGATCATATCCAGGAATTCTTTCTCTAATTCTTTTGTTTCCATTGTTTAACTCTTTCCGTGTAACCCATTAGTCGCATGAAAAGTGAAATGATTACAGTTGGATATATCTTTTTTTGCAAAGATACATGTTTTTTTCTTATCTTTGTGCAATGTTTGAGGTTATTCTGTCGTATATATAAACAGAAGACAATATAAATGAAGAAGGAAACAGACATACACCTGATTCAGGAACTGCGGAAACAAAGTTCCAAGGCACAGCAGATGACGCTCGAGCGTTACGGGAATGCAGTCTTTGCGCAGGTTGCACGACTGATACCCGGTATCGAAAACGCAGAAGAGGTGTATCAAGATGTGTTCATGAAGGTCTTCAGAAATATCAAGATGTATGATGAGACGAAATCGTCTCTGAAAACATGGATCTCACGCATTGCCTATAACGAATCCATCAGTTTTCTCAGACACAAGAGTCTGCCGGTGATCTACTACGAGGACCGTGAAGGCGAAGTCGATAAACTGTCGGATACAGAGGTGGAAGAGACATTCGGGCATCCGAATCCTGAAACAGTACAACTGATCAGAGCCGCCCTGAGGCATTTGCCACCTGATGAACGGGCTATCATCACCATGTTCTACTATGAGGAGATGAGTCTGAAGGATATTGCTTACGTCACCGAGTCGATACCAACCACGGTAGCCTCGAAACTAAGCAGAACGAGAAAGAAGCTATACAAAATCATTAAAATGTTACAATCATGACAGAGGACAAACTGAATTCATTACGACAGCAGGACACGAATCTTCGTGATGCTATCAGACTGGACGAGAGGGAACGTCCTCAGATGCCAGCTGACCTCAATGCCAGGGTGATGCGGAAGGTGGAACAGAAGTCACACGCCACTCGTACCCGTAAGCTCTGGCCATGGATTGCAGCAGCATGCGCAGCCGGTGTAATCGCCATATTCCTCACGCCACCCAAGGATACACCAGAGGTGAACAAGGGAACAACAGTCGCAGTCAATGTGGAACAACCGAAAGAGTCTCTGGATAGCGAATCTCAGATGAGCGAAACACAAATGAGCGAAACTCAGAAGAGTGAAATACAATTGAGCGAACCTCAGACAGCATCGCCCCAGAAGGTGATCAAACAGAAAGGGAATCCTGTTCCGGTCAAGTCGGCTAAGCAGCAGTACAAACCGGTTACTACAGACAACCTGTTAGCCCAGGAAATCACTCCTGCCGAGCAACCCACAACAGAGAAGGTCTCCACCGAGGAACCTACGGTTACCCTCACTGAGAGCGACATTCCCATTACCCGTCCAGAGAACTACAAGCACACCCCCGAGGAACTGGCCCTCTTAAGGAAACAAGCCGATGAAGCCTACCTCAAATGGGTGGAACTCGAACTCGAGATCTCAAAGAACAATCTACAACAAACAGCTCAACAATAAAAAACAACT
Source organism: Prevotella sp. (assembly GCA_017651265.1). Lineage (GTDB taxonomy): Bacteria > Bacteroidota > Bacteroidia > Bacteroidales > Bacteroidaceae > Prevotella. Next base: position 87,939 of record JAGCDO010000066.1, on the reverse strand, counting down.
ACGTTATGAAAAGGATATTCATCATGCTGCTCATCACATGCAGCGCAATAGCAACATACGCCCAGCAGAACGACAAGTCATTGGCACAACCAACCCATGTCATCGAACTGCTCAATGGCATTATCATTGACTTCGGACAAACTTCCGACCAGATCTATTCGGTACAGAAGAACCCGAATACCAACCAACTGGAATCAAGTATCAGGATCGTCAAGTTTTTGGCTGAAAATAAAGAATGGTTTAGTGAAGATATTGGCGATTGCTTTATCAAGGATGAACCCGTATCCTATCAGATGCAGCACTTCTCACCAGGCAACAAAGAGATGTTCGGCATCAATGTGAAGAACATCAACGGAGGACAGCACAATTACTATATGGTGCGTACATCCACACAACAGGAGATGTGGCTCATGTGTGTCAAGAATACCGAGAACCCGCAACTGCGTGACGCATACGCCATCGTATGGGAAAAAGCAGAAGATCTCAAAGTAAAGGGTACTGTCTTTATGATCACTTCAATACGCCCCGACATCTACACCCAAAACTATGAGGGCAACACAGAAATGTCAACTGTGACAAATGTGATTAATCCGAATGCGATGATGTATCAAAAAACTGCAAGAGAAAGTATGAATGATAACTGGATGGTTGATCCTCGAGCCATGATGTATCAACAAAACGACAAAGCTCTGGAGTGGCTAAGGAATTTATCACCCGAACAGCTGTTTCAGGTCACAGAAATGAACAGTAATCTGAAGGCAAACATCGTGAAGATTGTGCCGATCTATCAAACGCTGGATAAGTTCATCAAAGACGGTCCCGCCTTCAAAGCACGTCTGGGTATCTACGCTGACAAATACGCTCAGCAGATTATCGAGCTGAACAAGGGAATAGATGAATTCTATCAGGAATTCCTCAAGAAGTTCAAAGATCTCCAGCCTCCCACAGAAGTGATGAATCAAGTCAATAGTGCGAGCTATAAGGAAATGTTGCAATACCTCACGGAACAGAACAAACTATTCAACGAGATCTATAGGGTACGCGGTTCGCTACCCAAGAAAGCACAGAAAGCGCAGAAGCATGTCAACGAACTCACTGAGAAATACATGAAGGAGTTGAACAAGCTCGTCATGGAAAGGAATTAGAGATTTGTTATCTCTCTCTCGTTACATATATTACCAGTGCGTGCCGGAAGTTATATCTCCCGGCACGCATTTTCTTTAGAACTCTACCCGATATGCAATATTGGGGAAGGTCAACGATGTGAACTGATCGACTAATTCGTGGGTGCGCAGATCGAAGGTCTGACCTTGGAAGGTGCGCATCTGCAGGTATTCCAGAATGAAGTGGTGAGAGGTGTGTTTCTTGTTAATGGTATATTTCACCGTGAACGCATATCCCACATTCATTCCCTTCTGAGCGTTATAGGGGTCAGGACCATCGTCATACGGTACCGCTTTATCGGGAAGTTGCATAATATCCTCGTAGGTGGTACCATCGGCCATCGGCGTATAGCGGTCGCCACCCATCAACGTGAGTCGTCCATTGAAGCCGAACACGTTCTTCTTGGCTTTTCCCAGCATCCATTCCTTACCACCCACGATGTTGGCAATGAAGGCACGGTCGTGACGCGAGTGGTGCCATTTACCTTGGGCGTCGCGGTATTCAGACTTGAATAACGTACCTGTCAGCATACCGTAATAGCCATCCTTCAGATAGCGCTCCAAGGTAAGATCGATTCCGTAGTTTCGTCCTGCTCCCTCGTTCACCAAAGCACGGTCCTGGAAGAACGAGCGCTGATTGATGATGGAATAGGCTGTACCCTGCTCTACTGGAACGTCAAAGAGCCACTGCCAATAGGGTTCAATCTTCAGCATGGCGTTCTCACCTAAGCGCTGGGCAAAGGAAGCAGAGATATGGTGTGAGCGGGTCAAACCTAGATCTTCATTGGGAAGTGTGTTACCCATCGTAACGAAATAGGTATCAGTGGATTCCTTACGACTGTTCATGGCGTAGGCAATAGAGAGGGTGCTCGACGGGGTTGTCTTGTACTGCACACTGATGCGAGGCTCCACAAGCCATTGGTTATTGAGGTTGAACCACATCACATTGACACTGGCCACCGTGGAGAGTCGACGGCTCAGTGCTAACTTATGACTGCTGTAGAAACGTGTGAGACCCGTATTGCCATCTGACTCATAGACGCGATATAGCGGACCGCCGATCTCGGTGACATTGTTGAGCCACGTGTGGAAGTCGAGGTGCTGGTGCTCGATTCCGTTCTGCATGGTATAACGCGACGATATCTTTTGCTGATGCTGCGTACTGACAATGAGATTCCACTGGGCATTTCGTCCTGTCATATGGGGAATCTCCGTACGTTGTTCATCATAGTCGCTGACGCCCAGCTTTCTATAGGTACCTGTGCAGGCTACACTGGTGCGCAGCGTTCCTGTTGTACCCAGACGATAGGTGTGGGTGATACCCAAGGCTCCGTTGCGCTGGCGTGACCATGAATCGTTCATGTCCCACAGCGTCTTCCACTCTGATGGATCAGGCGAATCAGCCTCGTAGTTGTCGATGAGTCCTGTGAACCAAACGGCAAAAGTGCCAGCCTTACGGGTTGGCATGTTCAGTTTCATACTCAGGTCCTGATAGTCGAGCGTCTCATTCTCCATATTGATGGCGTGCAGCTTCTTGGCAATCTCGAGGAAGCTGTAGCGATAGTTCACCAGATACGATGCCTTACTGTTCTTTCCCAACGGACCCTCGGAAGCGAAATCTACTCCGAGCGTACCCACCTGAACGGCATGCTCATGCTTCGTGTTATTACCTACGCGCATCTTCATGTCAAAGGCACCGGAAAGGGCGTTACCGAACTCGGCAGGCATGGCACCTGTAAGGAAGTCGCTGTTGGCTAACACGGTACCATTGAGAGAGGTGAAGATACCACCGCCTGCTCCTGTGATATCGGCAAAGTGATTAGGATTGGTCACCTCGATACCCTCTACTCGCCACTGTAACATCTCGGGCGAATTACCATGGATACTGATACCATTGGTAACACCACCCGATGCCACACCGGCAAACATGGAGGCGGTACGGGCAGGATCTGCCATACCGCCTGCATAACGGGTTGCCTCTTCCACACTGAACATGCGGGCACCCACCTGGGCCATCTCGTTAAGGGGAAGCTGTTTGTTAACACGGGGCTTGACGACTACCTCTCCCAACTCTGATACACTCTCGCGCATACGGAGGTTCAATACCAATTCCTTACCTGATGAGAGCAGCTGCTCTTTCAGCAGTAATGACTCATAGCCCACATAGGTGGCTCTGACGGAATGGCGCCCCACAGGAACATTCTCTATCACAAAATTACCGTCGATATCCGACACGGTTCCCATCGTGATTCCGTTCTCTACTTGAATGGTTACACCTACCATTGGCTCTCCGGAAGCCACATCACACACTTGTCCGCGAATAGTTTGGTTTTGTGCTTGTAACGTGACACTCATCATTGCGACAGTCATCAAAACTGTCATCCTAAAAAACATTCTTTTCATCTTAAAAACTAACATAACTACATTCCCTTAGACGAAGCAAGTTGCGTTTTTGTTGCAAACAAACACTATTTTTTTCTGTTTTCTTTTCTTTTACATCTTTTTTTCTTAACTTTGCGAATAATTTAGCGAATAATTTAGTGAAGAATATGCAACGAAGAGTATTGCTCATTTACACAGGTGGAACCATTGGCATGGGAAGAAATGCCAAGACGGGTGCCCTTGAGCCGCTTGATTTCCAACAGCTGTCATCACAACTGCCGGAGTTCGAGTGGATGCAGACCGATATTGATGTCTATCAGTTCTCGTCACCGATCGACTCGTCGGATATGACTCCTCGTCTTTGGGCACAACTGGTTAAGATCATCGCCGACCGCTATGAGCAGTACGATGGCTTTGTAATTCTGCATGGTACCGATACGATGGCGTTCACCGCCTCGGCCTTGTCGTTCATGCTGGAGAACCTGACCAAACCTGTCATCCTTACAGGATCGCAGCTTCCTATCGGTCAGCTACGTACCGACGGTAAGGAGAATCTGATTACAAGTATTGAGATTGCCGCTGCGCATCACAGTGATGGAACACCGATTGTACCAGAGGTATGTATCTATTTCAGTGGTAAGCTGTTAAGGGGGAATCGTTCAACAAAAATCAATGCCGACGGATTCAATGCTTTCGACTCGTTCAACTATCCTCATTTAGGAGATGCAGGAGTGAATATCGTGTATCATGAGGAGTATATCATGCAGCCTGATTATACCCGTCCGATGATTCCTCACTACATCACCGACCCCAACGTGGTGGTGTTCACCCTCTTCCCAGGCATACAAGACAATATCGTTCGCCATGTGCTGGATGCCCCTGAACTGAGGAGCATCGTGATGCGCACCTACGGAAGCGGTAATGCGCCACAACGACCTTGGCTCATGCAGATGCTCAAAGATGCTGCCGACCGTGGTGTGAACATCGTCAATATCAGTCAGTGTGCCGCCGGTACGGTGGAGATGGCTCGTTATGATGCAGGATTCCAACTGAAGAGCGCTGGCGTGATCAGTGGTTATGACAGTACGGTGGAGAGTGCCGTTACCAAACTGATGCACCTGCAAGGTCACTACTCCGACTATCAGACAGTGCGCAAATTCATGAACATCAGTATGCGCGGAGAAATTACCTTAGCACGCAACTATTAGAGTATACTCTGCGAATTAGACGAATTAGGCGAATTAATCATTAAAATGAGTATTATTCTTAAATTAGAGAGAAATATAAATTAGTCCTATTCGTCCAATTCGTAGAGAAATTAAACAAATATTATATCACTAATTATTTAACATTATGAAAGAATTAAAAGGAACCAAGACCGAGAAGAATCTCCAAGAAGCATTCGCAGGAGAGTCGATGGCCCGCAACAAGTACACGTACTTTGCCTCTAAGGCTAAGAAAGACGGCTATGTACAGATTGCCGCCATCTTTGAAGAAACTGCTGCCAACGAAAAGGAACATGCCAAGATGTGGTATAAACTGCTGAACGGCGGTAAGGTGAGTGACACGGTAAAGAATCTTGAAGATGCCGCCTGTGGTGAGAACTTTGAATGGACCGACATGTATGCCCGCATGGCTCAGGAGGCCCGCGAGGAGGGCTTCGATGAGATCGCCGAGAAATTCGAGGGTGTAGCCGCCATCGAAAAGGAGCATGAAGAGCGTTACCGCAAGCTTTTGAAGAACATCAATGACAAGAAAGTGTTCTCTAAGGATGGTGATGTGATCTGGCAATGTGCTAACTGCGGTCATATCGTGATTGGCAAACAGGCACCTGAGGTTTGTCCTGTATGCGATCATCCGCAGAGCTACTTCCAGGTAAAGGCCGAGAATTACTAAAGATTCCCAGGCTGGGAACTATTTATTCCCAACGTGGGAATGAATTGTTCCCAACATGGGAACAAGTTCAAACATTCTATACTATAATGCGGGTTTTATGGTAGTTCTCCCGAAACTCACTGGGAGAACAACCTTTTTTCTTCTTGAAGATGCGGTTGAAGTTACTGAGGTTGTTAAAACCGCATTCAAAACTGATTTCTGAAATGGACCGACTGGTATCCACCAGTTTGCGCGTGGCATAGCCTAAGCGGATATCGATGATATAGTCGCTTAGGTTTCTTCCCGTATGTAGTTTGAAGAACCTGCTGAACGCGCTGGCGCTCATGCCTGCAATCTCTGCCAGCTGCGCCAGTCGGAGCTCATCCATATAGTTCTCGTTGATGAAGTTCTTCACCTTTAAGATACGACGGGAGTCATCTTCAACTGCTATCTTTGCAAAACTTGATGAGGCCAAGGTTCTAGCACCCTCACAACGTGACAGTTCATAGAGGATGGTCATGAACTGCATGACGGCATAGAATCCGTCTTTGATACTGCTGAGCGTATCGAGTTCCTTGTACACACCCATGATGGCACTCAAAGGGAAACAGAGTCCTTTGCGTGCCTCGTTCATCATTTTGCGTACTGAAAAAAACGGATTCCTACCAAAGAGGGAATCTTCGCTCATGCCAAAGTCGAACTGGATGGTAATCTCACGGATATCCTCACTGGTACAGGTGTTCTGCTCCCAGACGTGCTCCAGTTGCGGACTTGTAATAAGCACCAGGTCGTAATCGCCTATCACCTCACTGCTGTCGCCGACAATCCGTCGCACACCGGCAGCATGCTCCACAAAATTCAGTTCGAAGACCTCATGGTTATGAATAGGATACGTGAACTCCTTTTTCCGACGGTCAGCAATGTAAAGCACATCCTTGCCCATCAGTGGCGTGATTTCATGTATCACCCTTCTCTCTTCCATCAGATCTTCAGTTCCTTCAAAATCTCTGAAATTCTTTGGAGTGTAGTTAAGCGAGTGGGAACAAGCGGAAGACGGAGCACATTCTCGATGAAGCCCATCTGGTGGAGCATAGCTTTCACACCAGCTGGATTACCGTCAACAAACAACAGACTGAACAAGTCGGTAAAACGATGATGGATCTTCAGGGCACCTTCGAACTCACCTTTCTTCTCCAGACGGATCATCTTCGAGAACTCGCGCGGCAAAGCATTGCCAATGACCGAGATTACACCCACTGCTCCGCAAGCTACCATCGGGTATGTGAGGGCATCATCACCGCTAATGACATCAAAGCCACGTGGTGCATTCTTCAGAATCTCATCCACCTGCTCCAGACTGCCACTGGCCTCCTTGATCGCAACGATGTTCTCACAGTCGCGAGCCAGGCGCACCGTAGTCTCAGCCTTTAAGTTAACGCCTGTACGTCCAGGCACATTGTAAAGAACAACAGGAAGTTTCGTTGCATTGGCAATGGCCTTGAAATGCTGATACAAACCTTCCTGCGACGGCTTATTGTAATAAGGGCAAACGCTGAGGATTCCGTCCACATCATGGTAATCGCCAGTCTGGAGCTCCTCCACGACGGCTGCGGTGTTGTTGCCGCCACATCCCACAAGGATAGGCATCTTTCCACCAACCTTTTGAACCACCATGTCCTTGATACGCTTCTTCTCATCCGCAGTCAGTGTGGGCGTCTCTCCTGTGGTTGCAAGAATGCAAAAGAAATCCGCGCCGTTATCAACCTGATAATCCAAGAGTCTATTCAGGGCCATGTAATCCACAGCTCCGTCTTGGGTGAATGGGGTGACAAGTGCGATACCAAGTCCCTTAAAAACATTATGTGCCATAAATCAAAAATTTCGCTGCAAAAGTACAACATTTACGTCACATAACAAAATAAATGCGCACTTTTTATGTCGTATTGTTCGGTTTATGATCTTCTCAGTGCAAGATTGTAATTATAGTATCTCTGATTACCGGTGATGTCTTCAATGACTCTGATGAATGGCGGGAACTTCACCGATTCCTGGTCGGCCACGCCCTTTGTCTCGAGAATCATCAAATGATCCACAGGCTCGTAATACGTATCGAGTTCGAAATACTGACCTTTCCATATAAAGCTCTTCCTATGTTTGCGGATGCTCTGACGGTAGGGATCAGCCTGCTGAAGCAACGACTCATAAAGACTGTTGCTTACCTGTCGTTCCGTTTCAAGTACTTTGTTGTTCTCGGTACGTTTCTTGGTAGTATGTACATTCACGAAACTACCCTGCCATCCCCTGCGGCGCAGACGGATTTCGCAGCCTGGTTCAGCCACCAGATAGGTCTGAATAATATCACTTTCAGTACAGTCTGGAATCTCTCCTATCAACTCGACAATATATTTCCTTTCTTCTATAATCGGCTGTGGAAGACCGAGCACGTGAGAGATCTCCAGGATGACACGATTAAGTTTCTTGTTGAAGTCCTCGTGGTTGTTGATGACGCGCAGATGGGGATGCCCTGTCCAAGCCTTGATCACCTTCTTGTCCAGTTCACGGGCAATACGCAATCCTTCCTCATTCATCTGCTCATAGCGCACCGCATTGGTGGCTGTAGTATAGAACTGTTCAGCGCCGTCGGCAGCAGACACGAGATGAAGCACGGCATCATAACGCTGGCGCAGCTCCTGCGTGTTTGTTCCTACCGCTGCCGTGATCTCCTCCCACATCTCAGGTTGCATATAGGCCGAGATATCCATCGCGCCACGGTCGCATACCACGATGGTCGGCTCATGGCACTCTGCAGCCATACGCATGAACCTGTCCTCGAAGCCCAACTGCAACTCAAGCGTTGCCTTCTCACCTTCGTAGAACAGTCCTTTATTATCGGTCAGGTAGTTCATTCCCGCCTGACTGAAGATAGTGGGTATCTCAGGAATGGTGAACACCTTGAATCCCAGACTGGTAAAATGTTCTATGATGCGTACCATGGCCGTTGTCTTTCCGGCACAAGGACCACCTGTCAACACGATCTTCTTGATCTCGCTCATCGTTGTTCTAACCTAATTATCTTTTTGTTACACATTCGGTTTGGCCACATGCATCCTGTAGCCATAGGCACCTACCACCAGGAAGCAGATCAGCGGGAAGATAAACGACACATTGGTCGCAGGCATTCCGAATACCGTTCCCTGATCAATCACTGCTGCCTGAAGCGGAGGTAAGACAGAGCCACCCAAGATAGCCATGATCAGTCCTGCAGCACCGAACTTGGCATCATCACCCATGCCATCAAGGGCAATACCATAGATGGTGGGGAACATCAGCGACATACAACCACTCACAGCTACCAGACAATACACACCATAGCGGTTCTGGAACAGGATAACGCCCAAGGTAAATATCATGGCGAGAACGGCAAAGTATGTCAACAGCTTCGCGGGCTTCACGTACTTCATCAGATAAGTGGCAATGAAACGGGAGCAGATGAAGAAAAGCATCGCAAAGATATTAAAGCGCTGTGATAACACCTCTGCACTCTGTTCATCCAGTCCTTCGGCCATAAAGACACGCGTACCATATTGAATAATAAATGTCCAGCACATGATCTGTGCGCCTACATAGAAGAACTGTGCAATGACGCCTTCACGATAGTACTTCAGTGAGAAGATGCGTTTGATGGTTGGCAGGAAATGTATCTCCTTACTCTGATCGCCGTTCTTCGGCATCTTCGTAAACAGAATGATCAGGAACATCACGGTGATGACCAAGCCGATGAACAAGTAGGGAGCAATCAATACCGACAGATCGCTGTTCTTCAGCGCCTCAAACTCAGTATCGCCCAGTAAGGCACGCTCATCACTGCTCATCGGGTTGAGCTTAGCCTGTATGAAGTTCATGGCCACGAACATTCCAATGATGGAGCCGCAAGGATTGAAACACTGGGCCAGGTTCAGTCGGCGGGTTGCTGTTTCCTCATTACCCATCGTCAGGATATACGGATTACAGCTTGTCTCGAGGAATGACAGACCGCAGGTCATGATGAAATAAGCCACGAGGAAGCAACCATATACACCTATTCCCTTGGCAGGGAAGAACAGCAGGGCACCGATAGCATACAAGGCCAGTCCCATCAACACACCTGCCTTATAGGAATACTTCCTGATAAAGATAGCCGCAGGAAATGCCATGGCGAAGTAACCGCCATAGAAAGCTACTTGTACGAGCGTACCTTCAGATACGTTCATACGGAAGATTTTCGAGAACGCCTTCACCATCGGATTGGTGATATCATTGGCGAACCCCCACAAGGCAAAGCAGAATGTCACTAGAATAAAAGGAATCAGGTAACTCACCCCATCCTTTGAAATCAACGAGTTTTTCTTCATTTATGGATTATGTTTATTCTTCTCCTGAGAACTGTTTGATACGTTGTTCCTCAGCCAGTTTACAGATCAGTAGTTTCCCGTCTTCTTGCGCCACGATATATCCGTCAAGTCCTTGCACCACCACCCGCTGCTGGTGCTGTGCATGGATGATACAGTTATGGGTATCGAAGAGGTTTATGTTTTCGCCTATCACGCTATTACCATATAGGTCGCGTTTTGTCTGCGTCATGAGTGCACCCCATGTACCAAGGTCGCTCCAGCCAAAGTCGGCCGGACAGATAAAGATCTCTTCGGCCCGTTCCATAATGGCATAGTCAACTGAGATATTCTCGCATTGCGGAAATCTCCGGTCTATCTCTTCCTGCTCCTGAGGAGTACCGTAGATAGGCAGGAGATTCTCGAACACCTTGTTGATGGCAGGACTATACATACGGAAAGCGTTGACGATGGTGCTTACGCTCCAGATGAAGATGCCGGCATTCCAGAAATAACTCTTGTTACGGATGTATTGAAGAGCGGTGGCGTGATCAGGTTTCTCGCGGAAGCTGTCCACACGGAAGATCTCCTTGTTCCTCGGACTACTTGTGGTCAGGTCGGCCTGTATATATCCGTAACCTGTTTCAGGACGCGTTGGTTTCATACCTAAGGTAAGAATGGCATCCGTCTCACTGGTAAACTTCATACACTGCTTCACCACACGTTGGAACTCAGCTGTGTTTACCACGATATGGTCACTTGGAGTAACCACCACATTGGCTTTGGGGTTCTTGGCCTTGATGCGCCAGCTCACATAGCAGATGCATGGAGCAGTATTGCGGCGACAAGGCTCCAGCAGGATATTCTCCTGCGGTACTTCGGGGAGTTGCTCATGTACGATATCCGCATATTTCTTGTTTGTGACCACCCACACATTGTTGGGGTCACAGATTCCAGCAAACCGATCGAACGTGAGTTGTAACAAGGTACGACCAACGCCCAGCACGTCAATGAACTGCTTGGGACGGTCGGCTGTACTCATTGGCCAGAAGCGGCTCCCCACTCCGCCTGCCATGATCACGAGATGATTATTTACATGAGCCATAAATCGTTGATATTTGAAATGAATGCCGTAACTTCACGATGCAAAGGTAATAATAAGTAAGTATAATACAAAGAAACTTGTTTCTTTTTTTACGAGATTTCGTACTTCGTCATTTATGCTACTCATGCATATTCTGAGCGTGGCAGGCATCAACAACGATTATTGTATCGCCATCAATCTTGTATGCATAATACCATTTATCTGTGTTTGCCATATAATAACCTTTCCATCGACTAATAGTTGGTGAGCGTCTTCCAAGAGTATTATTGCGGTTTGATGATGTAATTATAGTGCATCTTCTATGTCATAAATAGCCTTTAGTTCATTACACACCTTCTCATAAGCTTCTTCAACAGTCATGTCTCCAACAACTGTTGACTTTTCTTTTTTTTCAATCATTTGCGTTTCCATTTTTATATAATTAGTGAGGTTTCACGTTGCAAATGTACGGATAATTATTGAGACATCCAAACATTCAAATACTTTTTATTGTACTTTTCCCATCCTACTTCTTCCTCGGCATTGCCGACACTTCGTACTTCGTAATTCCTAATTCCAAATTGTATGAACTTCTTCCTCGGCCTTGCCGACACTTCGTACCTCGTAATTCCAAATTCCAAATTGTACGTACTTCTTCCTCGGCTTGCCGACACATCGTCCTTCGCACTTCCTAATTCCAAATTGAACAAATAGTTGCAGGGACTGTCGCTAGGCACTACCATTGTCCTAAATCAGACTCAGATTCGATAGTTTCCTCTATCTTGTCTGGCAGAGAAGAAAAGAAGTCGAATCCCACAAGTTCTTCCACCACATCAACAGAGCAAACACAGTCTTTGATTGACTGACTTGAAGAATCATTTTTATAAATAAAGCCAATTGCTTTGGGGGATCCTTCAATGCAAAGAACAACCTTAAAGAAAGCATCAGGTACTGCAATTTGCCCTTCACCAATAGTTCTTGAAATAGGCTCATTAAAGATCGGACCTGCAACGATGTAGATTTCCCCGAACCGATTTGCCCATGAACGACATTTTTCTTCAAGTTTTTGCCATCCACCTCCATTTAGTTTTTCATCTTGTGGGCACATGTTAGTAAGCAGGAATGACTGATTCATAGCTACTTTATCCCATTTGTTGTCACCTGCAGGGCACATGTGTCCATGAGACATATTATACTCCCGTGTCCAATCTGATAATTGTTGTCGAGGCTCTTTCGCTTCTAAATCTACAAAATAACCGTTTTTACAGATTTCAGCAGTTATGTTACCTATGCCATATACAGTACCATCTTCTGCATAATAAGGAACGCCATTCCTCGAGAATTGCCCGTCAGTATGTTCGCGTGATAAATGCCATGCAACCCAATTAGGGCATTTCGTTTCATTGTTGTAAGATGTGCAATAACCTTTACGAACAAGGATTTGTTCTGGATATGAGCGAAGATTTCTTGGATTATCTGATACTGTAGAATCGAGAAAAACAGATTGTTCTCTATCTTTGGGAACATCTACAACTGTTTCTTTTATATCTATTTCCTGATTTTTATCTTGAACTAATTCAACAACTTCTTCTGAGACTTCTTCCATATCATCATTATTGCATTTACCAACAATAAATGCAAGGAGGAATATACCTACGATAAATATGATGATGAACCGTTTCATCCTTCTTATTACTCTGTATCTGTTGTTATATTGTAAACCTCACCTAATTGTTTTCCATCATCATCAATCCATTCTTTCCAACCATCTGCATGTATTCCAAGAACATAGCTTGCTGCCTGGTCTGGAGAGGCACACGAATAGTCCGTCTTTAGCCGATAAACGTTAGATTGTGCTACACAATTCATTTTGATAAACTTTCGACGCTGAACGTCTGCTGCGGAATATCTAAACATTGAAGATACTTCTAAAGACAAAACACTATCTTTGTGTAGTACAAACTCTTTAGTCGAAATGTCATAATGCCCTGTTGCTATACATGTATGTGACGGTTCAAAATCCCTATCAATATAGAAATAATGGGTATTTGCACTATTTTCTGAAATAATTTGTAAGCTTGATTGTATTAGGGGTTGTTTTGTTGTTTCCTTAAAACAATAAGGATATACATCATCAAGCTGCATACCTTTTTCATCTTTCCATTCCATATAATTGGAAACGTGTCCAGTAACATATGTAGCTGCAGCTGCAGCTGTTCTACATTTTGCATCTTTGACTAGTTTCCACCCGAAAAGTTGTTTTTCAGCACAATTATCTATCAAACGTTTCCTATTTAGTGCGTATTCAGAAGACTCAGAAACGCCCTGCAAGTCTTCTTCGATTGTACTACCTTTACAAATGTAGAAATACTTTGTTTCTGGTTCAAAATACCCAAAGGCTTTAATTTCATTACTAACTGCAAGATAGAACAAATGATGTTCAACCTTGTTTTGAAGAGAAACACGTTGAGGTGTCAGTGTATATAAATCATCAAGCGGATCAAAGTCTGTTTTATGAGGAGGTGTATTCATACTATCCCTCCATTTATCCACGCTTGCCCTAATTCCCATTACGAGGCATGCACCTATTTTGGGATTATTGCAAGATAAATCCTTAGTCAAAAAAAACTGCCCATTTTCCATAGACGTCTTTTTCAACAGTGCAATTTTGCGTTTTTTTACAAGAGAGTAATCATAAGGTTCAAAAGCGTCCTGATAGACAATTCTACTATATTTCAGGATAATGAAATGCTTGTTATCGTTTGAATAATAACCTGCAGCATTACAATAGTCATCTTCTCCAGGTTTAGAATTCTTTAAGAAATAAACATGAAAACCATTTGTTTCCGCTTTTTTCACTTCCTTCATCATCATAAAATCACAATATGGAATTACTTGTACCCCTGTGAAAGGAAGTTCTTTCTTCCCGTTATTCAATGTAGGAGTATCGATAATTACCTGACGGAGATTATTATAATAATCCTCATCAGGATCGAAAAGGTCTACTTTGGAAGCTTTGCCAAATAGTTTTTCGTATTCTTCGTTTATGTTAGTTGACACAGACATTTATTTCTTGTCTTGCAATTTGTCAATTTCCTCTTTAGTAAATTTAATATTGCCAATAACGGGTACAATCTGGATAAGGAAACGCTGGTTCTTGCCTTCCCAAGAATTCCATAGTTCCCACTCTTCTTTTGTCTTTGGCTCTTTGACAGGAGGAGTATAACGAGGTACACCACCTTCACCACTTCCAGAGATTAACAACTGGCATCTTTTCGATATGGATTCAAAATTTATTCCGTTTTGCTTCCAAAACTCATTCAGGAACTGAGCTCGAAGATATGACAACGTATAGTTGTTCTGCCAGTCACTCATGTTAAATGGAACCTTAGAAGCTTGCCCTTCAATGATTATCAAGAACTTAATATTGTTCTTTATGGAATCTTTTGCCTCAATACTCGTTTGCAACTGATCAAGTTCTATTATCTTTTCCTTAATGAGTCTTCCAGCTTCCAAAATACTATCACGCTTATTGTCAGCAGCCACCTTGTCATTGAGGTCAAGCTTCAATTTGTCGATTCGATATTCCTTTTGTTGATATTCCACATCAACAGAGAAAAGGTGCTTCAAATAATCTGCATCATATCCGAAGTAAGCAGTTGAATCAATTTTACCAACAGTAGAATACACATCTATAATGTTCTCGTATTGTTCTACAAGACTCTTCAACTGTTTCTCTTTGACTTTGAAGCGGCTATAAGAAACGGCGAATAGGATAAGAGTTATGGCAAATAAAGTTGTCATAATATCCACATAGCTCGGCCAGAATGAGCCGTTTTTATTCCCATCCATAATTAACTATTTTTCTTTTTCCCTCTTCTAAATATACCTAAGAATTTCTTTCCTTCTTTTGGTTCTTCTACATTTGCATCAAATTCATGAACTTGATTATCTATTCTTTCACCTGTTCCCTGCGCTACCTCTGCGTGTGGTTGCGGAGAATTAGGTGTTGGTATGGGTTGGCGGGTGGAAATTCTCATCGATTCATCTTGTTTCCTTTCCACTGTTGGGATGGGCAGTATCGGTTTTTGAGTAGTAGGAGCCGTCTGCTCTTTGAGTAGCTTATTGACCGTTTTATTCATGCGATTTACCTCTGCCTTCAATTCATCGTTTTCTTTCTGAAGGTCAGGCTTCTGTTGAGAAACCAATTGTGTCAGCTGTTTCTGAACCCGTTCAAATTCACCCTGCAATCGTATATTTTCAGTACGAAGTTCCTTTAACTCTGCAGTATTTGAAGAGCCACCTCCGAATATACTAAAACCACCTTTTCCTTCAGGTATAGTTAGTTCGATTTTACTGATTTGCTCTTGAATCTTTTGAAGCTTACGGTTGAGTTCCTCAGACTTTACAGGGTCTTTAGACAGTGCCTTCAGCTGTTCAAGAATGTCACTCAACTTCTTCAAATTGGAGAAGTCTTTATGTACTTCCTCGACAGACAGATGGTCTTCGATGGCTTGCAGGAATTCTTTATGCCTCTTTTCAAGCTCTGCCGTTTGCTGTTTAAGCATCTCCTCGAAGCCATCGATATGACTGGCAATAGCTTCGCTATAGCGGTTATTCATATCGTTGATAACTTGAGTCTGGCGGCTGAACAGGTCTTCCAGCTTACCATCAGCCATTTCAAGATACTTGTCTGCGATCTTTCCTTTCTTTGTGATTCCTCTAATCTGGTCACCAATAGCATTCACGACATCATTTCCAAGGACCTCCCTATTATTAAGCTGTCCACCAATTCTGTTGACACTCTCTTCGAATGTCTTGATGCGGTCAAGAATCTGATTCACTCGAACCGCCACTTCACGTGGCACTTTCAACGACTCAGAGTATTGGTTCTGCAAGTTGATAGCCTCTTGCGTAGCAGCAAGAAGCATTCGTCTAGCCTCTTCAAATTTATCCAAGGACTGTGTAATGCCAACGAACTGATGAGCAGCTTCCACATACTTGTCCATACCTTTGACCATGTCCCCACTTCTGAGGGTGTCGAGTAGCTGCTCTTGCAGTTGGATGTTCTTGTTAATCTTATCCATATTGGTACCCATTGTCTGCACGGCATCGGCAACAGCAGTGACATTCTTTTCAAAGGAATCACCGAACGCTTTGGTACATCTATCAAATGTCTGTTGGAAGCGAGAAATAACACCATCGAAAGCAGGTTCGAATTTATCCACCGTTTCATGCAAACGTGTAATAGCCAGCACCATGCTTACATCAAGGTTAGGCATGAGTTCCGTCTGCATAAAATCGTAGAATTCATTTTTGTCTTCTTCGATTTTCTTTCTCGCTTCAGCAGAACTGGCGTTGTTTATGGTGGTCAAAAGAAGTCCGATGAAACTTGTAGACATCGAGACGAGGACACCTATCAACAGGTTAGTGATGGATTGGTCGGTGATGCCATCCACTTCGTCAAAACCGAATACGAACATAAGGATACCAAGAAACACTCCGGAGAACGTACCCATCAATCCAAGATATGTCGGGAAAGCCAGCTTTGCAGTTGACTGGTCATATCGCATATTGAGCTTACGCTCAACTTTGTTTTGGATAACGGCAAAATCCGTTGTTCCTCGGGTTTTCATGACATAGTGATTGATTTCCCCTATCAGATTGTTCAAGTCGGAGTCTTCATCACCAACTTTCTTCATCTGGGCAATTATCTCACTATTCTCGTCAACACTTGTGTACGTGTTAAAAGTTGAGTAAGGCTCATTCTTTTTGAAGAAGTCTCTAAACAAGCCTCTATACTTTCTCGTTTCAGTGAAAAATTTCCACTGAAACGAGAAGAAGATTACTGCTACTATAGCAGAAACAAGAATGGTTACTAATATGGAATTCATTACTTTTTGGTCATTTCAAAAATGCAATTGATGATTGGCAAGAAGAATACGGAATCGTTATAAATATCCTCTTCTCCATGTTTTTCTTTCACTTGTGTTTTGTAATAATCCGAAAGTGGAGTACCCATATCTTCCTGAGCAGCCTTCACATACTTTGATGTGTCAGTTCCCCCATCTAATACACCTTCTCGTTTGAGCATATCAAGGACAGCTTTGTATAAAACAGCAAGTTCTTGATACTTAGTCAGCAATGATTTCTTCAAAGAATCGAAATTCTTATTGAGATCACCTACGAGATGGTAGTCGAGTGATGTGTCACCCTGATAAACGAGTTCTTTCACACGTTCAGCTTCTGGGTCACGGTATAATCCGCCATAGCATGTTGACTCTTTTCTTTCATCAGGAAGTTTGATGTTCACGCTATGTTTACCACCGAACACATGTTCTAACACAAGATCAATGATGCGTTTCAGCACACCATCATCTTTTGAAATGAAGTTGTCAATATACTTACTTCCGTTTCCGCTAAAGACGATTGAGAGAGGAGCATCAAAGCCGTTATCCTTATACATGCTAGCCATGTAATAAAGGATAGACGTAAGATGGTAGATGAATACCGGCTTAAAGTCAGAACGCATCAACTTGATAATATCACAATTATTCGCGTTGCTCAGCCAGAAATTTATAATATCTTTCGTTTTAACAGAGTCAACGTTCTTAAAGCATTCATTCAAGTCTTCCAAGTCCTTGCGTTTGAAACGGAGAGAAGAAGCATAACGTTTATAAATACCATTTGACCTTTCGTTTCCAAACTCAATAAAACCATTTCCCCAAAGAACATCGCAACCAAAATGGACAGAGTTTGCCATTTGTGGTTCGTTATGTTTAAAATACACGAAATCTGTAGAACCGCCACCGATATCTATCACGGTGACAGCATCTGAGTTCCTTATATAGTCCTTCTTCTTATAATAGTAATAAGGAGCCTCGGACTCAGAGTATTGTTTTATCTGGGTAGGTTGGATGCAGAGCACATTCTCGGGCTCTTGTGTCCATATATCCTGATAAAGTTCCCTTTCTTTGCCAGAGAAGCTAAGAGGGCTGAACCAAACGAGCTTTGTTCGGTCAAGGTCTCCGTTCCGCTGCAGGATATCGCATTTTACGATTAAGAGAAGCTCCCTAACAAAGATGCGAAGCAATTCTTCGTTTTTGTCCCACTTAATGTCAGTATGTACATTTTGGTCATCATTTGCCATTACTTTCTCATAGAAGAAAGCGATATTGTGGTTATCAAACAATTTGGCATCAGCAGTCTTGTTACGAATGCCACATAGTGCAGTCCTGATTGGGAACTTGTATTCTGTTCCATCGATGTATGCTGGGAGGAATTCAGTCTTCAACTTGTTTTTGGCTTTGTCAAAAACAGAATCTTCTATTCTGCGAATGAGTGAATACTGACGGTCTTTAGGAATATCATGCATGTAGTTCACCATAGGTGTATCCATCATGAACAATTCAGGTGCCTTACTCAAATCAGGATTTCCATCAGCATCATTCTTACAGCGAGACATAAATGTGTTTGATGTACCAAGGTCAATGGCATAAGTGTATGTGTCATTTGTGGGCTGACTTCTCTTCCACAGGGGGAATAACAATCCAGAATACTTAAGCACTTTCACTTCAATCATATCGAATGATGTGTTATACAACTCATAGAATTTGGTGCCACTTTCCGCTTCGTCAGACTTTTGACGTGAACGGACGACAGCAGGCCAAACACCAAACTGAGCGTTATCTTCTGGGGTTACCTCATTGATCTTATTAAAACCATCATCGCTATTCTTATAGAATGAAAGAGAGATTTCATCAATGTTGAATTGTGGGGCTTCTGTATCCTCATCAGCAGCGACCACAATAATCTTGAAGTAATTATTCTCTTCCTTACGATGCGACAAGATATTCGGGAACAAGCCTAAATCAAAGTTTATCTTTGCGACTGAAAGATTGTATATTCTTCCTTGACCAGGCTTAAATGGTTCCTCTGCATACTCCTTTTGATATTCTATACCATTGTATCTAAGGTATACTGTCACTGAATTTCTGTTGATATGAACATCACTGTCAATCTCATTCCCTTCAAACAACGTTTGTATCTCAGGTTTGAAAGGCATCAAATAGTCATAATCTCTATCCTCAGAATCGTTTTGATAAGTAACAGCTTTATATGATTCCTTATAGATACGATAAGGCAGCTTTATCATAGAATCTGTGAAATATGAATTGATGTCTATTTCATCAGAAGTCATGATATTCAAACCGTTGATGACAAGATTGTCGTTTTGATCGGTTTTGAAATGCTCCAATTGCATCTTAAAGTCATTGCGAATGTCCGTGTCGTATTTATAACTACGTATAAATTCCTTTATGGCTTTGAATTGAGCGTTTACATTGTCAGAGCCAAAAATGACATTATACATGTAATTCTTAAAGTCTGGCTCTCTATCTTTGAAAGACTTCACATCACGGAAATACTCTCCACCAGATTTCCTTCTGATATGGAGGTCTTTGTATTGTTCTCCTGTAGGCACTGATGCAGTTGTTCCCCCATTTTTGACTTTCTTTTTATCCATATCAGGAGGAGTAACAAACCCTGTAATAGGCGAACTACATGCAAGCAGTTTCTCCCGCCCATTCTCTGTAAAAACCAAGAAATACAGGTTTTTCTCCTTGATGTCCGTATCATAATACTCTTTAATAGAGTTATAGAGGATAGGCATTTTAGCCTTAATTTTTAAAAGATTCTCGGCACTGTTCCATTCACGAAGTTCCAATTTCTCACCTCGATTCCATGTATTCTTATGATATTTATAATTGAACAACAGTTCATAAACATCAAGAATATCTGAAACCATTTGGCTATATGCAAAACCTGCTTCTTTTGAAGGATTAAGATTCTCTTCCATGCAACGGCGGAAAGCCTCTTTGGCAACAAAGAAACGGGCGAACGGAGTCGGCAGTGAATTCAAAGCACCGCTATTGTCTGTCTTTTGTTCCATTACTTCATCTAGATGATCAGCTGTTAGAGCCACATCTTCAGCACGCCAGTCACTACCTGGTGTTCCACGATCAACTATATTTAAATCAACTCTAGCCATAATTATTTATAGATTTTTTTAGTATAGTTGTTAACTGCATCATAAGCAAACTGTAGAAAGAACCTGAACTTGTTACTATGTTCTTTCGTTTTCAGTCTGTTGCTTGCCTCAATCATCTTTAAGAGATAGTAAGAATCATCTTTTGCATCCAGTTCCATTGTTTTAATCCATCCACTCATATTCTTCATGCTTTCATAATGAATTGGAGCAAAAGCACGTTTATTGGTAGAAAGCTCTTGATACCAATTAAAATACCTATCTGAAAAGCGTGCCAATTCTTGATATGGCGCATCTTTAAAGAAATTTTCATCAAATCCTCTATTCTTCGAAAGAGGGAAGAAGGTTTCATTCGGTAAGTTTTTTACAAGAGACCTTAACAGCAAATAATCCGCTGCGCTCTTGATAATCTCTTTATAACCTTTACCCATTGTCACAAGGTCCAGAGATTCAACATCCTCTTCAATGGCACGCGTCAGATATTGTCTTTGTTCGGGCTTCTCTCTCTTAAGGAAATCGAATAAAGCGGAAGCGGCAACTACTTCAATGAAGTTTGCCTTATCATCTTGTTTCTTCTCATCATTTTCATATACCTGCTTCAAACTTTTTTCTCCAACATAATACAAATAGTCAGATTGAACAGTGTTTTGATAATAAGCGAGAGCCGCTTTTGTCTTAGTGTAGAAGTTGGCTGAATCAATGTCGCTACCAGAAGTAGATGGATCTTTAAGACCATAATAAGGAAGAACGGTTACTGCTCCCATCAGCGCATCTTTTACAGCTGGCTCATCTTTCGCATCTTTGATCTTCTTCTCTAAAAGTGGATAGCCAGAGGCACCCGTTCCTCCGAAGATAGAACTGATGATAAACACACGGTCATCTTTCTCGCAGCGTAATTTGAACGCTTTGAACCAATCTGCTCCTTCAATCATCTCACCCAAAACAACAGTACCCACGTTAGGATTTCCTTTGAATCCTACAGATAGTGGATTGTTCAAGTTGTTTGTTGAGAAAAGAGTTTCAACTAGATAATTGTTTATATCATTAGTGCCGAGATTAGCGACATTTAGATACGAACGGAACTTTTCCTTTGTACCTGATGCGGTAGCCTGCTGCGTGTCATTCAATTGATCGTTTAATTCGTTAATAGTCAATATTTCTGAGTTAAAGAAACCATCTAAATGATTGAGCGTATCATTACCATTACTTATCGAATGATGATAAATGTTTTGATAGCTTTCAATCAATGTATGAAGATTTTTCTTTTCCTCCAGATCAAGGTGTGGATCAAGAATAATAGGAACGACTGTATATCCGTTTGTGCTCATACCTCCAGCCATAAGCATTGTAATGCTTTTCATTACTCGAATGCCTGTTCCACCTATACAGAATACGAATACTTTTTTCATGTCAATTATATTTTAAATAGACGGTATGCGTTAGTAGGTCCCCAATTACACCATGCAATAGAAACAAAGAAATATAAAACTGAAGCGTAAATGGCGTTACCCAATGCGATTCTACATTGCAACCATGTAGCTCCGGATATTTTGGGCGGAACTGCAAAGTATTCATATCCCCATGTAACGAGGAATGTAAGCACAAATGTTCCTAACAAAAAATATAGCCAGTGCTTCGGGGTATAACGACGGCCAGGTTGCTTATTATACGGAACATAATACATATAAGCCATTGCTATACCTAATACAAGCATAATAATCAAAATAATAGCTGAGGAACTTTCAAGTTTGTTCCAATAGGCACGTGCTTGATTATAAAGAGCTGGATTGTTCTTAAACTGACTTGTAAAGTCAATCATAGATCCAGCAATCCATTTGTATAAAGAAAGTATCTTCATCGTTATGAGTTTTGTGATATTAGTATGTAATTCGATTTCAGAGGTTTATTTATTACTCCACCATAGAACATACCTTTGATGAAGTCTTCGAGAGAATATGACTTTGTCACATCGTTCTCATCTTTAGCATTGAGATATGGTGAGAATTTTGTTATATCAAGATCTGGTAATTGCAACGACCATTCAATTACTTCCGATTCCATAGCCATATCATACACTTTCAATTCAACGGTAGCTATGGCCTTTCTTTCGAGTTGCTTTTCTTCTCCTGTTATGTTTTGAACATCAAACCCAATTGTTCCTATTGAAACATTAGAACCATATAAAGTTTTATATTTAAACGCTTCTTTAAACACATCTTCTTGTGTTACTGCCCATCTATAGTTTTCAAGATTAACGTTTAGTTTAACGATGCAGGTGTCAGAAGAACCGGGGTCAAAATCAACGAAAGTTGGATCTTCATCATTCATCTGATAACAGTTGTCAGGAATACCAAAAGAATAAGTAGGTGCTCCAAAATTAAAACCACTTTCGATATTGTCAATAAAACTCCCATTATTTTCAAGAAGTGTAGAAATGCCGTTTCTTATATAAGCAACTTCTTGGGGATTACCAAGAATAAGGAAGTAATAGGGCGATTTCTTTGTTAAAACATTACCTCCTTTGTCAAGATAATCTGACGTTGCTCCTACTAAACTGACAGCCTTACCAAATTTACCAAGGATTTCGCTTATATCAGTACTATATTGGGTCAAAAGCACATGAGGAGCAGCTGCCCCAACTGGGCTATATTTCAAATCAGAGATTAGCACAGCAACCTCGCCTTTATTAAGATTAAGATTTTGAGTGATAGAATGAATCATAAGAGGAACTTTTGTTGAAGCAGAACTAACAAAAGCACCAGTATTCATTTGTGTTTGAAAGTTCTGTAAGGGAACCGATTGTCCCATACTACCGTCATTTGTAAGGATAGTTACGTTGTTCGCAATAGGAGAGAAGTATGTTAATACTCTCCAAACATCAGCCTTAAATTGTGTAGGAGCATTTGCCCGGAAGAAACCATTCATACTTCCTGAGACTTCAACATAAAACTTGATTTTATTGGGGACCTGAGGTGAAAACCTTACTGAGTCACCTTGGGAATCCACAATTAGAGTGCCGTCTTTTTCAAAGTGTTGGTCACCAACCGTGTTAATGTTGGTACAACATGATGAAAGAATACCTCCTAACACAATAACTGATACTAGTAGAGGAAAAGAAACTGTCTTATTATTCATGCTAAAAACCTTTTTTTATACTTAAGTTTATTGGCTACAACAGGATATGTGTAGATTTCATAACCCTCAAAACATACTATTATCGATATGTCAAGTCTGATGAAGGCATTTTATAAGTCGGAACACAATAGTCGGTATGCCATATCTTGTTAATAATTCTACCTAGCTCCCTAGTAGAGTTAATAATCATAGGTCTATACACACATAATAAAAACGTGGAGCCAATTCTCTGCCCGGTCCACGCTTTGAAGGCTCTCGCATCGCCCTAGTAGTCAAACCGAGCAACGCTGAAAGCCCCACGCTGAAGTATATTATTGTACACTATAATAATGCACATATTTAATACACCTCTTAGGGGCGTTCCCGTTGCCTTGTTTTTTGACCACTAGTTTGAATTTGCGAGATTCTCAAAGCGTCAAAACCAAAGCGTTCAGAAAACGCCTTTAACATGTATGTGTCCCACTTATCTGTATGCCTATAAGGCACAGAGTTATAAGGACACCGCAAATATAGAAAAAAATCAATTACTCTCCAAACAAATTCGGCAAAAAAAACATTATAGGGGGTATCACAATGCAAATAAATGGTGCAGTGCCACCCCCATCCCCTCCATGGAGAAAAGAAGCCACCCCCGTCCCCTCCATAAAGGAGGGGTGAGTTATAGTCATAGATATTGAAGCCTGAAAGCATAGGTATTGGAGTCCAAAAGCATAGATATTGAAGCCTGAAAGCATAGGTATTGGAGTCCAAAAGCATAGATATTGGAGCCTGAAAGCATAGGTATTGGAGTCCAAAAGCATAGATATCGCGATGCAAAATCTCACGATTCAAATTTTGAATTCACAAAACTGGCGCAACATACACGAATTTTGCTGGAAACGCCTTTAAATACAGGGGAAATGGGTATTTTCAACATACACGCAACATACACAAACATACACTATACGGGCTTCAACATACACGCAACATACACTTTTAAGTAGGCTGCTTTCTCATAGAAACTAGGCTTCTTTCTCATAGAAACTAGGCTTCTTTCTCATAGAAAACAGGCCACTTACTCAAAAATTCTCGAGAGAATTCTTGAGTTTGAACGTAACAAACTCCTAGTAAAGTGCCTGTTTACTCATGGTTGTCTTAATAACAACTACCACTTATCTTGCAACAACTCGTCAGCGTGTATGTTGCGTGTATGTTAAAGCCCCTATAGTGTATGTTTGTGTACCCTAAGTGTATGTTGATTTTTATAAAAATCCCTTTATTTATCGTGCTTTTCAGCATTTTTCGTGTATGTTCGCGCGTTTTCACTCTTTAATTTTTCAACTATTTCTACAGCTTATACTTATTATATTTGGGAGTTTCATGAGAAAAAGTTATCTTTGCACAGCAAATAACAAACTATTACCCATAATGTTATGAGAAAGAGCATTTTAATGATTTCCGCGTTGATGATGCTTATGGCTTGCGGGGGCAAGAAGGCACAGGTGGAAAATACCGACGCTGCCGTTGTTGTTGACCCAGACGGTAAAGAGGAGGAATCCAACATGATGGAAGATATGCGAAGCTATCTTGACGAACCGCAGGAAGAAGTGCAAGAGCTGACTTTCGCCAATATGGCTGGAATCTACGATGACGAAAAACAGGAGAGCCGATTCTGTCTGAATGAGGACGGCACGGCCACATGGGGCATAATAGGTAGCCTAAACTATACGGAGTACACCTATACCATCAATGGCAACACCATCTGTCTGAAGCCTAAGGGTGTAGAATCTGAGGATGACTGCTATGATTATGACGAGGACACCCGTACACTAAAGAATGAGCAGGGTGCTGTCTATTATCGTCAGATTGTTGAATAAACAAGAAAAACTTGTGGGGTATAAAAAGAAGAGGATGAGCCGATGGCCCATCCTCTTGATTTTTACCTAAAAGTGAGATGATTACTTGGAGTAGAGAGCCACGATGGTCTCGTACTTCTCCTGCTTACCAGAAGTCTGCTTGGGCTCACCCACTTTCTTACCATACTCGTAAGCCTGCTCAAGAGTCAGCTTGCCATCTTCGAAGTCCTTACCAACACCCTTGTCGAAGCTTGCGTAGCGAGCCTTCTTCATAGCGGGCAGCTCAGAGTTCTCGAGGATGTCAGCAGCGTTCATCAGAGCGCGTGCCATAGCATCCATACCGCTGATGTGAGCGATGAAGAGGTCCTCGAGGTCAGTGCTGTTACGACGGATCTTAGCATCGAAGTTGGTACCGCCATTGCCCAGACCACCATTGCGGATGATCTCGAGCATAGCCTGTGTCAGCTCGTAGTTGTCGATGGGGAACTGGTCGGTATCCCAACCGTTCTGAGCATCACCGCGGTTAGCGTCGATAGAACCGAGCATACCAGCGTCAACAGCGCAAGCCAGCTCGTGCTCGAAGGTATGACCAGCGAGTGTAGCGTGGTTCACCTCGATGTTCACCTTGAAGTCCTTGTCCAGGTTGTGGGCCTTCAGGAAACCGATAACGGTCTCTGTATCCACATCATACTGGTGCTTGCTGGGCTCCATGGGCTTCGGCTCAATGAGGAAAGTACCCTTGAATCCCTTAGCGCGAGCATAGTCGCGAGCCATGGTCAGCATCGTTGCCATGTGCTCCTTCTCACGCTTCTGGTCGGTGTTCAGCAGACTCATGTAGCCTTCACGTCCACCCCAGAATACATAGTTGGTACCACCCAGCTTGATGGTAGCGTCGATAGCGTTCTTGATCTGAACGATAGCGCGAGCTACTACGTCGAAGTCGGGGTTGGTAGAAGCACCATTAGCATAGCGCTTGTTACCGAATACGTTTGCGGTACCCCAGAGCAGCTTGATGTTGGGGAACTGCTTCATCTTCTCCTGAGCATAGTCAGTGATAGCCTTCATGCGAGCCTCATACTCCTCAACGGTGTCACCCTCTTCTACGAGGTCAACATCGTGGAAGCAGAAGTACTCGATACCCAGCTTATCCATGATCTCGAAGCCAGCATCCATCTTATCCTTAGCGCGCTGAACAGCGTCACCAGCCTTATCCCACTCGTATGAACGGGTCTGACCACCGAACTGGTCTGCAGAAGCGCCACCCAGTGTATGCCACCAAGCCATAGCGAACTTCAGCCAATCCTTCATCTTCTTTCCCATCACGACCTTCTCAGGCTCGTAGTAGTGGAAAGCCATTACATTCTTACTGTCCTTTCCTTCGAAAGGAATCTTACCGGTAAACGGAAAATACTCTTTTGCCATAAGTTTAAATGATTAAATTGAATAATGAATTTATTATTTCTAAGTGATTACTTGTTTATTTCTTAGATCTTTGCCAACTGCTCTTTCCAAGCCGTGTAGGCAGCGAGATACTGAGAGCGCTTGCTATCATCCGGCTCGATAACAGCCAGTTTCTTCAAGGTGGCGAAGGCCTCGTCATGGTCTTTGTAGATACCACAACCCATACCAGCACCCTTGGCAGCACCCACACTACCGTCAGTCTCGTACAACTCGATCGTAGCACCGCTCACGCCTGCCAGCGTATTGCGGAAGATCTCGCTGAGGAACATATTGGCTTTTCCTGCATGGATCTTGCGGATGTCCATACCCATCTGCTGCATGATCTCCATACCGTAGCAGAAGCTGAACACGATACCCTCCTGCGCTGCTCTCATGAGATGAGCCTTTGAGTGTTTGTTGAAGTTCACGCCATGGATAGAGCATCCTACCTCGCGGTTCTCAAGAACACGCTCAGCACCGTTGCCGAACGGGATGATTGACACGCCCTCGCTACCGATGGGGATATTGGCCATCATGTCGTTCATCTCAGCATAGGAGATTCCTTCGGGAGCCACGTTACGACGGATCCAAGCGTTGAGGATACCTGTACCGTTGATGCAAAGCAGCACACCCAGACGATCGAGGTCGGTGGTGTAGTTCACATGAGCGAAGGTGTTCACACGACTCTTCTTATCGTAGTTAGCCTCACCCAGCACGCCATATACCACACCTGATGTACCGGCGGTAGAAGCAATCTCACCCGGGTTGAACACATTAAGTGACAAGGCGTTGTTCGGCTGGTCGCCACCACGGTAAGATATAGGTGTACCCTCTTGCAGACCCAGTTCCTCGGCAGCCTGCTTGCTAACCGTACTCTGAATACTGAAGGTAGGAACGATATCAGCAACCACCTTCTCATCGAATCCATAGTAGTCGAACAGGAACTTAGCAGGAGCCTTCTCCTTGAAGTCCCACATCATTCCTTCGGAAAGACCGCTGATGGTGGTGTTTACCGTACCGCTTAACTTCATGGCAAGGTAATCGCCAGGGAGCATGATCTTATCAATCTTTGCAAACAGCTCAGGCTCGTTCTCCTTCACCCAAGCCAGCTTAGCAGCGGTGAAGTTACCAGGTGAGTTCAGCAGATGACCCAGACACTTGTCGGCACCCAGCTCGTTGAAAGCCTTCTCGCCATAGGGGACAGCACGTGAGTCACACCAGATAATACTCGGGCGGAGCACCTTCTGAGTCTTGTCAACGCATACCAAACCGTGCATCTGGTAAGAAATACCGATGGCCTTGATCTCCTCAGCCTTGGCACCTGCTTCCGCCTTGATCTTCTGGAAAGCAAGCTTAGCGTTTGTCCACCACATCTCCGGATCCTGTTCTGCCCATCCTGCTTTCACAGCCATGATGGGAGCTTCTGTCTCAGGAAAGAAAGCAGTTGCTGCACATACACCTGTATCTGCATCAACCAATGATGCCTTGACAGACGAGCTGCCGACATCAAAACCTAATAAATACCTTTTTGCCATAAATAGTTTATATAACCTTTTTAATATAATACGTTCCAATATCATTTTCCCCCATCAAAATCATCAAAAACAATCTGAGGGGTTGTTTCCAGTCTTACTTCAGGTTGTCGTTGAAATAATTCACAATCTGCCTGAACAGATGGTTCCTTGTATTTCCACCATAAATACTATGATTACGGTTGGTATACACGTTCATCTTGAAATCCTTATCGGCCTGGATCAGCGCCTCGGTATATTCAAATGTGTTCTGCGGATGAACATTATCGTCAGCCAGTCCGTGACAGATCAGTAATGCACCATGCAGATTCGGAGCCCAGTTGATGGGATTCACATCATAACCTTGTGCATTCTCCTGCGGCGTACGCATAAACCGTTCCGTATAGATTGTATCATAGAAACGCCAGTCGGTAGGTGGTGCCACAGCAACGCCAGCCTTGAACACTCCCCTGCCCTCGCTCATACTCATCAGCGTACAGAAGCCACCATAGCTCCATCCCCAAATACCGATGTTTTCTTTATCGACATAAGAAAGCGATCCCAAGTAAAGAGCGGTTTCCACCTGATCTTTTGCCTCCTTCTCCCCTAACCGCAGATAGGTGCATTTCTCGAAGTCGGCCCCACGGCCACCAGTACCTCTACCATCCACGCAGACCACGATATAGCCCAGTTCTGTCAGATAGTTGTCGAACATCGCTCCACTACCCATGGAACCAATTGTCCAGCTGTTCTTCACCTGCTGACTGCCCGGTCCGCTATACTGCCACATGATAACTGGATATTTCTTGGAGGCATTGAAGTTCACCGGTTTGATCATGACACCATTCAGTTTCACACCCTCAGAAGTGGTAAATGTAAAGAACTCCTTCTTGGGCAGTTGTAAACCAGAGAGACGTTCTTTCAAACGATCGTTATCCATCAGTGTTGACAAGGTCTTGCCCTCTGCTGAGCATGTAGTATATATATAAGGTGTCTCCGCATCACTGAACTGATTCACGAAATAACGGAATCCATTACTGAACATCGCATGGTTCCATCCCTTGCGTGAACTTAGCTTCTGCGTCTTACCGTTCTTCATTGCAACATAGATCTCACGGTTCAAAGCATCTTCGCCTGCAGCCTGATAGTAGGTGTTCCCTGTTTTCTCATCATAACCATACACCTCGCTCACTTCACCCTTCACATCCGTTACCTTCCTGATGAACTGACCGTTCTTATTGTACAGATACAACTGCATGGAGCCATCACGGTCGCTGGGCAGCAGGATGTTGTTCGAAGTGAACAGGATATTCTCCATGGCCTCCTCCTTCACATACTTATCCACCTTCTCCTGTATCAGCAACTTGGCTACCGTACTACGCGGATTCACAGCATAGATGTTCAGTTCGTCCTGATGACGGTTCATGGTATAGACAATCATCCGTTCTGCATCATCCGTGGCTTTGAGGCGAGGAATATATCCATCCTTATCCAGAGGCACCTGCAAGGTACGGGTCTGGCGACTCTGAATATCAAAGCTATGTACACTAACGGTAGAGTTCACCTCACCAGCCTTGGGATACTTATAAGCATAGAAGCCCGGATAGGTTGAATACTCCTGCATCTCAGGACGCATACCTTTGTACATCTGCAGACTATACTGCGGTACCTTACTTTCATCGAAGCGCACCCAGCAAAGCATGGTACCATCTGCATTGAAACCAAGAGCACTGTTGAAACCGAACTCCTCCTCATACACCCAATCAGGGATGCCGTTGATGATCTCGTTCTTTACCCCATCCTTGGTTACCTGACTCTCTGCATTGTCATACAATAGTTTTACGAGGAAAATGTTATTGTCGCGGACGAAAGCAACCTGCTGACCGTCATTGCTCCACACGGGTACCTGCTGAGGACCGTAGTCGGAAAGCTTCTCCAAGAGTCGGGTTTCAATATTATAAATGTAATATACTGCGGTAAACGAATGACGGTAGATTCGCTTTGTCTGTGTCTGAATCAGCATCTTCTTTCCATCAGGACTCAGGATATAATCATCAAAGCTGTCCAACTGTAATTTCTTGGTGTTTGCCAAATCGAAGAGCACACCAGTCTGCTTACCCGTCTTGTAAGCATAACTTACCACCTGCTTACCGTCCTCGCTGATCTGTGCATAGCTTTCCCCATCAGGTAAGGGTGTCACCGTACGCAAAGCACTGGCCGAGTACATTCCCCGGTTGATGTCTTTGATATCAATACGTTGTGCCTTTGTAGTTACAGAGAGCAGCAGGATTATGATGATCCAGAGGTTTCTTTTCATGAATGTATTGTCCATTTTAAAGATGAGTCATGTGCTTGGAGAAGGGCAATTTTTGATATAACCCTCCAAGTATGCAAAGGTAATCATTTTTCTTGGAACCCACAAATGATTATCACTTTTTCACATTTTGTTTGGTTTTTCGCTCGTTTATTAGTAATTTTGACCCCCACAAATTATCGAGACATGGAAAACTACTTGTCAAGTACACAAAACCCCAGGATTAAGAAACTGCTGGCGCTCCAGCAGAAATCTTCACTTCGCCGCGAAACCGGGTTGTTCGTTGTTGAAGGAAGACGGGAAATCCGTCAATGCATCGATGCAGGCTTCGAGATTGACACGCTATACGTTCGAGCCAAAGAGTCGGAGGCGATTGCTCCCGAGGACATGTCGGCAGAAAACATCTTGTTCGTATCGCCGCATGTATATGAACGCATCGCCTACAGGGAAAGTACCGAAGGTGTCATTGCCGTGGTTCGTACAAGAAACAGAACCCTGGATGAGCTGTCATTCAAAGACAATCCCTTACTGATCGTATTGGAACGGGTGGAGAAACCGGGAAATCTGGGGGCTATCATGCGAAGTGCCGATGCGGCGGGAGCCGATGCCGTGATTGTCTGTGACCCCTTAACCGACTTATACAATCCCAATCTGATCCGTGCTTCGTTGGGTGCAGTGTTCAGTGTTCCCTGCGTGGCTTGCACCTCGGAAGAGTGTATTCGCTATCTGAAAGAGAACCATATCAGGATTCTGACGGCACAGTTGCAAGACTCCCGTCTGTATTACGATACAGACATGACTTGTCCGATGGCCATCGTGATGGGAACAGAATCAACAGGACTGACGACTTCATGGCGGGAAGCCGCTGATGCACATATCAGAATACCGATGA
Source organism: Prevotella sp. (assembly GCA_017651265.1). Lineage (GTDB taxonomy): Bacteria > Bacteroidota > Bacteroidia > Bacteroidales > Bacteroidaceae > Prevotella. Next base: position 56,895 of record JAGCDO010000066.1, on the reverse strand, counting down.
ACGGGAAACTGGATTCGCTGAATGTCTCCGTGTCGGCAGCAGTACTCCTATACGAGGCTGTCAGACAACGACTTACTTCAACTGGGTGTAGTCGGTCATCTTAAGCAACGCCTCCACGGTAATACCGGGATTGTTCTTCATAAAGCGGTCAACAACCTGAACATAACGGGTATTGTAGAATCGGTGCCCCACACAATGATTGGTCACCCACATCACCTTACCCATGTGAAGGTCACGGTCAACCTGACTGCGGAGTTCGAAATCGGACAACGGATACAGACTCAGTAAATAGAAACTGACACAGTCTGGTACAATATGTTCACGATCCATCGTTACCCGTGTCTGATCCGGATAATACTTGGCATACAAGGGATAATCGGCACCCAGGTATTTGTCCAACGAGATACCCACGCTCTCATCGCCTACGATGATGCTCTGCCCCAAAGCGCCGACCTGCGTATAGAAGCGTGGAATAGGAATACCAGGAACATCATGTCTCAGACGGGTAATGGCGTCGTTGAGCTTTTTGTTCACATCATCGATGTTCGCATATTGAGCCTCCGCATCGCTGAGGATGGTCTGCAACGTCGAGTCTTGGTAGAATGCGAGGAATTTCTTGTTGATGTCTGGAGAATCAATCGGTCCGAGCATGAGTACATTCTCGATCAATGCACGGGTTTCCATGGGGTAATTGGTCTCCATCTGCTGAAGGGCAGCAAAATCGGCTGTGGTGAGATACATACTCTGTAAACGGTCATAACGCTGAATCTCGATGCGCTGTTGAAGCACATCTTCGTCATTCGGCTTGAGTTTCCACTCGCAGGCCGAACACAGAAAAAGCATCATGATCAGGAAGCTGTATTTCCTCACTATAGTCAAAAAAGTTAAAATTCTGGTGCAAAAGTACTAAAAAACATTTTATAATGCAAATTTTTTACTAAAATATTTTAATTAATATTTCAAAAACACTAATTTTGTATGATTAGAAAGATGAATAAAATACTGATTGCCATCGGATCCAACCATGAAGCTGAAAAGCATCTGGATGAGGTGAGAGTCCTATTACAGGATTCTTTCAGTGATATCGTGTTCTCTCCTTCGATGCAGACAAAGGATATCAATATGGAGGGGCCCGACTATCTCAACATGGTGGCCGTATTCCACACCATTCTCAGCTACCAACAGGTAAACTCGTTGCTCAAGAAACTGCAAAGCATGTGCGGGAACAGCGAGGAAGCACGCAGTCGTCATGAAGTAGCCATGGATCTTGATATCCTGGCATTCAACAACCGCCTTTATCATTTGAACGACTGGCAAAGACCGTATATCAAAGAGCTTGTTAACACCATATTGGGAGATTCCGACAAACCATAAAAACACTTGCATACAATTAAAAGTTCTCATAAGATGAAGATGATAAGGACATTTTTGGTCATGTTGGTATGCTGGTCGGCACCTACATGGGCACAAGAAGTGAGTTGTCATGTACCAGTGTTCGACGACTACTTTATAGACGGCACGCTCCGAATTGACTATACGTTCTCCGGTGACGTGAACCATCAGGAGATTTCCTTAGACAAACTCAACAGTATTCCACGCTGGTATGGTAAAAGATATCGTTTGGACGAGGTTCCTGTTGAAGGAAACGGGCAGATTTGGGTAGCTGATCATCATACACATCAGAACATTTACCGGAACTCCTTCTCTACCCTCTTCCAGGAATGGCTGAGCTATGAGGAGGCCCAAACGGTCAGGCGCTCATTTGAAAACGTCTTCCTTGTTCCGATGCCGAAGGACACCGTAGATATTACGGTTGCGTTGATGAACAATAGAAGAGAGATCATGACTTCGTTTACACATACCGTTGTTCCTACAGATATCCTGATCAGGAAGACTGGTACCCATATGGTTACCCCGTATGAAACGCTCCAGCAGGCAACCGATACCAATCGCTGCATTCATATTGCCTTTGTAGCTGAAGGATATCAGGATAATGAGATGCCGATATTTCTCAAAGATGCCCAGGTGGCCATCGATGCGCTGTTTGCTCATGAGCCTTTCAAAAGCATGCGAGACCGCTTCCATATCATCGCTGTCAAATCTCCTTCCAAGGAAAGCGGAACGAGTGAACCATCTAAAGGAATCTGGAAAGAAACCGCCCTACACTCACACTTCGACACTTTCTATAGTAATAGGTATTTAACAACACTGAACATCAAAGATTTACACAATGTCTTAGCTGGCACCCCATACGAGCATATCATCGTGTTGGTCAATACAAACATGTATGGTGGCGGTGGTATTCTGAACTCCTATAATCTGTCTATGACACACCATCCGCAATACCGTCCTGTGGTAGTTCATGAGTTCGGTCATAGTTTCGGCGGACTGGGCGACGAGTATGCTTATGAGTATGAACAGATTCCTATGTATCCGCACGACGTGGAACCATGGGAACCCAACCTCACCACGCTTACGGATTTCCACGGGAAGTGGGAAGACATGATAGAGAAAGGTACACCGAGGCCCACGCCTTCTACTCCCGAGAACAAGGGAAAGGTGGGATTGTACGAAGGTGCAGGTTATAGTCTTAAGGGGGTGTATCGAGGTATGCAGGACTGTCGCATGAGGACCAATGAGAATCCTGAGTTTTGTCCTGTATGCAACCGTGCTTTGCAGAATCTCATCAAATTCTATACAGATGAAGAATAACCGTCAGTGCAAAGCATTATTGAGATGGTTCATGGTAACCCTGTTTTTGCTGCTGGTCTCCGCCCTTCCTGTTTCCGCCCAGAAGAGCAAGTCGCCTGATACAGAAAAACTGGGTAAGGCACTGGATTATTTCACCAGCGGAATGTATCATGAGTCGTTACTCCTGTTCAAGGCACTTGACAAGGAATATACACTGAATGCAAGGTTTCATGCTTTTATGGGACTTTGCTACTATTATGAATGGGATTATCAACAAGCGTGTACTTATCTCGATGAGGCCATTCCTAAGATAGAATCGCTGGCGCCTCACGAGCGGAGCGTATATTATTTCGCCAATGCCGAGAGTCATTTTAATCTCGAACAATATGCCGAGGCCATTCCCTTTTATGAACAGCATATCATGGTTTGCTATCCCAATGAGAAAGCAGACTCCTTCTACCGCATCGGCTTCTGTTACATGTTCCAAGAGGAATGGGCAAATGCATGTGAGAACTTCGAGTCGGCCCTATCCTACTACACCCAACATCCTGAAGTAAAAAGCGCACGGTCTCGAATCGCACAGCTAAAGACGATGATAGAAGGATGTCGTGAAAAGCTACAAGAATCACAAGAATCATCACATATATAAATAAAAGGTGAAGATTTGGTGGTTTCGGAAATTCTTTATACCTTTGCACCATTGTTTCAAAGGACAATATAGTTATTAGCAAACAGATAAAAAAAGATAAAGACAAATGGAATTAGCAAGCAAGTATGATCCACGGGAGGTGGAATCGAAATGGTACCAGTATTGGATTGACAACAAATTGTTCAGTTCAAAACCAGATGATCGTGAACCCTATACGATTGTCATCCCACCGCCAAACGTAACTGGCGTACTCCACATGGGTCACATGCTTAACAATACCATTCAGGATATTCTCGTAAGACGAGCCCGAATGGAGGGCAAGAACGCATGCTGGGTTCCAGGAACCGACCATGCCAGTATTGCAACGGAAGCCAAGGTGGTAAAGAAACTGGCTGAGCAGGGAATCAAGAAACACGACCTGACTCGCGACGAGTTCCTGAAACACGCATGGGACTGGACTCATGAGCATGGTGGAATCATCCTGAAGCAGTTGCGCCGTCTGGGTGCATCATGCGATTGGGACAGAACAGCCTTCACCATGGATGAGACGCGTTCAAAGAGTGTCATCAAAGTGTTTGTGGATCTATATAACAAAGGACTCATCTACCGCGGTATGCGTATGGTGAACTGGGATCCCAAAGCACTAACAGCTCTCTCCACCGAGGAGGTGGTATACAAAGAGGAACAGAGTCATTTGTTCCATTTGAAATATTACGTAGATGGACTAGAAAAACTAGATAATCTAGAAAAACTAGAAGAGCAAGGCAACATCATCCACAAGGATGAGAAAGGCTATTATGCCGTTGTGGCAACCACTCGTCCTGAAACCATCATGGGTGATACGGCTATGTGTATCAACCCGAAGGATCCCAAGAACCAGTGGCTGAAAGGTCGGAAGGTAATTGTTCCTTTGGTGAACCGTGTTATTCCAGTAATTGAAGACCGCTACGTAGATATCGAGTTCGGTACGGGCTGTCTGAAGGTTACTCCGGCACACGACACCAACGACTATATGCTGGGCAAGACACACAACCTCGAAACCATCGATATCTTCAATGCCGACGGAACGATCTCTGAGCAGAGCCCGATCTATGTGAGCATGGACCGTTTCGACTGCCGTAAGCAGATCACCAAAGATCTGAAAGAGGCTGGCTTGATGGAGAAGGTAGAGGATTATGTGAACAAGGTAGGTTACTCTGAGCGTAACCCTGATACAGCCATCGAGCCTCGTCTCTCGCTCCAGTGGTTCCTCAAGATGAAGCACTTCGCAGATATCGCCCTGCCACCGGTGCTGAACGGGGAGATGAAGTTCTATCCGCAGAAATATGTGAACACCTACAAGAACTGGTTGGAGAATATTCAAGACTGGTGTATCTCTCGTCAGTTGTGGTGGGGACACCGTATTCCGGCATATTATTATGGTGAACCTGCTGATGACGCTTCGGATGAGAAGTTCGTGGTTGCTGAGACAGCTGAGGAAGCACTCGAACTGGCTCGTAAGGAAAGCGGCAATGCCAACCTCACGCTGGCAGACTTAAGACAGGATGAGGATGCACTTGATACATGGTTCTCGTCATGGCTTTGGCCGGTTAGCCTCTTTGACGGAATCAACAATCCCGGCAACGAAGAGATCAACTACTACTACCCCACTTCTGATTTGGTGACTGCTCCAGATATTATCTTCTTCTGGGTGGCACGAATGATCATGGCTGGTGAGGAGTATATGGGTACCTTCCCCTTCAAGAACGTCTATTTCACAGGTATCGTTCGCGATAAGCTCGGACGCAAGATGTCTAAGAGTCTTGGTAACTCTCCCGACCCCATCGAACTGATTGAAAAGTTCGGTGCCGACGGTGTTCGTATGGGTATGATGCTCTCTGCACCTGCAGGTAACGATATTCTCTTTGATGAGAGTCTGTGTGAACAGGGTCGTAACTTCAACAACAAGATCTGGAATGCTTTCCGACTGGTGAAGGGCTGGAAGGTGGAGGATAATACTAGTAATACTAGTTGTACTAGTAGTTCTAGTTCTAGCAATGCCATTGCCGTTGCATGGTTCGAAGCCAAGATGAAGCAGGTAAATGCTGAGATCGATGACCTGTTCTCAAAGTATCGTATCTCTGAAGCATTGATGGCTGTGTACAAACTCTTCTGGGATGAGTTCTCAAGCTGGTATCTGGAGATGATTAAGCCTGCCTACATCAACGGCGAGGCTCAGCCTATCGACCGTCAGACCTACGAGGCTACGCTCAACTTCTTCAATAACCTACTGAAGATGCTGCATCCGTTCATGCCGTTCATCACGGAAGAGCTTTGGCAACATCTTTACGACCGCAAGGAAGGTGAGAGCATTATGCGCGACTGTCTGAAGATGGAGCGTCTTACAAGTGAAGAAGAGAAACTGATCAATGACATTGAACAGGTGAAGCAGATCGTGTCTGGTGTTCGTATGGTGCGTAGTCAGAAGAATATCGCACCGAAGGAAAAGCTGGAACTGCTCACCGTCAATGCAAACCGCTATGAGACCTACAACGATGTAATAGCCAAAATGGGTAACCTGAAGGGTATTACTGTAGTGAATGAGAAAGCTGCTGACGCCAGTGCTTTCATGGTAGGAACCGATGAGTATGCTGTTCCATTGGGTGATATGATCGACGTGGCTGCTGAAATCGAAAAGGCAGAAGCACAGCTCAAGCACCTCGAGGGATTCCTCATGGGTGTGAAGAAGAAGCTCTCCAACGAGAAGTTCGTGGCAAACGCTCCAGAAGCCGTTGTGGCTATGGAACGCAAGAAGGAACACGATGCCGAGGAGAAGATAGCTGCTTTGAAAGACAGCATCGCTGAACTCCAAAAGAAACAATCATAGTATAGATATGAAGAAAGTCGTCCTCCTATTCCTCGTCGCCTTCTCCATGGTTGCTTGTCATAAGCATCATGATGAGCCAGAACCTGTTAAGGATTCTGAACTTACCATACTGATGTACATGCCGTGGTCGAAATCCGGTAGCAATGATAATATCTATTCGTGCTTCCTGAAGAACATCAGCGGTATGAAGACAGCTATCGAATATGAGAAAGGACTGGGAAACAAGAGGTTTCTTGTATTGATTGCGACGAATGAAAGTCGTGCATACTTAATCGACATCAAATACAAGAACGGTGCATGTGTAAATGATACCATCAAGACCTATACAGGCCTGACTGGTGGCAACTACACCTCTGTGGCTGGACTGACTTCTTTCTTCAACGACGTCAAGGCTCAAGCCCCAGCAAATTCATATGCCCTTATCATCGGCAGTCATGCATGCGGATGGATTCCTGCTGGTCAGAGCGTTGGCGCCAAACGCCATGTTTCTCTGGCACGAGGTACTAAAGCCGAAGAAGAGAACTTACCATTGATCGAGACCCGCTGGTTTGGCAATCCCTCATCAGAAACATATCAGGCGAATATCAGTACGCTGGCAGCTGCCATCAGGAACTCCTTCCAGCACACAGCGTATATCCTGTTCGACGACTGCTACATGTCAAACATCGAGGTGGCTTATGAACTGAAGGATGTTTCCGACTATCTCATCGCCTCCACTTGTGAGGTGATGCTGGCAGGAATGCCTTATGCTACGATTGGTTCTTCGTTGATGAAGAAGGACTATAACGGTATTGCCGAGGGATTCTACAATTTCTATAAAGATTATGTGAACGACCAAGGAGTACCTCGTAACTATGGAACGATTGGTGTCACTAAACTCAGCGAGGTTGGGGAAACGGTTAACCTCATGAAACAGATCAATAGCCAGTTCTCCTTTGATGGCGACATCGATGAAATACAAAGACTTGACGGCTATACACCAACCATTTTCTTCGACATGGGCGACTATGTGAAGACGTTGTGTAAGGATGCTTCCTTATACGCAGCATTTGAGAGTCAGTTAAACAAGATGGTTCCCTATAAGCGTTGCACGGCTGAATTCTTCTCCCAACCATCTTTAAGGGAGAAGTATATTATACCCATCAACGCTTTCTCAGGAATCACCATCTCTGACCCGTCAAGGAACAGTAGCGCTACTAACCACCTGAATACAACAGGTTGGTGGGAAGCAACGCACTAAGCATACTTAGCTTTACCGAAGTTTTGAGTTGTCAAGTTGCTTAGGACAAAAGTCCGCAAACGGACAACGGTCGCAAAGAGGCGTACGACTCTGGCATACATATCTCCCATGAAGCAATAGCCAGTGATGGGCATCGGCACGGTCTTCCTCAGGAATATGCCTACACAACTCCTTTTCCACCTTCTCTGGTGTATCCGCATCTTTAGATACCAATCCCAATCGATGACTGACACGATACACATGGGTATCAACAGCCATGGCGCTTTTTCCGTAACCCACCGCTTGTATCACGTTGGCGGTCTTGCGTCCTACACCAGGTAGCTTCATCAAATCATTCATCTCGGTGGGTACTTCCCCATTGAAGACTTCCATAATCATACGTGACATCTCTGAAAGATGACGCGATTTGGAATTAGGATAGCTCACACTCTTCACGTATTCCAGGATCTCATCCGGTTCGGCCAATGACATACTCTTTGCGTCAGGGTAACGACTAAAAAGAGCTGGCGTTACTTGATTGACACGCTTATCAGTACACTGGGCACTCAACAAGGTGGCTACCAGCAACTGGAATACGCTGCCGAACTCCAGTTCCGTGCTCACATGAGGCATGCGTTCCCGGAAATACTTCAGTAAATAGTCGTATCGCTCTTGACGTTTCATAGGTTATGAATCTAAAAAGAACTATGTCAAAATGCAACACTGCATGAGTCTATATCTGAAAGACTCCGGATGCGTTTTGACACAGTTCTCAGAATGAATCAGAAGAAACAATTATTTCTTCTCTGTTTTCTTCTCTGCTGTTGCAGCAGCAGCCTTGCTCTTATATGCCTTGTTCAAGCCATTGATCACATCGGCTGTGATATCGTAAACCTTGTCTGCATACAGAATATTGTCACCTGCCTTTGAGAGGATGATGGAATACTTCTTTTTAGCATTATAGCTGGCAAGGAAATGCTGGATGCTGTCACGCAGGGCTTCATTGAACTTGTCAGTCTCTGTCTGGAACTCATTTCCCAAACGCTGCTGGAGAGCCTGGAGATCAGCCTGCTGCTTCTGCAGACCAGCGTTCACTGCCTCTGCCTGCTGCTGGGTGTACTTGTTGTTCTGGATATCCTGCTGGAACTTCACAGCTGCTGCCTGCAGACTTTGTCCCTTCTGGTTGATGGTGTTCTGAATGTTCTGGCTCTTCTTCTCAAGGATCTTTGTATACTCCTTGCAGAACTGATACTGTGACATGATAGAGTCAACCTCCACATAGGCAATCTTCATCTCTGTAGCTGCACTGTCTGATGACTGAGTTTTCTCATCCATCTTAGGAGCCTGATTGTTACAAGAGGCCAGCACACATGTTGCGGCAATGGCCATAAAAGCAATTTTTCTCATTGTTATTACTGTTTTGATTATATTTCCATTAATAAGCCTTACCGCTTGAACGTGCTTCCTTATCCTGCTCCAACACACAATGAATGCCACGGTCTTTCATGGCCTGACTGTCGTGGATATGCATGGACGTAAACTCCCCGTCTTTCTTGACAAAGAGTTTGATGCACAATAATGCTAAACTGATAGCAATTATTAACACGGTTATGACTATAATTTCTGCCATTTTTAGTATCTTTGCAAATGGATTGCAATATAAAATCGGTTGCAAAGATACGAATAATTGTGTGAATACAAAAGTATTAAAACTATAAAAGAACAAAAATATGGAAAAAAGTAACTTAAAACCTACTTGCGTCTTCGAACAATTCGCAAAGATTAACCAAATTCCTCGTCCCAGCAAGCGCGAGGAAAAGATGATCAGCTATCTGAAAGCGTTTGGTGATAGCCATGGATTAGAGACCGTTATAGACGAAACAGGTAATGTCATCATCCGTAAACCAGCCACACCAGGTTATGAGAATCGTGAGACCGTTATCCTGCAGAGTCATATGGATATGGTGTGTGAGAAGCTGGTGGATATTGACTTCGATTTCGATAAAGATGCCATCCAGACCTATGTTGATGGTGAGTGGCTGAAGGCTAAAGGAACTACATTGGGAGCTGACGATGGTATTGGCTGTGCCATAGAACTGGCCATACTCGATTCCAATGATATTGAGCACGGACCGTTGGAGTGTGTCTTCACCCGTGATGAAGAGACAGGACTTACAGGAGCTGAAGGAATGAAGTCGGGATTCATGACTGGTAATATGCTGATCAATCTCGACTCAGAGGATGAAGGTCAGATATTCGTTTCCTGTGCCGGCGGACGAAACACTACCGCAACATTCCATTTCCAGAAAGAAGAAGCCCCTGCCGGTCTGTTCTTCCTCAAAGCTTCCTTGAAAGGTCTTATTGGCGGTCATTCCGGTGACGACATCAATAAGAAACGGGCAAATGCCATCAAGATACTCGCCCGCTTCCTCTACCAGACACAGGAAAGATACGGATTGCGACTTGCCAGCTTCAACGGCGGTAAGCTCCATAACGCCATTCCTCGCGATGGTGTCATCGTATTCGGTGTAGCCAATGATGTCAAGGAGCAGGTACGTGCCGACTGGAATGTGTTTGCTGCCCAGATCGAAGAGGAATACCACGTAACAGAGAAGACCATGCAGTTCAATATGGAGAGTACAGAAGCTGAGAATGTCATGCCATTGACGACCGGTACGAAACTGATCCAGGCTCTTCAGGCTGTTGATAATGGTGTCTTCGCCATGTGTCAGGATGAGGAACTGGCATGGTTGGTTGAAACCTCTAACAACGTGGCCAGCGTAGAGACAACAGATAGCGAAGTACGTATCGTCGCCAGTCAGCGAAGCAATGTGATGAGTGCCCTTGACAACCAGGCTGCCACCATCAAGGCGGTGTTCCAACTCGCGGGTGCCGAGGTGGTACAAGGTGACGGATATCCTGCATGGAAGATGAATCCTAACAGTGCACTTACAGCCCTGACCGTTGAGACCTACAAGAAACTGTTCGGCAAAGACCCGCAGGTACTGGGTATTCATGCAGGACTGGAATGCGGTCTTTTCTCTGAGAAGTACCCCCATCTCGACATGGTAAGCTTCGGTCCTACCCTTCGCGGTGTACATTCGCCCGATGAGCGTCTGCTGATTCCCACGGTTCAAATGGTATGGGACCACCTGCTGGAAATCCTCAAGAACATTCCTGTCAAGTAATCGGTTATGAAGAAAACACTTCTGATCATCCTATCTGTCATGTTGTTCGCCTCCTGTGGCGAACAACACAAGGCAGAGGGTATAGTCAAACAGTTCCTGAACGAAAACCTGGTGAATAGTGAATACAAGGCTCAATACGGGAAACTGGGTCATACGCAGAAGATAAATGACCTGAAGTTACGCAGTATGCGCCAAGCAACACAGCAATCCGACAAGTTGTTCAAGAAGTCTGTTCAATACGGTACATACCAGGAACTGCAACAGTTGCTCTTCATCCGAACAACCATCATTCAGGACAAAGACACGTTCATCAGAACCATCTATCTCCATCCGGAACTCCATAATGATGGTGTCTTAGCTATCAAGGAGAACTAAAAAAATGCTCCTGTTGGCGTATCACTACGCTGACAGGAGCTTGTTAACCTTAAAAACCTACCTATCGATAATTCGAATAGGTTTCTTTACCTTATATATATAACGTACCTATAATAATCTACTGCTATGCCAACATCCTTTCAACATACTTTCTGACTTCCTTCCTAGCCGATCCCAAACGATGCTCAACACTCTTATAGTTGAGGTTTAACGTCTTGGAAATAGTCGAAACCGGAAGATCGTCGAAGAAATTCATACGATATACCTGGCGTTGGTTATCTGTAAGACGGGCGATACCCCGTTCCAATATCTCAGTAATCTCTGTCACACTAAAGACAGATGCCACATCAATATCATCATCATTGATTGACGATTGCAGGTAATGCTCATATTCGTCAAAGATTCTGTGACGGCGCCAATGATCAAAAATCAAATTACGGGCAACCGTATAGACCAGACAAGGCAGTGTGATCAAAGAAATCATTTTGTCACTATTCAACAGACGAAGAAAGACATTCTGAACGATGTCCTCAGCATCGTCAGCATTCTTGACCTGCTTATGGACGAATCCTAACAATTCGTCAAAATGAGCAGTGTAATAGTCCGCTATAATTTGTCTTTTCCCTTGTTGTTCTTCCATGATCATCTTACTGCCTTTGGAAGGCATTGCAAAGATAATGAAAAATTTGATTCGTGTCATCATTTCTCATGATAAAAAATGTAAAAGAAACAATTAATCGCTATTTTGGTAACATATCAAATAATTCTTCCTTACTTTGGCACGGATTTTGTAAGTTACAGTGTAAATATTCAAATTAATAATAATACATTTATGACGCAAAAAGGAAACATCGGGGTTACCACTGAGAACATTTTCCCCGTGATCAAAAAGTTCTTATATTCGGATCATGAGATCTTTCTTCGTGAAATGGTGTCGAACGCCGTTGATGCGACACAGAAGTTGAAGACATTAGCTGATCGTGGTGACTTCAAAGGCGAGTTGGGTGATTTAACCGTACAGGTAAAACTGGATAGTGAAAAAGGTACACTCACCATCAGCGACAGGGGTATCGGCATGACAGAAGAAGAGATCGACAAGTACATCAACCAGATTGCCTTCTCTGGCGTAAACGACTTCCTCGACAAGTACAAGGACAACGCCAACGCCATTATCGGTCATTTCGGTTTAGGTTTCTATTCTTCTTTTATGGTATCCAAGAAGGTGGAGATCGTCACCAAGAGCTATCAGGAAGGAGCCAAAGCCGTGAAATGGAGCTGCGACGGCAGTCCGGAGTTTACCATTGAGGATGCAGAGAAGGAAGACCGCGGTAGTGATATCATCCTTTATATCGATGACGACTGCAAGGAATTCCTTGAGAAGAGCCAGATTGAACAGCTGTTGAATAAGTATTGTAAGTTCCTGCCTGTACCCATTGCCTTCGGTAAGAAGACCGAATGGAAAGACGGTAAGCAGGTGGAGACGGAAGAGGATCATATCATCAACAGTGTAGAGCCTCTTTGGACAAAGGCACCCAGTACGCTGAAAGAAGAGGACTATAAGAGCTTCTATCGTACCCTCTACCCCATGCAGATGGACGAGCCATTGTTCTGGATTCACCTGAATGTTGACTATCCTTTCAACCTCACAGGTATTCTCTACTTCCCTCGTATCAAGAACAATATCGACATCCAGCGCAACAAGATACAGCTGTATTGCAATCAGGTGTTCGTTACCGACCAGGTAGAAGGAATCGTTCCTGAGTTCCTAACCTTACTTCATGGTGTGATCGACTCTCCCGACATTCCGCTGAATGTGAGCAGAAGCTACCTGCAGAGCGACCGCGACGTGAAGAAGATCAGTACTTACATTACCAAGAAAGTGGCCGACCGTCTGAATGGTATCTTCAAGGAGAACAGAAAGGAGTATGAGGAGAAATGGGACGACCTGAAGATCTTCATCAACTACGGTATGTTGTCTCAGGAAGACTTCTATGATCGGGCCAAGGATTTCTGTCTGCTGAAAGACGTGGAAGGTAAGTATTTCACGCTTGATGAGTACAAGACACTCATCAAGGACGAGCAGACCGACAAAGACGGGAACTTGATTTACCTCTATGCCAACAACCTGGAAGAGCAATACTCATATATTGAGGCTGCAAAGGCTAAAGGATACAGCGTACTGCTCATGGACGGACAGTTGGATACACCGTCTGTTTCCATGTTCGAACAGAAGCTGGAAAAGAGTCGTTTCGTACGTGTTGATGCAGACATCATCGACCGACTGATTGTGAAGGAAGATGCACAGAAGGATGAACTGGCGGAAGATAAGCGTGACAATTTGTCAGAAGTGTTCCGTTCGCAGATGCCGAAACTCGATAAGGCTGAGTTCATGGTCGAGGTACAGGCTTTAGGAGAGAACGCACAACCAGTGGTTATCACCCAAAGCGAGTACATGCGTCGAATGAAAGACATGAGCAGATACCAGCAAGGAATGGGTTTCTACGCACAGATGCCTGACAGCTTCAACCTTGTACTGAACAGTGACCACCCATTGATTAAGAAGGTGCTGGATGATGAGACAGCTGCTGTGAGTGAACTGCTGAAACCTGTTGAGAGTGAGATCCGCGGTCAGCAGGCTCGTGTTGACGTACTCCGCCAAGAGCAGAACAAGAAGAAATACGACGAGATTACGCAGGAAGAGAAAGACGACCTGCAGACCAGTGAGAAAGCACTGAATGAGCAGAAGGACAAGAAGAAAGCTATTATTGCCGACTATGCCAAGGACAATGCCATTGTGCATCAGCTTATCGACCTTGCCTTACTGCAGAACGGCATGCTGAAAGGTGCTGCGCTTGATGCTTTCCTCAAACGAAGCGTTGATTTGATCAAATAGTTAGAATAACGACAAAGACTGGTCGACGACCGGTTTCTTCTCCTCCGCCTCCTGTACCTCATCGCTGAACATCAGCATGAGTTGCTGCGAGTCGGAGGATTTTTCGTTGATACGGTAAACACCACGCACTCCTGTGCTTTCCACCATCGAGTCTTTGTTCTTGGAGTTACGCTGAAGAAACTGTCGCACATAGCGGTGTACATCCTCAAGACTGACAGTCTCGAAGAAGGTGTTGGAGGAATTATACACATGATAGACGATCTTTTGAATACTCAGTCCGTCTGTTCCTGCTTCCGCCAGTACTTTCAGAATCTTTTGGTCGTAACTTTCCACAAGGTTTGATAGATGATTAAAAAAGGGCCGGTATGCTCAAGCATCCAGCCCTTCTTATATTTCTTACAATCGATTAAGCCAAAACAATCTTGCCTTCAGCATCCTTAATCTTTCCCTCCTTGAGCAACCAGCCAGCACCCAGGATTACTTCCTCGTTGCTGATCTTTGCCTTCTTAGCAATCTCTGCTACAGAGAGAGCCTTACCAGCTGCAGCCAGTGCATTGTAAACATCACCAGCCTTGAAACCTGCATTCTCTGCATTGATAACCAGAGCAGCCTTTGCAGCCTTAGGAGCGGCTACCTTCTTCACTGTTTCCTTCTTAGGAGCGGCTGCCTTCTTTGTTGTAGCAGCTGCCTTTGTTGCTTTCTTTTCTGCCATTTTAGTAAATAATTAATTTGATTGATACCTAGAATCCAATCCTTTTTGTTTTTGTACGATGCAAAGGTAGTGAATTCTCTTGGTCTGGCAATCGCTTAATGACTGAATTTCAACAAATTATGCATTTTCTTGATGTATATCAACTTTTAGTTGCAGTTCTTCCAGCTGTTTCGGATCAAGTTCGCCTGGAGCATCCAGCATCACATCCCTTCCGCTATTGTTCTTGGGGAAGGCAATACAGTCGCGGATACTATCCAGTCCGGCCATGATACTCACAAAGCGATCCAAGCCGAAAGCCAGTCCTGCATGAGGTGGTGCTCCATACTTAAATGCATTGATCAGGAAGCCGAACTGAGCCATGGCTCTCTCGGGTGTGAAGCCGAGAATATCGAACATCTTCGCCTGCAGTTTTCCGTCGTGGATACGCAAGGAACCGCCACCCACTTCAATACCATTGCATACAAAGTCGTATGCCTTGGCACGCACTTGTTCAGGATGTTCGTCCAACAAAGGAATATCATCGGGATTGGGCATGGTGAACGGATGGTGTGTCGCCATCAGTCGCTGCTCCTCATCACTCCACTCAAACAACGGGAAGTCGATGATCCACAAGCACTCGAACTTGTTCTTGTCACGCAATCCTAAGCGCTCACCCATCTCCAGACGGAGCGTACACAACTGTACACGGGTCTTATTAGGCTGATCACCGCACATAATCAGTACGAGATCACCATCCTTGGCACCCATCTTCTCCTTCAGAACTGCCAGATCCTCGGGTGTATAGAACTTATCAACGCTCGACTTCGCCGTGCCGTCTTCGTTATACTTCACATAGACGAGTCCTTTAGCTCCCACCTGCGGACGTTTCACGAAGTCGGTCAGCTGATCCAACTGCTTCCTGGTGTAGTTAGCACATCCGGGGACACAGATACCACCGATGTATGCAGCGTTGTCAAAGACTGGGAATGTACCCTTCTTCAACACATCCATCAGTTCCACGAACTCCATGCCGAAACGCAGGTCGGGCTTGTCGCTACCGAAGCGGCGCATCGCCTCATGCCAAGTCATCTGCTGCAACTTAGCGGGAAGCTCAACTCCCCTCACCTCTCTGAACATATGACGGATCATATCTTCAAACAGATCAATCACATCATCCTGCTCCACGAACGACATCTCGCAGTCGATCTGTGTGAACTCCGGCTGACGGTCGGCGCGTAAGTCCTCATCACGGAAACACTTCGCAATCTGGAAATAGCGGTCGAAACCACTCACCATCAGCAGCTGCTTCAATGTCTGCGGACTCTGCGGAAGCGCATAGAACTGACCCGGATTCATGCGGGAAGGCACCACGAAGTCGCGTGCTCCCTCTGGTGTACTACCAATCAGAATGGGTGTTTCCACCTCGATGAAGTCGTGTGAATCCAAGAAGTTACGAATCAGGATTGTCATCTTGTGTCGCAGTTCCAGATTCTGGCGCACCGGTTTGCGGCGCAGATCAAGATAGCGGTATTTCATCCGGAGGTCATCACCGCCGTCTGTGTTATCTTCAATGGTGAAAGGAGGCGTGATGCTCTCACTCAGGACAGTCAGCTCCTTGGCATTGATCTCGATATCGCCTGTCGGCATTTTCGGGTTCTTACTCGATCTTTCACTCACCGTTCCTTTTACTTGTACACAATACTCACGTCCCAGTTTATTGGCCTGAGCACACAGATCAGCATCAACCGACTCGTTGAAAACTACCTGTGTGATACCGTAGCGGTCACGAATATCAACGAACGTCATACCGCCCATTTTCCTGGTACGCTGTACCCAACCGGCCAGTGTCACATCCTTTCCGGCGTCTTGGAGACGAAGTTCTCCACATGTGTTACTTCTATACATCTTATTGTAGATTTTCAATTTTCATGCAAAGTTACATGTTTTTTTTCAAACACAAGTCAGTAAGCGGAGTTTTTTCGCTTTTACCCAACGAAAAACCGACTGCCATGGCCCTTGGCACACACAGTGCCGGAAAATGTTCCCAAGGCGGGAACACTTTATTCCCAAGCTGGGAACACTTCGTTCCCAAGTTGGGAACATGAATAAAAAAGCGTCGCAAATGTTAATAATTAATAATGTATGACCGTTATATAAATATATATTACTACTTTTGTCCTCGTATTCCGTCTAACGGTTAGAGAGTATTAACGAACAAGAAGAATAACTAAAAAGATAGAAGACAATGAAAAAGTATTTGTTGATAACCCTGATGCTGGTATGTGCATTCACTTATGCCAATGCCCAGAAGCAAGCAGACATCAAGTTTGACAAGACGACAATGGACCTGGGTAAGTTCCCTGAGAGCAACCCTGTACAGAAGTGTACGTTTACATTTACCAATACAGGTAATGCCCCACTGATCATCAACCAGGCTATTGCCAGCTGCGGATGCACAGTTCCTGAATACACCAAGGAGCCTGTAGCACCTGGTAAGACCGGTACGATCAATGTTACTTACAACGGTAAGGGCAAGTTCCCCGGCTATTTCAAGAAAACCATCACCATTCGTACGAACGGCAAGACAGAGATGACTCGCCTATATATAAGTGGTGAGATGGAAGAAGGAAAATAAATAAAGAAATGGCGGTCCAAACAGACCGCCATTCTTTTTGTCTTTTATTTCCCGAATGTATAATTGAATCCGAGGGATGCGTACTCTTTGAACTGCCAGTATCCATGATGTCCGTCGCGTGTTGTATGATCGTCGAAACGCGGATAGATGAAGATGTTACTGGAGATGTACTTGTTGAACTTAAAGCTAATCGTGTTTTCCCACTCCAACTCGGCTCTGTGATAGGAAGAGAATCCGTACAGACGGGTCTTCCAGATGATGTTCTCGCTGAACTTCCATTCGAGATCGGCGGTAAGCATCGAACCGAAATCGTTCAGACAGTGCTTACCCACATCAAGACCGTTCTTCTTGGAAAGAGCCAGTCGGTCCACATATTTTAGATTATAGGCGAAGGGCGACAGCTGGATATTACCCGTCAGGTGCTTGTCAAACCACTCCACGGTATAGTTCATACCGACAGAGATGTTCAAGGTCAAGGGTGACATGAAGTCACTGTAGGTGAAGAAATCATTGTTCTTATATCCTCGCATGAACTGTGTATAAGCCAGTACATTCAAGGTATAATACCACCGTTTAGAGGCCTGCAGACCGAATTTGCTGGTTAAGCGGAGCAAGTCCTCTGATGCCTTCAGGTTATGGATCGAGTCGGCACGGGAGGTTTGGAAACCTAATTTCGCCTCCAGCTTATTATCCCACTTGATTTTCTGCTGGTTGTCATAGTTCGCTTCAATCGTAGCACTACCCACCATAGCGTAGTTACTCTCGCCTCCTTTATACCAGTTACTGGAGATATAGTTCTGCAGGAACTGCAGATAGTAATCGCCTTTGTAATTCCAGAAGTTGGGCTTTTCCACCACCACCTCAACGGGTGTTACTTCTTCCTCTTGGGGAAGCGGTGTCACCTTATTGACAAAGGCCACCTCATGCTTGATCGGCTCCACGATTTCTTCTTTAACTTCACCTGCATGACGGAGCTGATTCTCACTATCGACAATCTTTTCCGGATGATTCAAGTAGGCATTCATCAATGTGGAATTAATCTCTTGGTTTCCAGCATCCTGCGATGATTGATCCAACGACAGTTTGTTACTCGCTACCGAATGGAAAAAGGTTGAGGGCGTGAACAACAGATACTGGTTGTAGGCGGATAGGCGCTGCGCTCCGGCAGTAACCACCACCATACTAAACAAAGCTGACAGATAGAACTTCATCATATTATACCATTTATAATTTAATAAGTTTATACTTTCTCAAAATACTGTTTTCTTACTTCATGCAAAGGTATGAAAAAAAAAACGATAACCTATCAGAAAGTGGAAAAAAGATTGAAAGTGCACTTTTTTGTTCCAAAAGAAAGACGTTTTTTTTGCTGTTTGATGGAAAAATCGTAACTTTGCACCTTTGAGATTTAATTACGATTATGGATAAGAATACGATAACAGGATTTATCCTGATTGCAGCAGTGATCATCGGCTATAGCTGGTGGCAGCAGCCCTCTGCCGAGGAGGTTGAGGCTATGCGCAAGCAGGACTCGATTAATTTGGTTGCTCAGAAAGAAGCAGAAAAGAAACAGCAGTTGGCAGCTCAGGCCGAACAGGACAGAAAGCAGAAGGCCATCGAGACGGCCCAGCAGGATACCACCGCTTTGTTCTATCAGGCACTCTCAGGTACAGCCAGTAAGGTGGTTCTGAAGAACGAGAAGGTGGAGATCACACTGAACACACAGGGTGGTACCATTGAGAAGGCTGTGGTGAAAGACTTCAAGGACTGCAACGGAAACAAGGATGTAACCCTCTTCGACAAGGACGGACAGCAGCTGAAGTTCATGATGGCGGGTAAGAATACCAACATCATCACTTCTGATCTGTTCTTCACTCCGTCGAACGTAACCGACAGTACGGTTACGATGACTGCCGTGGCAGGTGCCGGTCAGCAGCTGGTCATGAACTACACATTAGGAAAGGACTACATGCTCCATATGAGTCTGCAGGCAGAAGGAATGGCCGGTCTGTTCGCCCCGAACTACAGTCAGATGGACATTGAATGGAACCAGCAGTGCCGTCAGCAGGAGAAGGGCTTCACGTTTGAGAACCAGCGCTCTGCCCTCACCTATCATTTCGTGGATGGTGGAACCGATTATCTGAACGAGACCAAGGAGTATAAGGATAAGGAGATAAAGGAGGCTATCGACTGGGTGGCATTCAAGAACCAGTATTTCTCTGCGGTGATGATCGCCAAGGACGGATATGCTGAGAATGCGCTCATGACCAGTCTGCCCCAGAAGAAGGAAACACGTATCCTCAAGGAATATGAAGCCAAGCTGAAGACTGCCTTCGACCCGACTGGTAAGAAGCCTTCTGAGTTTGAGTTCTATATCGGCCCGAACGACTTCCGTCTGCTGCAGCGCGTGGAGAAGCAGAGTACCTTCGGCAAGAATCTCCAGCTGGAACGTCTTGTTTATCTGGGATGGCCGCTCATCCGTATCATCAACCGCTGGTTTACACTGTATGTGTTCGACTGGCTCACCAAGCTCGGACTGAACATGGGTATCGTGCTCATCCTCATCACCATGCTACTGAAGCTCATCACCTTCCCGCTGGTGAAGAAGAGCTATATGAGTTCTGCCAAGATGCGTGTGCTGAAACCGAAACTCGACGAGGCCACAAAGCAGTACGACAAGCCTGAGGATCAGATGATGAAACAGCAGGCCATGATGCAGATGTACTCGAAATATGGAGTGAGTCCGCTCAGTGGCTGTCTGCCCATGCTCATCCAGATGCCTATCTGGATTGCCATGTTCAACTACGTGCCGAATGCTATCCAGCTGCGTGGCGAGAGCTTCCTCTGGATGAAAGACCTGAGTACGTTCGACCCCATCCTGCAGTGGACTAAGGATATCTGGCTGATTGGTGATCACTTGTCGCTGACATGTATCCTGTTCAGTGGAGCCAACCTTCTGTATTCTATTATGACAATGCGCCAGCAGAAAGACCAGATGGTGGGTCAGCAGGCTGAACAGATGAAGGCCATGCAATGGATGATGTTCCTCATGCCCGTGATGTTCTTCTTCTGGTTCAATGACTATTCTTCCGGCTTGAACTTCTACTACTTCATTTCACTCTTCTTCAGTGCTGCCATTATGTGGCTGCTCCGCAAGACAACGAATGACAAGAAGTTGTTGGCTATCCTTGAAGCTAAATACAAGGAGAACCAGAGTAACCCGAAGAAAGCAAGCGGTATGGCAGCCCGTCTGGAAGCCATGCAGAAGCAGGTTGAGGAGATGCAGAAACAGAGAAATCAGCAAAAGAGATAAACACACGACACATGAAGAAGATAGGATTTGATAACGAGAAGTATCTGAAGATACAGTCAGAGAACATCAAGAAACGCATCGCCCAGTTTGATGGTAAGCTGTACATGGAACTGGGTGGAAAACTGTTTGACGACCACCACGCTTCGCGCGTTCTGCCAGGGTTCAAGCCCGACAGTAAGCTGCGGATGCTGGCCCAGTTGCGCGACAGTATCGAGATTCTGATCGTTATCAGTGCGGAAGACATCGAGAAGAATAAGGTTCGTGCCGATCTTGGCATCACCTACGATGAGGATGTGCTGCGACTGCGGGAGGAGTTCATGAAGCGCGACTTCATGGTGGGCTCTGTGGTCATCACCCACTACAACGGTCAGCATGCCGCCGATCAGTTCCGCCACCGTCTGGAACGTATGGGTATCAAATCCTATATCCACTACCCCATCGACGGCTATCCTCATAATGTGGAACTGATTGCCAGCGACGATGGCTTTGGTAAGAACGATTATGTGGAAACCACCCGTGAGCTGGTTATCGTGACGGCCCCAGGACCGGGCAGCGGTAAGATGGCTACCTGCCTGTCTCAGCTCTACAACGAGAACAAACGGGGCATCCGTGCCGGATATGCCAAGTTCGAGACCTTCCCTGTGTGGAACCTGCCCTTGAAGCATCCGGTGAACATTGCCTATGAGGCTGCTACGGCTGATCTCAACGATGTGAACATGATCGACCCGTTCCATCTGGAGGCATATGGTAAGACGGCCATTAACTATAACCGCGACATCGAGATCTTCCCTGTACTGAATGCACTCTTCGAAGGCATCTATGGTGAGAATCCTTATAAATCGCCGACCGACATGGGCGTGAACATGATTGGCTTCTGCATTAG
This sequence comes from Prevotella sp., assembly GCA_017651265.1. Classification (GTDB taxonomy): domain Bacteria; phylum Bacteroidota; class Bacteroidia; order Bacteroidales; family Bacteroidaceae; genus Prevotella. Next base: position 35,492 of record JAGCDO010000066.1, on the reverse strand, counting down.
CGACGATGACGTATGTTGCCAAGCCAGTCGTGAAGAGATTATCCGCCGTTACTATACAGCCACGAACAAGTTGGCCGATGGCGCAGATAATGAAAACGAAATCAAGAAGATCCGTCTGCTCTTCAACCAGGCAAAGATCTCAACTGCTTACCGCAAGGTGACAGTGGCTGCCTACGAGAAGAAGATCGAGAGCGGACATACTGCTGCTGCCATTGAACTGGAAGATGGCACCATCATCACCGCCAAGTCGAGTCCGCTGCTCGGTTGCAGTGCGGCTCTCCTGCTGAATGCCACCAAGTTCCTGGCGGGTATCGACCATGAGATGAAACTGATTCCGCAGAGTCTGATTGAACCTGTACAGAAAACAAAGACTGAATACTTGGGGGCAAAGAACCCTCGTCTGCATACTGATGAGGTTTTGGTGGCCCTGTCTGTGCTCTCGCAGCATGATGAGAACTGCCGTCGTGCACTGGAACAGCTGCCAAGGTTGCGCGACTGTCAGGTACATAGCACCGTGATGCTCAGCGAGGTTGACCGGAAGATCTTCAAGAAACTCGGCTGCGGTCTGACCTGCGATCCCGTGAGAAAAATATAAACTATCTATTATAACCTTATGAACAAGCTCTTAACCAGTATGACCGTCGTCGTGCTTTGTCTCGTCGTCGGTACCGTAAAAGCTCAAGAAAACGTGAAGATTGGAAAACAGCGCATCACCGCCAGTAATGGAAAGATGGCCATGACACCTGAGGCACTCTGGGCCATGGGACGAATCGGCAGTTATGCTGCGTCGCCCGATGGCAAGAAGATTGTCTATCAGGTGGGATATTATAGTGTCAAGGAGAACAAGAGTCATCAGGTGCTCTATATAATCGATGCCAACGGCTCTGGACAGCAAATACTCACTAACAGTAATAAGAACGAGACTGATCCCGCCTGGCTCAACAACAACCGCATCGCCTTCCTCTCTGGAGGTGAGATCTGGTCGATGAACAGTGACGGCTCCAACCGTCAGCAACTCAGCAAGACCGACGGTAATGTGGAGGGCTTTAAGTTCTCACCCGACGGTAAGAAGGTGATCCTGCTGAAGAGCATTCCTTTCAACGAGGTTATCAAGGAGAACCCGAAAGATTTGCCCAAGGCTACCGGAAGACTGGTAACCGATTTGATGTACCGGCATTGGGATCATTATGTGGAAAGCATACAGCATCCGTTTGTCTTCTCCGTAGGCGATGACTTTGTCATCGCAGATGATGGAATCGACATCCTTGAGGGAGAACCTTTTGAGTGCCCTATGGAACCGTTCGGTGGTATGGAGCAGCTCGACTGGAGTAAGGATTCGCAGAGCATTGCCTATACTTGCAGGAAGAAGACGGGATTGCTCTACTCCATTTCTACCGATTCTGATATCTACCTATATAATATAGGTACGCGGAAAACCATCAATCTCTGCAAGCCGGCCGACTATATCGAACCGAAGGTTGACCCCTCGAAGACCTTGCGCCATCAAGCTGTAAATGCACCTGAGAACCTGAAGAACAATCCGGGTTACGACCAGAACCCGCAGTTCTCACCCGACGGTAAGTATATCGCTTGGCAGAGCATGGCTCGTGACGGCTATGAAGCCGACCGTAACCGACTGTGTATCTATACGCTGGCAACGGGTGAGAAAAGGTATGTGACAGAGGCCTTCGATTCTGACGTGGACGGCTTCTGCTGGTCGGACGACAAGGATGCCTTGATTTATTTCACTGGTGTATGGCACGGGACATATAACCTCTATGCCATCAACTGGAAAGGTGAGCTGAAGCAGCTCACCAACGAATGGGCCGACTGGGGGTCCCTGCAGCCGCTGAACAACGGTAAGCAACTGCTCATGGAACGGCACAGTCATTTGGCACCCGCCGACCTCTATGTCGTCACACCGAACTTCAAGAAACCGGAAAAGACGGTTGTCACTCAGATCACTGCAGAGAACATGCACATCCTGGATCAGCTGCTCATGCCAACGGAACGACAGGTGTGGGTGCCGACCACCGACGGGAAGCAGATGCTGGTGTGGATTGTCCTGCCGCCGAACTTCGACGAGACCAAGAAATACCCCACCCTGCTGTTCTGCGAGGGCGGACCGCAGAGTCCGGTATCTCAGTTCTGGAGCTACCGCTGGAACTTCATGATCATGGCCTCACAAGGATATGTTGTCGTGGCTCCCAACCGTCGCGGTCTGCCGGGCTTCGGCAGCGAATGGTGCGAGGAGATCAGTGGCGACTGGACCGGTCAGTGCATGAACGACTATCTCTCGGCGATCGACTATGCTTGCGAGAATCTTCCTTATGTAGATAAAGACCATCTGGGTGCCGTGGGTGCTTCCTTCGGTGGCTTCTCGGTCTATTATCTTGCTGGTCATCATAACAAACGCTTCAAGTGTTTCATCGCTCACGACGGTGCCTTCAACCTCGAGGCAATGTACACCGAAACCGAAGAGAACTGGTTCAGTAATTGGGAGTATGATGATGCATACTGGAATAAAGATCGCACAGCTGACGCAGACAAGACCTATAAGAATTCACCTCATCTGTATGTTGACAAATGGGACACCCCCATTCTTTGCATCCATGGAGAGAAAGATTACCGTATCAATGCCACACAAGGAATGTCTGCTTTCAATGCAGCACGCATGAAAGGTATTGAAGCCCAGCTACTGATCTTCCCTGATGAAAACCACTGGGTACTGAAACCGCAGAACGGTATTCTCTGGCAGCGCACCTACTTCGAATGGCTGGATCGCTGGCTGAAATAAAAAAGGGATTATTTAAACTCGAATAAGTTGGTAAAACCCGTCATGTCAAAGACAGTGCGCAGCTCTTTACTGATGCCCTGGATATAGACATGACGGCCCTTTGGTTTCGTATTCTTGAGTATATTCAGGAAGATGCGCAATCCGCTCGAAGAGATATACTCCATAGCAGTACAGTCAAGGACGATGTCGCGATCAACATTGTCATACAGCGGTTTCACCTCCTGCTCTGTCTTGATTGCGGCTGCAGTGTCAAGTCTACCCTCGAAAACGGCTACCAAGTTGCCATCTTTTTCTAGAATCGTTGTATTCATATAATGATATTATTGCATGATTATAGTCTGTTCCCTTCAATGGATATGCAAAAATAACAAAAATACCTAAACACCCTCTTAGACCGCTTGTAGAATTAATCATTTTTAACCCATAGGGGAAAAGTCCAATCAGAATAATTTTGTACATTTGCAAAAATAAACTCAACGACGACACCACGTCAGGTAGTATTTAACGGAGATGACAGACATTGTATTATCCAGTTTTCTTAGCCTATTTGCATTATTCGGCAAGGAAGAACAAGTGGATGAGACACGGGCAAAGAATATGCTCGTGAGTTACATGCGTCATCATTTCGGCATCAGAAACATCAATTCCTATCTCGCCCTCTATAGCGACATGCGGGGCGTTTACGAGATGACAGATGAACTGGACACTGAGAAAGCTGTTCAGTCTATCTGTGCCAATCTTCATGGTAAGATCCGTGCAAACGAGGAGGCCATGCTTCTGCTCCGTATCATGGAGTTCTGCGGATCGAAGGAAGGTAAGATGCATCCGATGTTCAAAGTCATGGCCGACACGTTCAACATCTCCGATAGACAGTTCAACGACTTTGTGGATTTCATTAATAATAAGTCCACTGAAAGAGTGATGCTGTTCCAGCCCGACGGTTTTGACGGTCAGCTGAAGACACTCCTCAATCCTGATTCAGGAACATTGGTATTTACCTATAACGGTAATGACAAGGTTTTGCTGAATGATGTACCCGTATTGGCAGGAGCCTATCAGGTATTGCTGCAAAGCAGTGTACTAAAAGGAAAGAACAGCTCCCCTGTATATTACTCCACTATTTTAGCTGCCTACAATAAGAATGATAGTGAAGGCGAACGCCAGTCGGTGGAATTCTGCGGACGCGACATCAACTTCCGCTTCCCTGGCAGTGACAATGGTATGCACAACCTGAGCTTCACCTTGCACAGCGGTGAGCTGCTCGCCATCATGGGTGGATCAGGAACAGGAAAGACAACTCTGCTATCCATCCTGAATGGCACACTGAAACCGCAGGAAGGCAGCATCACCATCAATGGTCATGACATCTCCGAATCAGGTACCAAGGACCTTATCGGGTTCGTACCGCAAGACGACCTGCTTATTGAGGAGCTGACGGTTTACCAGAATCTGTACTATACGGCCAGACTTTGTTTTGAGGGACTATCAAAAGAAGAGATCGACCGTCGTGTAATCAAGACGCTGAAAGAGTTAGGTCTTGAAGCAGTCAAGGACTTGAAGGTGGGCTCGCCCATCAACAAATACATCTCAGGTGGTCAACGCAAACGACTGAACATCGCTTTGGAGCTCATCCGTGAGCCGGCAGTGCTCTTCCTCGATGAACCAACATCAGGATTGTCATCAGCTGATACGGAAAAGGTGATTAACCTGCTGAAGGAACAGACCTACAAGGGAAAGCTCATTATCGTCAACATCCACCAGCCGTCGAGTGATGTCTATATCCTGTTCGACCGGTTGTGGCTGTTGGATCGCGGCGGCTATCCGGTGTATGACGGCAACCCCATCGATGCCATCACCTACTTCAAGGAGACTGCTTGCTATGCCGACGCAGAGACAAGTGCCTGTCCTACTTGCGGTAATGTGAACCCGGAAATCATTCTGAACATCATTGATGAGAAAGCACTGAACAATAGTGGCGAGATCTCTGACGAAAGAAAGATAACTCCACAGGAATGGCATGAACTCTACCTGAAGAACCGCCCCGAACAGGCAGCACCTGTAGTCAGCAGTATCCCTCAGTCAGACCAGAAGAAGCCTGGTTGTCTGAAGCAGTTCCTGATCTTCCTGCAACGGAACATCAAGAGTAAGGTAAGCAATGTCCAGTATCTGGCTATCGCCCTCTTGGAAGCACCGGTCTTAGCGGTAGTATGTGCCCTTCTTACCCGCTATGCTCCTCCAGAAGGCTATTCAGTGAGGGATAACAAGAACCTCGTCAGCTATTTCTTCATGGCCGTCATCGTCGCCACTTTCATTGGTATGAGCGGTAGTGCCGAGGAGATCATCAAGGACCGTGCCTTACTGAAGCGCGAGAAGTTTCTGCACCTATCGTACGGAAGCTATATCTGGTCGAAGATTGTTCTGATGGCCGGATTATCCTTGATACAGACCTTGTTGTTCATCCTGATCGGTAACAGTATCATGGGACTGCATGGTCTTTTTGGTGTATGGTGGTTCATCCTGTTCATGACAGCCCTGCTGGCCAATCTGACTGGTCTGCTGTTGTCGCAGTGTCTCAACTCGGTAGTCGCCATCTACATCACCATTCCCCTGTTGCTCATTCCACAAATTTTGCTCTGTGGTCTTGTGGTAAGTTTCAGCGACCTCACTCCCAAGAGTACAACGGGAAACGTACCGCTGATTGGTGATCTTATTCCTTCCAGATGGAGCTATGAGGCGCTCGCTGTTACTTCATTCACTGACAACAAGTACGAGAAACAGTTCTTCGCATTGGACAAGGAAAAGCAGGAGAATCAGTTCTACAACGCTGCCTACCTCTACGAACTGCAGTCGCAGCTTGAAACCATGAACGATGAACAGAAACGGGGCAAGGAAGTGAATGATTCTCACCTAAGGACAATCCGCACCAACCTACCCCAGTTGACGGCTTTTTGTGGGATGAAAGCATACGAAGGGGATTACTCGTACGAATCCCTCCGCCAGTATATGCAAGAGGCTGAGCAGATTCTTGCGCAACGAGGTAACAAGACAACCATGAAGAAGGATGCCCTGGTGGCTGAATACATACAAGAGCACGGCAAGGAAGCGCTCCTGGAACTGAAACGCAACAATCACAACACCAAGTTGGAGGATTGTGTCATCGGTGCCGACCAGCAGCGCATGCTCGAGATCGTTGATGATCATATCGTTCCCCGTGCCGGCATCATCTATCTGACACCCCAGAACAGGATGGGACGTGCTCCCTTCTATAGTAGTGAGAAGATGCTGGGGTCGTGGAAAGTAAAAACACTGTGGTTCAATATGGGTGTCATCCTGCTGATGTGCCTTATCACCACAGGACTATTACTAACCGACTGTCCCGGAAGGTATTTACGAAAAGAACAATAATACATAATCAATTTTCTAATAATAATCATTTAAAACAAAAGCAATGAAAAAATTAGCAATGTTCGCTGTGGTAATCGCAGCATTGGCTTTCGCAGCATGCGATGGCAAGAAGAGTGCACAACCCGTAGAGGAAACAGACTCCATCAAGTCGTTTGAGCAGGAGCAGGTTGAAGCAAAGATCAAGATGGAACTCGACAGTCTTGCTACTGCCATCGGTGAGCTCAAGCAGCTTCCTATCGTGAAGGATGCCGACGGCATCAAGTTGAGTGATGAAGAGAAGCAGGTAAAGCCCGACTATCTCCTCCAGCCGTCAGTTGCTGAGAATGCTGCTACACTGGCAGAGAAGTACCGCATGGTAAGCGCACTGAGCGTTGACAAGAAGATTGCAGCGCTGTATGATCTGCCTACCGATGAGTACGACCAGGCTATTTCCAAGCTGGTTGCCGACATCGACGATCCTTCTTTCAAGGAGATCCAGGATGCTGCTACTATCTTTGAGACCTCTCAGGCTCTCTATGACAACATGAACCAGAACGGTCGTATCAACTACTTCTGGCAGTTGGCTGGTACCTCACTTGTTGAGCAGCTCTTTGCAATCAGCCAGAACTCTGACAAGTTCCTCGCTTCATTTGATGATGATGCAGCTTCCAACGTTACTTATCGTATCGCCCTTCTGACAGAAGCTATCGGTCGTCTGAAGCAGTATGATCCGTCAATCGAGCCCGTAGCAAAGGCTATCGAGCCCCTCGACGTACTGAATGCTATCTCTGTTGACCAGCTGAAGACTCAGCTTGCAGAGGCAAAGGACAAGATCGTTGCTGCACGTGCTGCCCTGATCAAGTAATCAAGAATCAAGAACCCAAAACAAGAGGCTGCATGAAATCACATGCAGCCTCTTTTATTATACCTTATTTTATATATATACTTAGAAAAACTTTCGGAGCGTCAGGATATTCTTACCATCTACACGCTTGTAATTAACGCTATCCATAATGGTACGAACCAGATGAATTCCCAATCCGCCAATACCACGTTCCTCGGTCGATAGTGTGGTGTCCACCTTAGCCATTGCCGTAGGGTCGAAGGGAATACCCGTATCGGTAATCACAAACTTCAGTCGTGATTCATTCGCCTGCGCCTCTATATTCACAAAGCCTTGGGCTCCTTGAGGATAAGCATAGCTCATGACATTCACAACAGCTTCCTCAATAGCCAGATTCATCTGCATGGTCGTTACAGGATCGAATTCCAACGACTCGCAGATCCCTTCGACAAAAGTTGTCAGTTCTGACACCTTTTCGACATCGTTGGGAAGAATGATACTTTGTTGTAGTTTCACTTCTATGAATATTAGTGCATTGAATTCAATCGCAAAGATACGAAAAAAACACCATTCGTCAACACTTTCTCATAATATTTTCGTAACTTTGCGAGAAAAGTCGTGAACTTACAATGCACTCGGCATAAAAAAAGAATAATTCTTTTTGTTCTGCTCTCGTTTTTTAGTAACTTTGCATCAAAATTGTAAAAACAAGAAAAATGTCACAAGCAATTCAAAAGACTTTGCGCGACAGCGCCGCCATGCGCTGGACCGCCCTTTTATTACTGGCACTTGCCATGTTCTGTTCATATATCTTTATGGACATCCTCTCCCCGATCAAGGACCTGATGCAGGAAACCCGCGGCTGGGACTCATTGGCCTTCGGTACCATGCAGGGCTCTGAGGTATTCCTCAATGTCTTCGTTTTCTTCCTCATCTTCGCTGGTATCATCCTCGACAAGATGGGAGTGCGTTTCACAGCCGTCCTCTCTGGTGCAGTAATGCTCATCGGTGCCATCATCAAATGGTATGCCGTGAGCGAGTCGTTCATTGGTAGCGGGTTGGAGACTTGGTTTACCAATAACCTCAACTACATCCCTGTATTCGACGAGTTAGGAGTTTCACCGTTCTATAATGGTATGCCTGCCTCTGCAAAGTTCGCTGCCTGCGGCTTTATGATATTCGGTTGCGGTTGCGAGATGGCAGGAATCACCGTTTCACGAGGTATCGTGAAGTGGTTCAAGGGTCGTGAGATGGCGTTGGCCATGGGTTCTGAGATGGCATTGGCCCGCTTGGGTGTTGCCACCTGTATGATCTTCTCACCCTTCTTCGCCAAGTTAGGAGGCAATGTCAGCGTAACACGCTCAGTAGCCTTCGGTGTGGTGTTGATGTGTATCGCCCTGATCATGACCATTGTGTATTTCTTCATGGACAAGAAGTTGGATGCTCAGACTGGCGAGGCTGAGGAGAAAGATGATCCGTTCAAGGTAAGCGATATTGGTAAGATCCTTACCGACAGCGGTTTCTGGCTTGTCGCTCTATTATGTGTTCTGTACTATTCAGCCATCTTCCCCTTCCAGAAGTATGCCGTGAACATGCTGCAGTGCAACCTCACCCTGACGGAGCCTGAGCCAGGTTCCTTCTGGACAAGTTCAACAGTAACCATCGTACAGTACATCATCATGCTTGTTGTTGCAGCAGCTGGTTTCGCCAGCAACTTCCAGAAAGTGAAGAGTCGCAAATACGGTTTGCTTGGTCTGTCCATCATCGCCCTCATCACCTATTGTTATATGGGTTACATGCGCCAGTCGGCTGAGTCCATCTTCGCCGTATTCCCCCTGCTGGCCGTATTGATCACACCTATTCTCGGCAGCTATGTCGATCATAAGGGTAAGGCAGCCTCCATGTTGGTGCTGGGTTCATTACTGCTTATTGCCTGTCACCTCACCTTCGCCTTCATCCTTCCCGCCTTCAAGGGCAACGCCATCGGCGGTATCGTCATTGCCTACATCACCATCCTGGTGCTCGGTTCTTCGTTCTCGCTTGTGCCTGCTTCATTGTGGCCCAGCGTTCCCAAGCTGGTGGATGCAAAGGTCATCGGTTCTGCCTACGCGCTGATCTTCTGGATTCAGAACATCGGTTTGTGGCTCTTCCCCTTGCTCATCGGTAAGGTTCTTACAAGTACCAACCCCGGTGTTGAAGATCCCACCAAGCTCGACTACACCTGGCCGCTCGTCATGCTGGCCTGCTTAGGTATTGCCGCCCTCATTCTTGGCTTGGTGCTGAAGGTAGTTGACAAGAAGAAGGGTATCGGACTGGAGGAGCCGAACATCAAGTAATCAAGAGATACATCATCAAAATATACGCTTGAATTTGCGTATAGCCAAACGATCGTTTGCTTATTGGCGAACGATCGTTTGGGTATAGGCGAACGATCGTTTGGGTATAGGCGATCGATGGCAAAACGGCAGTTTGTTCCCTTTATTTTGGCATTTTGTACCAGAATCCCATACTTCTTGTCCCTTTATCTGACAGTTTCTTTGTTGCATATTTCTTCAGCCATGGCATTGAGCGCAACACAATCCACACGACTGATGTGCCGTTTACTGGCATCATATGTCCATGGACTAAGGATAAGTATACGACCGGATGCACATGCATCAAAAAGAGCTTCAGTAGGTTTATAGTAATCACGGAAGCCATTGTCTGAAAGATAGATGAATGGCAACTTCTCTCTCAACATCACCATCATCACCTGTTTCTCATATGGAGAAATGAAAGGCGAAACCATGATTACTCCCTTACGGGCCGCCAGTATGCAAGAATTCATATAATTACGCAGTGGTTCATCATTACCGTGTTTTGCCTCCTCAACCATAACTCTTCGCACATGCACCGTTTCAAAATGTTCTGCCATTAGCAACGTTGTATTCCCTACTCCATCGTAACTGCGTTTACCGATCATGATATCTTTCTGCACACGGAAATAACCAGGCTTGAGGCGCTTGGTGGCCAAACGCTGAGGGTTCATGTCTATATAACGAATGGTATTGGGTAATTGAGTGTTGTGGCCCATCGAGCGGATGAACGGAATCTCGGTGAAAACAGGTTCAAGCTGATAATAGGCCTCATTGCCTAGCTTCTTGCACAAGGAAGCAGAAACCGCCTCCAGTTGTACAGTATCCTCCTTTAGATTCCCCACTCCTCCTTGGTAGTTCTCCCGAATTGTATTCGGGGCAATGGAAGAAGCCACCGAATAAGCACGCCCCAGTTTCTTGGCCCCTTGCCAGAAACCCCGCACCACCATTTTAATGCCCTTAGGCATGGTGCGCCTCACGTATAATACAGCATGCAGGTGGTCTGGCATAAGGCAGAAATGTAAAATCTGCACTTCCGGATGATATGATGGAATATTCAACAGACAGTCAACCAGCGCATTCCCTAAAGCTGAACGTTTCACAATAGCCTTAGAAGGATCATTATCAGGAATGATAAGCGAACCCAACAATGACTGTCGACTGGGGATCGTCAGTGTGACATGATACAGTCCTGCCCCTTTCCATGTCGTTCCCGGCTCTTGCCATTGCCATTTCTTTTGCTCAACCATTTACTATTTCTATGCTTATTATTCTCTAACGCAATACCAACCCAATTATTGTGATGAGAAAAAGGTGTACCATGTTGTATGTACATGCTCTTGTAATGATGAAGCTAAGAACAAACTGTATGTTGGAAAGGGCTGGAATTTCTACAAGCCTAATAACGCCATCCAACTAGGCTGGTTACGATAGGTTATAAGGCTGATAACTGGGTGTTAGAAGGCTGATAACTGGGTGTTATAAGGCTGATTTGTAGCTGCAACTAAGTTTGTAGGATTTGTTGAGATGACAAGTGGTAATCCACTCATAATTCTCCGCCTACAACCAACTGACTATAAGCTAATTAGACGCTTTGGCGGAGAATTCTTTTTCTGCATAGCAATTCTTGTTATTCATCCAATTCATCCAATTCGTCCAATACGTCTAATCCGTCTAATTTGTCCAATTCGTCTAATTCGTAGAGAAAAAAGAAGTTCGCCGGTGAGGGCGAACTTCTTAAAGTATAGATAGTACTATTGTTTACTTGAACAGGCTCAGAGCCATCTGACGAAGAGCGCGACGCCATGTCAGGAACTCATGGGCTGTACCCTCAGAAACATGACCTTCGGCATTGAAGCCGGCAGCCTTCAGAGCATCCACAGCAGACTTGATGCGGTCGGGACCTTCCTTAGAACCGCAGCTCAGGAAGATGTACTTCACCTGCTTCTTGTCAGTGATCTCCTCGGGAGTGTAAACACCACCACTGAGCAGTCCGTAGTAGTTGAACATCTCGGGACGACGCAGTGTGATAGTATGAGTCTCCATACCACCCATTGACAGACCAGCCATAGCGCGGCTCTCCTTCTTGGCGATGGTGCGGAAGTTAGCATCAACATAAGGAACGAGCTCGTCGCAGAGCACCTTCTCGAAATCCTGAGCGGTGAAGCCACCGAGGCCACCGAACTGGATGTTGTTGGTCATACCATAGGTGCAGACAACGATGAAGGGCTTGATCTTACCCTCAGCAATCAGGTTATCCATGATGAGGTTAGCGTGACCCTGAGTCATCCAAGCGGTCTCGTCCTCACCCCAGCCGTGCTGCAGATAGAGCACAGGATACTTAGTCTTTGCATCCTTGTCGTAGGTAGGCGGTGTGTAGACGAAGGCACGACGGCACTGGTTAGTGCTCTCACTCCAGAACAGAACCTGCTGTACTTTTCCGTGAGGCACGTTCTTCATGGCGTAGAAGTCCTTATCCTTGGCAGGAATCTCGATACCGCTCTCCCAACGGGTAGAGCCATAGTAGTTACCTGTACCAGGATCGTTGAATGTACCACCGTCAACAGTGATATGATAGTAGTGGAAACCCTCGTCCATCGGACCAGCTGTTGTACCAACCCATGAACCATCATAGGTCTTCTTCAACTGAGTTCCACCCTGTCCTCCAAGACCGAGACCTACTGTCACAGCCTGTGCATCGGGAGCCTCAATACGGAAACGGGCGTAGCCCTGAGAGTTCACCTGCGGATACTGCTGACCCGGCTGGTTCAGCTCAGAAGGAACGAAGTCCTCTTTGATTCCAGGCTGCTCGGGGAAGGCACGACCGGCATCAAACGGAGCGCGCTGCTGTCCGAAGCCACCAGGACCTCCACCAGGGCCACCAGGACCACGACGGCGCTGTCCCTGCTGACCAGGACCACCCTGTCCTTGCGGACGCTGTCCACCCTGACCAAAGCCCTGTCCAGGAGCACCCTGACCGAAGCCCTGTCCCTGCGGACGCGGACGACGAGGAGGACGAGCAGGAATCTCCCACTTCGGAGCCTTCATATCACGGATATACTCATAAGCCAGTTTAGGCTGATAGTTCTCGTCCCAAGGCAGCGGATAGTTACGTGCGCCGAGCCAAGAATCGCGGTCGCCAAGGTTCCAGAAGGTCACACAGTCGATAACATCCTTATGCTTACGGAAGATCTTGAAGCAACGAGCATACTGGTCGGCCAGATGCTGCTTCACAGAGTCGGTGATGTTTGCACCCTCACGACTGAACTGCAGACCACCACCCATCTCTTCATTGACACGGATGTCGAACTCAGTGATGTGAATGTGCTTCACGATGCTCTTGAACAAAGTGATGGCAGAGTCGAGACGAGCCTCAGAAGGATAATAGATGTTATAGTGGGCCTGCATACCGATACCATCGATAGGAATACCCTTAGCCTTCATCTTCTTCACCATATTGTAGATACGGTCGCGCTTGTGCGGATCAACAGTGCTGTAGTCGTTGTAGAACAACAGCGCCTTGGGGTCAGCCTCATGCGCATACTGGAAAGCCTTCTCGATGAACTCATCACCGCAAAGACGGTACATAGCGCTCTGGCGATAAGGATCGGTAGCGTTAGGATCGTCGCTCATAGCCTCGTTCACCACGTCCCAGCAGTACACCACATCCTTGTAACGAGTAACGATAGCCTGGATATGGTTCTTCATACGAGCATAGAACTGCTCCTTGGTTGTACCCTCGGCAGTCATCCAACGACCGATCTGAGAGTGCCACATCAGTGTGTGACCACGCAGTTTGATACCATTAGCACGAGCAAAATCAGCGATGCGGTCGGCATTCTCCCAGTTGAACTCACCCTCGCGTGGTTCAGTGGGTTCCGGCTTCATGTCGTTCTCAGCAGTCATACTGTTGAACTCCTTCTTGATCAAAGCGATCTGCTCGGGATTAGTAACATTGCGCTGATTAACGGCAACACCAATCATGAAGTAGTCCTTGTAGACATCTTTCAATCCTTTTGCCGCACTCTGCGCCCAACAACTTGTTGCGCCCATGAAAAGCATCATGGCGCAAGCGGTAGTTCTCAGAATGTTTTTTTTCATTTTACTTTGTTTAAAAATAGTTGATATGATTGTTTATGATCATTCAGTAGGTTTATCTGCGAATTATTCGCAAAGATACAAAAAAAAAGAATGCCAGCACAAAATGTACTGGCATTTCTTATATAAAAGAAACAACAAGGAAACTAATTGATACAAATTGGTGTATTATTTTAGTACTCCAACCACTTCACGTAGGCGAAATCCTGACGGTGTGGAAGCTTGTCATTCTTCGGGAACATACGTACGGCAGCCTTGTATGAACCTGCATGAGCCGACTGAATGTCGCATTCGAAGGTATAGAGGTTGCCTTCTACTTTCGTCACCTTGAACGGACGGATGGCTCCGATGGAATCTTCCCCATCCTTGTTGGTCTTCACTGTTACCAACTCCAGTCCGATGGCATCGTTCAAGCCCTGCTCGTCGATGACGAACCGGATGGTATAAGGAACGCCGCTTACCGGACCCTCAACAGGAATATCGCTTTCCTTGCTCACTACATTGATGGAATCCCAACGCTCAGCCACGGTCTCCTTCCACTGAGCAATCTCCTTGGCCAGACGGTTGTCGTCGGCAGAGAGCTCAGCAAAGCGCTTGGCCTCTTTGTTGTAGAACTTCTCGTAGTAGTCATCCAGCTGACGCTTCATGGTATAGTGCGGAGCAATCGTAGCGATGGAGTTCTTGATGACTTTGATCCATCCCTCGCTGTAGCCCTTCTCGTTCTTGGCATAGTACAGCGGAATGATCTCATTCTCGAGCAATCCGTAGATAGTAGCAGCATCAAGACGGTCCTGATACTCCTGATTCTTATAGGTACGCTTCTCGGTCAATGCCCATCCTGCACCCTCGCGATAGCCCTCGAGCCACCAGCCGTCGAGTACGGAGAGGTTGACAACACCGTTCATCTCGGCCTTCTCACCAGATGTACCGGAAGCCTCGAGCGGACGAGTCGGTGTATTCATCCAGATATCCACACCCGATACCAGACGACGAGCCAAACGGAAGTCGTAGTCCTCAAGGAAGATAATCTTACCGAGGAACTCAGGACGCTGACTGATCTCATAGATCATCTTGATCAAACCCTGTCCGGCACCGTCGGCAGGATGTGCCTTTCCGGCGAAGAGGAACTGTACGGGATGCTCAGGATCATTGACGATCTTTGACAGACGGTCGAGATCGGTGAATAGCAGATGAGCTCGCTTATAGGTAGCGAAACGACGGCAGAAGCCGATCATCAGGGCGTTGGGGTTGATCTTCTGCAGCAGAGAGAGCACACGTGAAGGATCACCCTGGTTCTTCAGCCAGTTCTCACGGAACTTCGTGCGGATATAATCGGTGAGCTTGTTCTTCAGTGCCATACGGGTGGCCCAGATCTCCTCATCGTCCACGTTATAGATAGCATGCCAGATCTCCTCATTACTCTGGTCGTTCATGTGGTTCTTGTCGAAGTACTTAGCATACAGGTGGCGCCACTCAGAGGCAGCCCATGAGGGGAAGTGCACACCATTGGTGACATAACCCACACTGTTCTCTTCGGGGAAGTAGCCCTTCCAGATGGGGGCGAACATCTTCTGACTCACCCATCCGTGCAGCTTACTCACACCGTTCACCTCCTGACAGGTGTTGATGGCGAAGGTTGACATAGAGAATTTCTCAGAGTGATCACCGGGGTTGGTACGTCCCATACCGATGAACTCATCCCATGAGATACCCAACAAGGCAGGATAGCCGCTCATGTACTTGCCAAACAGACTCTCATCGAAGTAGTCGTGTCCGGCAGGAACAGGTGTATGACAAGTGTAAAGACCACTTGCACGTACCAGCTCAATGGCCTGGTTGAATGTCAGACCATCCTGGATGTAGTCGCACAGACGCTGCAGGTTACAAAGGGCAGCATGTCCCTCGTTGCAATGGTAGATATCCTTCTTGATGCCCAGCTTCTTCAACAAGAGCATACCGCCGATACCCAAGAGAATCTCCTGCTTCAGACGGTTCTCCCAGTCACCACCATAGAGTGCGTGGGTAATCGACTTGTCGAACTCGGAGTTCATATCATTATCGGTATCCAGCAGATACAGGGGGATACGACCCACGTTGACACGCCATACATAAGCATGCACCTGGTAGTTCATATAGGGAACATCCACCACCAAGGGATTACCTTCGGCATCCAGCTGACGCTCGATGGGCAGTGAGTTGAAATTCTGTGCCTCGTAGTTGGCAATCTGCTGACCGTCCATGCTCAGACTCTGGGTGAAATAGCCATAGCGATAGAGGAAACCCACAGCACACATATCCACATTACTGTCGGAAGCCTCCTTCAGGTAGTCACCTGCCAGCATACCCAGACCGCCTGAATAGATCTTCAGCACCTGGTTGATACCATACTCCATACAGAAGTAGGCTACCGACGGGCGCTTGCTGTTGGGCTTCACATCCATATAATCCTTGAAGAGTTTACAAACACTCTTCACATTCTTCATGATCTTCTTGTCCTTAACAATCTCTTCTTTGCGGTGATAGCTCAGACGCTCGAGCAGGAGAACAGGATTATGGTTCACCTCTTCGTACAGGTCCTCGTCAAGACTGCGCCACAGTTCACGAGCCTCGTAGTTCCATGCCCACCACATATTATGTGCCAGTACGTCAAGACACTTCAGTTCTTCGGGAAGACTCGACTTCACGGCAAACTCCTTCCATAGAGGAGTATTGGAATAATCTGCTTTAATTTTCATATTCTCTTTGTTATTGCTTTTTTAATTCTATACCTATTATATTATTATATAAGATTCATTATTTCTGCTTCCGCTCTTCTGCCTTTCGCAAAGCGAAATCGTATGCCTGCTGGTAATACACAATGAAATGACTCCACAGGGCTAACTTCGACAGTTTGGCGGCGTTGCTGCGCGACTTCTCCACATTCTTTTTGCTCATTGATGAATAGAGAGCCACGGTATCCTTGATTTCATCAGCCACCTCAGAGTAGTTGTAATCCGTGCGATGGATCACCTTCACACCATCTTCCAGTTCGCTGTATCCGCCTTTCACGCTGTTGGCCCACAGACCGAAGCCTGCGAGATCGGTAGTGATACAAGGTACCTTGAAGGCGATGGCCTCCAGCGGTGTATATCCCCACGGCTCATAGTACGAGGGATAGATGCACAGGTCGTTACCCAATACCAGATCATAATACGAGAGGTTCAGTACACCATCGTCGCCCGTCAAGTAACAGGGCAGGAAGATCAGCTTCACCTTGTCTTCAGGAAGGTTGTGCATATCGAGGAACTTCAGCATACCCAGCACGTTATCGTGCGTCATGTTATGCAGCCAATGGGTAATCTCTGGCACGGGCAGCGGAGTGTCGTATGATTTTCCGCTATTAAGGCGTTCCACTAGATCCTGTCGAGGCTCTCCTACCCAACCGGGCACCTCGATGAATGCTACCACCTGTTTCTTCAGTTCCTTGTCGCGCAACAAACGGTTCATGGCTTCTATATAGACATCCACACCCTTGTTGCGGAACTCGTAACGACCACTTGTAGAAACGATTAAAGTATCATTATCCAACTGCGTACCTAACAAGGCATTAGCCACATCCAGCAAACGCTTTCTGGCAGCATTTCTTTTCTTGGTAAACGTAGCTCCCTTCGGTACGAAACTATCGTCGAAACCATTAGGCAGGACAAAATCCACAGGACGGTCGAGCAGCTCCTTGCACTCGTTGGCCGTGATATCACTCACCGTGGTAAAGCAATCCACATAATGGGCAGTCTGCTTCTCGATGGAATGCTTGCTCTGCATGTTCAACTCCCATGACATCTGGTCGCCATTATACGCAAAAAGGTAGTCGTACAGCGGTTTGTTGTTACCTGCAATACTCCTGCCGATGCTGGTGGCATGGGTGGTGAACACGGTTCCTACCTCAGGAAGATGCTTGTTGATGTACAGAACACCTAAGCCCGTCATCCATTCATTGCCATGATAGACCACCTTCTTCGAAGCATCCAGATAATGCTTATAGAAGTTCTCCACCACCAAAGCGGCAGCATAGGAGAACATCGATGCCTCGTCGTAATCGCCATAGGCATGGAGGGAATCCACCTGGTAGTTTTCCCACAACCAAGTATAGATCTGGTCTTTCTGAGCAAAATACGGAGTGAAATCTACGAGAATGGCAATAGGATTGCCAGGTATGTTCCAGCGGCCTACCTTCACTTTCAGTCCTTGTTGACCAGCTTCAGCTTTCCAATCCGGATACAAATCAGCATCCTCGGTGAAATAAGGACAGTTCTTCTCGCCCCAGCAGTCGGGACCAATGAAGATAATCCTGTCGTTCATCATCTCCTGAAGCGTCTTAGCTCTTGTTGAAAGAACCGTATATATACCGCCTACCTTATTGCAAACTTCCCAACTTGATTCAAAAACGTAGTCGGGAGCTAATACTCCTTTAGTCATTCTGTACAAATATAACGCCTGCAAAGATAACATAAAAATCCCTTATTACCAACTATAAACATCACTTTTTCCCGTAAATCCTTGATTTCTTGATTAATGTTAGTTATCTTTGCAACCGGATTTATAAATCTTGACAAGATGAATAAGAAATGCATACTCATACTGGTTTTGTTGATGCTGGTTACATTAGGCAGTTATGCGCAAGACAGACCGGATTCAACCTTTATCGGTAAAATCTATAACGATGAACTCAAGGTCTATATCGTCATGAACCTTGTGGATAAGAATGTGACCGTTCCGCAGCAGGACATCTTCGGAAAGGTGGATGGATACATGGGCTGTACCGGTACTGAACATGTGTGGACCATCGTCACCTCTGAGGTGAAGGGACATACGGCGCATATCGAGATGATCAACAACTACGGTAGTGAGGATGTTTCAGCCACGCTGACATATGAGAAAGACGGTTCCTATACTTATAAACACTTATCAGGAAGTACCTTGAAGTTCCCCTTGGGTCAGAAATGGCACAAGATTCCCTCGAAGGTAGTGTTCAAGAGAAAATAGTACGTTTCACCGGGATTGATTGTGAAAAGGTTTATAGGGATATTGTTATCGTTGCTTCCATTACTGACAGAAGCGGAAGAGCTGGACACGCTGCACCACTGGAAGTTGGAGGTGAGCGCCATGCCCGGACGTGCCCTCGTGGCTGACAAATGGCAGTCGGAATGGTTAAAGGACAGGAACAATATGGCTTTCGACGCCAAGGTGAGCTTCCGGAAACTCCCGCAGGACAGTGATGCGTTCGCCAAAGACTACGGATACCCCTCTCTTTCAGTAGGTGTTCGGTGGCAGATGAACCACGGTGTCACCATGCACAAGCCCCTCAGTAACTCGTGGCGCTACATTGAAGAAGTTGACTACGATTCGAAGATGGGAAACATCATCACCTTGTATGGTCAGTTCAACCGTCCTATATGGCAGAACAACCGGTGGCAGGTGGGGTATAATCTGGATTTCGGTGTAGGCTACAGTCATCGGAAATACAATGTGGAGAACGGTATTGACAATGAGATGATCGGTGCCCGCTGGAACATCTTCTTCGGAATGGGAGCGAATGCAAGTTATCGTGTGGGAAAAAACTGGGGACTGTCTGGCGGCGTTCAGTTCTATCATCACAGCAACGGCGCCATGAACCGTCCGAACAAAGGGGCTAATTTCCTTTCTCCTTATATCGGTGCCTTCGTGTTATGGGATGATGATAACAAAGCAGAAAAGCATCATACGGCTAAGGCGTTAAACAGTAGCGACAAGTCATCTAAGGAATACGGCTCACCGCTGTACCTACAGTTCGACCTCTCCGTAGGTACGAGAACCCTATTGGAAGAATGGCTCTACACACAATTTGAGATAACACCTGACAAGGAAGGTTACCGCAAGGCCGACTTCAAAAGCTATATCACCTATTCGTTGCAGACGGGTCTGATGTATCGCTATGCCCGCAGATGGGCTTCAGGCATCGGTACGGATATCTGTTATGGCAATTACCATAAACAGTTGGAGAAGTATAACAGCTATATAGGAAACGAAGGAAAACTCAGTCCGTGGTCAGTAGGCATAGGCATCCGTCATGAGGCTTTCTACCACCGATTCTCATTAGCCATGAGCTTAGGCTATTATGTTTATCGGAACATGGGTGAATGGGCCAAGGAACTGGAGAAGCCCTATTATGAAAGAATCGGACTCTTCTACAACATTCCCGGAACAAAGATCAAGATTGGCGGACAGGTGAAGGCACATCTCACTAAGGCCGACCTTACCGAGTTCACCATCAGCATCCCCCTATCGTTTCACTCCTCTCCTTTCTGATCCTGGAAGAAATAGCTGGAACCGTCGAAGCAATGGGTGCAGACCTTGCACTTGGGTAAACCTATTGCATCAATCAGATTCTCTATCTTGTTGAATTTCACACTTGTAAGACCCAACCTGCGACCAATCTCCTCTACCATCTTCTGGTACTCAGGACTGTCGGTCTGTGCGTATTTGTCAAGGTTCTTGTTCGCATCGCCTTCAAAGTCCTGTATGATACGACGGGTAATCAGTTCCAAGTCGCTCTTGGATGCTGTAAACCCAATAAAAGGACAACCATAAACCAATGGCGGACAAGAGATGCGGGCATGCACTTCCTTGGCACCATACTCGAAAAACATCTTGACATTATCACGCAACTGCGTACCGCGAACAATAGAGTCGTCGCAGAAGACCACACGTTGTCCCTGCATCAGTTCCCTGTTGGGAATCAGCTTCATCTTCGCCACAAGGTTTCTGCGACTTTGGTTACCGGGAGTAAAGCTGCGTGGCCAGGTAGGCGTATATTTCAGAACGGCTCTCTTATACGGGATCTTATGACCCACTGCATATCCTAAAGCAGTTCCTACACCACTGTCGGGAATACCGCAGACACAATCGGCCTCGGTGCTGTCTTCCTCACCCATCACCTTTCCAACCTTCTCACGGAAATCCTCTGTGTTAATTCCCTCATAATCACTGGCGGGGAAGCCATAGTACACCCAGAGGAACGAACAGATCTGTTCGCGTTTGAACGGCTGCTGAAGTACCTCTACCCCATCAGCCCGTAACCTAATGATCTCACCAGGACCGAGGTCGCGAACGGGAGTATAGTCAAGGTTAGGCAGACTGGTTGTTTCAGTGGTTACCGCATAACCATCTTCCTTCTTGCCAATCACAATCGGTGTTCTTCCTAACGCATCACGGGCAGCGATGATACCATCGTCGGTGAGGATCAGCATGGAACAGGAACCTTTCACCTTCTGATAGACCAGATTGATACCATCCACGAACGTATCGCCCATATTGATGAGCAGGGCAATGAGCTCCGTCTGGTTAATCGTGTTGGCACTCATCTCACTGAGATGCATGCGTTTTTCCATCAGTTCCTGGGCAATCTCACGAAGGTTGTTCACCTTCGCAACGGTCACCACAGCATATCTACCGAGATGTGAATTGATCAATATGGGTTGGGGATCTGTATCACTGATGACACCAATACCGCTATTACCGGTAAAGTCATCCAGTTCCTTCTCAAAACGTGAACGGAAGTAATCCCTCTCCAGACTGTGAATGGAGCGTGAAAAGCCTTTATCCTGGTCGAAGGTTACAAGACCAGCACGTTTTGTTCCTAAATGCGAATTATAATCGGTTCCGTAAAACAAATCGTTTACGCAATCCTTCACCGATATTGTCCCGAAAAAACCACCCATATGTGTATATTAATCTTTTGAGAGTGCAAAGTTACGAATAAACGAGGACAGTACAAAGAAAAAGTAAGTTTTTCTTTTCTGTCGAGTGAAAGTAACTTCGGCGAAGCCAAAGTTACGAAAAGTCGAGCGAAATGCAAAAGGATAATGGTTTTTATTTTCCATTTTTTCTTCTCTGCTGCCATAGCTCCCAGCTATTTACGATATTCTGCCAGAGAATATAGCACCCCGGTCCTACCGAGGCCACGGGGTTCAGATACGTATAGGCAATCCAGATGGCAAAAGCCGTATTCTTCTGGCCCAGCGCCTGACCAGCCTCGATGGTTGAATGAAAGAAACGCCCAACATATTTGCCCACCATGAACTGTACGAAACAGAGTAAGAGAGAGACGGCTGCAATCAGCAGTAGCAAGATGACAGGCGAATGACTGTTCACGATATTCTTCACGGTCGTACCCGTTACGATGGCCAAGGAGATTCCCCAGAAATAGAAGCCCAGATCAGGAATACTAATGATGCGCCGATGGAGTCGGTGCATGTGGTGTTTGACAAACCAGCCCATGATGAGAGGTACCACAAGGATGAGCGCCACACGTTGGAGGATGATCCAGAAGGCGGTGAGGAACGAGATATGTGCACTCTTCTCCACCAAGGGGAACACGATGGGAATCATCAGTGCCGTAACGAAGTTCGACAGGAAGGTGAAGGTAGTCATGGAGTTCAGGTTTCCTCCCAGCTTCGTCGTGACAACGGCTGCAGCGGCGGCGCAAGGAGCGATGACGCAGCACAGGATTCCCTCCCACATGATCTTCGTATGCGTATCATTGGGATCAGTCGCAAACAAGATGATGCAAACGATGATCAGCACAAAGAGTATCTGAAACAGCGAGATCCAGAAATGCCATGGTTCCAGTCGCATCTGATGGAAATCCACCTTACAGAACGTAACGAAGAGAATCAGGAACATGAACAGCGGCAGGATCTCGTCGAAGATCGGTTCAAAGAACCTGCTTGCCTCCTCCAGTTCAGGTGTGAAGGCAAAGAGGAAATACAACAACGTTCCCAGTCCCATGGAAACAGGTAACGTCCAGTTTTTCAGAAATCTAACAATCGTTTTCACCATAACAAAGAAAAAGGACACGGAGGCAATCCCCATGTCCTTATGTTTATTCTGCCTGTTCCAAGGCTCTCGCCAGCTGGTCAGGACAGCTTGTGTTCTTGTAGCCGCAGCGTATTCCTCCAAGACGCTCTTTCACCTCTTCCACCTTCATTCCTTCGACGAGGCGGGATACTCCCTGCAGGTTTCCGTTGCAGCCGCCGAGGAACTGTACATTCCTCACACGACCGTCATCATCGATATCAAGGTCGATCTGCTGAGAGCATGTTCCAGAGGTCTGATAAACAATATGCTTCATTACACCTCCTCCGGCTTCATGTTCGTGTAAACCGTCTGCACATCGTCGAAGTCCTCTAAACGCTCCACCATCTTATCGATGGTCTCACGCTGCTCGGCATTCACATCCTTCAGGTCGTTAGGGATACGAGTGAACTCAGCACCTGTCACCTCGAAGCCGTTCTCCTCCAGATGTTTCTGGATAGCACTGAAGCTCTGCGGGTCACCGTAGATGGTGATGCTGTTCTCCTCTTCATCCTCGTCATACTCATCCTCCACGCCATAGTCGATCAGGTCGAGAATCAGCTCGTCCATATCCAGATCATCCTTCTTCTTAAAGGTGAACACAGCCTTGTGGTCGAAGAGGAATGCCAGACTGCCCTGTGTACCCAGGTTACCGTTGAACTTGTTGAATACTGAACGCACATCACCCACTGTACGGGTGGTGTTGTCGGTCAGTGTCTCCACGAAGATAGCGATACCATGAGGACCGTATCCTTCATACGTCACTTCCTTGTAGTCGCTCTGGTCCTTACCCATCGCATTCTTGATGGCACGCTCGATATTATCCTTCGGCATGTTCTCGCGCTTTGCGTTGGCGATGATGGCGCGGAGCGTAGGATTCATGTCGGGATCAGGACCGCCAGCCTTTACTGCGATTGCAATCTGCTTTCCAATCTTTGTGAAAGTCTTGGCCATGTGGCCCCATCTCTTTAATTTCGCTGCTTTGCGATATTCAAATGCTCTTCCCATATTCTAATGCATAATTAGTAATTCATAATTCATAATTATCTCAACTCTGCGTTGAGCTGTTTCTTGATATTGGTGATGAGTTTCTGCATGATCGCATCGATCTGCTTGTCACCCATAGTCTTCTCCTCGTCCTGGAGGATGAAATTCACAGCGTAGCTCTTCTTACCGGCAGGCAGGTTCTTACCCTCATAGACATCGAACAGCTCCACTTTCTTCAGCAGCTTCCTCTCGGTCTGGTAAGCAATCTGCTCAATGCGAGAGAACTCCACATCCTTGTCGATCAGCAACGCCAGGTCGCGACTCACGGCAGGATACTTACTGATCTCCGTGTACGACACGCTATTCTTGCGAACAGCCTTTGTCAGGGCCGTCCAGTTCAAGTCGGCGAAGTACACCTCAGCATTTACATCACAGCGCTTGGCCACCTTCTTGGATACGATACCCAGTTCACCCAGCAGCTTTCCGCCACGGTTCTCGATGACCATACCCTTTGACAAGATATCACCCTTGCTCTCCTTGAAGACAACAGCACCGAGGGGCAGTCCGATACGACGGAGGATATTCAGCACATATGCCTTCAGTTCGTAGAACGAGCTCTGCTCATCAGGATGCGCCCATGAACCTTCAACACGCTTACCTGTTACCCACAAGCCCAGATGTGTCTCCTCCTTATAGGCGTTCATCGGATTCTCTGCATCAGCCTTTTCAGGTGAATAGAAATAGGTATTACCGAACTCGAAGAACTTCAGGTTCGCACTCTTACGGTTCACGTTGTGTGCAATGCTCTCCAGACCGCCGAACAGGATACTCAGGCGCATCACGTTCAGGTCGGAACTCAGCGGGTTCATGATCCTCACCAGGTTCTCTGTGTTGAAGCTGTTCTCCAGTCCTTCGTAGTAAGCAGCCTTGGTCAGAGAGTTATTCAGAATCTCATTGAAGCCGCATCCCACCAGCTGTTCACCGATCAGGTTCTCCAGAAGATGCTTCTGGTCTTCATCACCTTTATTCACGAGTGATGACTTCAACTGTGTAGGAATCTCCACATTATTATATCCATATACGCGAAGGATATCCTCCACCACGTCGCAAGGACGCTGCACATCCACACGGTATGCGGGAACAACCAGTTTCAGTCCTTCAGCATCCTCCTTCTCAATGCGCATCTCCAGACTGGTCACGATACTCTTGATGGTCTCCACAGGAATATCCTTACCCACCAGCTGGTGCACATAATCGTACTTCAGTTCAACGGGGAAGTCGGGCAGCGGATTGGGATATACATCCTTGATCTGCATGCTCACCTTACCGTTGGCCAGCTCCTTACACAGGATAGCAGCCTGCTGCAAAGCATAGATGGTACCATTGGGATCAATACCACGCTCAAAACGGAAGCTGGCATCTGTGCTCAGTCCATGACGACGGGCACTCTTGCGGATCCATGTGGGATGGAAGTAAGCACTCTCGAGCACCACGTTCCTAGTGGTTTCATACGTACCACTACCCTTTCCACCGAACACACCAGCTATACACATCGGCTCCTCTGCATTGCAGATGGCCAGATCCTTGTCAGACAAGCTATGCTCCACACCGTCGAGTGTCACGAACTTCGTACCCTCGGGCATGGTCTTCACCACGATCTTATGACCGGTAACCATATCTGCATCGAAGCAGTGGAGCGGCTGACCGTAGGCCATCATGATGTAGTTGGTAATGTCCACGATATTATTGATAGGACGAAGTCCGATGGTGTTGAGCTTGTTCTTCAACCACTCCGGACTCTCCTTCACTTCACAGTCGGTGATGCTCACGCAAGCATAGCGCTTGCAAGCCTCCTCATTCTCGATCACCACCTCAACAGGCAGTGACTCGTTGTCAACGGCAAACTTACTGCAGTCGGGACGATGCAGGGATGTCTGATAACCGTTCTGCTTCAGCCACGCATAAAGGTCGCGTGCCACGCCCCAATGTGAGAGCGCATCAGCACGGTTAGCCGTGATATCCACCTCGATGAGCCAGTCGCTCTCCAGGTGATAGTATTCAGCAGCAGGAGTACCTACAACAGCATCCTCGGGCAGTACGATGATACCCGCATGACTCGTACCTATACCGATTTCATCCTCGGCACAGATCATACCGTTGCTCTCCACGCCACGCAGCTTACTCTTCTTGATCACGAACTCCTTGTCGCCATCATAGAGCACGCAGCCCAGATCAGCCACGATCACCTTCTGTCCTGCGGCCACGTTAGGCGCGCCACAGACAATCTGCGAAGGCTCGCCCTTACCTAAGTCAACAGTGGTTACATGAAGATGGTCAGAATTGGGGTGCATCTCACAGGTAAGCACCTTACCTACATACAATCCTTTGAGTCCTCCTTTAATGCTTTGTACCTCTTCCAGTGCGTCAACCTCCAGACCCTCGGAAGTCAGCGCATCGCACACTTCCTGCGGAGTCAGGTCAAAGTCAACATACTCTTTCAGCCATTTATATGAAATATTCATTGCAATGATTATTGATATTCTGTAAAAACGGGGGCAAAGTTACGAAAAAACGAGAGAATAGCCAAATTTATTTGTGCAAATCAGCACTATCGCACCCTAAGTTCATCGCCCACCTTCAGCTCATAGTCAGGACTCAGTTTATTCATCTTATACAGACTCTTCAGTCGGATACCATAATACTGGGCGATGGAATACATGCTCTCGCCTGCCTTCACACGATGCGGACGTTTCTTATAGGATGCCTCGGCCTTTTTCTGCTTCTTCTTGAGCCAGATCATTTCGTTCTCAACAAGCGGTGAATTGTAGTCACGTTCGTTATACTTGGCAATCTTCTTCCCGCTGATACCGATCTCCTTACCAATCGCCTTAAAGGTATCCCCTTTCCTGGCCTGAAGGAAATAGTTCTTATTATATATATGTATAGGGTGTAGGAATCCGTCCTGTCTATGTCCGGAGTTCTGCGCCATGAACTTGTCGTAGCTCTTGGCACGGTCGTACTCATAGAGCTTGTACAGTTCGATAAGGTTAATCAACATCGGTGCATAGTTCGGGTTCGTGGCATAGCCACACGCCTTCAGTCCGTGCGCCCATCCTTTGTAATCCGTGATGGAGAGAGAGAACAGCTGACTGTATCGTTTGTTCTTAGTCAGGAACTTACTATGGTCCTCATAACTCTCTTGTGCATTATTATATGCACGGAAACACTCCTGTTTGGCATCATCATCCTTATGAACCGTCCTACCTGTCCATCCGTGGCACTTAATACCGAAATGGTTATTCCCTTTCTTCACCAGTTCACTGTTTCCCGCACCGCTTTCCAGGATTCCTTGCGCCAATGTGATACTGGCTGGAATCTTGTTGCGCAGCATCTGCTCGATGGCCATGTCGCGATACTGGTCGATATATGTCTGGTAACGCTGGTTCCATTTCTGCTGCTGGGCAACAGTAGAAACAGAACCTGTCATGAGGAACAGGAACAATATATTCCGTAAGCTGTAATTCGTGAACCGTATCATGAGTGACAAAGGTACGACAAAAACTGTATATAACAAAAAAAATAACACAATTTCTTGTGTTATTCTTTTATTCTTTGATTATTTCCTTCCACTGTTCGGGCGGGCGGGGAACTGTCCGTTCCTTCCTGGAGGTTGGGGATTTCTTCCTCCTACCCAGCGGAGTGATTGTCTATGGAAATTATCTTCCGCATTGATCACATCGAAGACCTTTGTGGCTGGAATGATTTTCAGGAACTTCTCGTGGTAAGTCTTCTGAATCTCTTTCACTTGCAGGTCGAGTTCATCCCGGCGAAGGATGACCTTCTTGCATTCCGCATTGTCTTTCGGTTTCATATAGCGGTAGCGGGCAGCCTGCGTATACACCGCACGCTGCTTGTTCATCATCTCCCGATATACCGGGAAGAAAGCAGCTGCCTCTTTCGGGGTCAGTCCTGCCTCCTTGGTGATGAACTGCTCGAGCTCTTTCTGGAAACGCTGCGGGTCGAATCTACCCGGTTGCTGTCCCCACTGTTGGGCATAGGCAGCACAACTGAGCATCATCGTCACCCATAAGATCAATACCTTTCTCATTAAGTACTCCGTTTATCAATTCTCAATCAGATAAGCATAGATGTCCGAATTATCGAGCATGGCATAGTCAGCCATTTCATCAAGATAATATTCGTCATTTTCAGCATTAGCGGACTTTGAGTCGATTGCCTTTTCCATCTTGGCAGTCTGCATTTCAGAAGATGCCTGATGGCTCTGGTTTCCACTCATCGAAGTATAATACGTAGCGGCACCGAATAACAGCGCTGCGAAACTTGCAGCAATGGCCAGTCGCCGCATAGGCCTAATCCAAGCCCTCTTGGTACTCTTGGTATCAGACATATTCACCTCAATCGCCGTAGTTTTCTCCTCCGGCAACTGCTGCATGATATCCGTCATGAACTTGTCGAAATACCCTTCAGGCACTTGGAAATGGTTCTGCTGACCAAATTTCTGTTTGAGTATATCCTCTGTCATTTCTATATAGTTTTTTTATTAGACGTTGTATTGGTGGAATGGTTTAATACATATTCAGAAATTTTTTTAACTGCGATATGATAAGATGCTTTCAGCGCTCCTTCGCTTGTTCCTGTGAGCTTGGAAAGTTCGCTGTATTTCATCTCGTCATAGTATCGCAGCGTGAACACAGTACGCTGTACATCAGGCAGTTCCGCGATTGCTTCCTGCAATAAAGCCTGCGCATCGTCACCATCGAAATAGTCATCAGCCATCAGTCGGTTGGCCACCGATAAATCCATATCCGTACTGATTTTGTGCTGCTGTTTGCGCAAATGGTCCAGACTCTCATTGATAGCGATGCGGTAAAGCCACGTAGAGACTTTCGATTTACTCTGGAAATCCCCTATGCTGTTCCACGCTTTCAGGAACGTATTCTGCAGCACATCATTCGCATCATCATGGTCGAGCACGATACGACGGATCTTCCAGTACAGCGTCTCTGTGTACTGCTGTACGATTATTCCGAAGGCGCGGCGCTGGTTTTCAGGCTCGCCGAGCATCTTCATAACCTCGTTTTCATCGTATTGCTTTGCCATGCATTACTAATTAATAAAAGGTTTTAAGTGCTTCTTCAGCGCACGGTCGTATCCATATACGTCCTGATACTCTGTCAGCACCCCATCCTGATTGGGATAAACCGTATAGTATGTGATGAAGAGCGGTATTTCCGGCTCTACCTTCACCTGGTGAATCAACATACTCTTGTCAACCATCAAACTGGTATCGATATCTTCATTCTGTTCCGCCGTCAGATTGGCGCTCATGGAATACTTGATCTTCTCCAGCAGCTCCTCATCAGGATCCTTCAGCAGGAACTGCGCCAGTCGGAAGGGCTCCTGTACGCGTACGCAGCCATGACTCACGGCTCTGAACGAGCGTTGGAAGAACCACGGTGTTGACGTGTCGTGCAGATATACCGCGTGGTTGTTCGGGAATCTGAAGATGATTCTTCCCAGCGAGTTCCCCGGTCCTCCCTCTTGTACGATATACTGTTTCCCTTCCATGATCCTACTGTACGAACCTCGTGTAGCATCGAGCTTCCCCTCCTTCTTGTCGTATATGTACATGTTGTTCCTTTTCAGGTAGCCATGACTATAGACAATGCCTTTGGCGATGCTCTGCGGCACGAACCATTTCGGGTTCAGGTCCATCCGCTGTATTCTGCTGGTGAGCAGAGGTGTCTTACTCTTCTTGGTGCCGCATCCCACCCTCATCGAGATGGAAGAGTCGGGACAAACGGCAAACAGTCGGTAGGAAGGCACATTCACCAATACATATTTCTTATGTTGCTCAGGCGCATCCTCCAGATACCATCTGCTACGTTCGATGTTACAGATCGTCGTCAGTCGTTGCGCCTCCGACAGTCCTCCTTCCTTCAAACGCTTGCACAGCGCAGGATAGAGCGAATTCTTCGGCTGTATTTCCTTGAGGAAACGCGCCACGCTGTCGTTCCGGATTTTCCGCATGGCCTTACTGAAGAAGTTCTCGTCAGGATGTTTCACCTTGATGTCAAACAGCTGGTAGTATGTCACGCGCACCGAGTCGCTGTCCTTTACATCGCAGTGGTTCATCACATATTCCGCATTCAGGTAGCCGAAATGCTGACCGCTGCAGTATCGCAGGAACGCTTTGGTGAGGTTATACTCCAGTCGGGCAAACACCCTGTTGATATCAGCCACGCTGTCACCCATCTCCATGTTATGCGCCCTGTTCATGTCGATGGTAAGCTGTCGGCGACGGAAAACCCCTGAAGAGATTCCGCCTTCTTCCACCTTTTCCAGGTACGCCATCAGGGAATCAGCCCGCTGGTCTATTCCCATTCTGTCAATCCAGAGCAAAGGGCGGCCGTTCAAGTAATGACTTCGTGTCTGGCGGTCGGCCACCATCTTCCCGCTGTCTTCCCTTGCCAGTTGTCGCAAATGTTTTTTCACCGTCTGTGCATCCACACAAAAGGCCGACTTTCTCAGCTCAGAGAAAGCGTCTAAAGTTAAAGCCTTATTGGGATTCTCTTGTTTTTCCTGACATGATATAAACATACATGCCAAGACAAGAAATAGTATGAGTTTTCTATACACGGTGAGTGTAGGCCAATACTATTTGACGGAGATTTTGCGAACCACCTTGCCCACCTTTACGATGTAGCAACCTTTCGGCAAGCTCAGCTCAAAGCTTTTTTCTGCACCTTCTACTTTCACGCTCATGACGCGTACACCAGCCACATTATAGATATAAAGCATCTGTCCGCTGGCGTTGTTCACATGCAGGGTGTTGCCCTGCAGCACAACAGTCGGCTGAACGATTTCCTGCTCTATGATCTCTATGGAAGTGTTCGCCATGATGCTCACTGGTACGCCGAATACCAGAGCTGCAGCAAGGGTGATCATGAGTAATCTTTTATTCATAAGCGCTTATATTTTGTGCAAATATACATTGTTTTTGTGAATCCAGCAACATTTTTTACCATTTTCTTTTAGAAAATTGTAGAAAATAGAAGATTTTAACAGTCATCACAGCTCAAATACGTCATTTTCGGCTGTCAGATACGATTCCGGGAACACCTTTCGTGCTTCGTTCACAATCTGCTGTTCATCGTTATATCTTGCTGAATAATGTCCCAAAATGAGTTTCTTCACATTCGCTTTCAGGGCCACGGTGGCCGCCTGAGCCGCCGTACTATGGTGGTAGAGTTCGGCACGGTCGGCCCTGTCTTCACAGTACGTACTCTCATGATAGAGCAAGTCAACACCCTGTACCACCTTATATAACTCTGGCATATAACGTGTATCACTGCAGAAGGCATAGGCACGAGGCGGATCAGCCGGCGTAACCAGTCGTTCATGCGGCACCT
Organism: Prevotella sp.; assembly: GCA_017651265.1. Classification (GTDB taxonomy): domain Bacteria; phylum Bacteroidota; class Bacteroidia; order Bacteroidales; family Bacteroidaceae; genus Prevotella. The sequence continues at coordinate 4,724 of JAGCDO010000066.1, read as the reverse complement.
CTTCCCCATCCTCTTTCACCCATCCGGCACCTGCCTTGATGTTGTTGATCTGACTGATAGGAATCTGCAGGTAGTCGATCATGTCACGACGGATATGGGGCAGTGTGGGTTTTTCACGGAACAGGAAACCGCAGCAGGGCACGCGGTGCTCAAGCGGAATGGTCTCAACGGTCACACTCTTATCCTCGTAGATCACCTGCTGAAGCGTTGTATCCACGGCATGGAACACCACCTCATACTCCAGTCCGTTGCAGAACATATCCATCTGCGCCTTCAGCATCGGTTCCAGTTCCCCAGGTGCATAGACATGCAAGGGAGCCGTTCGTCCCAGCATACCAAAGGTACTGATCATACCAATCAGTCCGAAGCAGTGATCACCATGCAGATGTGAGATGAACACGGCATGTAAGCGGTTGAAGTTGATGTGTGAGCGCCGCAGCTGTATCTGAGTACCTTCACCGCAGTCGATCATGAACTGCTTGTCGCGCACCTCCACCACCTGCGATGTGGCCATGTGTTTAGGAGTTGGTAAGGCACTCCCACAACCAAGGATATATACTCTGAACGGCTGCATTACTTGAGTCGTTTATAGGCATAGATACCCCGTTCGTTCTCCAAGAACAGACTATCTGCGCCCAGCTCATAGATGCTGAACGTGTCGGAAGAGAGAACCAGTCGTCCGTTGCAGATCTTCCAGTCGACCAACGGTTTCGGCTCTGTGATATTCGAAACCACCACGCCGCCTTCCTGAATCTCGAACGACTTATCCAGACTCACCCATTTACCCAACAGGGTGGTCAGGTTCACCACCACGCGTGCCTTGGCCGGCTCATCGTTGGTAGCCTCCGATTCCAGTGTCACAGCCATCCTGTCGCCTACGCCCATGCCGCCTTTCACATTAGACACCGAGTCCTCGTTCACACCGATATACAGCGTATCACCTTGGTCGGTAATCAGTTCCAGCGTATGCATGGCTGTTCCGTCACCGCAACGACCGTAGATGCTCACGTCTTCCACCGAGTCGATCTCCACGAACGTTGAGTCGTTCTCCACCTCTGGCTCGGGTTTCTTCTGCTCCTTGCACGAAGACACCCAGGTCAGTGTCAGCAGGGTTGCAAATACATAAATTAATCTTTTCATATATTACTTTTTATTTCATTTCCTCTTACTCCCTCTTTTTCTTTGGCGCAAAGAAAAGAGGCAAAAGAAACATCCACCCTCTCCCATCCTCCCCCTATATGGGGAGGCTCAACCGCTCCTACTCGTCGCTCGTTCATTAAGGTACGCTCAGGGCATCAAAGCCCTGGCGTGGCTTCTTTTCGGCTTACGCCAGTGCCTTTGCGCATGATTCTATTCTCATTCCACACTCCTCACTCCTCACTCCACAAATCACATCTCCTTCCTCCTTCGTCCTTCCTCCTTCCTCGAAACTTCCCCCTCGCCCCTTGGAGAGGGGGTTAGGGGGTGAGGCTCCTTTTCGCTTCTTCCCACAGCGCATCCATTTCCTCCAGCGTCATTTCCGTTAAGGGTTTGCCCATTTTGATGGAATGCTCCTCCACGTAGTTGAAACGGTGGATGAATTTCTGGTTCGTGCGCTCCAGGGCGTTGTCGGGATTCAGCTTATACAGCCGTGCTGCATTGATCACCGAGAAGAGGAAATCGCCCAGCTCATTGGTGGAGCGTTCCTTATCCTCCTTGTTCAGCTCCACCTCCAGCTCATCCAGTTCCTCGCGCACCTTCTTCCACACGTCGCGCTTCTCCTTCCAGTCGAACCCCACATTTCGGGCTTTGTCCTGTATGCGGTAGGCCTTGATCAGACTCGGCAGTGCATCAGGTACGCCACTGAGCACGCTTTTGTTTCCGTCCTTCTCCTTGAGCTTGATCTGCTCCCAGTTCTGCAGCACCTGCTCAGCGGTCTTCACATCAGGACGTTCCACTTTCTCCTGAAAGCGCGGATCATCCAGCGGCAGCGGTTCCTTCTGTCCCACCTGTGAAGGATCATAGATATGCGGATGACGGAAGATCAGCTTGTCGGCCTGCGTGTTGCACACGTCAGCGATATCGAAATCATCTGTCTCAGAACCGATCTTTGCATAGAACAGCACGTGCATCAGCACGTCACCCAGTTCCTTACTAATCCCCTTGGTATCGTTCTTCATCAAGGCGTCGCACAGTTCAAAGGTCTCCTCTATCGTATTGGGCCTCAGACTCTCATTGGTCTGTTTCTTATCCCACGGACATTTCTCCCGCAGCTGGTCCAACACATCCAGTAACCTACCGAAAGCCTCCAGTTTCTCTTCTCTTGTATGCATCATTCTTGTTTTATTCCATGCAAATGTCGCAATTATTTTGGATATAACCAAATAAATGTATCGAAAAATATCATGATAAGGATTGTACACCGATATATGTACTACAGTACAGTGACGTGTGTACTACAGTACAGTGACGTATGTACTGCAGTACAGAACGCCATGTACTCAGTCATTCCAGCAGTAATGCTGCTCGTAAGCATCGAATTCAAGGTGGGAAAGTCCCAGCTCGTCGAGTACATTACGTATTACTGCAATATCCTTTGGAGAGCAAAGAAGCTTGCCGCGCCTATACTCAAAGTATCTGGTGCGTCCGAAGTACTGTACCAACTTATACATAAACGTTTTGTATTGGCCCGGTAGCATCTGTGCCTTCATGGCTGTAAAGCCACGGGCATACTGCTGTACTTCGTCAGAACGATAGTATTCGCACCGTTCCGAGGGTTTCGTACGGAGAGGGTTAACGATGGTGACAAGGTGGTTCTTCTTCGTAAGCACCTGCATCGCCATCTGGCGTAGGCAATGATTAGCTACAGAACAGTCAACTACCACACAAAGTGGATAACCATTAGGTACATCCTTAGAATTGATTTTGCTCATATTGATTGTTGTTTTGTTGTTTTTCCCAAATATGATGTGCATCTGTAATCACGTATGCAAGCTTTTTCGGCCCGAAGTAGTTCTTCACCCACTTGGCAATAGCCTCGCTGGGCCAGTTCTCAATACCCACCCGACAAGCCATGTGCTTCGTCAGATGCAGCACGAGATACGTTATCAGCACTCTTTCTGCCTCATTCAGATCGACTTTATACTTGTGCTGGTAGTGATAAAGGAATTCGCCAAAATAATACTGTTGAAGTTCTGGATTGCAGAACAAATTCTGTAGTCCGTCGCTGATGCGCTTGACAGCCTCATCATTGGGCTTCACATGGAATTGGGGTACGTTACCTGCTAAAAGTATCTTCATGTTGATACCGTTTTTGTGGGCACAAAGGTTTTCCGCTATCCTGTCATGATCGTTAGTGGTCACAAGCGCATTGACCTTGCAATCAAAGATAGCATGGTTAATGGAAGGTTCTATGATCTCCTGACTACCGGTTGGTTTGAACCTATCGGGCACTAACGGTGTCATAAAGGCCGCCATCTGCCCTGTCTCTCTATCACGAACAATACGAAAGCAATCCGACTGCTCCACTAGTGAGGTGAGTTCAGAATCCTGTTTGAAACCGAGTGCCTTGCGCAACTCGTTGAACTTCACCTGCGGGTAGCAGAGTGTTACAGGATCCATATACTCCACTGCCCCATCGAACAAGTATCGGATTTTACCGATAGCGTTCCATGACAGTCGTTTGGCTCTCCAATGACGACTGTAACTCCTGGCGCTCGTTGCGCCCATCACGATGTCTGTTTTATTCATATGCCTTATTCATATATATAGATTTATTCACTAAAGATGTCATAGATGTCGAGACCTATCCAAAATAGGTCTCATCTATGACTATAAGTCCCTATTTATAGGATAGGGACTATACGGATAGTCCTTATAAAGCATTGTTCGGTGTTTTCCGAATATGTCTTTCAGCATACAAAGGTACGAAAAAGATTTGGAATACAAAAGAAAAATGTCTATTTTTACCTACTCCACTCATTTTTATTGGCAAAGTGATGGATATTTGCGGAATTATGAGTATCTTTGTATCCTGAAATCAAATTTGATTATATATTGTAACAACCGAGAGGTTATCATTAATCATGAAACAATTACAAGCATTAAACAAACATACCGCGCCTAAGAGCGTGATGCCTGAAAAGATCATTCAGTTTGGCGAAGGAAATTTCCTTCGCGCCTTTGTTGACTGGATCATCTGGAACATGGATGCGAAGACGAACTTCAACGGAAGTGTCGTGGTGGTGCAGCCGATAGAGAAAGGAATGGTAGATTGGCTGAACGGGCAGGACTGCCTGTACCATGTGAACCTGCAAGGACGAATCAACGGTGAGGCCGTGAACACCCTCGAACGCATCGATGTTATCAGCAGGGCGCTGAACCCCTACTCGCAGAACGCAGCCTTCATGGCACTGGCTGAACAGCCAGAGATTCGCTTTGTGATCTCAAACACCACTGAGGCGGGTATTGCCTTTAACGATACTTGCAAGCTCACTGACAAGCCTGCCAGCAGCTATCCTGGTAAGTTGGTGAAGTTGCTCTACCGACGTTTCAAGACCTTCAATGGCGACCCTACTAAAGGTCTGATTATCATGCCCTGCGAGCTGATCTTCCTCAACGGACACCACCTGAAGGAATGTATCTACCAGTATATCGAACTGTGGAAAGAGGATCTGGGCGATGACTATGAGACGTTTAAGCAGTGGTTCACCAAGTACAACTACGTTTGCGCCACCTTGGTTGAC
>JAGCDO010000065.1 GCA_017651265.1 Prevotella sp. | reverse complement strand
TTAAGGTTGACTTGAGCCAGTTTGTTGGTCGTCTGCCTGTGTTGGGCATCTGCTATGGCGCACAATTTATCTCGCACACCCTGGGTGGTAAGGTGGAAAAGGCAGACTCTCGCGAGTATGGACGTGCCAACCTCGAGACCATCAATCTCGACAACCCTCTGTTCAAGGGATTCGAGAAGGGGTCGCAGGTGTGGATGAGTCATGGTGACACCATCACCGCCATCCCAAGCGACTTCGAGGTGATTGGTAGTACTAAGGACGTTAAGAATGCCGCCTTTGCCAGCACCAAACAGCCTGTATGGGCCGTGCAGTTCCACCCAGAGGTATTCCACTCGTTGCAGGGTACACAGCTCCTCAAGAACTTCGTGGTTGACATCTGCGGCTCCAAGCAAGAGTGGAGTGCTGCCTCGTTCGTGGATTCCACAGTGGCCGAGCTGAAAGAGCAGTTGGGCAACGATCGGGTTATCTTAGGTCTTTCAGGCGGTGTTGACTCTTCGGTTGCAGCCGTTCTGCTGAATAAGGCCATCGGTAAGAACCTCACCTGTATCTTCGTGGATCATGGAATGTTGCGCAAGAATGAGTTCCAGCAGGTGATGGATGACTATAAGGTGCTGGGCTTGAACGTGATTGGTGTAGATGCTTCAGAGAAGTTCTTTGCCGATCTTGCAGGTGTAAGTGACCCCGAGCAGAAACGCAAGATCATCGGTCGTGATTTCGTGGAAGTATTCAATGCTGAGGCTAAGAAGATCACCGATGCGAAGTGGCTTGCTCAGGGAACGATCTACCCCGACCGTATTGAGAGTCTGAATATTACAGGAAAGGTCATCAAGAGTCATCATAATGTAGGCGGACTGCCCAAAGAGATGAACCTGCAGCTCTGTGAACCGCTGAAGTGGCTGTTCAAGGACGAGGTGCGCCGTGTGGGTCGTCAGTTGGGAATGCCCGAGCATCTCATCACCCGTCATCCCTTCCCCGGTCCTGGCTTGGCTGTCCGTATCTTAGGTGACATCACACCAGAAAAGGTGCGTATCTTGCAGGATGCCGATGATATCTATATCAGAGGACTCCGAGAATATAAGGTGAAACTCTCAGGAGAAGAGGCACGTCGAGTTTTGCAAGCAGGCGTGCCAACTGTCAACTGTCAACTGTCAACTGTCAACTCCGACGAAGTCGAAGTTTCCCTCTACGACCAGATCTGGCAGGCAGGTGTCATCCTGCTCAGTAAGGTCCGCAGCGTGGGTGTGATGGGCGATGAGCGCACCTATGAGCACCCAGTAGCCCTTCGTGCCGTAACCTCTACCGATGCTATGACTGCCGATTGGGCTCATCTGCCTTACGACTTCATGGCGAAGGTCTCTAACGAGATTATCAATAAGGTGCGTGGTGTTAATCGCGTTTGCTACGATGTCTCCTCCAAGCCACCAGCAACCATTGAGTGGGAGTAAGACCCACCCCCCGGCCCCTCCCTAAAGGGAGGAGAGTAGATAGCAATAAGGTTACCGGATAAATCATTAAACAATATACTCATAATTATGACAACAGGAAACGTACGTCCGGCCTCTATGGAGCGCATTACCACTCCAGCCTTGGCCCAGAAATTTATTGAAGAACAGATTCGTGAGCTGCGTGCTCAAATTGGTGACAAGAAGGTGCTTCTTGCTCTCTCAGGCGGTGTTGACTCATCCGTAGTGGCTGCCCTCCTTATCAAAGCCGTGGGTAAGCAACTGGTTTCTGTTCATGTGAATCACGGTCTGCTGCGCAAGGGCGAACCCGAGCAGGTGGTACGCGTATTCCGCGATGAGTTGGATGCTAATCTGGTGTATGTAGATGCTACCGATAGGTTCCTCGACAAGCTGGCAGGCATTTCCGATCCTGAGCAGAAGCGTAAGATCATCGGTGCTGAGTTCATTCGTGTATTCGAGGAAGAAGCCCGTAAGCAGGAAGGTATCAGTTTCCTGGCTCAGGGAACCATTTATCCCGACATCGTTGAATCTGGTCCTGTTAAGTCACACCACAACGTAGGCGGTCTGCCCGAAGATCTGAATTTCGAGTTGGTTGAGCCCATCAAGCTGCTCTTCAAGGATGAGGTGCGTGTAGTTGGTAAGGAACTCGGTCTGCCTGATAACATGGTATTCCGTCAGCCATTCCCAGGACCCGGTTTGGGCGTTCGTTGCACAGGTGCCATTACCCGTGATCGTCTCGAAGCCCTGCGTGAGTCGGATGCTATCCTGCGTGAGGAGTTTGCCAAGAACGGTCTGGAAGGCAAGGTATGGCAGTATTTCACCATCGTGCCCGACTACAAATCCACTGGTGTCAAGGACAACAAGCGCAGTTGGGATTGGCCCGTCATTATCCGTGCCGTGAACACACGAGATGCCATGACCGCAACCATCGAGGAGATTCCTTATTCCCTTCTGCACCACATCACCCAGCGCATCATCACTGAGGTTCCCGGTGTGAATCGTGTACTCTACGACCTCACCCCGAAACCCACAGGAACTATTGAATGGGAATAAATACTGAAGCGCAAGTCGGAAACGGCTTGCGCTTATTATTTGGTCAAAAACTTTGTGGGTTAGTAAAAAAGTTTTATCTTTGCAGAAATTATCTTAGAAAGTATTGAAAACGAAAACGGTAGCCCATGAAACACTATCTGAAGAAACTGGAGGACACCATCCGTGAGCACTGGGACCAGAAGGCCCTGTGCGACTACGAGGGGGAGTCGTTTACCTATGCTGACTTAGCGAAGCACATCGAGATGTTCCGGCTGTTCCTGAACGAATCCGGAATCACCAAACGCAACAAGATTGCTATCTGCGCCCGTAATTCTGCTCGGTGGGCCATTGCCTTCTGGGACATCAACGTGAACGGCTGTGTGGCTGTTCCGCTCTTGGCCGACTTCCACCCCAACAGTGTGTCGGCCCTGACGAACCACTCAGATAGCGTGATGCTTTTCACGGATGAGGATATCTGGAAGAAGCTGAATCCTGCTCAGATGCCTGCGCTCAAGGCTGCCATCAATGTAAAGGACAGTACCTTACTGTGGCATCGTGATGAGCAGGTGGCTCAAGCATGGGAGAACAGGGAGAGTCTTTTCCTGCAGCAGCATCCGTCGTGGATGAAGCCCGAGCAAGTGTCCTATTCCACCAAGAACTGGGATAAGTTAGCCATCATCAACTACACATCCGGAACCACCGGAAACCCCAAGGGCGTGATGCTCACCTATGGTGCCCTTTCCGATACCGACGATTTTGCCAACAGTCATTTCCCCAACGAACCGGGTGAGACCATTGTCTCCATGCTCCCCATGGCCCATATGTACGGACTGGCCATTGAGTTCATCCATCCCAATGTGGATGGCGTTACCGTGTATTTCTTAGGTAAGACACCTTCGCCCACAACCCTTCTGAAGGCGATGCGGGATGTGCAGCCCTATATGGTGGTTACAGTACCGCTGGTAATGGAAAAGGTATATGCCAGTTCCATCAAGCCGGCACTGGAGAAGATGAGGTTGTTGCTGAATATTCCGCGAGTCAACAAGTTGATATACAGTACTGTGCGCAAGAAGCTGTTAGCCGCATTCGGCGGGAAGGTGCGTTGTTTCATTATGGGCGGTGCAGCCTTGAAACCCGAGGTGGAGCAATGCTTCCAGAAGATGCGCCTGCCTTTTACGGTGGGTTACGGCATGACAGAGGCTTGTCCGCTGTTAGGTTGGGAGTGGTGGACCGATTTCGTTCCGGGCTCCTGTGGTAAGCCTGTTCATGATATCAGGATCGATTCAACCGATCCGAAGAATGTGGCTGGTGAGATTCAGGCACGAGGACGGAATATCACCGTGGGTTATTACAAGAACCCCGAAGCTAATGCTGTGGCGTTTACTGATGACGGGTGGTTCCGAACAGGCGACTTAGGTACGATTGATGATGAAGGAAACATCTTCATCCGCGGGCGCATCAAGTCGATGATCCTCAACTCATCGGGGCAGAATATCTATCCCGAGGAGGTGGAATCGGTGTTGTCGGGCTGTCCGTATGTGGTTGAATCCATTGTGGTTGACCGCAATGGTAAGCTCGTGGCACTAGTGTATGCCGACATTCCAGAAGATATGGATGCAGCATCCAGGAACAGCATCCCCGAGCAGATCCGCACAGCCGCCAACAAGGCCCTGCCTGTGTATAGTAGAATCAGTAAGGTGGAAATGATGGATTTGCCGTTTGAGAAAACGCCGAAAATGAGTATAAAGAGGTTTCTCTATAAATAATTTTTTTCTTTGTAAAGAAACAAACTTTCTTCCCTCTTTTTCTTTGGCGCAAAGAAAAGAGGCAAAAGAAACATCCACCTACCCCCATCCCCTCCCTATATGGAGGGGCTCAACTGAAAATTGCGGGTACCGCCAATTTTCAGGCTTTTCAGCGGTAAAATCGGGCATCAAAGCCCGATTTTGCTTTTTGTCGGCTTACGCCAGGCCCTATTAAATCCTATAATGCCCATTACATTAAGCCTATTCAGCCAATTAAGCCCATTCTGCCTATTAAGCCCATTCTGCCCATTCTTTCTATCAATCAATAACCAAAAAGAGCAGCCAATCGGCTGCTCTTTATTCATTCCTCATTCCACATTCCTCATTCCACAAATCATTTCTCCTTCCTCCTTCGTCCTTCCTCCTTCCTCGAAATAGATCCTTCTTCGAAAAGGATTATCCCTCATCCTTAATGCTATTGCATCGATCGGTGTAGAACTTGCGGAAATCAGACCATTTATAATAAGGTGCCTGGGTGGTGGGAACGGGCAGGGTGACCTCCTCGCCGTTGAGTAAGCACTTCACAAGGATGTCGTTCGGTCCCTTCTTTCCTTTGTAGAACACCACCTGGAGGTTTGATGCCTTACCGGTTTCCCAGTTCTGGTAGCAGTTCTTCACTTCATAGGGATCCACCGGGTCTTTATCAGCGCCGTTGAGGCCCATCAGCACGGTAAGCGGTCCCAGACAAGTGTCGTGGCCGAAACGGAGGTCAGCAATATTATCGCTACTGCCGTTCAGCACGGCATCAGCCTTCTTGATAATATCCTGCAGGATAGGAATCATGTCGTAGCGAGGTTCGAACACCCAGGTATAAGAACCCAGGTTATCATTCTCCCACTGACTTGCAATCTCCTCGTCGGTGATGATATTACCCATCATGCCCTCATGTCCGATGCTGGGCAGCGAGGTATAGAGGTTAATCAGGTTACTGCCGATGTGGTTGACATTCGACAGACTGTCGGTTCTGTTGAATACGCGGGCCACGATTCTCTGACGGAAGGTGGTGTCGCTGAACTGGAACTGCTTGCGGTTATTCTCGAAACGCGGTCTTGACTTCGGGTACTTATGTCTGATGGGGTTCTGCCTGTCATCCGGCTTCACGCCATCGAGCACCTTACGTGCCGACTCCTGACGGATCTCGATCTTCGGATTACACTGTGTGAGCTCTGAACAGAACGAAGCCATGCTCAATACGCAACGACCTGTGAGCGAGGAGATGGCATATACATTACCGCCCTTCTTGAAGATATCAGGGAAGGTGTTATACATCTTCCTTGCAATTTGCTGATGCTGCTCCCATCCCAGGTCGCTCAGCTCGCTCACACCGTTTGCCAGCTCATCCTTGGCCACCATGAACTTCTGATAGAAAGCCTCGCCTGCAGCAGTAAGGTTCTTCTTGTCATGCTGGGCAGTGAGCAGGGTTTCCATTTCCCTATACAGATTCGCGTTCCAGTAGTAGCGCGAGCCATGACGACCGTAATGACTCAGGTAGAACGCCTTGTAGCCCTTCGGTGCTTTAGTAAGCTGCTTGGTTGTAAATGAATAAGGATAGTCAGTTCCGTAGGCTCTTCTTGGATCAGCCTTGAGCAGATCGAGCGCAGAAACACTTTGTGCCCATGCCATCGCGGCAAAAGGCAACATGAGTACGATAGTGATAATTTTTTTCATGATTCTTTATTTTATTCTCTTGTTAGTTCCACAATTCGTGCCATCTGGTTGGGGATACGGATCTGCTGTGGACATTTCTTCAGACATTCCTCGCAGTCCATACACTGACTGGCCCATGCTTTCTCGTCGATGGCCTTCTTATAGCCAGTCACAAAGGTCTTCCGCCTGCTGGCATAGTCGGCTGCTGTCTTATCCGGCAGTGGCAGCAGCTTCGTGTTCACGGCCTCGTTATAATAGGCAAAGTTCTTGGGGATATCCACGTCGTAAGGGCACGGCATACAGTAGCTGCAGGCCGTACAAGGGATGATGGGATAGCCACTCATGCCGTCGGCAATCTTTGCCAGCAGCGCCTTCTCCTGCTCGGTACAGGGATCCAGTGGTGAGAACGTGTTCACATTGTCAATCAGATGATCCATGTTGTTCATACCACTCAGCGCGGTTAGGATATTGGGAAGTGTACCCACCCAGCGGAAAGCCCATGAGGCGATGCTGTCATTGGGTCGCTGTGCCTTCAGCTGCTCTGCAAACTCCTCGGGTACGTTAGCCAGACGACCGCCCAGCAGGGGCTCCATCACCACCGCCTGGATACCGGTCTTCTCCAGTTTGTTATACAGGTATTCCGCGTCAGCATCCTTCTTCCATCCGCCATTACCCAGCGAAGCGTGCCGCCAGTCAACATAGTTCAGCTCGATCTGCACGAAGTCCCAATGGTATTTATCATCATGGTCGAGCAGCCAGTCGAACACCTCCACATTACCGTGGTAGGAGAATCCGAGGTTACGGATGCGTCCTGCCTTCTTCTCTTCCAAGAGGAAGTCGAGCAGTCCGTTGTCGATGAACCGCCTGTTGAACTCATCCATACCGCTGCCGCCGATGCTGTGCATCAGGTAGTAGTCGATATAGTCGATCTGCAACCGCTCAAACGAGCGTTCATACATCCGCTTGCACTCATCGAAGCCGAACGACCGTTGGTTCGACATCTTCGTGGCGATATAGTACTGGTTACGGGGATGACGCTTCAGGGCGATACCTGTAGCCTCTTCCGAACGACCGTATGCGGGTGCTGTGTCAAAATAATTCACACCATGGGCGAGGGCGTAGTCAACCAACTGGTTCACATCTTCCTGATTACGGGGTAGGCGCATCATACCGAATCCCAGCAGACTCACCTTGTCGCCCGAGCGACGGTTAACGCGATAGGTCATTTTGTTATCACCCACTGGCGTATTGCCATCTTGCTTCTTGGCCATCATACTGAATGGTTCCATCACCATCAAAGCAGCAGTGGAGGCAGTGCCGATACCAAGTTTCTTGATGAAATCACGTCGGCTAATAGGGTTGTTCTTTTTCGTTTTCATAAGGATAAGTTTTTTCTGGGTACAAATTTAGGCAAAATTTAGGAGAAATGCAAGAAACTGTCTGTTATTTTTTTGACAAAAACCTCAGCAGACATGTACATCCCTCCAATACATCACGCCATGTCGCCTCGAAATTCCCCGTGTACCACGGGTCGGCCACATCACCAGGTCGGTTGGTGAAGTCGAGCAGCATCTGGATCTTACCCTCAGGGTCGCCGCCGCAGATGCGCGTCATATTACGGATATTCCAGGTGTCCATACCAATCAGCAGGTCAAAGCGCTCGTAGTCTTTCCGTGTCATCTGCCGAGCTGTTTTCCCCTTACAGCCAATGCCGTGCTCGGCCAGCTTCCTCTTGGCCGGTGGGTATACCTCGTTACCGATTTCCTCGGTGGAGGTGGCAGCCGATTCAATGTAAAAGTCCTCTTCGCATCCCGCCTGTTTGACAAGATCTTTCATTACAAACTCTGCCATCGGACTGCGGCAGATATTTCCATGACATACAAATAATATCTTATGTTTCATTGCTATAAAGCGATCTTCATTGATACAGTTCCTTCATTGTTCTCCATCTCTTCAAAGCCCATGCGTTTGTAGAGGTCGTATGCAACGCCCATCACTGCGGGCTTGGTCGTCAGACAGGCTTTCTTAAATCCTAAATCCTTTGCTCTTTTCAGCATGGTCTCAACCATTAACCGGGAATAGCCTTTTCCGCGGTATTTGGGTTTGATGTAAAGTCGTTTCACTTCACATGTGTGGGCATCTACTTTCCTGATGGCGATGGTGGCCATCGGAATCATGTGTTCATAGCCAATCAGTAAAGCACCGCCCTGATAGAAGGCGTCTAAATCGGCCAGTTCTTTATTTAGAGACACAAAACACTGTTCTGCACCTTTTATCGTTGAGTACTCACGAATGAGTTCTTTTGCCACTTCGTAGTCTTGACAATCTTTGATCTCGAATTCCATATTTGATAACAAGTTAGAAGATCCTTTGCAAAGGTAGTGCAAACCGAGCGAAAAGCAAAGAAAAAACCAATTTTCTTTTCTTTTCCGAGGTGCAGCCTACTTTCGACGAAGTCAAAGGTAGTGCAAACCAAGCGAAAAGCAAAAGAAAAGACCAATTTTCTTTTCCGAGCGAAAGTACTTTTATTATTTCCCGCAGAACTATTTTTTTGGTCCCGCAGAAATGGCGGAAATGGCAGAAATTTATTATTGCACTGATTCTAATGTCTATAGATAATCATGCCGCATGGCTGGGCGAAGCCCATTTCTGCCATTTCTGCCATTTCTGCGGGACCGAAAAAATCAATAAAATACAGCGGGACCGAAAAAATCATTGGCGCGAACAAACAAACGAACGAACAGTATTTTGTCCCTTTGTCCCTTTGTCCCTTTGTCCCATTAAGGTGGTTCATGATATGAGAGAAGAAAGAAATAGTTGTATATTGTAATATTATTATATTTATATTAATA
>JAGCDO010000064.1 GCA_017651265.1 Prevotella sp. | reverse complement strand
GTCAATCTCTGCTGACCTCCACAGCCGTTTCGGACAGAAGATGTCCAACCAGCTGCTCTTCACCTATACCAATATCGAGGATATGCGTGGTTCTGATTCCAGCGAGTTCCCCTTCATCGATATCATGGCTGGTAAGGATGCTAACGGTAATCAGATCATGGAGCCCTATATGTCGCTGGGTTACGAGCTCTTCACCTATAACAATGGTGTGAAGAACAAGATTACCAACATCACCGACAACTTCACCCTCTATCTGGCAGCTCATAAGATTACAGCCGGACTGAGCTTCGAGCATCAGATGGCCAACAATGCCTATATGCGTAATGGTACGGGTTACTATCGTTACAACAGCGTTGAGGATTTCCTGAATCAGGCCCGTCCTGAGTCGTTCGCTGTTACTTACGGCTTCAATGGCAAGAGTGATCCTAATGCTCAGGTCACCTTCAACCAGTTGGGCTTCTATGCACAGGATGAGTGGAATGTCACCGACAAGCTGAAACTTACCTATGGTATCCGTTTCGACAATCTGGCATTCGATAACGACGACCTTGCCCGTAATAATGCAATCTATAACCTTGAGTTCCGCGATGGTCAGCGCGTGGATACTGGTAAGTGGCCTGACAGTAACTTGCAGATTTCACCACGTCTGGGCTTTACCTATGATGTCTTTGGCGACAAGTCGCTGAAGGTACGTGGAGGTACGGGTATCTTCACAGGTCGTCTGCCCCTCGTGTTCTTCACCAATATGCCGACGAACGCTAATATGGTGCAGAACTTGGTGACTTATACCTCCTCTTATAAGAACGGTGTGCCTACGGGTGAGTATAATCCAAACCTCGACAAGTTCGTGGGTGGTATGATCACCAATGTCAGCGAGATGGTCACCAAGTTGGGTCTGCCTACGGAGCTCAACGAGAACAACCACGTAGCCGGCAATCAGATCTCTGGCGTGGCTAGTGACTTTAAGATGCCGCAGCAGTGGAAGACCTCTATCGCCCTCGACTATCAGATTCCCGTATCGTTCCCCTTCACCGCTACAGCAGAGTTCATGTACACCAAGAACATCAATGCTGTGACCATCGACAATATCAATATCAAGAATAACGATGGCTGGGATCGTTTCAACGGTGCCGACAACCGTCTGATCTATCCGAAGGACTACACGGTCAGTGGCAACAAGAGTCAGAATGCCGTGCTGCTGAAGAATACCTCTGAGGGTCATGGCTATACCTTCAACATCACGTTGAACGCCACACCGCTGGAGAACCTCAACCTGATGGCAGCCTATACCCATACCGAGCAGAAAGAAGTGTCCGGTCTGCCTGGCAGCGACCCCATCTCAACATGGCAGGGCCTGAATACCATCGATGGTCCTAACTTCGCTACCGTCCAGCGCTCCGGCTATGTGGTTCCCGACAAGCTCATCGCCTCCGTCGGCTACTACATCCCCTTCACCCACAAGGGCCTTACTCGTGGTACACACATCAACCTCTTCTACTCAGGTTATTCGCCCAATGGTCTGACCTATACCTACACCAACGATATGAACGGCGATGGTATCGGCAACGACCTGATGTATATCCCTGCCAACGACAGCGAGATTCAGATTGGTTCGCTCAACAACGGTCAGTTTGTTGACAATCCTGACATGCGCAGAGCCTTCTGGTCTTATGTCGATCAGGACAGCTATCTGAGCAATCATAAGGGAGAGTATGCTGAGGCCTATGCCGCCCGTTCGCCTTGGGTACACCGCTTCGACCTCCGTATCGCTGAGGATTTCTGCTTCAAGACAGGCAAGCAGGAGCATAAGTTCCAGGTGAGCCTCGACTTCCTGAACATCGGCAACCTGATTCACTCCACATGGGGCATCTCGAAGGTGTCTGTCACCACAGGCAACAACAGCTACAACAAGGTGCTGAAGTACGAGGGTATGGATGATAATAAGAAGCCGGTCTTCTCGATGGTGAAGGTTGGTGGCGAGTATCCCACACAGACCTATGAGACGTATAAGAACTACGCAGAGTGCTGGAAACTCCAGGTCGGTGTGAAGTACTTCTTCAACTAAGATTGTTCCTACATTCCTAAGATAAAAGGCTGACGTCCGCTTGGATGCCAGCCTTTATTGTGTTATGGCGCTAAGACGTCTCAGACGTTATTTCATCTGATCCAGCAGGCGGGCGATGTTTTCAATGTCGCGGGCATCTACGTTCAGGTCAAGCAGATTGCCTTCGCGATTAAAGAGCTTGTAGGTAGGCCAGCTGTGTACGTTGAGGTAGCGCTCGATGGCATCCTGCTGTTCCTGAGGCAGGTTGTAGTGGGCCACATTGGGGCCACTGACGTTATACTCCTTGATGACATTCTCCCAAGCCGTCTGCGGACTTTGATTGGCCAGATAGAGGAACTCGATATCGTAGTCCTTCAGCCGCGCATATTCCTCTGTGGAGTGGGAGAGAGCCTCCTTACAGGGCCCGCACCACGTGCCCCAGATGTCGAGCAGCACGAACTTGCCCTTATAGGGTTCGAGGATCTTCTTCAGCAGCGCCTCGCCCTCAGAGAGGTCTTTGAGGTCGTCCGACGACTTGAGGACCAGTTTGTCGAACTCGCGGTTCTCGATGGCCAGATAGTGATTGTTCATCTTTTCCACCAATGCGATGCAGTTGGGATTGCTCACATACAACCTCAATGTGTCGATGACATCGGGGGAAACAGCCGTGCGCTGATGGTCAACCAGATTATAGACCTTCCGCGACAGGAAAATATCCCTGACGAGCGGGGCGGCCTTCAGCGAATCGAGCATCTTGCTATGGTCTCTCAACTCTGCCGTGAGGGCGAACCTGTTAAACACCTTTGTAGCCTTCGGGTTACTCAGTATCTTGTTCACCTTCTCAAGCATGTCCTTATTCTGGGTGTTCAGTTCCTCGGCCACTTTCTGCTTCTCTTCCATCGTAGGTGCTGCTTCAACCTTTGCTGAGGCATCGGTGATCCACGTCTTCCAGTTTGTAAGCAGCGTCAGTTCCTCATCATTCGAGGCTATTTTGTCAAGGTGGTCCAACACGTTTATCGAGTAGGAGGATGGATATGAGCGGGCGCAATCGTCGAGATAGTCGCGCAGGAAACGGCTCAGGTCGCGATGTAGTGTATAAGGCGCCTCCATCTTCGTCCAGAATGTATCATAGGCATATTGACTGGCGTTAGCGGGGAAGCGGCCGTTAGGGGCGGCAAATCGTGCCTGTCCAAAGTTACCAGCCTGCTGACAGAGCGTATTGCCCTTCCTGTATTTCTCAAAGCGCGTCGAGAGTGTGGGGTGCGCCTCGCAGAGGGCGTCGATATAGGCATACTGCGCCTTCATCAGACTGTCGACCGAAACCAGATATTTGTCGAAATCCGGTTTTTTCTCATCTATTCGCATCGATTTCCAGTCGAGCGGATACTTGAAAAGCTCGTTCTGCAGGCGGGCATCCTCGCCCATGAAGTAGCGACGGCCCTCCTTGAAGTCGTAGAGCATGAAATAGGTCTTGCCCGGCTCCAGCATCGTGCGCACGAAGCAGCGCTGCCAGTCGCAGAAGAATTCCGTACTGTTCATCACGGGGATCTTCGCTGTGAAGCGTCCCTGTTCGTCCAAGTCGGCATAGGCGGTCTGCTGATTGTCGGTGAAGATGTTCCAGGAACCGAATTCGAAGGTTTTCCGGTTTTTGAAATGCTCGGGCATATCCTTAATCCAGCCCACGACGGTGATGGTATCCTCCTTGTAGCCGCTGTCGACAAAGTCGGTGCGCGTGTCCTTCGTGGGGTAGTCGGCCAGAAAACGGCTGGTGATCATCGTGTAATTCACCTTTTGGTCGCCAATCTGCATCGCGCGCATACCATTCTTATTTTTGCCGATGGCGACCTTCAGCTCCTTGTCACCGTTGGTAAGCACCATCAGGGCCTCGCCTGTCTTGGGGTTAATATCGCGCTGCTTATACGTCCAGAACTGGCAGTCGTAGATGGCACAGTCGTCGAGGAAGGCAATCTTCCAGTCGCCCTGCTCGTCGCGCCAATACGAGGGCAGTATCTGCTTCCAGCGCTCTTCCACCGGCTTGATGCCCTTAAACTGGAAGGCTCCTTGTCCGTCGCCCTCGATGAAGTCGAACACCTTCGTGCCCTTGGGTAGCGGTGGAAAGTGGAACACCACATCGGTTTGGAAGTCCTTGCCTGTCTGGAGTTGTTTGTCGAGTTCGATGCCCTCGGCCTTAATCACCGTAAAGCGCTGGTCACCCACTTTCAAATAGGTATCTTTCGCAAACCGGAACCAGTAGCCTTCAAAGTCCGAACGCTGCTTCACGGTGATATACACCACCGTCTCGTCGGCCTTCAGTTCCACCTTCGTCACGTCTAACGACAGATTGAAGAATCCATCGCCATAACTGGTTCCAAACTCAGTCGTGGGCTGTTCCCACACAATGTCTTTTCCCTTGGCCTGCCCCGTCAAAGCAACGAGCGCAAACAGCATGGTTGATAATAATAGTTTTCTCATTCTTATTGGTTTGTTTCGTTTTGCCTACAAAGATAATATTTTATTTTCAATATCCATTTCACAGTCGACAAAGTGGGCTGACATCAATACGATGCCTGCCCATTTTTCATAATTTAATTAAAACGGTCCGTAGCCCATACAACTCGTGGTCGTGATGGCTGTCAGGAAGGCCTCCCGAAGGAGACCCGCTGGCGTTCTTCCAGTTCTCCAAGTCAATCACGTTGGTGGCATATTTTTCTTACTGCCATAATTTTGTCTAGTTTTTGTGTTGGCTTCTTCCAGTCGCGTGCCGCCTCTCTTTCCGAACCGATCCCTGAATACTTCTACTTTCATGTCTGCAAAGTATAACTTCCTCCGGAGCAGAGTACAACTTCCATGTCATGATTCCTGGAGTCCTCAGAGTGCTTTCGCTTAGAGTACCGGCATTCCCGCTGGATTCTGGTGC
>JAGCDO010000063.1 GCA_017651265.1 Prevotella sp. | reverse complement strand
TAAGGTGATTACTCGCATCATTGGTATCGAGAATAAGCTTAACCAACTGGGTTACGAAGGATGGGAACTGGTTGCCGTTGATTGTGGTACATTTTATCTGAAGCGAGAGTATAAAGATTAGAATATATTATGGCGAAATTTGATAAGATAGCTGTATTGAAGAAGATGGGAGAAACCGGAATGGTACCTGTTTTCTATCACAAAGATCTCGAAACATGTAAGAATGTGGTAAAGGCCTGCTATGAGGGAGGTGTGCGTGCCTTTGAGTTTACCAACCGTGGCGATTTCGCTCAGGAAGTGTTTGGTGAGTTGGTGAAATGGGCCGACAAGGAATGTCCTGAACTGGCTTTGGGTATCGGTTCAGTGGTAGATGCACCCACAGCAGCGATGTATATCCAGTTAGGCGCCTGCTTCGTGGTAGGTCCGCTGTTCAATCCAGATGTTGCTCCGGTGTGCAACCGTCGTCTCGTTCCTTATTGTCCTGGATGTATGACCGTCTCTGAGATTGGTAAGGCACAGGAGTTGGGATGCGACCTGACAAAGGTGTTCCCGGGTGATGTGGTTGGTCCTAACATGGTGAAAGGACTCAAGGCCCCGATGCCTTGGTCAAAGATCATGGTAACTGGTGGCGTAGCTCCCGAGGCAGAGAACTTGAAGTCATGGTTCAAAGCTGGTGTCTATTGCGTCGGCATGGGCTCCAAGCTGTTCCCTGGTGACAAGGTGAAAGCCAATGACTGGCAGTATATAACCAATAAGTGCAAGGAGGCTTTAGGCTATATTGCTGAAGCACGTTCATGATAATAAGCTACGAAAAGGCTCGATAGGACTCCTCCTATTGGGTCTTTTGTGTTTTTCAGCCTGTTCTTCTTCTCTTCGCAAAGAAGTGGATGAGCTGAATGATATATCCTATGCGTTCCATTATAAGAATCTCGACTCTACCTGGTATTATGCGAACAAGGCATTTGCCTTGGCCGAACACTATAGCGACGGTAAGGCGGAGGCACTGAACAACATGGCCTTCGTCAGTCTGGCTAAGATGAGGTATCAGGAAGCATACCGTCAGCTGGACAGCATACCGATGCTTTCGGATAACCAGATAGAGCTGTTGATAGCCGATATTCAGCAGATGCGCCTTTGTCAGCGTGTGTCACGCAACAAGGATTTCTACGAATATTATGAGAATGCACGCAGGTCATTAAGACGAATAGAGGAGGAATCGGTCAACCTTACTCCCCGAATGCGTCAGCGAATGATCTATGCCAGAAGTGAGCTGGCCATCGTCGCTTCCACCTATTATTATTATATCGGATTGGAGAAGGCTTCGATAGAAGCACTTGAAACCATCAAGAACGATCCGGAACTGGAGAAGGATACGGCACAGTATTTGAACTATCTCTATCAGATTGGTGCCGGAGGTATCATTACGCAAGGAACCAAGGAAGAGGTGAACCAGCAGGAATGGGACTATCTGATGAAGTGCTACCAGCTGGCATTACACAATGGTAGTGTATATTGGGAGGCGAATTCCATGCAAGCCCTCAGTGAGCATCTCTTCGAACCGGATATCCGAAACGTACTCATCAGGGATAACCTGCCGGCCATGAAGTTCATCAACCCCGCAGGATTACCCGACTCGCTCATTGCAGGAAACCTCGCGGAGCAGTCGCATATCCTCTTCAGCAACTATGGCGATGTCTATCAGATAGCTGGTTCTTACCGTACGCTGGCTTCCTGCTACTGGGCCTTGGGCGATTACAATGCAGCAGGGTATTTCCTCGACAAGGCGTTGCATTCCGACGAAGCCGTGCATCAGGCACCTGATCTGGTGGCAAGTATCCATGAACGGTTGTCAATGACGTATGCTGCCATCGATAGTATTGAGCTGAGTAATTTCCACAGGAACCGTTACCTGGACATGCAGGACAGTACCCGTCAGGACCGAATGCTCGAGGCACGGGCAGAACAGCTCGGACAGTCGGTCAGACAGCTCAATGCCATGCTCATTGCCGTGGTGGTGATGATCTTGCTGGTGACGGCTTCCATGTTCCTGTTCAACTACCTGCGCCGAAGAAAAGACAACACTTCTTCCTTATCTTCATTACTCGAGCCACTTAATGAATGGAGGTTGAATAACGAGCAGCATGTCAACGACTTAAAAGGATTATACGAAGAACTGAATGAATCGCGCGCCATCAGTGAGAACCTCATCGACAACAGTAAGAAACGTCATGAAGAGAACCGCGCAAAGCTCTTCCTCGTGAACAGTATTACACCGTTGATCGACCGGATGATCCATGAAGTGAAGAAGCTCAAAGATGGTCGGGAGGATGAGGTAAAACGACAGAGTCGCTATGCTTATGTGGCCGAGCTGTCGGATACGATCCATCAGTATAATGATGTGCTCACCCAGTGGATCCAGCTGCAGCAAGGACAGCTGTCGTTGCATATCGAGAGTTTCCGTGTACAGGAGCTGTTTGATATTGTGGCCAAGAGCAGGATGTCGTTCACGTTGAAAGGTATCACTCTGCAGGTGCATCCATCAATGGATGTGGTGAAGGCCGACAAGACCATGACGCTCTTCATGATCAACACATTGGCGGATAACGCGAGGAAGTTCACATCTGAAGGGGGTGAGGTGACGATAGAGAGTCATGACACCGGTGATGCGGTGGAGATCTCCATCACTGATACCGGTATGGGCTTGGATGAGGAGGAGCTGGAAGGTATCTTCAAACACAAGATCAGCGGCGGTCATGGCTTCGGATTACTGAACTGTAAGGGCATCATCGAGAAATACAGGAAGGTGAGTCAAATCTTCCAGGTATGTACCATACAGGCTGAAAGTAAAAAAGGGGAGGGGAGCCGGTTCTCCTTCCGACTGCCCAAAGGTGTCCTACGACTCCTTCTGCCGTTGTTCTGTCTTTGTTCGCTTACCGCTTCAGCCGACACGGATGATATCCTGAAGGCATCGGTCTATACCGACAGTGTGTATTCGAACAACATCAAGCAACAGTACCGCAAGAGCATCGCTTTTGCCGATAGTGCCATCATCCATCTGAACCGCGACCACCAAAAGGTGTATCCCGATGATGATCAGTTCCTGTACTTACTTGAACTCTCCGCCACTGAGCCTGCAGAGATCAACTGGTTCCACCGTCATCTGACCACCAATTACGACATGATCGTTTTCCTCCGTAACGAGGTTGCGGTGGCTGCCTTGGCGTTGCACGACTGGCAGCTGTACCAATATAATAACAAGGTCTATACGCAGTTGTATAAGGAGAAGTCGGCTGACGACCGGTTGGAATCGTATGTCAGCGTCATGCAGCGCTCTGAATCGAACAAGTCGATTGCCATGGTCCTGCTCATCATCTTCCTCCTGCTCATCCTCGTGGCTTATTATTTCCTCTATTACCGTCATCTGATCCATTACCGCTTCTGTCTGGAACAGGTGGAACAGATCAACTCCATGCTGCTGAGTAAGGAGAGTGACGAGGAGAAACTGGAACAGCTGAACCGCATCATGACCGTGGGGAACTCGAAATGGCCGCAGAACCTGCTGTCGGTAGTGGAGCAGATACAGCATGCCTTGCATGATAGTGTGGCGTTTAACCAGACGCAGCACCTTACCATCGAGCTCTCTGAGGATGAGCTGCGACGAACGGAGTATGAACAGCAGAAGCTGTATATCAGTAATAATGTCATGGACAACTGTCTGAGTACGCTCAAGCATGAGACCATGTACTATCCCTCTCGTATCCGTCAGCTCATCGACGGTACCGATACACATCTGTCGGCTATCGACGAGCTGGTGTCTTACTACAAAGATCTCCATACGCTACTCTCGGCTCAGGCCATGCGACAGATGGAAACGGTTCGTCAAGAATGCAAGGCGGTGGTACTTCATGGTGCCCGTCTTACAGGCGATGAGAGTCTGCTGCGCTATCTTTTCGAACTCATCCAGAAGCAGAGTGGAGAGAAAACCCTCACCATCGAAGCATCTGAGAAAGACGGTAGGTATGTTACCTTCCATATCCAAATGAAACAATTACCGTTCCGCGATCTGTTTGTACCCTCGTTAGAGAATATCCCGTTCCTTATCTGTCGTCAGATAGCCCGAGATAACGGCGAGGCCACCAACCTTCGCGGATGCGGCATCACGGCTGAAAAAGCTGCCGATGGCAGTACATTACTGCATGTCACCTTGGCAGGAACACTTCAACCCAGTAATAACCAAGAACCTCATAAAACCATTAACCCATCATGAATCCATTCAAAGTCATCATTGTCGAAGACGTAGCCCTGGAACTGAAGGGCACAGAAGGAATCTTCCGTAACGAAATCCCTGAAGCCGAGATTATCGGTACCGCAGAGAACGAACCCGCCTATTGGCGATTGATTAAGCAGACCAAGCCCGATCTGGTGCTCCTTGACCTCGGACTGGGTGGTTCTACCACTGTAGGCGTTGAGATATGCCGTCATACCAAGGAGGCTTACCCTGATGTGAAGGTACTGATCTTCACGGGTGAGATCTTGAACGAAAAGCTGTGGGTAGACGTGCTTGATGCAGGATGCGACGGTATCTGTCTGAAGAGCGGCGAGCTGCTTACCCGTGGCGATGTGTCGAGTGTGATGTCGGGAAAGAAGATGGTATTCAACCAACCGATCCTCGAGAAGATCATCGATCGCTTCAAGCACAGCGTGGGCAGTCAGCTGGCCAAGCAGGAAGCTATCGTTGATTACGAGATCGATGAATACGATGAGCGTTTCCTCCGTCATCTGGCATTGGGCTATACCAAGGAGCAGATTACCAACCTGCGCGGTATGCCTTTCGGTGTAAAGAGCTTGGAGAAACGTCAGAACGAACTCATTCAGAAACTGTTTCCCAATGGCAACGGAGGCATTGGCATCAACGCCACCCGTCTGGTGGTGCGTGCCCTTGAGTTGCGTATTATTGATATAGACAATCTTATTCCAGATGAAGACTAAGTTCTGGGCTTGGCTCACCCTCGTTCTTTCCGCCCTGCAGATCCTACTGATCTTGGTATCGTGGATCGTTAGTTCGGCTATTCAACAGTCATATGTACACTCTCTGTTGAGCAGCGAGGGTATTCGCTGGTTCATGGGACGGTTCTCAGAGAACCTGGCCACACCTGTTTTGGTGTGGATGTTACTGATTGCCATCGGCTATGGGGTATTCCGAACCAGCGGACTCTATCAAGTCATCACCGATCTGGTTCATGGTAAGAGGGTGTCCTATCGTCAACGGTTCGCCCTCACCGTGGCAACGGTCATCTTCATACTCATCGTTCTGGTGGTTCTGTACCTTGTGTTTACGCCCCATGCCGTACTGCTCAGTGCCACGGGAACCCTTTTCCCCAGCAGCTTCAGTAGCGCCCTGATACCAATTGCCGCCTTCACCGTAACCGTCATCTCCATCGTCTTTGGCTCCTTAAGTGCCTCCTTCCTCTCTTTGCAGCAGGTGTTCAATGGAATGACTGAAGGTATCCGACAAACACTCCCTCTATGGGTGGTATATGTCTTTGCTGCCCAACTCATCCAGTCGCTTATCTATGTGTTTGCATAGTCCTCTTGAAACCGTTTGTGGTCTCAGGAAGTCGGTATTACTTTTGATGCCTTCTCACTAATTGACCTCCGGTCTTCTTCTGTCGCGTCTCGGCAGAGTTCAAGCTCGCTTGACTCTGCTCTCGCTGCTTCATCAGTTCTATAGCCTCTTTACCCGTAAGATGCTCTATGTCGAAACGAATCATCAGCATCCGTGATAAGCCATTCTCCAACTCTTTCTGCAAGGCTTCCTCTTGGTTAGGATTATACCTGTTCCCAAGCATCCGGGCTGTTGCCAACTTCTCGACTTCGTCCTCTATGATATGGATTCTGCCAAAAGCTATTACACTACGAAAGAAAGTGGTATATTTCTCTGGATGCACTTCATCCTGTTCAATGACGCAGAACGATGCCTTGTCATACTTACGGATGGCATCGACTTTATGACCGCTCAACGCACTATGGAAATATAATTTGCCATTGGCATAGACATAGCTGATAGGAACGGCGTACGGATAGTCGTTGTCTCCCAGCAAAGCTAAAGTCCCAGCCGTGGATTTCCGTAGTATGCTGATGCTTTCTTCTTCTGAAAGCTGTTGGCGTTTGCGCCTCATTTCTCTAAATTGTTCCATATTACGATAATTATTTTAAACCGATTCAATGACTTTTCGGAACACAAACATTTCATGAAAAAGGATGTATCTTTTTACCCATCACGCCTTGCAGGATGGCAAAGACGGCGTCGCCTGTGCAATGACTGGTGTAGAATTGCGTATGAGGATACAATGCTTTCAGTCTTTGCCCCAATGCGTTTATTTCTTCCACTGTTTCCTGTCATCACCGATCTCCGGCCACTCCGTAGTAATGCTATGCAGATTACCGCGCTTGGAAAAGAATCTCCCGCTGATGGCCTCTGGAGTGACCTGCTGAGATCTTTCCCTAATTGCTCGGCGTTACGCATCAGCATGTCGCTGGCTCCCGTATCGAGCAGGATGCTAAGCTTCTCCGTTTCGAGAAGGATAGAAAGCCCATGCTCCGTTTCGATAGTTGGGTTGTTAGTACGATTATCAACAAGTACTGTCCATTTCATAAATCTATCTATTTATATTTGCAAAAGTAGATAAAAATCTTGAATTGTGCAAGTCGTTAGGGATTAAGAAATGAGTTGCGCTAATCACCATGAGAATCAGTTTTAGAAACGAATGTGAATAATATGGATAATTTATTCCACTAATCTGAATAATAGGTTGGAAAGAAATTATCATAATTATCATAATTATTCCAGAAATACTATTTAATACGGAACAGGTAGCTTTTTCTGTGTTTGGCTTCGCTTTCCTCCTCCTCGCTCGACAAAAACAGTTTATGGTTCTGCTGCAAATTCGGGGTCAAACTCATAAGCAGGTGTTTCAACAAGTACCTCTATATTAACCCTGCCCCCAAGTCCTTTCTCAACAATATCATAAAGTGTAGTTAGGGTAATATTGCTCCCGTCATTTTCCACCTTGGAAATGAAGGATCTCTTCTTGTTGATTCTTGCTGCCAATTCTTCCTGAGTCATATTCAGTTGTTTACGAGCCTCACGTATTTTCAGACCGATTCTAAAAGACCGCAATTCACGTTCGAGCTTATCACGTTCAGCAGACCCTACCTTGCCAAATACCTCATCCTTGATTTCTTCAAAAGTTCGAGTTCTCATCGTTTATCTCCTTTCTTTTCTTCAAAATATTGTTTCATTAATCTTACCGCTCTTTCTATTTCACCAGAAGGCGTCTTCTGGGTCTTTTTCTGAAAACCAGTTAATAGGACAACAAACTGGTTACCATCAAAGAAGCAAAACACCCTAAATATATTGTTACCTAACTGAATCCTTGCCTCATACAATCCATCAGTATTTTCAATATACCGAAGATAGTTAGCAGGAACAACAGGTAGCTGCTCAATCGCTTCAATGATTTTCGCAATCTTCACCTGTACTTTTCGGGGTTGTTTTACGTAAAAATCATAAAAGTAGTCACCATAAGTGATAACGGTCCTAACCTTTTCCATGGTGCAAAGGTAACTTAAAAATTACATTTTACCAAATAAATCTTATCTTTTTTCTGCCGGACTCCAGAAAGATTCTCATTATCGCTCACAGATTGCAGATCTTAAGCATCTCACAGAATTATTATTTCCCGTAGACTCAACTGTTTTTTTCGTCCCGCAGAAATTGCAGAAATGGCAGAAATCTGTGTTATCAGTGCGATCTGTGAGAGACAATGATAACATGAACACGGATAACTCGGATTGAACGGATGGTCCTTATAGTCCAAATAGTCCCTAGACAAGATATTTAGTATCTGTGAGATCCGGTAGATCCGTGGTCGAATTATAATTACAGCAGAAGAAACGGAAAAGAAATGGAAAAATTTCTGCCATTTCTGCCATTTCTGCGGGAAAAAAAATCATTATCAGCGGGACGAATACAGTTCTGCGGGAAACATAATTCTCTGTGTGAACTCTGCGCTCTCTGCGATTTGACTTCGTCTTCCTCCTCCTCGCTCGACAAAGACTATACAAGTATAACTTTTTCTCACTCGTTCGTCGGTTCTGCGTGAGAGCAAACATTATCGCGAACAAACAAACGAACGAACAGTTGTGTTATACTGAATAGGTTGGCCTTTGCGCCGCAAACCCTAGAAATGATTGAACAGATTTTGTCCCATTGTCCCATGTCCCATGTCCCATTAAGGTTGTTCAATAAATGAGAGAAGAAAGAAATAGTTATATATTACTGAAAAGTTCAGGGAGGTCAATCCCGACATCGACT
>JAGCDO010000062.1 GCA_017651265.1 Prevotella sp. | reverse complement strand
GATACTCAGATTGAGGAATGGATAAAAGAGTCCTATCGACTTGTAGCATCCAAACTCCCAAAGGCTATCCGACAAAAGTATATATGAACAAGGTACGAATCTTTGTCAAGCTTGGCTTGCTCCTCCTGACGCTGCTTTTCCAGAGTCTCGTAGTCGGTGAAGAGATCATGAATTCGAGGAAGGAGGAAGGACGAAGGAGGAAGGAGATTAGCATTATGCGCCAATGATTCTATCCTATATATAAGGCCTGTATCTCAGTAGTTTTCTCCTTCCTCCCTCCTCCTTCGTCCTTCCTCCGTCTTGTAATTGATAATTGTCAATTACAAGGTTCAATCCTAGTTAACTAAGCAAAAATTAACCAAATCAATTAACGAAAACAACACAAGCAATCAGATAATTCACTACCTTTGCATCGATGAAGAAAACAACGATTTGGGCAATAGCGATGATCATGGGCTTCAGTTTCCTGGCCCTGCTCTTCCTCCAGCTGAAATACATCGACGAGATGGTGCAGTTGAAGAAGGAGCAGTTTGACGAGTCGGTGAACAAAGCGCTCTATCAGACATCGCGAAACCTCGAGCTGAATGAAACGCTCCGCTATCTGGAGAAAGATGTCAACGAGACAGAGCGTCGCGCATACAGTCGCGACTCCCTGGGAACAAGAAGCGGTGCTCCCGACGGCTCCCTGCAGCAGTCGCACCAGTACTCTGTGACCGACGAGAACGGGAACATGTACACCTCGTTCGTGCTCAAGACCACAGCGTTCAAGCCCTCGCAGGTGCCCAAGGCGTTGATTCTACGTAACGACAAGAATTCCATCGATGAGGCTACGAAGTCGATGCGCGAGATAGTGAGAAACCGCTATGTCTATCAAAAGGCCCTGCTCGACGATGTGGTCTATCGTATCCTCTATACCGCCAGCGACAAGCCCCTGAAGGAACGCATCAACTTCAAGACGCTCGACAAGGAGCTGAAGACCGAGCTGATGAACAACGGCGTGGATATTCCCTATCATTTCACCGTGAACACACAGGACGGACGTGAAGTGTATCGCTGTCCCGACTATTCCGACGAAGGCGAGGAGTATATCTACAAGCAGCAGCTCTTCAGGAACGATCCGCAGAACAAAACCGGTGAGGTGCGCATACACTTCCCCGACATGAACAACTATATCTTCTCCAGTGTGCGCTTCGTGATTCCCAGTGTGATCTTCACCTTCGTGCTGCTCATCACCTTCATCATCACCCTCGTGCTGGTGTTCCGTCAGAAGAAGCTCACGGAGATCAAGAACGACTTCATCAACAACATGACGCACGAGCTGAAGACGCCGATTGCCAGCATCTCACTGGCAGCACAGATGCTCAACGATGAGACGGTGCCCAAGACACCTGCCCTGACCAAACATCTGGGTGGTGTGGTGAACGATGAGTCGAAACGCTTGCGCTTCCTCGTGGAGAAGGTACTGCAGATGTCGATGTTCGACCGCAAGAAAGCGGTGTTCAAGAAGAAGGAACTCGACCTGAACGAAATGGTGGAGAGCGTTGCTAACTCATTCTCGCTCCGTGTAGAGCATACCGGTGGTAAGATCTATACCGATATTGGTGCTGTCGATTCCGCCATCTTCGTGGATGAGGTGCACTTCCAGAATGTGATCAACAACCTGCTCGACAATGCAGTGAAATACCGTAAGCCCGATCAGCCCATCGATGTCTATCTGAAGACATGGAACGACAAGGACCGTCTGTACCTGTCGGTAAAGGACACGGGTATCGGCATCAAGAAAGATAATGTCAAGAAGATCTTCGACAAGTTCTATCGCGTTCATACCGGTAACAGGCACGATGCCAAGGGCTTCGGTCTCGGACTGGCCTACGTGAAGAAGGTCGTTGACCTCCACGACGGGGAGATCAAAGTAGAGAGCGACTATGGTAAAGGTACCACGTTCACCATCTCACTTCCTGTCATTTCAAACGAATAATTATTATTAACAATCTAAAAGTAAGAAACTATGGATGATCAGTTGAAAATCTTATTGTGCGAAGACGACGAGAACCTCGGAATGCTGCTTCGCGAGTATCTGCAGGCAAAAGGCTATAATGCAGAGTTGTGCGTTGACGGCGAGGCTGGATACAAGGCCTTCCTGAAGACGAAATTCGATATCTGTGTACTGGATGTGATGATGCCGAAGAAAGACGGCTTCACCCTGGCACAGGAGATCCGCCAGGCAAACGCAGAGATGCCTATCATCTTCCTCACCGCTAAGATCCTGAAAGAGGATATCCTCGAGGGATTCCGACTGGGTGCCGACGACTATATCACCAAGCCGTTCTCCATGGAGGAGCTCGTGTTCCGTATTGAGGCCATCCTCCGTCGTGTACGTGGTAAGAAGAACAAGGAGAGCACCGTTTACCGCATCGGTCGCTTCACCTTCGATACCCAGAAGCAGCTGCTCACCATCGACGACAAGCAGACCAAGCTTACCACCAAGGAGAACGAGCTGCTGGCCCTGCTCTGCAGTCATGCCAACGAGATCCTGCAGCGCGATTTCGCCCTGAAGACCATCTGGATCGACGACAACTACTTCAACGCTCGCTCCATGGATGTGTATATCACCAAGCTGCGCAAGCACCTCAAGGATGACAGTCAGATTGAGATCATCAATATTCATGGCAAGGGATACAAACTCATCACTCCTGAAGTGGAGTAAAGTCAATTGAAAATTGAAAATTGAAAATTGACAATGCAATCCTTGGTAACAAGATTCAAAGAACACTATGGAATGGCACTGGTTTTCGCCGGTGCCCTTCTTTTGATTGTGAGTCTGATCGTGGGCTGGACTCGCTATAACAGCGTGCTCCTTACCTCTCTGTTTTTGATCATTATTGGTATCTTCTTGCATGTCAGACGGATAAAACAGAGCGGAAAGTATTAAATACTGTTAAACTATCAGTAAAGTTCCAAGCTCAAAGCCGATAGTTCAAAGAAAATGACTACCTTTGCACCCGCATTTTGCCCATATAGGGTAAATCGAGTGCAATTTTTTATTTTATTAATTATTTAAAAGAGTATGAATCAATACGAAACCGTTTTCATTTTGACTCCCGTTTTGTCTGATGAACAGATGAAGGAAACGGTCGCTAAATTCAAGAACATACTCACCGACAAAGGTGCAGAGATTCTGAATGAAGAGACCTGGGGACTGAAGAAGATGGCTTATGCAATTGAGAAGAAGTCAACAGGTTTCTACTGCCTGCTTGAGTTCAAGGCTGAGCCATCAGTAATTAAAACGCTTGAGACTGGATTCCGCCGCGATGAGAAGGTGATCCGTTTCCTGACCGTGAAGCTCGACAAGTATGCTGCACAGTATGCTGAGAAGCGTCGTAACAAACTTGCTAAAAAAGAGGAGGCTTAATTATGGCAGAACAATCAGAAATCCGTTATCTCACTGCTCCTTCTATCGACACGAAGAAGAAGAAGTATTGCCGCTTCAAGAA
This sequence comes from Prevotella sp., assembly GCA_017651265.1. GTDB lineage: Bacteria > Bacteroidota > Bacteroidia > Bacteroidales > Bacteroidaceae > Prevotella. The sequence continues at coordinate 82,233 of JAGCDO010000062.1, read as the reverse complement.
GAGTGGTATCAAGTATATCGACTATAAGGATCCTGAGTTCCTCAAGAAGTTCCTGAACGAGCAGGGTAAGATTCTTCCCCGCCGTATCACCGGTACATCCTTGAAGTATCAGCGCCGTGTGGCTCAGGCTGTAAAGCGTGCTCGCCAGATTGCACTGCTTCCTTATGTAACTGACATGATGAAATAAAAAAGGAGGACACATTATGGAGATTATATTGAAGGAAGATATTATCGGCTTGGGATACAAGAACGATATCGTAAACGTGAAGAACGGCTATGGCCGTAACTATTTGATTCCCCAGGGAAAAGGTGTTATCGCCAGCGAAAGCGCCAAGAAGGTGCTGGCTGAGAACCTGCGCCAGCAGGCTCACAAGCTCGCTGCCCTGAAGGCTGCTGCCGAGGATCGTGCAAAGGCTTTCGAGGGTGTGGCACTCGAGATTCCCGCAAAGGTTTCCGCTACAGGTGTTACCTATGGTAGCGTAGGTGCTGCTCAGGTGGCAGAGGCCCTGAAGGCTCTCGGCATCGAGGTTGATCGTAAGATCATCACCATGCGCGACGCCAAGAAGGTGGGCGACTACGAGGCTACTGTACACTTCCACAAGGAGGTAGAGGTAGTTGTTCCCGTTAAGGTGGTAGCTGAGAATGCTCCCGAGGTTGCTCCCGTTGTGGAGGAGCCCGTAGCAGAGGAGGCTCCCGCTGTTGAGGAAGCTCCCATCGTAGAAGAGGAGGAAGAGGCTCCCGCCGCTGAGTAAGACACTTTGCGCTGTAAAGCACAATCGATAGAATCCCGGGTACGGTATGCGTGCTCGGGATTTTTATGCGAAAATTGAGCCTCTGTAAATAAAAAGCTGACAAAACACAACAATCTGCAAAATAATGATTATCTTTGTAGCGATTAATAGATTAATAAAAGTTTATAGCGTAGTTTTCATGAACCAACAAACTGTTTTTCACTTAGCACTTAAAAACAGGAAGATGTTAGGGGTGAGTCTTCTGTTATGCTTTGCCATCACCCTTTCTGCCCAATCGCCCGTTCTCAACAAACAGCGGCATTTCCGTAAGAACGTGCCGGCAGGAAACTACAGCGGTATTGCATGGCTGGGAGACGATCGCTATGCTGTCGTCAATGATAAGTCGGCTACGGCGGGTTTCCGATTGCTGACCATTCGCACCGATTCCACCACAGGAGCCATCCTGGATGTGCGCGACGATGGATTCAAGACCGATAACCGGTCGGCACGCGACGAGGAGGGAATCTGCTATGTGCCTCAGACGCAAACCGTGTTTCTCACCGGCGAGGCCGATGGACAGATCTACGAGTATCAACTCGACGGACAGGCCACAGGGCGCCGTTTGAACATCCCCCAGGTGTTTGCCGACACCTACCGCAACCGCAGCTTCGAGGCCCTTACCTATAATGCCAACACCCATCTGTTCTGGACTACCACCGAGAACTCCCTGCAGAGCGACGGACAGATGCCAACCATTACAAACAAGGTTCCCAATCTCCTGCGCTTCCAGAGCTTCGGTGATGACCTCCAGCCCGTCAGTCAGTACCTATACCGCACCGACTCCCCAGCCGTCAAGGGTAAGAAGGGACAGACCACCTTGGGCGTTAGCGGCTTGGTAGCCCTCGACGACGGTCGTCTCATCGTCCTCGAGCGTGAGGTACGCAGAACCAAGCTGTACATCGGCACCTTCGTCCATGTGAAGCTCTATCTGGTGAACCCCAAGAGTCAGCAGTCCGGACAACTCCTGCAGAAACAACTGCTCACCGAGTTCCGCACCTCCTTCAACCTCACCAAGCGCTCCTTGGCCAACTACGAAGGCATCTGTGCCGGTCCCCGCCTCACCGACGGTCGCCTCCTCCTGTTGCTCGTGGCCGACTCCCAGAACCAGTACAAAGGCCGCCTCAAGGATTGGTTCAAGACCGTAGTTCTCTAAGATCATGATGATGCACGCTGATGCAGGGCTGCATTATGGTCTTTCTTGAAAAACTCCCAACATATCCCGTAAATCTCTTGAAATGCCTGTGTACAGAGGGTTTGAGGGACGGGATATGTTGCTCAAACATCTCCCGTAGATTTCCCGTAGATACCCCGTAGATCTAACCCTCACCCATCTTTTACGGCGCCTTTTGCGATACCAGTTTGTAAAAGGGAACATGCTCGCGCAACATATTGCGACGGAAGGGGTAAATATCATGTAGGAACAACTCGGCTACCCCTTCATACTTTGCGCCTGTAAAGTTACAACAAAAATCTGAGATGACCAACAATCGACCCCTCGTAGCGTGCAAAAATCCGTTAACAAACTACCCCTTTTCTGTTAAAAAACACTGAACGCCGTAAACGCTCCCAGCGTTTGACGTTCCCACTATCAGCGTTTGACGTTCCCACTATTGGCGTTTGAGGCACTTTTTACCAGAAACTGCCATAGTTTCTCCTAGAGAATGACGTACTTTCTTCCAGATCCAAACGTATTAAAAGACCAAAGAAGGTTTTATGGATTGATGATAACAGTTCTACGAACTGCTTTATTTCGTGAAATAAAGGTATGCTTGATTGGAAGAAACGGGAGAGCTTGCTCTCAAAGTTTCTATCAAGAAAACATACTTATCATCAAGACATTTTGTCCTTTTGTTCTTTTGTCTATAATAATTATTTGTTCTTATGTTCTTCTGTCGAAAATTCAGCTTTCCGGGAGATCTACGGGATATCTACGGGGTATGTACGGGAAATGTTTGAGAAACATATCCCGTTGCTCAAACCCTTTACACATCGATGTTTTACGCATTTTACGGGAAATGTTGCCCAGTTTTGCGAAATTCATGATAAATAAGTGGAACCCCACAAATTCTTTTCTATTCACTTGGAACTTTCGAAACAATTCTATATCTTTGCAAACGATATTTTTGTTATGGGAGTAACTTACGACAATTCAGAGAAGAAGTTTGTGTTCGATTTCGAACATGATGGTACTGAGGACATTGTCAGTCTGACAGGCAATGGCTATCAGGTTGAGGCATTTGGTAAATGCTTCTACTATGGTTATGAGTTCTCTGAGCAAGTGGATGGTCCCGTTCGTAGCGCGTTTATCAAGTATGTTAAGTTTACAGAAGAGTTGCAAGACACTCCCGATTTAACCAATTTCATCAAGAAAGCTGTTGATAATCTTGGTAAACAGATCAATTTATATGACTATGATTTGGTTGTTATGCCTGAGTCTTCGAGCAAAGTAAACCAGTATATGCTCCGTTATATCTACAGGTTTGCACAACCAACTTTGCGTAAAATGGAGCTCATAAAGGCATTACCAGCTAGTATTTCTTTTGATATGGATGCCTACGAACAATCCTACTTGAATGATGTTTTGGAGAATGGACGTCCACGTTATACCCCAGCACAGAAGGAAGAGGCAAAGAAATCCATCAACGCGATGCTTGACCTGATTCATCAGAAAGATTATTTTACGATAGCAAAAGATGTAAAAAAGAGTCGTTTTCGTCCTTACATGATGAATTTCCTTAGATTCGCATCCGATGAAGACGCAGAACTATGTTCAAAGATCCGTCACCAGAATGTGCTGGTTATAGACGATGTAACAACGAGCGGTTCTACATTGAATGAGATTCTCCGTACCCTTAGAATCCTTAACGAAGATAACGAAATCACCATTTTCAGCCTCATAGGCCGTAAGGATTTGATGGCAGAATCGTTATAGGTGAGATATTATGGAGGGTGGTTCATTTCCGCTTTTCTAACCTCTTCCGTTGTTAAATGATTATTCGATCTCCACAAGCCTTGTGAAGGAGTAACCCACAAAAATACTTCCCATTTCACTTGGAACTTTCGAAACAATTCTATATCTTTGCAACATGATGACATAACTACAAGCTTATGGAGAATTACCTAATCAGTGAAGCAATTGGTGACATAGCTGGGAGTGCGTATGAGGGAAAGATGCACCGTATAAAAGACTATGACAAGGTGAAGATGTTCAGTAGCAGAGCCCACTTTACGGACGATACCGTACTGACCTTTGCCTGTGCCGAAGCCTTTATCGATCATCTTGACATGGCAAAGAATCTCTGGAAATGTGCTAATGAACACCGCCATGCAGGCTTTGGCAGTAGGTTCAAACAATGGATGGCTAATCATAACCCTCAGCCATATCGCAGTCTTGGTAATGGCTCCGCCATGCGTTGCTCGTCTGCAGGATGGCTGGCACAAACAGAAGAAGAGTGTATACGAATGGCTACAGAGACAGCCGCCCCAACTCACAACCATCCTGAAGGCATAAAGGGAGCTGTTGCCACTGCTCTGGCAATCTTCCATCTGAAGAACGGTAAAGACAAGGATTACATCCGCGAGAATCTGTTGAGCAAATATTATCCAGACTGGGCAAATCAGAAATATGCCGACTTCCACGACTCTTATACATTCAATTCCACCTGTGCAGGTTCCGTAGGTCCAGCCATGATCTGCTTCTTGGAGTCAAAAGACTATGTTGACTGCATCAAACTCGCCATCTCCCTCGGTGGTGATGCCGATACCCTTGCTGCTATTGCCGGTCCCATGGCCTATGCCTATTACAAGACGATGCCCGATGCCTTAGTCTATCAGGCAATGAAGAAACTCCCCGATTGGATGGTAGATGTAAGCGAGAGGTTTGATAAGGTGGTAAATAGAAGTAACAAAACCTAAATGGAATGATTGTGAGGAATGACAAGAAGTGATTTCTATACCCCTCGGCAACGTTGCAGCGCCAACTGCACTTTTTGCCATCTTTCATGACAATGAAGCCATATTGATGTATGGTGCAGATATATTCTCTATCTTTGTTGCAAGGATAAAAAAACATATTACAAGAAATAATCACATGAGTAAGGTTATAGACAATAATGATACAAAAGAACTCATAGAGTTTTACAAGATGGGATTAGACAGCATCATTCAAGGAGAATATTCAATTACTTGTTATGATGGCAAGGATCCTTCATGGGAGCATGAGGGATACCTTCCTTTTACAGAATATATTGTTGTAATTGATAAAACAGATATCATCAATTATCAAAAAACCATTGAGTCCTTTTTTGGAGTTACGTCTTTCGTCCCTAACAATAACAAACTATTTTTTGGATGTGGAAATAAAACCGTCAATCCTGATTCTAAAATGGATGAAGTTTTGCAGGAAAAACCAAAGAAAGAGAATGAAAATAATTCTGGATTCGAAATTATTACTCATGCAATACTTCCTTCGTATTTAGATGAGTTAATATATGGTGAGTTCTTTGGAGCAAAGTATCAACCAGATCATCAGCGATACGAATATAATTTGGACCTTACGGAAGAAGAGCTCCTTATATATTTAGGAACATATTTCCCAAGATCGTTTGGAGAAAGTCTGTGTCTATTTTTACAAATAATAAAAACAGAAACTATTAATTCAGGGTTGAATCGTAAGGATTGTATAAATATACTTGATATAGGTTGTGGTTCTGGGGGTGAAATACTTGGCTTATTGCATATCTTAGACAACAACAATGAAAGCAACATTCCTATCAATATTTATTCATTTGATGGTAATCAATTGGTTCAAGATATATTGATGGAATTGGTGAGCCAATTCCAAGATGCCACAAAAACAAAAAGGAGAATCCAAATATATACAAATGTACAGCGGATAGATGGCATTAGCGATGTTGAAACAATAAAAACAAATATAGGTGGTCTTAGTTTCGATTTCATCTTATGTAATAAAATGTGTAATGAGTTGATATCTAGAGGACACATAAAAGATGCCTACCTGTTAATGTGCAACTCTTTTACTTCCTTTTTGGATAGCACTGGATTATTTCTTATTTTGGATGTTACTACAAAAGATGAAAAAAGTTCAAGATTCTTTCCAGAATTATTAAATGAGCAAGTTAATAAGTTCGTAACAGGGCACAGCAAGGAGTTTTCAACTATGCTACCGATTTCTTGTGCATTGCACCCTGAATGCATGAGTTCTTGTTTTACACAGCGGAGATTCTATATCTCTCATTCACAAAAGCAAAATGATATGTCTAAAGTTGCATATCGGATTATTGCGAGAAAAACTTTGTGTGAGAAATTTATGAAGGAAATAGGTAATGTAAAAGAAATAGTAAACGAGAGTGTTAAGGATGCTGGAGATTCTGCATCCTGTCCTCTTACATAAATATAAGACGATTATGATAATAGAGAGTTTTTATGTAAAGGAGTCACAGCTAGACCTCCAACAAAAGAATGTACTTCAAAAAAAACTAGCACAGCACTTAGTTGTTACAGGTGGTGCAGGCAGTGGGAAGAGTATACTTGCACTTCTTAAAGCAAAAGCAATGTTAAGCAATAATGACAGGGTGCTCTATGTCGTTAAAACTGTTGCTTTAAATACATATATGAATGCTGGAGTTTCTGCGGAAGCACAAAAGGAAAGGACTCAACCTACAGTTGGGAACTCAGACGACAGGATCTGGGGAAGACTCAAAAGTTCTATTTGCAGTTTCAATCACTGCTTTAAGTGGGTAATAAACGAGAATGGTGAATGGGAAAACCTGGGGTGGAAAAAAGGTCATTTTGATTATATCATTTTAGATGAAGCCACAGACTTGAAAATGCCTGAGATCCAAGTTCTGAAAAACCATTGCCAATTCTTTGTGGCATTTGGCGATGATGATCAACAATTGTTTTCTTTCATCGACACAAGGACAGAGGTGTCTCAAATAGCAAATGAAGTGGGTTTAACAGGAGAAGATATAGACAACCTTATCTATAATCACAGATTACCTAAAAAGATGGCACGGCTTGTTGTATATTTTCACCCTAGATTTAAGCCAAATACACCTGATGCTGACAATTTCATTAGACGTTGCTTGGTCGAAGGGACTGAACTGCCGCATGTTTTTCAGTATTCGAGGGAGAACGAGCAGTTTGATGAAATAATCAAAATAGTTAAAAACAAAAATGGCGGTCTCAAGAGTGTTGGGATTCTATTCCGCGATAATGAAAGCATGAAAAGAGCCTATCGTTATTTTACTGAGAACGATTTACCAACATCAATGGTGATTGATAGTCAAACAACGGGTGAAGATTTTGATTCTGCCGCTCCAAATCTGATGACATATCATGGTGCAAAAGGTCTCCAATTTGAAACAGTGTTTATACCCAATTGTTCTGATCCTGGATATGACAAAGCTCCTCTATATGTAGCTCTTACGAGAACATATTCCTCTTTATATATTATGTACACGGGACAAAAGCCCTATATTATTAGTCAAATACCATCAGAATTATACGAAGCCAATAATGAAGGACCACAAAGGAAATTCAATTTTGGAAATAAAAAGACTTCAAGCTCAACGAATTTTCCATTTTAAATAATTACATTTATGAAATACTTTATTCCAACATCAACTTTAAATGTAAGTAATGTGCTTTCTTCTGGAAGTATATCTCCTTATAGTTATTATGGAAAAAGAAAATTTGGTATAAAAACATTTGAGCAGATAAAAGAATGCGAAAAGTTTAAGGACCAAATAATCCTATTTAAGAAATACCCTTTATTTTCTATCATCAGCGATAAAGAGTCATATCCTATGTGTATTGAAATCGAGATACCGGACAATATTGTAGCTCAATCAAACATACCAGATATTTGTTATGCATGCGAAACTATATATATTAGTCCTAAAAACGTCTTTTTTGTCTTTAATAGTGAAGAGTATCTGAAAAAGTCTCTATTCTGGATAGAAATAAGTGATGAGGCAAAATTCTTTGACCAATACAAGGACAAGTTTGTTTTGAGCGATGATAAACAGGACATTTTCGAATTGACAAACGACACATTGAACAATCTTATCATTGAACATACTTCTGATATAGAAGATGAAGTTTTGAAAGATTGGAAGATTGATAAGATAAGAGGAGCTTTGTGTGGGTTATTTATTGGGACTAATGGATTTGATGGCTTAGACGAAACAGGTAATAGCTTTCGACGCAATAAAATAAGGGAACTGATATCACAATTATTGTACATCTTTGATGGACATAACAAATTAGTGAATCAAACATTTCTGTTACAGAAATCAGCATTAAGTGAATTTGCGAAGAAGGAACAGAATATATTCCAATTTTGCTCTATCCAAACAGACGGACGATTGAACATTCTGTACAATGAAGACGAAGAAGTTCGCGTCGACTTCTATAATAAACTTTTGAATTACATTTTAGTAAATAATGAGGCTCTTACTCAAATAGAAGTAAGCCAAGAAGGAGGGAAGCTATTATCCACTCTATATGGAAATCGTTGGAAAGGTTCTCCTGATTATAATTACTTAATACAATTGTACAACAATGTTACAAGATATGATAATTTTGAATTATCTTCCAATGGATCTATTATACTACGTTCTTTTTCTGCTTTTGTTCAACGCGGTTTAGGGGAGTGGGACAAACTTAGAGACTATTTGAACGAACGAAATGATTCCTTGCCAGACAGACGTTTCGTGTATGGCTTATTTGGAGCGCTTAATGGTTTTTCAACTCTTTCTAAAACTCTTACGGACACAACAGACATTTCAGATAATGCCATAAGTGATTTTATTAATGATATGAATGAAAAATCATTAATAGATGTTGATATTGTTTTTTCTGAAATAGGACTAAAAGATGGAATTAAGGAGGAAACAGTTACCATCCCTGTGAACGACTTGGGTAATAGGGTCCAAGAAATAGTAGCCTTGAATCAAGAAGAAAAGACTCTAAAGGATTGGCAAAATGAAATTAGGGCATTTGCTGCATCTATAATAAAGAGAGATAAGCAAAAACTCCTTAATTCTCTCGAAGATGCTCTTGATCAAAATGGGAATAATAAAGATTTTCTCGCTTTCATAACGATGCTTGATAAGTTTGAAGGTTGGAAACCTGGCAAGAATGGGCCAAGTACTACGTGGAAGAGAATGCAAGAACACTACGTGCCAGATTATGAACAACGTATGGGTAAACCTTCAAAGAAGCAAAGACCTACAAAAAAAATAGTTCAACAAGAAAAAGGTTTTTTTGATGGCTTTATGGATGGTTTACAAAATGTCGCTCAATCTGTTGTTAATGCTTTTTCAGTAGATAAAGAAGGAGTAGAAATTAAAGTAAAACAGAAACACAGTTTTCCCAACTCAATCAATTCATTCCCTAATATCCCTTCGTTTAAAGGGATTTCCCCCGTTGTTTACAAGAGACTCGAACAAAATTGGAGATATACAGGACAAGATTACAAAGATGATAGAAAAGAGCATATTAGGTATTTTATAAATTTATGCAAGAAAGAAGGACGTGGGGATACTCACAAGCTAACCTCTCTGCATAAAGTATTTACAAATCAATTAGCGGAACAAGTAGAAAAGGAGCTTTTAGATTATTATGGCATCAGATAAATACATAATCACAACCGACTCTGGCGAACAAGTTGAGGCAACTGCACCAGTTATCATCTCTGCCAGCCGTTCTACGGACATACCGGCCTTTTATGCCAAGTGGTTTTTCAATCGTTTGGCTAAAGGCTATTGCGTATGGTTTAATCCATTTAACCAGCAACCTATGTACATATCGTTCAAGAACTGTAAGGTAATAGTGTTTTGGACTAAGAATCCTGAGCCTATTATTCCATTCCTTCCAGAACTTGATAAACGGAGGATACATTATTATTTTCAGGTCACTTTGAACGACTATCTACAAGAAGGGTTTGAACCCAATGTTCCGTCAGTGGTTAAACGCATAGACACATTCAAGAAGTTGTCGCAATTGATAGGCAAAGAAAGGGTAATATGGCGCTTTGATCCTCTCATTGTAACACCACAGCTAACTCCTCGCATGTTGTTGTCACGCATTTGGCATATTGGCAATGAGTTGAAGGGGTATACAGATAAACTTGTTTTCAGCTTCGTTGACGTGAAGGCATATCGGAAGGTACAGAACAACTTAATCAAAGAAACCTCATGTTTCACGAAAGAAGATGTAGAAAAGGCAGAAATGTCTGATGCTCAACGAATAGAAATCGTTGATGGACTCGTGAAACTGCGTGAGATATGGAAACAGGAAGGGTGGAATCTAAAGATGGCTACGTGTGCAGAAGATATGGAACTCTCGATGTATGGTATAGAACATAATTGCTGTATTGATGGGGAATTGATGAAACGTATCTTCGCAGATGATAAAGAACTTGTATATTATCTCTATACAGGCAAGTTGCCAGAACGTGACATGTTTGGTGAGATACCCCCAATCCCAGAGAAATCAAAGAATCTGAAAGACAAGGGCCAGCGTAAAATCTGCGGCTGCATGATTAGTAAGGATATAGGTATGTATAATACATGTCGTCATTTTTGTGTGTATTGTTACGCAAATACCAGTAAAGAATGCGTATTGCGGAATAAGGACAAGCATAATGATGATAGCGAGAGTATTATTGATTAAAGGATGAACTCTAAAAACAACTTCATAAAATGGCAATTGTAATAAAAAACACAAAAGATGTTTTATTCAGTAGTGAAAGGCCATACATGGTTGTGACCTTTGTGCGTAACTATAATAGTATTTTTGCTTTAGGCGCTTTAGCAAATATCAAGTATGAGTTAAAATATGATTTGCGATTAATCTATCCACAATTCTGGGATCGAGAAGCACATATATATGATGCAGAGGCCGCATCTAAATTGTTTATAGAAGAGTTTCCTATAGGAAGTAATGAATGTTTAAATCTATTTGACTTTTCTATTAAAGAAATTACTAATGGCAAGCATTCTGCTGTAAAGGTTCTTTGTAGCAGAGTGGAAATGGATACTTGGCATGTTGCATGCTATGATACCGATAAAGAATGGGCGAAAAATATAGCATTAAAAGAGATAGAAGCAAAAATAGAAGAAAGAAAAATCTCATGGGAAGACTAATTCTCAATTCTGTTTTCTATCATCAATGAATAATATATAATAATCTCATATAAGTAAAATATCAGCCTGACATGAACAATGAATCCATAAAAGAAATAATTGAACGCCAAGGCGTTTATGAGATCAAATACCAAAAGGACGATGATGTCAAGATCCGGCATATCTCGAATATAATGTATTCACCCAAATACGGCGACAATTATATATTTGCTTTTTGCCATGAAGCAAACAAAGAATTGACTTTTAACATAGAAAAGATTGTATCCATTCAAGACTATTGGATTGGTATCTTATCTAAGGAAACATTCGCACCTAACAATGGACTTTTTCTTGTCGCTCGTTGTGGACTGGGACAGGGTATTGACATAGAATATGAACTACTTGCATTAAAAAAAGGAGATTCATTTATTGGTAGAGAAGATTCTTGGGCATATCCTATTGCATATCATTACATTCCTTCATTTGAAAATCCTGAGGGTAATTGGATAAAGAAAGAAATAATTATGAAGAAATGGGAAAATGAGATAATCCCTGCACCAGAAAAAGGGATTCCAATCATTGCATATAGTGGTCCTTGGAAAGAAGAATGTTACGAAAATCCAGTGTCTATAGAATATTGTATCGGAAATGGAGGAAGTCGTGTTGATACTGTGGTTCGCAAGGGTGACGACATTTCTTCGATGTTTAAAGAATATAATCATTCTGGACCTTTCGGGTGGTCAGAGTGCTGGGACGGTTATAGAATCCTTGGATTTACAATAGTGAAAGAATATGACATGTATGCATGCCATGAGACATTACTATCAAATCTTTTCAATGTAAGAAAAGGAATGGATAAGTAGTTATGAGCATTTGGCTAATTGTTTTAATAATCTATTGCATCTTAATGTATATCATTGGGATAGCAGTGCTGTACGAAGATTATTGCTCTTCTAAAAGCCATGGCCACCCGTGGAGACCCGAGTGGTATATGGTTCTGCAGGTTGTTTTTTCACCTTTGTATATTCCTTGGGCATTTTTATTCATAATCTGCTTAGAGGTCATCGATTATCTAAAGGAACAGAAAAGTCATGGCGGTTATAAAGGACATCAGGCATGGAAGGAGCAACAGAGAAAAGAGCAGGAAATACGTGCAGCGGAGCTGAAGGCTAAAGAAGAAGAGGACAACCGTATTGAAAAAGCTTATCTAAATGGTGAACTTACGAGGAAAGAGTTGCCGAGAAAGCTGAATGCCATTGACAGGTTTGAGTTCGAAGAAGAAATGGCATTAGCTGTAGAAGAGTATAACGAGGTCCGAGAAATAGTATATGTGGAAAACGGGTATAATGAGTGCTTGAACCGTTTTTTTATGAACCATCAGGATCTACGGCTCTACCACATGTACAAATTCGTCTATCTTCCTCGTCTTTCTGATGAATTAAAGGGAGATGAGCAATTTCTTCATTATCTCTGTCCGAATATTGATATGAATGAGACTGAGAAACTTAAAATGGATTCATCCTACCCCTTACAGTTCTTATCATATCCTGAAGATTCTGACAAGATCAAACAGGGAATGTTCTTTTTTGTTGGTAATAGGAAGAATCATGGGGCAGGGTATATTGAAGGACACTATTACCCATTAAAAGAAGGAGATGATGAATCAATTATTAAGCAACTGGACTCAATTGTTAAAGATGTTCATTCTGATTATGGTCTTGGTGGTTTGTATTGCACAGCAAAAAGACCAGAAATTAAAGAGGGTTCAACGGATGATTATGCTGATATGCTATTCATGTGGGTGAATTCTGACAAGGAAACGGCACAATTGGTGGATGAGATTAATGATAGAATGAAGATGTTGGAAGAACGCGGACTCCCCAGAAACTTCATACTAAAACTGTTTGAGAATAAGACAAAACCTAGCCGATTGATAGTCACAAAGGATATGCGTATCATACTGCCTGACTACAATGATATGGAGATAAAGATGGAACCTCTTGTGAAAGCGGTATATATTCTTTTCCTGAAACATCCAGAAGGTATCATTTTCAAGCATCTGCCTGACTATCGGGAGGAACTGATGCAGATATATGTCAAGATGAAACCTTACGGAATGAGCGAGAGGGTTATGCACAGTATAGAGGATGTGACAAATCCTTGCCTTAACTCAATCAACGAGAAGTGTGCCCGCATTCGTGGGGCTTTTGTTGGACAGTTTGACAATCACTTAGCTGAAAACTATTATATAGATGGACTGCGTGGACAGCCCAAGAAGATTGCTCTTCCCCGCGACTTAGTCATCTGGGAATAATCTGTCATTTCCACAAGCCTTGTGGAGCTTTATCGTTTGGAAAGCGTAAAAAAAACATGTATCTTTGCCTTCAATAAAAAGGAAAAGATCATGACAGACTATGAGTACATTTTGGGGAAATGTCGGAAGTATCATTTCACGAAGTGGAATGAAGACGAGTTAAAGAAATGTCAGGAGGTGTTACCGAATCTGACAAGGGAAGAAATGGTGAACATTTATCTGAGCAGATTTCTCAGTGAGAAGGATCCGTTGAAACAGACAGCCTTCAAGGTGCTGTTCGCTGATAAAGTTGGGAAGCGGGAGGAACGTATCAAAAACATGGATACTGAAGCTCTGGTCAGGGAGTTCAAAGACAAGAACAGTGGTAATAGGGCTCTGATCCGTAAAGAACTACGTGATCGGTATAAGGCTGGTCGTGACAAACAGATGATAATAATGTCTTTCCAGCAGTCAACAAAAGGTGACCAGCACTGGATAACATCCCAGATCCGTCAGGAACGATACGGTTGCCGATTCAATAAGTGTTCATATAATAAATAAAGTGTAAAAACTATAGGATATGGAAGGAAACATGTTAACAAGACTACTTGTTGTATATTGGGTGATAGCTGATATCGCTCTGTATACTATTAGAATAAGAAGGGTAGAGAAAGGATCCAGAATATCTGTGATTAAAAAGACACCAGCTTGGAAACATGTTGTGTATATACTGCTATTCCCTCTGTTCTTCCCTTTTTCTATGGTTTTACTTTTGCGTTCTAAATGCAGATCTGCATTTTACAAGAATCGTCCACGTCCTATTCCTAAAAGGTTGAGGAAGTACATGCAATCGGATTGTGTGTTGGATGAACGCAATCATACGGTGTCTATAGCAGAGTATAACTATATGCACAATACAAACTATAGTTTGGATGATGTATATGGTAAGGGTTATATGGAATCTTTGCCTGAAAATGAAAGAGAGACCATTATGAAACAGATTGCCACTTGTGGTAAATTGAAGATTCAGGACAATCTCCCTGATACCTTATATACAAGAGCGTCAGTGGCTTTGGGAAAGGGCATAGTTGATGGAGACTTCGATGAGTATGAGTCAATGTTGGGCAATCAGGTGAAGAACATCAATTATAAATCGAGGACAATTACAGGAAAGAGTGAGGTTCTTGAGTATTGGAAGGGATGGAGAACTCGATATGTTGAGACCAAGAAAGTGCAAAGGTTTGAAGTGGCTCATTCCAATTATTATTCCAATACGTGTTTGCTGTTGGAGACTATGATTGTCATGTTCATTATTCATGATGGTCTGATAACGATGACATTCATGTCGCCGCGAGTATTGAATGAAATGGTTGGTCATAGAGGTGACCTACTTGACTTCCCGTTAGAGTTGGATAGTATTAGGTCATGTCTCACCAAGATCAAAGCTCCTTCAGAAATTGATGATGAAGAAACAAATGAAAATAGGATGCCGTGTCTGACATGTGGCACCCCTTCAGAGAAGTTGGAATGGTATAGTTCTCTGTTTGAAGCAGGATACCATGGCTATCAGGGATTGGTATCTGTTTGTCCGCATTGTCATAAGGTCGTCGAATATTATCCGAGGATTCGAATACGATATAGAGAGCCTGTTTCATTATAACTATGATAGGTTACTATTACTTTTCCCGCAACTTAGTCATCTGGGAATAATCTCTTTCTTCACAAGCCTTGCGGAGCGTATTCGTTTGGAATGCTTGAGAAAAACATGTATCTTTGCAAAAAAGTGAGAAAGGATGGTTTCCATTAAAAATACACTTGAACAGATAATATGAAGAAATTTCAATGGAGAATGGTCGTATGGGCTGTTGTGGTGAGCCTCGTTGCTTGCGCCCAGCCCAAGGAACGTCAGGTGGAAGACGCTGTACAAGTACAACAGGTGAATGGGAGTGAGGTTATAGAGGAGGATGAGGATACTTTCAGGGAGAGCAAGAGGATATTCCATGCATCCGATAGGGAACTGTATCTTGAACGTGACTCGTCGGTCTATTATTGTTATTCCGTGAAAAACGGGGTAAGGGAAAGGATGCGGTTCGGAAATGACTACCTCGATGACGGTGCATTCAGTCTAACGTATTATCAATACCGCAAATTCATTTATATCGTGGGTGATATTATGCCCAACAGCAATGGATGGGTCTCTCGGTTCTTTCTATACAGAATAAATACCGATGATTTTTCCATGAAGTTAATCGATGCGGGAGCTGCCATACGTTTCACCCCTCAGGAAATCGTTATGGCAGAGGCAAGACTCACGAATGAGGATGAGGCGGAATGTACTGCAGCTGAAATCTGGGTGATGCACGATGTGCATTATGACATTCATGGTAATAGGATCCGTGAGGAGAAGAAAGAATATGATTGTAGGGAGCTGGAACACAGATTTGGTGAAGATCTTGTTAATTCCATTGGGCTATGAAGCCTGATTCAACCGGCGAATCCACATGGACTTACCAACAAGGCTGGTTGGGCATAGTTATAAGGCTGATTGGGCATAGTTATAAGGCTGATTAGGCATAGTTATAAGGCTGGTTGGAGGGTGTTATAAGGCTTGTAGGATTTTGCAGGTCAACAGACGTTGTGAAGGTGTGAAAGATGAAATAAAAGAATGCTCCGCTAATACGACTAATTGACTTATGATCAACAGGTTGTTGGCGGAGCAATTTTCACCTTCCATCGTCTTCCTTGAGTACTTACCCAGTTCACGCATAATCTCGGCTCCATTCATAACCCCATTAAATTCCTCCGCCCTTATTCTTCTGTTAATCATGAGATTACACTAATATGGCGGAGGAATATGAGTTGAGGGGTAAAAGGTACAGGAATCTGTCTCACTAAGAACACTTTTTCATCTTCACAAGCCTTGCGGAGCAATTTTCTTTTGGAATTCTTGTGCTTTTTGATTATATTTGCAGTCAAAAAGGGGAAGGGATTACTGACCAACGAATGATAAGTAGAGAAAGAGCATGGATACGATTTTGAATTTTGATATTGTAGAGGATAAGATGCAGGGCATCATCAAGGTGATTGGCGTTGGTGGTGGCGGCTGCAATGCTGTGCGAAATATGTACAACGAGGGTGTGGAGGGCGTGACGTATGCGGTGTGTAACACAGACAGTCAGTCGCTCTCCCGTTCTCCTGTGCCGGTGAAAATCTTGTTAGGAAGCTCTGGTCTGGGGGCTGGGGCTGATCCTAAGTTAGGGAAGATGGAGGCGGAGAACAATATCGACGACATAGAGAAACTGCTCTCCGACGGCACGCAGATGGTGTTCGTGACGGCTGGCATGGGCGGCGGCACGGGTACGGGGGCTGCTCCTGTGGTGGCGTCCGTGGCAAAGAATATGGGATTGCTCACAGTGGGCGTGGTGACCATTCCGTTCTATTTCGAGAAGAAAAGGAAGATTATCAAGGCGCTGAAGGGCGTGGAGGAGATGCGCAAGAATGTGGATGCACTGCTGATTGTGAACAATGAGAAGCTCTGCGATGTGTATGCCGACTCTAACATGTCGGTGAAGGAGGCTTTCCAACGGGCTGACAATGTGCTGATGGATGCAGTGAAGGGTATCTCTGAACTGATTACAATGCCCAGCGACGGGGGAATAAAGAGTGACTTCCGCGATGTGGAGACAACGATGAAAGATGGCGGCGGGGCGATCATGGCGATGGGTCGCGCAAGCGGGGAACATCGGGTGGAGAAAGCCATTCTGGATGCGCTCGACTCGCCGTTGCTCTATGGTAACGACATCGGGAAGGCCAAGAGGATTCTCTTTAATATCTATGCAAGCGATACGCATCCGATCTATGTGCGTGAGCTGCAGGAGATAGATGACTTCTTTGACCAGCTGGACCCGAATATTGATGTGATATGGGGTACGGCATCTGATGATTCGCTCGACGAGGATGTGAAGGTGACTATCTTGGCAACGGGCGTGGAGGACGAACTGCGCAGTGAGTTGAAAAGGGATGTGCACCATGATGAGGATAACTACTACGAGGATCTGATTCCATTGCTCTATAAACCAGCAAAGTCTGCTACCATGCAGGAGGCGCTGGTACAGGAACTGCCCTTTGTGGAGACGCCTGAGCCGGAACCGATAGTGGAAGAACAGTCGGAGGAAACGGTTGAGGATGCGGAGCCTGAGAAGCCGAAAGATGAGGGGGGTAAGAAGCCTGAAACCATCATTGACAAGTGGAGAAGGATGTTGGGAACGCTGTTATACGAGGATACGTAATGAACGACCTTTCTCATCAATCACCTGAGGAACTGGCCGAACAGCTGAGGCTCCTGGTTGGGCAGCTGCGAAAGGCGAACCGCAACGACTTGTTGCTGCGGGCCATTGGTGCGCCGTTACTGGAGGAGCTGCGCATTGAAGCGGCGAGACCGAAGCTGAGCAGACTGCGCATCACAAAGCACTATCGTTTCTTCCTGATGGATTATGAGAACAGGGAGGTGGAGCTACAGCCCGTTCACAAGGCGGTGTACCTGCTCTTCTTGGCGCATCCTGAGGGTATAGAGTTCAAACGTCTGGGTGATTACCGTGAAGAACTGACACGCTATTATATGGCCACAGCGAAGATGATGGATAAGGAAAAGGTGATTGATGGGGTGAACCACTTGGTGAACCCGCTCGACAATGCCATCAACGAGAAGTGCTCGCGCATCAAGAAGGTGTTCCTCGACATGATGGACGAATACACGGCTACGTATTATATCATCAGCGGTCATACGAAAAAGCATATCGAGGGCTCTACCCGTATATGGTATGAACGACTGAAGATCATCACGCTGCCCAGGGAACTGGTGGTTTGGGAATAATAAGCCTTATTTTAGCGTGTATTGTCAGAATATTCTTTTTTCTCAAAAATATGTAGTATCTTTGCGAAAAGTTTTGAGAAGAAAGACAGAACATTATGGATGCAAAACGGATATTGAGATTCCTGCGCCAGGTGATGGCGAATAATAACAGGGAGTGGTTTCTGGAGCATAAGAAGGAGTATGAGGCGGTGAGGGCTGACTTTGAACAGGGGGTTCAACAGACCATCATGCGCATCATGACATTTGATGAGTCGATTGCTCACCTGAAAGTGAAGGACTGTACGTACCGCTTCTATCGCGATACGCGGTTCTCCAAGGATAAATCGCCGTATAAGAACCATCTGGGGGCGTATATCTCTGCGCACGGAAAGATGTCGTTGCACGGGGGCTACTACATTCATCTTGAACCGGGACACTGTACGGTGGCCTGCGGCAACTACTGGCTTCCAACGAATATCCTTACTTCGTGCCGTAACGAGATCATGGCGAATACGGAGGAGTGGCTGCGGTGTGTGCGCAGTGATGAGTTCCTGAAATACTTCGGGAGTGACACGAAGAGCAGCATCCCGACTCCTACGGATGTGGCGAGCTGGGATCAGCCACAGGGCTTCGGACTGGAGCGTTTGAAGACGTGTCCTGCGGGGTTCCCGCGCGACTGGGAACACATAGAGTATTTGCGACAGAAGGATTATTGCTGCTGGCATCGGGTGCCGGATGACTTCTTCCAGGGTGACCAATGGCTGGACGAGGCGGAACGGATGTTCCGCGCGGCGAAGCCGATGATGGATATGATGAATGGGGTGATTGATGATTATGAGTAGCTGAACAAACAAATATGAAAAAGAGCATTTTCTTATGGATGGGCATCCTGTTCCTATCAATGGCAGGACTGAACAGTTGCAGTGATGAAGATGATATTTCCAATCCTCAACTGATAGTTGGAGAATGGGAGGCAAGTCATCAAAGTAAGAATCCCCAATATTATGACACTGGAGACATGTGGGATTTCACTTTCAATGCTAATGGTACTGGCAGTTGGCCATTAGCCACAGGATCTTTCCGGTACAAAATAGAAGGGAATCGTATCACTTTGCGTCTTATGAATACGGAAACCTATTATGGCCAGACGGAGTTTGAATACATAATAGTTAGTTTATCGAAAGATAGGATGGAATGGGATGAGATTCCTGTCAACGGGAGTGCCAATAGCCTATATCTAAAATTTTATCGAAAAAAATAGTAATTTTGAGAAAGATATTCTTTTTGATTGCAGCCCTGATGCTGAGCAGTTGCCAGTTCATCAAACCTCTTGACGGTCCGGGTATGGAGCGTGAAGTGAATGACTCATTGAGTTCGGGAATACAAGACTCAGTAGTGACCGGGCCTGTTGCTGGTATGGTAGAATAGAAAGGGAAGGTACTTTCACTCGGAAATAAAAATAAAAAGTCTTTTTATTTTGTATTTCACTCGTTTATCCGTACCTTTGACTTCGTCGAAGGTACTTTCGCTCGACAAAACAAAAGAAAAAACGCTTTTTCTTTTGTCCTGTGCTCGCTTATTCGTACCTTTGCAGCGCTTTATTATTAATCAAAGGTATTAAAACAGTAAAAAGATGAAAGCATTTGTATTTCCCGGTCAGGGAGCACAGTTCGTAGGAATGGGTAAGGATCTGTATGATAACAACCCCAAAGCAAAGGAACTTTTTGAGAAAGCTAATGAGATTCTGGGCTACAGAATCACCGACATCATGTTCGAAGGTACTGACGAGGATCTCCGTCAGACCAAGGTGACGCAGCCTGCAGTATTCCTGCACAGCGTGATCTCTGCCTTCTGCATGGGTGAGGATTTCAAGCCTGAGATGACTGCTGGTCACTCTCTGGGTGAGTTCTCTGCTCTTACTGCTGCTGGCGCTCTGAGTTTCGAGGATGGCTTGAAGCTTGTCTATGCCCGTGCCATGGCGATGCAGAAAGCATGCGAGGCTCAGCCCTCAACGATGGCTGCCATCATTGCACTGCCCGACGAGAAGGTTGAGGAGGTTTGTGCTGAGGTTAGTAAGCTGGGCAAGGGTGTAGTGGTTCCTGCTAACTATAACTGTCCTGGACAGCTGGTGATCTCTGGTAATGTTGAGGCTATCGAGGAGGCTTGCGAGCAGCTGAAAGCTGCTGGTGCCAAGCGTGCGCTGGTACTCAAGGTGGGTGGCGCTTTCCACTCTCCGCTGATGCAGCCTGCCAAGGATGAGCTGCAGGCAGCTATCGAAGCTACTGAGATCAAGACTCCTACATGTCCTGTATATCAGAATGTTGATGCTAAGCCTCACACTGATCCTGCTGAGATCAAGGCTAACCTGATTGCTCAGCTCACAAGCTCTGTTCGCTGGACTCAGAGCGTTCAGAACATGATTGCCGATGGTGCTGATGACTTCACAGAATGCGGTCCTGGCAAGGCGCTGCAGGGTATGATCGCTAAGATCAACAAAGAAGTTTCCGCTCACGGAATCGCCTAAGACTTTGATCTTTGAACTTTGAACATTGAACTTTATGATTAGCTTATGAGTTGTGAGAGCAAAACCAAGCTTGCATGAGGTTTGTCGGGTTGTAGCGAAATTCAATTTAACTTTGAACTATATGATATGCTCCAGAGAAAGGAAGTAGAAAACGATGTTTATGTGATAGTTCGTTCCTTTGCCATTCGGATTGTAAACTTATATAAGTTTCTGAAAGAAGAGAAAGGCGAAATTATTATGTCGAAACAGGTTTTTCGTTCTGGTACAAGTATCGGAGCTAACGTGTTCGAAGGTAAGAATGCTCAAAGCAGACCTGACTTCTCGTCAAAAATGAATATTGCTTTGAAAGAAGCAACAGAAACAGGTTACTGGCTTGATTTGTTGCACGAAACGAAGTTCATAAATGATGAAATGTTTGTGTCTATTGAAGATGACTGCAACAAAATCATTGCTATATTGACTAAAATAGTCAAAGCTACAAAATAATAGATCTAATCATAAAGTTCAATGCTCAAAGTTCAAAGTACAAAGATGATAGTGTATCAAGTATTTACACGTCTTTTCAGCAATCGTAACACGGCTCGGATCAAGAATGGTTCGCAGACCGAAAACGGATGCGGAAAGATGAATGATTTCACGCCCACTGTCCTGAAGAATATCAGGGCGATGGGCGTGAGCCATATCTGGTTCACCGGCGTGATTCGCCATGCTACGCAGACCGACTACTCGGCGTACGGCATTCCAACACAACATCCTGAGGTGGTGAAGGGTAGGGCGGGGTCGCCTTATGCCATAGTTGATTACTATGATATAGACCCTGATCTGGCCGAGGATGTGAACAACCGAATGGGTGAGTTCGAGGCGCTGGTGGAACGGGTTCATCAGGCGGGCATGAAGGTGGTTATCGACTTCGTACCGAATCATGTGGCGCGCGAATACAAGAGTATCTGCAAACCTGAGGGGGTGAAGGATCTGGGCGAGGAGGATGACACCACCATGCACTTCTCCACCAAGAATAACTTCTACTACTGCTGGGGGCAACCGCTGGATCTCTCTAACATTGAACATGGAACATGTAACTTTGAACATGGAGCATGTAACTTTGAACATGGAGCTTTGAACTTTGAACTTTATGATATGATTTCTGATCAAGAAAAAATTGATCAACCTGTTCAAAGCTCAATAGCCATTGGTAATCATAAAGTTCAAAGCTCAAAGCTCAAAGTTCAAAGTTCAATAGACAATGGTAATCATAAAGTTCAAAGTTCTTTGCAAAGCAAAGCGGCAGAGCCGAGCGCAAAGTTCAAAGTTCAAAGATACGAGGAACTTCCAGCACGTGCAACGGGTAACGATCAGTTCTCGAACCAACCTGGTAGGAACGACTGGTATGAGACGGTGAAGCTGAACTATGGCATTGACTACTGTGATGCTGGGGGACGGTCGGAACACTTTGATCCGATTCCCAACACGTGGGGAAAGATGACGGACATCCTGCTTTTCTGGGCAGGGAAGGGGATAGACGGATTCCGCTGCGACATGGCCGAGATGGTGCCTGCAGCCTTCTGGAACTGGGCAACCGACAAGGTGAAGTTCCTGTATCCTGACTGTCTTTTTATCGGTGAGGTGTATGATCCGAACCAGTACCGTACCTATATCGGTGCGGGGTTTGATTACCTGTATGATAAGGTGGGGATGTACGACTGTATCCGTGACGTGATTTGTGGAAGACGCAGTACGACAGATATTACCTCTCAGTGGCAGGCAACGGATGATATCCGCGACCACATGCTGTATTTCCTGGAGAACCACGATGAGCAGCGCATCGCCTCTGACTTTTTCGCGGGTAAGGCTGAGAAGGGAATTCCTGGTTTGATTGTCAGCGTGCTGTTGCAACAGAATCCGTTCATGCTTTATGCAGGACAGGAATATGGCGAGCGGGGCATGGATGAAGAGGGTTTCAGCGGTAAAGACGGACGAACCACGATCTTCGATTATTGGTGCGTGGATACGCTGACGAGGGCTGAGCAACGGAAGCTCACGAAGGAGGAGAAGGCATTGAAGGCAATGTATGACAAGGTGCTGAACATCGCACGATCAGAGAAAAGCGTTGCCGAAGGTGCGTCGTTCGATCTGATGTATGTGAATCAGCAGTATCAACGCCAATATGCTTTTCTGCGTAAATCAGACACCGAGGTGTTACTGGTTGTGGCAAACTTCGAGGAGCAGTCGGTTGACATGGCTGTGACGATTCCTTCCCATGCCTTCGATTATCTGCAGATCAAGGAGAAGAACGCCATCGCTACCGATTTGCTTTCGGGCAAGAAAAAGAGAATAGTGCTGAGACGTGATGAGGCGGTCAGTATGCAGCTCCCACCGCTTGGAGCTGTCGTTCTGAAGTTCAAAGCATAAGAAAAGGGCGATCGTTGTGATCGCCCTTGTTGTTGATGATTGTTTTATATCTCGGAGATGCTTCCGATTCCACTTCGACTTGTTTCCTTCTGTTTGGGATGACCGCCGTATTTCAGTGAACCTACACCTGATACACTGCCGTCAATCTCTTCTGATGCGTAGCATTCAATGCTGCCCACACCTGATATATCTGCTTTTACTTTCAATGCTTTCAGCTGAGCGGCGTGAATGCTACCTACACCGCTGCAGATCAGTTCTGCCTCGTCAGCTATTCCACCAATCTTGATGTCGCCTACGCCACTGTTATCGATCCTGATGATGTCAGTGTCTAGTTTGTCCATCCTTATCGTTGCAGCACCGTCGTTTTCTAACTTGATGAGGTCGGTGGTATATATCTTGATCTTTACGTGCTTGCTATGGATGTTTACACTCCTCTTGACATAATCGACATCCAGTTTCTTACCGTTGCTCGTAAATTGATACAAATCGATGTAGTTTTCGGGTGCGGTCAGCACAACCACGCCGTCTTTAGTATCGCTTTGTATCAACTCCACAGCACCTACACAGCTCAGTTCCACCTCTTCAAACGGAGTAAGATGATACTCCTTGGTAACAATGTTTTTACTGGCTTTAATTGTTTTGGAGTCCCAACTGTTTAAATCTATTTGACATGCTGTCAGTACGAACACGCAAGTCATCAAAATCAAACTCTTTTTCATATTCTTTTCTTATTGTTATTGTTTACTGTTTGACGGGCATAGATGACGAAAAGTTGCAAAATACTTGTTTTATTTGAATTATATTTGTATTTTTGTGCCCATATTTCAAAAATCATGGAAGAGTATCTGTTAAACGACCATAACAAAGAGGAGTTTCCGCCAGCACATACGGCTGAGCATTTGCTCAACCAGCTGATGGTGAGAATGTTTGGTTGTGAACGTTCAAGAAATGCTCATATAGAGCGGAAGAAGAGTAAGATTAGCTATATTCTTGACCGTAAGCCCGATAGGAAGGTGGAGCGGGAAATTGAACGACAGATGAACGAGCTGATTGAGGAGGATCTGCCCGTGACATTCCAGTTCGTGACTCGTGCCGAACTGGACGGCATCATCATGGATGCGGAGGAGGGAACGCCTGATGCACTGCTGTCGTTGGAGCGTCTGCCCGAGAATGCCAGCGAGACCATCCGGTTGGTGCGAATCGGCGATTACGATGTGTGTCCGTGTATCGGTAAGCACGTGCGTTCCACATCGCAGATAGGACGCTTCGAGATGCTCGGCACCAATTGGGACGAGTCAACGCGAAACTTCCGTATTCGTTATAAGATTGTACAATAAGCATGGCATAGTCTGTGGTGATTGACCATCAGACTATGCTGTGATTTGATTTCCTGTATAGAGCTGGTAGTACTTGCCCTTCATGGCAAGGAGCTGGGTGTGGTTGCCACGCTCAATGATACGACCGTGGTCCATCACCATGATCCAGTCGGCATTGCGGATGGTACTGAGACGGTGGGCAATGACGAAGGTGGTGCGCCCTTGCATGAGCGAGTCCATACCTTGCTGCACGAGCTGTTCGGTGCGGGTATCGATGCTACTGGTGGCCTCGTCGAGAATCAGGGCTGGCGGATTGGCCACGGCGGCGCGGGCAATGGCAATGAGCTGGCGCTCTCCTTGGGAGAGGTTCCCGCCATCGCCAGTGAGCATGGTTTGGTAACCCTCTGACAAACGACTGATGAAATCGTCAGCATGGACCAGCTTGGCGGCAGCAATACACTCCTCGTCGGTGGCTTCCAACCTGCCGTAGCGGATATTCTCCATGACCGTTCCGGTGAAGAGGTGCGTCTCCTGGAGTACCATACCCAAGGAGCGTCGCAGTTCCTGGCGACGGATGCTGCTGATATTGATACCATCGTACAGGATGCGTCCGTCCTGAATATCATAGAAGCGGTTGATGAGGTTGGTGATGGTGGTCTTACCAGCACCTGTACCACCCACCAGCGCAATCTTCTGTCCGGCATCAGTGTCCATCTCAATGTCGAACAACACCTGTCGTCCAAGACCTTCCTTTCCGTCTTCCTGAATAATGGGGTAGCTGAAGTCAACTCCGAAGAAATCCACCTCGCCACGCTGCCGAACCAGTCCGTCGGTGGTCTTCCATGCCCAGATACCCGTAGAATCCTTGGTCTCTGTGAGTGTACCGTCTGACTGCTCCCTGACATTCACCAAGGTGACATCGGCCTGCTCTTCCTTCTCGGGTTCCGCATCGAGCACATCAAACACACGCATGGCACCAGCCACGGCATTGATGATGCTGTTGATCTGGTTGGACACCTCGGAGATAGGACGGGTGAAGTTCTTGATGAGGGTGAGGAAGCTGACGAGGGTTCCCACGGTGAGGGCCGATGCGATGGGCAGTACCTCGCCCACAAGGGGTGTCATGGGAGTAGCTAAAGGTGTGGCATTCAAGCTGTAGCGCAGGGCGAGCATGGCGCCGAAGATGGCGGTCATCACATAGATGAGGTTCGACAGGTTTCCGTTTACGGGCATCACGATATTGGCCACGCGGTTGGCGTTGTAGGTGCTCGACCGCAGGTTCTCGTTCAGTTGCTGGAACTGATCGACGGCCTCGTCTTCATGACAGAAGATCTTCACTACCTTCTGACCGGTGAGCATCTCCTCCACAAAACCGTTCATGTTTCCCAGGTTGGTCTGCTGCGCATAGAAGAACTTCGACGACCGGCTGCCCAGCTTGCGCGTGGTGTAGATCATCACCATCGACATGAGGAAGGTGAGGATGGTAAGCGGCAGACTCAACACGATCATACTGGTAAGGGTGAGGATGATGGTGACGAGCGAGGAGAAGAGGTTCGGCATGGAGCTGATCATCTGGCGCAGCGTGTCGATATCGTTGGTATAGACCGACATGGTGTTGCCGTGGGCATGGGTGTCGAAATACTTGATGGGCAGCTGTTGCATATGACTGAACACGTCGATGCGGAGACGCTTCAGCGTGCCCTGACTCACGTTGATCATCAACCTACTGTGGATATAGGAACACAAGGCGCCCACCATGAGCACGGCCGCGAGTTTCATCAGGGCGTGTGCCAATGGGGTGAAATCAGGATGCTCCATCTGTGTGAGGGGCAGGATATAATCGTCGATGAGTGTTCGGGTGAAGAGGGTAGAGGTGAGGGTGGTGACCGAGGTAATGAGGATACATACCAGTACGGCCAGCAGCGACCATTTGTAGTTCACTGCTACATAGCGGATGAGTCGTCTGATGAGCTTCATTCCGCCCTTGGGCATCTTGGCGATTCCCATGTTCCTTCCTCCGTGCCCGCCTCTTCCGCCGGGTCCCATGTTCATTCTTGGTGGCATAGTTCAAAGTTCAAAGTTCATAGTTCAAAGTTCAATGATCAAAGTCGCCCTTGTCCTTGGTCTGTATCTGATAGATCTCCTGATAGAGTGCATTGTTCTTCAGGAGGTTCTCATGCGTATCGAAGCCCGTAACCTGTCCGCTCTGCATCACGATGATACGGTCGGCATACATCACGCTCTGGATGCGCTGGGCAATGATGAGCTTGGTTACCTCGGGCAGCTGCTCGCGGAACGCTCTCTGAATACGTGCATCGGTTTCCGTGTCGCAGGCGCTGGTGGAATCGTCGAGGATCAGGATCTTAGGTTTCTTCAGCAGGGCACGGGCAATGCAAAGACGCTGCTTCTGTCCGCCCGACACATTACTGCCGTTCTGTTCCAGATAGGTATTGTAGCCATCGGTCATCTGTTCGATGAACTCATCGGCACAAGCCAGTCGGCACACTTCCTGACACTCCTCCAACGTGGCATCTTCCTTTCCCCAGCGCAGATTATCAAGGATAGAGCCTGAGAAGAGGACATTGTTCTGCAGTACCATCGACACCTCGTTGCGCAGGGCGGTGAGATCGTACTGTCTGACATCCACTCCGCCCACCTTCACTGTACCTTCGGTGGTGTCGTATAGGCGACTCACCAAGGTGGCTAAGGATGACTTACCGCAGCCTGTTCCACCAATCACACCGATGGTTTCACCACTGTGGATATGCAGGTTGATGTCGCGGATGGCGTAAGGCGGTGCTGAGCCGTAGCTGAAGCTCACGTGGTCGAAGTCGATACTGCCGTCGGCCACTTCCATCACCGCATCTTTCTCGGGATTGGTGATGTCGGCCTTCTCGTCAATCACCTCAATCACACGCTTGGCGCTGGCCGCACTCATGGTGAGGTTCACGAAGATCATCGACAGCATCATCAGCGAGGAGAGGATGGTCATGACGTAGGTGAACAGAGAAGTGAGCTGACCCGTGGTGAGGTCGCCAACGACAATGAACTGGGCTCCGAACCACGACAGGGAGATGATGCAGCCATAGACCACCATCATCATGATGGGGTGGTTGAGGGCCTGCAGACTCTCGGTCTTGACAAACAGCTTATACAGGGCTTCTGCCGCCTTACCGAACTTCTTCTTCTCGAAGTCCTCCCTGACAAAAGCCTTCACCACGCGGATGGCAGCGATATTCTCCTGCACGGAGCTGTTCAGATCGTCGTAGCGCTGGAACACCTGTGCGAAGAGTTTCACGGTGCGTGAGATGATCATGTATAGGGCCGTACCTAAAATAAGCAGGGCCACCACGAAGATCATACTCATCTTCAGGTTGATGAAAACGCACATGAACACACTGAACACCAGGTTCAGCGGGGCTCGCACGGAGATGCGCATCAGCATCTGGAAAGCCTGTTGCAGACTCTGCACATCGGTGGTCATACGGGTGATGAGGCCACCGCTGGAGTACTTGTCGATGTTTGAGAACGAGAATGTCTGGATGTTCCTGAACATCGCACTGCGCAGGTTAGAGGCGAATCCTGAGGAGGCGTAGGCAGAGAACCTGCCCGCTAAGATACCGAACAGCATACTGAAGAAGGCCATGACCAGCATCAGTCCGCCATACAGATATACTTGCTTGAGATCGCCCGCCATGATACCACGGTCGATAATCCACGAGGTAACATACGGTATCAGTACGCCCATCACCACTTCGAGGGCGGTGAACAATGGGGTGAGAAAGGCGGCAGTACGGAACTGCCTCACCTGTTGTATCAGTTTCTTAATCAATGTAGTCTATTCTTTTAGTCTTCCGACTACAAAAGTACACAAAATGTTTGACATTATTCTTTTCTTGAACGTTTTTTATGAAAAAAGACACACAATTGTCATAACATTGTAATACACATTCTTCTTGGTTTTCGTAAATAATCAGTAACTTTGTCGTCTAAATGTTTGTGACTTATGAAAATACTTGTTGTTGATGACGAATTCGACATTTGTGAGATACTTCAATACAATCTTGAAACGGAAGGCTTTGAAGTGGTGACAGCCTATTCGGCAGAGGAAGCGCTGGAACTGCCTTTGCAGGACTTTTCGCTGATACTGTTGGATGTGATGATGGGCGAGATGTCTGGCTTCCAGATGGCGCGGAAGTTGAAGAATAATCCTGCCACGGCACATATTCCCATTATCTTTATCACGGCACTCGACGGCGAGGACAATCTGGTTAAAGGACTGAACATCGGGGCTGACGACTATATTTCCAAACCTCTGAGTATGAAAGAGGTAAAAGCCAGGGTTAGAGCAGTACTCAGACGGTCGGTGCCTTTACAGCAAGCGGTGGAAACACACGATGATAATCAAGTGGTTTATGAAGGAATCACGCTCGACTTGAATGCGAAGACTGCTACCTGCGATGGTGAGGAGTTGGTGTTTACCAAACTGGAGTTTGAACTGCTGTCGTTTTTCCTGCAGCATCCTAACAAGGTGTTTTCGCGTGAGGACTTGCTGAAGTATTGCTGGCCGCAGGATGTGATGGTGCTCGACCGTACGGTGGATGTGAACATTACCCGACTGCGAAAGAAGATCGGTCGTTATGGCAAACAGATAAAAACACGTGTAGGTTATGGCTACTGCTTTGAAAAGTAAATCAAAAAGGAAATCGTTTCAGCGCAACTTGTTGCTCAGTCTTGGCGGTGTATTCCTGCTATTTGCCATTTGCTTCAGTGTGTATCAATATCAGCGGGAAAAAGAATATAAGATTGACATTCTTCACTCGCGACTGCAGATGTATAACTACGAGATGGCGCAGACACTTGGAGAGGACAGTCTGACAAGTAGTAAAATGTTTCATGATTATGTGGCCCGCCATCAGATGGAAGGACTCCGTGTGTCGGTAATCGACCTGAAAGGACGGGTTATCCTCGACAGCTACGATACGAATATTGACTCATTGGGTAATCACTTGCAGCGAACGGAAATCCAGCAGGCACTGCATGGGGGCAATGGTTACGACATCAAGCGTATGTCGCAATCTACCCACGAAACCTACTTCTATTCCGCCACCCGCTTCGGAGATGTCATTGTGCGTGCTGCTGTTCCTTATTCAACTGAGCTGACCCGCTCGTTACAGGCCGACAACACCTATATCTATTTTGCAGGAGTCCTCACGCTGCTTTTAGGTATCGTACTTTACTATATCACCCATCGCATCAGTCGCCACATAGGTTATCTGCGAGAGTTTGCCATGAAGGCGGAAAAGGGTGAGGAGCTCGATCATGAACTGGAACGACGACTGCCCGATGACGAGTTAGGTGACATCAGTCATACCATCATCATGCTCTACTGGAAGCTGAGGCATTCAGAAGAAGACAAGGTGCGCATCAAGCGTCAGCTCACACAGAATGCCGCCCACGAACTGAAAACTCCTGCTGCCAGTATTCATGGCTATCTGGAGAGCATCCTCGATAATCCCGACATGCCCGAAGACAAGAAGAAGCATTTCCTGGAACGTTGCTATGCCCAGAGTGAACGCATGAGTAAGCTGTTGCTCGATATGAGTGCTCTTACCAAACTTGATGATATGGACGACAATCGTTCACAAGCTCGTCAGGAATATCGTCCGGTTGATGTGTTGCAAGTCATCAAAAGTGTGCTCGATGATACCAATCTGCAACTTCAGGAAAAGGGTCTGATGCCTTCGCTCCAAGTGCCGCCGCACATAGAAGTGCTGGGCGATGCAAGTCTGATATATAGTATCTTCCGTAACTTGATTGATAATGTCATCGCCTATGCCAATGGGGCTTCACACCTTGGCATCGTCTGTCAAGAGAAAGAAACAGAAGGACGTCATTACTATGAATTCCAGGTGAGCGACAACGGACCAGGGGTAGAACCACAGCATCTGGAGCATCTCTTTGAGCGTTTCTACCGTGTGGACAAAGGTCGCTCGCGCAAACTCGGTGGCACTGGTCTCGGTCTTGCCATTGTGAAAAATGCAGTTGCCGCCCACGGTGGACAAACAACTGCATATTCTTCTCCTGGCGGCGGACTCACCATCAGCTTTACCCTCGCACGGTTCTAACCTTGTCCGTTACGAGGATGGTCACCGAAGTCGTTGTTAAGACCCTTTCCTGCCTGCACCACGTTCATTACGTAATCGCCAAGTTTCTCACACTCTGAAATGAAGTCAACGTAGAACACCCCGAGCTGATAATTATAAAGACCAGTATTCACGTCGTGCATGTTCTGGTTCTTCAGTTGTGTGCGGTAATTGTTGATCTCATGCTCAATGTTGAGGGAGATCTTAAGTCCTGCCCTGGTTGTGGGCAGATCTATCCGTTTCAGCATCTCTGCCAAAGCACCATCCACCAGCTGCATCATGGTCGTCATGTGCTGAATCTGCTCAGCAGTGAATTCCTCCTGACAGTGCAAGCGGTGGCGGTTTAAGGTTCTACCGAGGTTGTACACAGAGTCGCCGATGGATTCCAGTTCTGTGATCTGTCGCAGCATTTTCTGGATCTGACTCTTAGAGGCATCTGATAATCGTCCTTCACTCACCTTGTTCAGATAGCTGGCAATCTCCATCTCCATCGAGTCGGTGATGTTCTCATATTTCTCAATACGTGAGAAGAGTTTGTTGAACTCCATCTCGTCTTTTATATGCAACAGCTCCGGCACAAAGCCGAACATCCGCTGACAGCGCTCCGCGAAACTGTGAATCTCCTTCTGAGCTTCCATGATGCTGAGTTCGGCTGTTGATAGCAGACCGCCGCTGATAAACTTCAGACGGTAGTCTTCGTCTTGTACCTTCATGGGCAGTACCTTGCATACCAACATCTCTATCTGTTTGACAAAACCGATGAGCAGCAGCGTGTTGATGATATTGAACGCTGTGTGGAAGGCAGAAAGCTTGAAGAGGTCGTTACCGCCACCCATCACATTCTCTACAAACCAGCTGACAGCATGACAAGCAGGGTAGAACACAATGAGGAATGCCACGACACCGAATACATTGAAGAACATGTGGGCCAAGGCGGCACGGCGTGCCTGTGTGTTGGCGGTAAGTGATGCCATGAATGCCGTAATGGTCGTACCGATGTTCTGACCCATGGCCAGTGCGGCTGCCTGCTCAAATCCGAAGCCAGGGATGTTCATACCGAAGAGCATCAGCGTGATGGCCATCGTGGCTGCTGAGGCCTGAACAATCATGGTGACGATAGCTCCTACTATAACGAAGAGGATGATGGTGAGGAACGAATCCTGCGGCACATGGGCCAGCATACCGGCCACCATATCGCCAATGTTCATGGCGGTGGCTGCCTCCTGAAGGAACGACAGTCCCATGAAGAGGAACGAGAAGCCGAAGATGAACTCACCAATGCTCTTCCTGTTGCCTTTCCCGCTGAATATCAGTGGCATGCCGATGGCCAGCATGGGGATGGCGAAGGCTGCGATGTTCACTTTGAAACCAACAGCAGAGATAATCCACGCTGTAACGGTAGTACCGATGTTAGCACCCATGATGACACCGATTGACTGCGCCAGTGTCATCAGTCCGGCATTCACAAAACTCACCACCATTACTGTGGTAGCACTCGACGACTGGATGAGTGCTGTGATGAGAATACCCGTCAATACACCCATCACACGATTCTTCGTCATGGCTGCCAAGATGCTTCGCAGACGGTCGCCTGCAAACTTTTCAAGACCCTCCGACATTGTCTTCATTCCAAAGAGGAATAGTGCCAGCGAACCAAGAAGCGAGAAACCATTGATTATTAAATCCATTGCATTGTATTTTGTAATTACAATGCAAAAGTACAGCAGTTATGTAACAGCACTATTACACAGATGTTACAATCCTGTTACAAGAAAAGCCCTGGTAGTCGGGATGACCACCAGGGCTTAATGGATTCTTAAGATTATTGTAGTTTATTTGAACATCAGCTGTGCGAACTCGTACAGACTGCGGCGCCAGGTGTGCCACTCGTGGGCTGTACCCGGAGACTCGTAACCAACGGCGTTCATGCCAACCTGCTCCTTAATGTTCTTGGCAGCCTCAACGCAACCCATGTTCTCCTTACCGCCACCGCTCATGAAGAGCAGCTTGACGTTCTTGGCGAAACCTTCTGCGTTCTTTACCTGATCAACGCTCCATGCACCACTACTGAAAGAGCCTACATAAGCGAACTTGTCAGGATTGGCAAGTGTAATTTCACGAGCCTGCATACCACCCATTGACAGACCGGCATATGCACGGTGCTGGGCATCGGCAATCACGCGGTAGTTCTTCTCAACCATCGGGATGATATCATTGAAGAGCACGTTCTTGAAGCCTTCAGAGAAACCACCAAAGCCGCCGAAGCCACCAGGACGACCACCCTGAGGGCGCTGACCAGCTTGTCCGGGAGCACCCTGAGGACGCTGACCCATTCCCTGAGGAGCACCCTGAGGACGCTGTCCAGGAGCACCTTGAGGACGTGCACCAGGAGCACCCTGTGGACGCTGACCGCCACCGAAGCCGAAACCACCCTGCTCACCAGGACGACGGGTGTTCAGACCATTGTCCATCACGATGATGCAAGGAACAGCCTTACCCTGGGCAATCAGGTTATCCATGATCTGAGCGGTGTGACCCTGCTCGGCCCATCCGTACTCGTTCTCACCCATACCGTGCTGCAGATACAGAACGGGGTATTTCTTGGTGGGGTTGGTGAAGTACTCGTGGGGAAGATATACATGACAGCGGCGCATCTGCTCGGTGTAGGTTGACCAGTAGAATACTTCGCTCATGGTTCCCTGCGGAACATTCTTCACCTGCCAGAAATCCTGGTCGTCTGAAGGAATCTCGATACCGCTTCCCCAACGACTGGCACCATAGTAATACAAGCTGTTCGGATCGGGTACGTTAGCACCGTCGATGTTCAGCTGATAGTAGTGGAAACCTTCGTCCTGAGGCTCTGAAGTACCGGTCCATACGCCGTTCTCATCTTTGGTCATCTCATAGATCTTACCAGCGATGTCAAGACCAACGAATGTGGCCTGAGGAGCTGTGATCTGTGCACGAACCTGGCGCTTGGAGTTCACTGCCGGGAACTGCTTGTTCTCCTGATTGGTGATTGCCGGCTTGAAATCCTCTGCCTCTGCAGCTACTGAAGGTACAATGGGGTTGCCTCTCTGGGCACCAAACTGTGCTGATGCCGTCAGGCTCGCGAGAGCCATCAATGAAAGAAATACTTTTTTCATAAAAAATAATTAATAATTAGGTTTATAGTTTCACTATTAGACGTTATATATATATAAAGGTAAAAAAGAGAATTGAATTGTTATCAATTATTAACATTCTATGACTCTTTCGGCGGAAATAGAAATTATTCACTATATTTGTGTCCACATTGCAAACCATTAACGAAAAAAGATGAAAACAAAACGAATTTTTAGAACAACAATGACGGTGGTTGCGCTGGTAACCGGCAGTCTGATGAGCATGAGTTTTACACCCGAAGGGAAGTCGCGTATCGTGGAAGAGGGCGGAACAGGTCCTTACAAAGCCATCATGAAGGAGGAGGCTTCGCTCAAGGAGCATACGATTTTTGTGCCTCAGGATCTCACGACTTTCAAAGGCAAGAAGAAGTTGCCCGTATTGGTATGGGGAAACGGCGCTTGCACGAACTCTCCCTGGGAGCATTATAAGTTCCTCAATGAGATTGCTTCTTACGGCTATATCGTCGTTGCTACAGGTTTTATCCCCATGGACGACAAACCTTATCGCGGTCCGATGTCAACCACTGAGCAGCAGATAGAATCGATTGACTGGGTGATTGCGCAGAATGCTGATCCGAGTTCTCCGTATTACCAGAAGATTGATGTGAAGAACATCGCTGCGGCAGGTATGTCGTGCGGCGGTCTGCAGACACTCTATAACTGTGCCGACCCGCGCATCAAGACTTTGATGGTGTGCAACAGCGGACTCTTCAACAGCGAGAATGCCAGTAGTGCAGTGGGTGGAATGCCCATGCCGCCGAAGTCGAAACTGAAGGAGATTCACTCATCCATCATCTATATCCTGGGTGGTGAGACCGATATCGCCTATGAAAACGGTATGGATGATTTCCACCGTATTGACCATGTGCCGGCCTGTGCCACTAACTTCCCTGTAGGACACGGCGGAACATACAGTCAGCCGCACGGTGGTGAGTTCTCAGTGGTAGCCATAGCTTGGCTGAACTGGCAGCTGAAGGGCGACAAGAAGTCGGCCAAGATGTTCAAAGGTAAGAACTGTGGTGTGTCACAGCGCAAGGACTGGACTATCGAGAAGAATGCGAAGTTGAAGTAATCTTCTTCGAGTCGTTTCCTACCTTTAGGATATAAACCTTCTGTTGGTCTTGCAGAGGAAGGTAGAGGGTTGATCCATCAGCTTTCACCTTCCTCAACAGGATTCCCTGCAGGTTATACAATGCTACGGATGTCTGTGCCGGCACATTGGTCAGTATCAGTTGTTGCTGATCTATCTGCCAATGCCAGTTTGGCTTATCCACCTGAGTGATACCGCTTGGATCACCCAATATGGCATTGACCATCAGTCGGTAACAGGATGGCATGGTGAACGAATAGGTGTTACCGCTATAGGTAGCGGCATTCGAACCGCTACTGGTGATTTGTTTCACTTCCCATCCTGCAATCTGCGTTCCTTCAGCAGTGGTAGCTTCTAAGGTGATTTGTCGGTTGACAAAGAATTTCCCGTCGAAGACACCTCTGCTGAGCGGAATACCGTTGAAACGGATCTGAACCGCCTGCTGTTCCTCTTCCGACAGCTGTGCATTGATGGTCATGGGGATAGGGGAGCCGAGCTGATAGTAGTTGCCAATCTGCTTGTAGAACTCATCCGTACGTTGTGACAGCCAGTTACGGGCACTGTTCACCTCATCCTCGTATTTGGGCCACCATTCGTTGATCAGCTTACGATGGTGTGGGTATTCGTATTTGATCATTTCGTACATCGGGTCCCACACCTCACGCGTACCTTTCTCATTCATAAAGTCACCCATATAGATAGCGCAACGGTCGAGGAACTCGCGATTCAGGTCGGGATCTTCCATCATCCGTCGGAACAGACGTGTATATTCAGATTTGTTGCCCCAGTCACGATTTCGGTCGTAGTCGGGATTATGCAGCCATTCAATTGAATTATAGTTGGCCGATGATCCGTAGAGACCCAGTCCGAAGTCGGTATCTTTAGCGATGAAACGCCACTTGCCACCCTGTGCCTGCGGCCGCCACATCACGATGTTATTACCCGGGAAATCCTGATTGTTATAATACAGGTTCATGATCATGAGGTTAAAGAACTCCTGCCAGTCGATCCACTGCTCATATTCCTTCAGTGTGTGGTTGTGCTCAGCATAGAACTCCTTGAACTTGTTCCAGTTGTCTATGCTACCTTCCTTCAGCTGATTCCAGTTCTCGATCATGTCAATATCCTCCAACCCGTCGTAGTTGGTATAGATATTATCCTCGTTACTACGTTCACGGATATTGAGCATTCCCTTGTATTCGCCGTTGATATAGATGATGGCTGGACTCCAAGCCTGCCAATCAAGATCTACATGCTGCGCCATGGTACGCTGGATAATCGCATCGCGCATATACAGATAGTCGAAATCGTTACCCGCATTGCGCAGGGAGATGCTCTTGAAATCGGTTATTCCGGGTCGTTGATCAGGGAAGAACTCATATTCCAGACGCTTGGTTCCGAACCGTTTGTTGGCGTAGACGGCCAACGACTTGAATTTGTTGCTTCTTGTAGCACCGCCCATGATGCGTGTTTCGCAAAGCTGGTTGAGACTGCTCGATTTGTTCACACCTTCGAAATACTCGAAGTGAATGGGTCGTCGCCAGTCGTATTCATAGTTCTTCTTCCCATTCTTGTAAGTTCCATCTACATAGATACCTATCTTGGGATCGTTCAAGTATTGGTCGTTGGTACTAATGGCGATGACAGGAAGGGTTACCTCTCTGGGATGAAGGATGAAGGTATGGGTGGTGGAGCGTGGTGACAGCCATCCCTCGCAGAAGATCTTTGCCCTGATAACCCGTGTTTGGGTAATCGTGATGGGATTCATGTATGGTGCGCTGTTGATGGTAGGCTCACTACCGTCGGTGGTATAGCGGATGGTAGCGCCTTCGGGTGATCCTACGGGTAATGAAAGGGTCAGTGAGATATTCATTGAGCCCGTCACTACCTTTCCCTTCTCGCTGAACACCGGTTCACCGAGAATCTGGTCATGGTCGCAAACTTGTCCGCAGTTGGCGGTCTTCGGGGTGGGAGAGAGCATATAACCCCACTCTTCACTTCCATCGTTTTTCCGTCCGTATGCGATATTCGGTGCTGGTTGCTTCTTCAGCTTCTCCACCTTATCGATGACAGTCCCATTATTAAATAGGTAGACAGAGCCCCCTTTACCTGAGTCAAGACGGAAGTCGGTGTGCAGTTTGTTTCCCTCCTTGTCGCAAAACACCAGAGCATACTGCTTGGGACCGATGGTCTGGTTGGGCAGTTTCCATGCTTCCGAAGCCACATCGGTCAGACCTATCTTGTAGTTCTGGAGGTTGACGGCGGTGGTACCTGTATTATACAGTTCCACCCATGAGTCGGGAAACTCATTGAGATCGTCCATGACACAATCGATGTTCGACTGCATCAGCTCATTGATCACTATCTGCGCCTTGGCGTAGTAAGATGTTATGACACAGACGACAGCAGTTAGTATGTATTTCTTGAAGTTCATTTAGTACCAATTTGTTGGCAAAGATACGAAAAGTATCGAGCAAAACAAAAAAAACTCGGCATAAAAAACATTTTACGTTCTTTATGCCGAGATATCCAGATATCTAATCTTCTATGAGAATTACTTCACCTTAATGGTTTCCTTACCCACCTTCAGGATATAAACCTGATTATTCATGAGCGGCAACTGGATTGTTGAGCCGTCAGACTTGATCTGCTTGATGAGCATACCCTGCAGGTTGTATAAGGTAACATCGGTACCAGCGGGAACACCGCTTACGCTAAGCATCTGGTTAGCAACGCTCCATCTCCAGTTCTTAGCATCCACATTAGCGATACCTGTTTGGTTACCAAGGACGGCGTTGATGGCCAGACTCTTGCATGCTGGTACATTGAAAGTATAGAAAGCACCGTCCACATGAGTCTTTGTAACAGCATCATTGGAAGCAGTCTGCTCAATGTCCCAACCTGTCACATACGGTTCACCTTCGGTCTTACCCTCTAAGGTAATCTGACGATTGAGGAACAATTTACCGTCGAAGATACCCTTTGTAAGCTTGATGTCGTTGATGATGGTTTCATTAGGCAGGTTGGTGATACCCTTGTTGATGGTCACAGGAATAGCATCAACACCATTCAGGTACTTGGCACTAAGATACTGAAGGAAGTAATCTGTACGGGGGAGGTGTACGATGGTGGTCTCTTGGCCACCGCCGCCGCCTGGCCAGCCGCCGCCCCAGCCTGGCCAGCCGCCGCCCCAGCCTTGCTGCTTTTCTTCGTAGCCGGCGATCCATTTCTTGGCGTTCTCGAACTTGTTCAGGATATCGTTATAGTTATTACCCCAGCTATTATACTTGTCGCGATGGGCTACAAACTCATCCAGAGCTTCTTCCAGGATAGCATCCATGACAGCACTTGTTCCCTCGGCATTCATGAAGTCGCCCATATAGACGCAGCTCTTGTCAATGAACATCTGTAACAGTTCAGGATTCTCCATCATGTTCCTGAACAAACGGGTAGCAGGTTCGGTGAAAGCCCAAGAGTTACCATAATTCCTGGGATTGTAAATCATGTCAATGGTGTTGGAAGAACTGCTGGTTTCATTAAAATTGTAGAGACCAAGTCCGAAATCAGTATCCTTGACAATCGCACGGAATCTCTTAGGCAGATCTACTTTTGCATCTTCGTTGGGACGCCAGAACACGATGTTGTTGCCCGGGAAGTCGATATTGCAATAGAAGAGGTTCAGAATCATCACGTTCAGATACTCGCTGACATCAAGCCACTGCTCGTATTCTGCCTTGGTATGACCCTTCTCACTGTAGAATTCCTTGAAGGCTTGATAGAAGACATCGTCGCCTTCCTTCAACTCCTCGATGAACAGGTCTTGGTTTCCCTGTTGCTCGTGAGAGATCTCAATCTCGTCCACATCCTCAAGACCGTCGTAGTTACTGTAGATATTGTCTTCGTTGGAACGCTCGCGGATGTTGAGCATACCCATATACTCACCGTTGATGTAGAGAACGGCTGAGTGACCAGCCTGCCAGTCGAGGTCAACATTCGGACCCATGGTACGCTGGATGATGAGATCACGGAAGTACAGGTCGCTGAAGTCGTTACCGCCATCGCGGAGAGAGAACGACTTGAACTCGGTTATACCCGGTTTCTGATCGGGGAAGAACTCATAAGAGAAACGCTTTTTGTCTGCATCAAAACGCTTGTTGGCATAGAATACCATTGACTTCAAGGCATTCGAACGTGACTGTCCACCTTGGATACGGGTCTCACCGGGCTGGTTGAAAGCACTTGGCTCACCTTCGGCGGGGAAGAACTCAATATTGACAGGACGACGCCAGTCGTGTGTCTTCTTATCTTCCTTGCTGTTGTTGTTAGCGAAAAGACCGATATCCCTGGCGTTCAGATACTTGTCGTTGGTCTGAACAGAGAAGATAGGAATGGTGAATTCTCTGGGGTGGAAGATATACGACTGAGCTGTGCTCAGCGGTGAGAGCCAACCATCACAGAATACCTTGGCACGAATCACCTTTGTCTTGGTGATACTGATGGGCTGCGTATATTTTGTGGATTGACTTGTCGGCTCACTACCATTGGTGGTATAGGTGATATAGGCACCTTCGGGAGCACCCTCGGGCAGACTCAGTTCGAGGTTGATGGCTGCATTACCGGAAGTGACATGACCTGGTTCGCTGAATACAGGAGCACCTAAGATATGCTTGGCGTTACAGATCTCGCCCGTATTGGCCTTACCTGGGGTTGGCGTGAGCTGATAGCCCCACTCGTCGGAAGCGTCAGTCTTACGACCGAATGCGATATCGGGTGCAGGCATCTTGACCATGGGTTTGTCATCGATATAAGGAAGACTGTCAACTACCTCTTTGTTATTAAAGAGATAAACGGTACATCCCTTACCTGACTCCAGACGGAAATCGGCGTGAAGACGGTTATTCTCTTTTCCTTCCTTGTCGCAGTAGATAATTGCATATCCCTTTGCAGCAACGGTCTTGTCGGGCAACTGCCAAGCTTTCTTTTCCTTGTTCTTGTCGCTGATCTTGTAGTCTTTGAGGTTGATAGCCTCATCGCCACTGTTGTACAGTTCTACCCAAGAGTCGGGAAACTCTTTGATGTCATCCATGATGCACTCGACATTCGACTGCATGATTTCGTTGATAATAAGTTGTGCATGAGCACTGTAAGTACTAGCAATGAATAATGCCAGCGTTAATAATTTCTTCATAGATTTATGAGTGTAATATTACATGATTGTTATTTGGTGGCAAAATTACACATATTTTTTTAAACAACACCTTATTTAAGGAAAAAAAAACTAATAGACGGTTAAAAGAACCAAAAACGAAAATAAACGAAAAGGAGGGTATGCAATTGCTGCATACCCTCCTTCTTATTTGTTTTCCATCTCCTCGCGCATGTCGATGAGTTGCTTCTTGTCATCATAGAACTCGTACTGCAAGAAGCCCATTTTCTGCGAGGGAATCACATGTACACCCAGTCCGTAGTTCATCTGCCACTTACGCTTCATACTGATGAAGCCCTGATTGATGTAGGCAGCCACATACGGGTGGACGTGCAGGTAGAATCGTTTGACGCCAATCTTATTGACCAGGTAGTCAATCTTCCTTTCGAGCTGGTCAGTGAACAAGATACTCGACTTGATCTTTCCACTGCCGAAACACGTTGGGCAATCCTCTTCAACATTCACGTCCATGGCAGGACGAACCCTCTGACGGGTAATCTGCATCAAGCCGAACTTGCTTAGTGGCAGGATGTTATGGCGCGCGCGGTCTTTTTGCATGTTCTTGCACATGCGCTCATAGAGCATCTGGCGATCTTCTGCCAGGTTCATATCGATGAAGTCAACGATGATGATACCGCCCATATCGCGCAGACGCAGCTGACGAGCCAGTTCATCGGCGGCACCGAGATTCACTTCCAGGGCATTTCCCTCCTGACCTTTCTCAGCCCTTGTGCGGTTACCGCTATTCACATCAACCACGTGCATGGCCTCTGTATGCTCAATGATGAGGTAGGCCCCGTGCTTGTAGTTGACTGTCTTGCCGAAACTCGACTTGATCTGCTTAGTGATGTTGAAGTTGTCAAAGATAGGCACATTACCTTTGTAGAGCTTGACGATGCCCGCCTTTTCAGGGGCGATAAGAGTGACATAGTCTTTTACCTCATTGAATACCTGCTCGTCATTCACGTAAATATTTTCGTATGAAGGATTGAACAGGTCGCGCAACATAGCAACGACCCTGCTGGTCTCCTCATAGACGAGCTGTGGGCGTGAGGTGGTTTTCTGTACTTTGGTAATGGCTTCCTCCCAACGCTTTAGAAGAATTTTAAGCTCAGTGTCGAGTTCGGCAACACGCTTGCCCTCTGCTACTGTGCGTACGATGACGCCAACATTCTTGGGCTTGATGCTCTGGATGAGCTGCTTGAGGCGTGCCCGCTCTTCACCGCTTTTGATTTTTGAGGAAACAGAGACTTTGTCGTTGAAAGGAACCAACACGAGATAACGGCCTGCAAAACTCAATTCCGCCGTTAGTCGGGGTCCTTTTGTGGAAATGGGTTCTTTGACAATCTGCACCAGTACCTCCTGATCTTTCTGCAGGGTGGTGGCCACACTGCCGTCTTTCTTCAGATCGGGTAGGCGTGATGCCTTGGCAAATGGGTAAAGTCTCTTCCTGTCGCTCTGTACCTGTTTGAGATACTTCTCGTAGGAACTGAATTGATTTCCTAGGTCAAGATAATGCAGAAAAGCGTCCCGTTCATAACCTACATCCACAAAACTGGCATTCA
Source organism: Prevotella sp. (assembly GCA_017651265.1). GTDB lineage: Bacteria > Bacteroidota > Bacteroidia > Bacteroidales > Bacteroidaceae > Prevotella. The sequence continues at coordinate 40,723 of JAGCDO010000062.1, read as the reverse complement.
GTCCCGCCATCAGTTTCTTTACTTTGGCGATGTAGATGTTTCCGACAGCGAAAGATGCTGAGCGAGGCTCAGTCTGGTACTCCACCAGGTTCTTATCTTCCAGCAGGGCAATTGAGATATCTTTCTGTCGGACGTCAATTACAACTTCGCTGGTCATTTCTGCTTTTCTTGTTTACCATAAGAGCAAGTATGGTTACTTGCTCTTATGACGATTCTTTCTTAATCTCTTCTTACGCTTGTGCGTGGCCATCTTGTGACCCTTTTTCTTTTTTCCGTTTGGCATAATTAAATGAATTAATGATGATTATTACGTATGTCTTGATTGCAGGCAACATCTACCTGATTTACTCTCCCTTCATCTTTGCAACGAAGCTCTTAGCCGGCTTGAAGCTGGGGAAGTCATGTGCTGCAATGACAATGGTCGTGTTCTTGGAGATGTTACGGGCGGTCTTCTCAGCACGATGCTTCACGATGAAGCTGCCGAATCCGCGCAGATAAACGTTTTCCTTCTTCTCCAGAAGACTGTCTTTGATGATCTCCATGAATGCTTCTACGGATGCTGAAGCATCCTTGCGAGCGATACCCGTTTTAGCAACGATCTCTTCAATAATTTCTGCTTTTGTCATATCTTTTGAATGATTAAAAGTTGTTCTTATTCATTTCGGACTGCAAAGATACAAGTTTTCTGTGTGATACAAAAATTTATTTGTGTTTTTTTGCAAATTTACTTAGAATATTTCTCAATCAGGCCGTCTGCTTGCGGATTTCCTAACTCTTTTGCTTTCTGCAAGTTAGCAATTCCTTCTGCTTGCTTTCCCTTTTTGATCTGTGCGAGTCCTAACAATAGGTAGCCATCGCTGTATTCCGGCGCTACCTTCGTACACTGCTCAGCAGACAGCAAAGCTTGGTCAACAAGATTCACACGAAGTTGCAGGGAAGCCATCTCTGCAATATAGGTAGCTTCCTCCGGTGCAAGGATGATGGCACGGGCAATATCCGTGAGTGCCTGCTGGTACAGATGACCCTTTACCTCGGCTTGTTCGCGGATGTAATAGAAATTGGCATTCACCCTTCCTTGCACCAAGTACTCATATCGAGAGTAATCGAATACAGCCTGACGGAAACTGTCAACTTGTTCGTATGCTGTGGCACGGGCCAGGAAATAAGGTGCAGCACTGATGATCTGCAGGGAGTCGGTGGTATTGATGGCACTGTCGAGCAGGGCAATCACCTCTGTAGCCGGTGCATCGAGCATCTGCTTGCAACGTGCAGCCTCATAGAGCAGCTCCGGATTCCTATACTCTTTGTCCTGATAAAGCGACATGAACATGTCGTATGCTTCCTGATAGGCCTTCTTCGAGAAGGTGATCTGCGCCATCAGATGACGGTAGTGTGCCTGCGGTGAGAGGGCATAGGCTTCGTTCAGCTCTTCCATGGCCTTGTCGATCGTCCATTTCTCGTAGGCGGGATTGGGTTGGTTGACCAGTTTGTCGTAGATCAACTTTCCGTAATAGTAATGACCCTCGTCTTTCTTTTCTGCCTGTTTGATAGCGTTCTCCATGGTCTTGGCCGCCTCGTCGAACCGGTTTTGTCTGATGAGCAGGCGAGCCCGAGCATCATAACCGTCGAGCTGAGTGGGGAAAAGCTGACAGAAATCGTCAATGGCTGCCACATATTTGAGGGAGTCGCCACTTTGTCCTGCCATCATCAGCAACACCTGAGCCTGTGTCAGATTGGTGGGCATGGCAATGGGGATACCCATCTGTCGGATATCAGCATTGTTCAGTGAAAGACCGTTCAGCGTCAGACTATTGATGAAACGTGCATCAGTGGCATGGGTGTCGAAGGTGGTGTTGCTCACCTGCAGAATACCAATCACCTCGCCGTTGTCATTGACAAACGGACAAGCGATGGCATTGTCGGGCGCATTCATACCGAAGATATAATAAGCATACTTGTCCATGAAGGTCTCCACACTCTTCACGGTAGTGCCAGTAATCTCCGGGTTCTTCACAGCGTAGCCTACCAGCCAGGCATGAGCACCCGTTGATAGGGAAGAGGAGGCCATGGTAGCGGGAGTGGTCTTTCCGTTAACACGGAAACGTGCCACATTATAAATATCATTGATACCCAGCATACGGGTCACCTCCATCTTATTACCTTTCTGGTCGATGACCACAGCCTTGGCAGCACCGCGGAAAGGGGTGAGGTCGCTGACTGCCTCACCATCGTTGCCTACAAAGACACCATGGGATGAGGCGAGCAGGGAACCGTCAGCGCGGAACGTGGTAAGCGAGAACACGCTCTTGGCGACGTTCTTGACGGCTGCTGATTGTGCCATGACGGCTGTATTACATAACATAACGGCCGAAGCCAGTAATATTCTCAGTCTTTTCATATCTTCTTGGATTGTTTCAAGAGTTCCTTGGCATGGACAACAGCAGCTTCTGTAACATTGCTGCCGCTCAGCATCTGGGCGATCTCCTGCACGCGTTCCTCTTCCTGAAGAAGCTGCATGTGAGAGATGGTGCCTTGCTGACTCTCTTCTTTATATACTTTATAATGTGTCGTTCCTAAGGCAGCAATCTGCGGCAGGTGCGTAATACTGATCACCTGTCTGTCGGACGCACCCATCTCCTGCATGATCTTCGCCATCATCTCGGCTGTCTTACCGCTCACACCTGTATCGATCTCGTCGAAGATGATGGTGGGCAGTTTGACGGCTCCGCTGATCATGGCCTTCAAGGAAAGCATCACGCGGGCAATCTCACCACCGGAGGCCACCTCGCTGACGGGTAGTAGCGGGGTACTGGTATTGGCACTGAACAGGAAGGTAACGCGGTCGGCTCCGTCATACGATAGCTCTTTCGGTGCTTGCTGTACCTCAAAGCGCACATGGGGAATACCTAAGGGAACGAGACGTTTCAGCATCTCCTTCTCGATCTTGCGAGCTGCTTTCTCACGAAGCTGACTTAACTTCGCGGCTGTTTCCCTGCATTGGTTGAGTAGGGCGGTTTCCTTTGCCTGGAGATTCTTTAACTCATCCTCGCTGTTGTCGATTCTGTCAAGCTGACGGGCGAGTTCATCCCTGATGGCGATGAGCTGTTCCACGGAATCCACATGATGCTTCTTTTCCAGGGAGTAAATCTGGTCGAGCTTGTTGTGGATGATCTCAAGACGTTGTGGATCGAAATCGAAATCCTCAGCGCAACTGCTGATATCACCAGCAATATCTTTCAGTTCAATGTAACAACTTTCGGTACGTTCCGCCACATCCAGGATGTCCGGAAATACGTTCTTGATAGCATCAAGTGCTTTCGTCGTTTCCTTCAGTCGTTCTATAATACCGCCCTCGCCTCTGCTCAGCAGCTGGTCGGCAGCGAAAAAACCACTCTTGATGTCTTCCGCATGACTGAGCGTTTCGCGTTCCTGTTCCAACTCCTCCTGAATACCCTCGCTGAGGTCGGCATCGTTCAGTTCTGACAGCTGGAAGCGTAGGAAATCCTGATTGTCGTTTGCCTGGTCAATCGCTTCCTGCGTCTCCTTGACAGCCTTTTTAGCCGACAGGTACTCTTGGTACAGCTGATGGTATTGCTCCAACTGTTTCTGGTCGTTGGCTATGATATCCACCACGTTCAGTTGGAAGTCCTCTTCCTGAAGGAGCAGGTTCTGGTGTTGTGAGTGGATGTCCACCAGTTGTTGACCCAGCTGTCGCATCAACGACAATTGCACGGGCGTGTCGTTGATAAAGGCACGACTCTTTCCTGAGGCAGTCAGTTCACGACGTAAGATACAGTCGGTAGCATCATAATCTATCTCATGTTCAGTGAAGAAATCCGCCATCGAATAGCGACTCAGGTCGAAGTGTGCCTCGATGATGCAGCGGTCGGCCCCACTCTTGATGGCTTTCGAGTCAGCCCGTTGTCCAAGCAGGAGGGCGATAGCGCCGAGAATGATGCTCTTTCCCGCACCGGTCTCACCTGTAATGACAGAGAATCCGGGCTGGAAAGTCATATCCAGCGTATCAATGAGTGTGAAGTTCTTGATGTACAGTTGCTTGATCATGAGGTCTGACTATTCTTTGATTCGCTCCCAGTAGTTGTTCTGCGAAGCATTGATCGAGAACAGGATATCATAGATAGCCTCTTTCTCCTTTTGTGTTCCTTTACCTTTATATATATTGGCCAGTTCCTCTTTCTTATAGTCGGTCCAGATCTGCGGGAGCAGACTCAGCGGACGGTCTTCATGACTCTTCTTCAGGTTCTCCAAAGCGGTACTGATGTTTGTCCTACCGCGTTCCACGTTATTGGCCATCTCGTCAAGACCAGTACGATAGTAGTCGTATTGCAACTGGCGGAATGGTTTCATAGCACCTTCCATGTAGTCGTTGATGATGGCAAACCTGTTCCGGCTATTGTCAAATGCCTTCCAGCCAGGGAAGTTCAGGTTCTGAGCATTATTGGCCAGGTTCAGACAACGCTGCAGGATATCCTCTCCGCCCATGGGGGAGAAAGAATCAAGGTCCATACCAATAATCAGATAGGCATAATAGGCGATGAGGGCAGTCAGCTGGTTGTCGATCTGTTCCTCGTTGAAGTTCAGTTGGTCGAACTGCGCAAACTGGAAATTGAAGTCAGCATCCCTATTATTATATAAGGTGGTGGTGTAAGAAGCATTAAAGACCGGTCTGTTGGCCAGAATCAGTGCCGTACAGGTGAACAGGTTCTCGCTCTGGTCGTATTTCGTTACCGTGATATTGAAGTTACAGTTGATCCGCTCATTCTTCTGGAAATGCAGACTGGTCCACTGTCTGTCGTTGATGAACTGTTCAAGTGTCTGTTGCAGGTTCTCGAAGACGCTGGCATCCGTTCCCTGTATCTGGTTATGGTTAATGGTAACCTTAGCCAGCAGCTCCTGTCCTTGTGAGGGCAGGGAGCAGAGGGAGATGAGGGCAAACAGCCAAGTCAGTATCTTCTTTTCCATTGTCTTGTTCCTATCGGTTATTAAACTCACGCAGACGGATTCTTGTCAGCACTTGCTTGGTGTCGTAGGTAAAATCACTCGACAGCATCCAACTGTAATAGCCCGGATCTCGGTGCAGTACGTCAGCCACACCCCATCCTTTGTATTTGCCAAAGTTGAATACCTCATACTTCCGTGGGTTCCCGTCCTTGTCGGTCATCACGTTCCCTTGTGCATCCGTCATGTCTTTCCACACAATCCTTCCGGCGAAATCCACATTGTCGTTCGTCTTGGAGAACCGGGCCAACTCATCCATGTCGTTGTTCAGTTGACGGTCGGCTTCTTCCTGCTTTCCAGGTGCATACATGTCAAGCTCAGCCATCAGCACGCGGTAGGTGGCCTCTGTGTCTTCATCTGCCTTATGGGCTGTGAAGTCATCTTCCATCTTCCTACCGCAGTAGAACTTATAGGCGGCAGCCAAGTTCCGTCGCTCCATCTTATGGAAGATGGTCTGAGCATCAATCAGTCGACATTTGGAGAAGTCGAAGTCCACCCCGGCACGGAGGAATTCCTCAGCCAGCATCGGTACGTCGAAGTGGTTGGAGTTGAAGCCTGCGAAGTCGCACCCCGTAAACTGCTGTGCAAGTCTCGTGGATAGCTGTTTGAAGGTGGGCTGGTTTTGTACCTGCTCGTTGGTGATACCCGTCAGCTGCATCACCTCAACGGGGATGGGGCGTTCGGGGTTCACGAACAAGTTCTCCCGCTGCTCAGTGCCATCGGGAAAAACCTTAATATAGGATATCTGGATGATCCTGTCCTTAACAAGATCAAGCCCCGTTGTCTCCAGATCGAAGACAATAAGGGGCTTTGTAAGATTCAATTTCATGTCGTTTCAAATCAGTCGTTCAGGAGCATGGGCATGATGAGCATCAGGATGTCCTCGTTTTCTGGTTGCTCGCTGGGAACAATCAGACAAGGACGACTGGGATCAGCCAGCTGCAGTTCAACCTCGCTGCTTGCCAGGTTGTTGAGGATATCGCTCAGCGATGTACCCTTGAAACCGATACTCATGATGTTTCCGTTGTAGTCGCAAGGAATCTCTTCCTTGGCGCTGGTGGAGAAGTCGATATCTTCTGATGAGATCTCCATCTTTCCTGCTTCCAAGTGTAACCTAACCAACTGACTGCTTTCGCTGGCGAAGGGCAACACACGACGTAAGGCGCCGATGAGCACCTTGCGGTCGATGGTAAGCTGGTTGGGATTGTCCTGAGGAATCACGCTGTTGTAGTTGGGGTAGCGACCTTCGATCAAACGGCACAGCAGGACGGTGTCACCAAAGGTGATCTCTGCATTGCGGTCGTCAAAGCGCATGATCACTTCGCTGTCGTCTTTTGCCAGAACACCCTTCAGCAAGTTGGCCGGTTTCTTAGGTAGTATAAAAGAGGTGGGTGTTTCTGTCTTGATACTGAAGTTACGGTTGCGTACCAACTTATGTCCATCACTGGCTACAATGGCCAGTGCATCAGGAGTCAAGTCGAAGTAAATACCGTTCATTACCGGGCGCAACTCCTCAGTAGCTGTAGCAAAGACCGAACGGGTGATGTTGTCTGACAGTACGTTTGAAGCGAGTGTCAGGGTGAACGCTCCCTCTGGCATGGTCTGTGCCATGGGGTATTCCTCTGCATTCTGTCCTGTGAAGTTGTACAAACCATTCTGATAGATCACCTTGATGACATAGCTTTGCGTATCCACGTCGATGGTCAGCGGCTGCTCGGGCAGTTCCTTTACGGCATCAAGGATAGTCCGGTTGTTCACGGCAAACTTTCCCTCGCCATCGCTGTCATCGAGCGGCATGCTAGTCTTCATCACGTTCTCGCTGTCGGAAGCGGTGATGGTCAGTGTGTTGTTTACGACTTCAAAAAGAAAACAATCCAGTATGGGCAGCGCATTTTTGCTGTTAATCACCTTGGAGAGAATAGACAGTCGGCTGCTCAATGCAGAGCTTGAAAGTGTAAATCTCATTTGTATGATGCTTTTAGTTATTACCTGTTCCTATTAATTGGCTACAAAAATACGAAAAAATAGAAGAATAAAAAAATAAAAGAATAAAAAAACGCTTAAAATGTTTTCAGATTAAGAACTATTTTATTAATTTCGCACTCCGTAAGCAAAAAGGTACGACGTTTTGCAAAAACAGACGCCAACTTTTCGAAGAAAGACAGACAATCAAACGAATAAATAAATAGATTAATATGGAAATAGAAGGTAAAGTGATAGCCGTTCTCCCTGAGCAGGGAGGCGTATCTCCACGTACAGGAAATGCGTGGAAGAGTCAGGAATATGTGATTGAGACACACGACCAGTATCCGCGTAAGTGTTGTTTCAGGGTTTTTGGTGCCGACCGTATCTCTAACATGAACATCCAAGTAGGCGAGGAACTGCGTGTAAGTTTTGACGTGGACGCTCGTGAGTATCAGGGAAGATGGTACAACACCCTTTCCGCTTGGCGCGTTGACCGTGTTGATCCCGCTGCCGCTCAGGCTGCTGCCATGGGTGCTCAGCCAATGCCTGCTCCAGGTGCATTCCCTCCGCCGCCAGCAGGATTTGCCCCAGCAGCACAGACCGCTACACCGGCAGCACAGGAGAATCCTTTCCCCCCAGTACAGCAGGAAGGAGAGAATTCCGCAGACGATCTTCCCTTCTAATCAGTACTTTACGTGTTAGTCCTATCGCTTCTCCTTAATAAAGCCGTGGCGGTAGGCGTAGAGTAGTTCAAGCAAGTCAGCTACTTGCTTTTTCAGTTCTTTACCGATATCAGTGTCTGCCACGATCATGCGTTGGGCAGTCATCTCAACAATCTGCGTGGTACTCTTGATATCGATTCCGCGTTTCACCGCGTCTTCCTCGCTTGTAAACGGCTCATGCTGTACAAGCTGGAAGCCGCGCGAGTGATAGACCAGCGTGTAGCCGGCAATACCAGTTGTTTTATGATATGCCTGTGAGAATCCGCCATCGATAACCATCAACTTTCCGTTGGCTTTGATGGGGTTCTCGCCATCGGCCGCATGGATGGGTACATGACCGTTAATGATATGACGGTTCGGTCCTTCCACCTCGAAGGCGTCCATGATCCGGTCGCAGATATCCTCATTGTCGCGTAACTTGAAATAGTTTCCTTTCTCTTCCTTGTGCGTAGCTTTGTCGGCGATGAAATACCGCTCGAACGTGGCCATCTTCGACTTGTTGAAGAGGATGCTGTCTGGGCCGCACCAAAGGTACAGGAAATAGTCGATACCATAGTCGCGTTCCTCCGGATTGGTATCACCTTGGAAGGCAGAGCGGATCAGCATGCCGGTATGGTGCATCAAGTCCTTTCCGCAATACTTCTTACCATTATATAATTCCACCTCTTTCAGGGAACCATCGGCGTTAAGCGGACAGGAAGCATGGAACAGCAGGTTATGGTTAACAATGGAGTACATGCATCCATGCGAGAAGATCAGTTTGATGTGCTTGCGCAGTTTCTCGTTCACCGTGAAAGAGTGGTGGAGCCGTTTCATGAGGTCGTCCTCTTCGGGTGTGAGTGTTATATAACTGTCGTTTCCTGCGATGGTGGGGAAGTTACAGGAGGTCATGGGATACTCCTTCCCATCCACTTTGCACGTACCTTTCTCAAGGTCTATGGTACTCAGCAGGTCACGGTCTTCCATGCCCCACTCGGGGTGCTTGTGGAAGATCTGGGCCTCTACCTTGAATTGAAGAACGGCGATGGCCTTGTGCATCATCGCGGTAAGACGCGCATTCTTCTCGTCAAGTTCCTCGCTACCGCCAGTGGTCCTTGGCATGAACTCCGTACAAGGGTCGTCACCATAGGTCTCCATGGCGAAGGTAGCCAAGGGAACGAGGTTGATACCATATGCCTCCTCGAGTGTGGTAAGGTTTGCGTATCGCAGGCAGAGACGGATAACGTTGCAGATGCAGGCATCGTTTCCTGCACAGGCACCCATCCAGAGAATGTCGTGGTTACCCCACTGGATATCCCAGTTCTCGTATTGCCGCAACAGGTCGAGAATGAGATGAGCCCCAGGTCCGCGGTCGTATATATCTCCTAAGATATGAAGCTTGTCGATAGCCAGTCGTTGAATGACATTACAAATGGCGATGATGAAGTCATCAGCCCGTCCTGTGTCAATGATGCTATTGATGATCATCTTCACATATGCAGCCTTATCGGTATCCTCGGTCCGTTCGTGAAGCAGTTCCTGGATGATATAGGAGAAATCGGCAGGCAACGCCTTCCGCACCTTTGAACGTGTATATTTGCTGGAGACGTCTCGGCATACCCTCACCAGCTGATGGATGGTGATATGATACCAGTCGTTCATATCCGTCTCAGTCTGTTTCATCAACTCGAGTTTCTGCTCCGGGTAGTAGATGAGCGTACATAGTTCCCTCTTGTCGCTTTCGCGGATTTCGTTTCCGAAGAGTTCACTGACCTTTCGTTTGATGTTTCCAGAGGCGTTCTTCAGGACATGCTGAAACGGGGGGAAGGCCCCGTGGAGGTCGGCCAGGAAATGCTCCGTTCCCTTGGGCAGGTTCAAGATAGCTTGTAGGTTAATGATCTCCGTGCTTGCCGCGGCGACAGTAGGAAACGACTGGGCTAACAGTTCAAGGTAGCGCATGTCTTTCTCAACATTCTCACGATAGTTACTCATAGTGTGTCAGATTTTTGTAGTGATCTTCTTAAGTTATTTGTTCTCTTATCATCGATAGGGGAGATGGGCATGTAGCCCTCTTCCAAGTAATAGGTCTCATGTAAGATCTGCATCAGTCGTGCGGTAAACTTCTGCAGTTTCAGCTGCTTGAGCATGCGCAGGAGCTTGTCCTCGTCGTATTCCCCGAAACGTAATAAGCGGTAGAAGGTGGTGAGGTGAGCACGCGAGAGCTTCCTGTGTTTCAATTCATGCTGGATGTTGATGAGCATGACCGTGAGACTTGTTTCTGTCTCACTGGGTTTCTCATCTTGTCGGAGGTTGGAGAGTGTTGACTTTGTTAAAGGACTCTTTGGCAAGACCTTTTCTTGCTCCAAGGGGCCAGCACTTTTTATGATACGTTGCGGAAAACGCTCAAGGTGTTCTACATCAAGCTCTTCCACGTTTTGTTGCATGAGTAAGGCACCTGTCTTCACCTCTTGCAGAATACCTTCATCATGAGCATGGATAAAGATCTTTCGAATTGAACTTGTGGATAGTGCCAATTCTTTTCCTTCGTTATGATCTTCCGGTATCTCCAGACTTTCTTCTTTTAGTATCGCTTCGTGGAGCATCAAACTCTCGGCCGTTTTCTCTTCCTCTGTCATCAGGCGGAAGCTGTTACTGTCAATCACCTTCTGATATAGCGCTTCCAATGCTGATGTCATCTGCCACTCCTGCGTCCGACTGTCGATAGTACTGTTCCCAACCAAAGCCAGACGGGTGTTCCATTTAATGGCCTTCATGCGCTGGTGTTCCGATTGACTGAATACGTGAATGGCATCAGCAGTCTTGATGGCATGACGTTGATAAAGGATGAGCAGCGGTAGCTTATGAAGCCAGAAATGATGATGGATGTGCCATGGCTGCATACCATTGTGCGGTGATAGAACCAAAGCGACACGCTGTTTCATGGCCCAGTGCTGCGCCCGATAGGCAGAGATGTTCCAGCAGGCGTGGATATGTACGATATCTGGCTGTATCTCCTTTACCTTCTGCTTAAACTGTGAGAGGGTAGTGGTTACCTGCGCCTCAATCCCTTCGCCCATACCCGTGGTAAGCACGGAAACGTATTCCCGTGTCAGGTCTGTGCTTCCGTGAAAGCCCCCCTCTTCCTCGGAGGAGAGCAATCGTTCCGGGATATAGTGCAGGACTCTCATAGATTCTCTATACCTTATGGCAGATGAAGCTGTATTTGTCAGAGAAGATGTATCGGATACGCCATATCAGGTTCCGCCAGCATCTGGAGACCTCGAATGGGATGATCTTCCAGAATGGGATATCCTCGTCGAACTGCTTGCAGGCTTTCTTGGCAATAATCATGCGTAGGATAATGGTAATGAGGAAAGCTGCAATGGCCGTTCCCCATAGAATCCACGGTTCTGTCAGTCCGTTTCCCTGTCGCATGAGCCAGTAGCCATAGCAGGCACAGCCGATGATGAGCAGGTAGTTCAAGTGCATGAGGAGATGATCCATCCGATAGGGTAGTAACGAGCAGAACGAACGTTTGAGATGTCTCTTTGTCTCCATGAGATAGAGGTGTCTGTTCTTCCATGTCTTCTTGGTGGGAGCATCCTCAATAACCCATGCTTCGGGTGATGTCTCAATAACCGTGTTCCCTTTTTCTGCGAACTTGTTAACAATGAAGTCATATTCCCCGCGTACATATTTAAGATTCCCTTCGAATCCTCTGTTGTCAAGAAAGAGACTCTTCCTGAACAGCAAGTTCCCCGGTTCACAGCGGAAGGCTGTACCCCGATTGGCTTGCCTTAGGATATAGCATTGCTCCTGAAGGTACTCGAAGCGTTTGTAGTCACTGGCCTCCTCATCGTAGTTCCCGTAGCCGATAACCATATCAGTTGTTTCCTGACAATGGCGTGCCATGGTCTTCAGCCATTGGTCGGAAGCGGGCTGACAGCTTGCCTCAGTCATGAGAATCCATTCGTGTCGGGCAGCCTTCACGCCCAAGGTCACGGCGAGTTTCTTCCTGCTCATATAACGAGAGCTGTCAGGTATGAACGTTGTATAGAGGTTGGGGTAGGTGGCCGATAGCTTTTTCAGTACATCATCGGTATCGTCTTCCCCCTTACCAACAACCACGATTACCTCAAAGCCCGCAGGATAATCCTGTGTGAGAATTGCCGGCAGGTGCTGTTCCAACTCGCTGGCATTGTCTTGAACGGTCAGCAGGACCGACAGACAAGGGAGCTGTGAATCATCCGTCACATCTTGTCCGTTGTCCACCTTCCGGAAGAAGATGTTGACCATCGGTGTTATGACTGCCGCCACGATGATAATGGCACAAATAACGATTGTCGTTACACTGATTTGTATCATGTATTCAACCTTGTCTAAGACTCATTTATGTTTTGATAAACGCTTTATCCCCGTCCTTGAAAGTCCTCTGTAATATACCCTTTAGGGAGCTGACGACAGTTGTAGCCTGAAGCCATGATTTCTCCGTAGGCTCCTGCAGAGCGGATGGCCAACAAGTCACCACGGCGGCACTCGTTCAGGTCAATGTGTTTGGCAAACACATCCGTCGATTCGCAGATAGGACCCACTACATCGTAGGCTTGACTCGGCTCATCACTGGAGATATTCTCAATCTTATGATAGGCCTGATAGAGGGCAGGTCGGATGAGGTCGGTAAAACCGGCATCAACGATGGCAAACTGCTTGGTGGCACCCTGTTTCACATACAGTGTCTGGGTAATCAGACTGCCGCATTGCGCTACGACGGCTCGTCCTAACTCAAAGTGAAGCGTCTGTCCATGACGCAGCTTCAGTTTCTTGGCATACGTGTCGAAGTAAGCCTTGAAGTCGGGTATGGGCACGCGGTTGGGATGCTGATAGTCTACACCGAGACCGCCTCCCACGTTGATATGTTCCATCACGATGTGGTGGCGCTCCAACTCATTCTGCAGTTCATTGACACGGTTACAGAGGGCTTCGAAGTCACCCATGTCAAGTATCTGACTGCCGATATGGAAGTGCAGACCCACGACCTTGATGTTCTTCATCCCTGCTGCCTCCTCAATAACACTCAGCATGTCGTGCATGGCAATGCCGAACTTGTTCTCTGCCAGTCCGGTGGTGATGTTTGCATGGGTGTGAGCACCCACATTGGGATTCAGTCGGAAAGCCACACGGGCCACCTTTCCTTTCTTTGCTGCCAGCTCGTTGATAACCTCCAGTTCAGGGATGCTCTCCACGTTGAAACAGAAGATATCGTGATCCAGACCGATATTGATCTCCCAATCACTCTTACCTACACCGGCATAGACAATCCTACTGGGTGGAAAGCCGGCAGCGATGCAGGCTTTGATCTCCCCGCCACTGACACAGTCGGCACCCAGTCCTGCCTGACAGATGACATTGAGTATCTTCGGGTTGGCATTAGCCTTGATGGCATAGTGCACGCAGAATCCCTCATGCTTGCCAGCCTCTTGGTTGATGGCTCGCAGGGTGTCACGGAGCAGGTTTGTATCGTAATAGTAGAACGGTGTATGTACCTGCCTGAATTGCTCGATGGGGAATACTCCTTTGCCCTTCCCCGTAGGTTGTGTTCTTTGATTCATAAACGGTTTCCTCTTGTGTTGTGTTGCTTCCAATTCTTCTTTTAATTTCCTTTATTAAATAAGGTGTCACTCAAACTCTGCAGGGCGCGCTTTTTGTCAGCTGCCTTGATCAAGAAAGAGATGTTATAGTTGGAACCGCCGTAGGAAATCATTCGAACCGGGATATTCTTCATGGCATCAGTAGCCAGTGTCTCGAAGCCGATGTTACTCCAGTCGAGGTCGCCCACCACGCAAATGATACACATATCACTATCAACTGTTACCGTACCATATTTCTTCAGTTCGTCCACGATGTCGTGCAAGTGCGTGTCGTTATCGATACTCATGCTTACACCCACCTCAGAGGTAGCCACCATGTCGATAGCGGTCTGGTAGCTCTCGAATATCTCGAACACCTTGCGCAGGAAACCAGTAGCCAGTAACATGCGTGAGCTCTTGATCTTGATGGCGGTGATATTGTCCTTGGCAGCCACGGCCTTGATCTTTCCCCTCACAGTAACATTGTCGATGATGGTACCAGGAGCATCCGGCTCCATGGTGTTCTTCAGACGTACGGGGATGCCTGCGAACTTAGCAGGCTGCACGCAGGTGGGGTGGAGGATCTTCGCACCGAAGTAAGCCAACTCGGCAGCCTCCTCGAAATGCAGCTGACGCACGGCCTCTGTCTTGTCAACGATACGCGGGTCGTTGTTGTGCATACCATCGATATCAGTCCAAATCTGAATCTCATCGGCATTGATGGCCGCCCCAATCAGTGAGGCGGTATAGTCGGAACCACCGCGCTCCAAGTTATCTACCTCGCCGTAGGCATTACGACAGATGAATCCCTGTGTGAGGTAGATCTGATAGCCCTCATTCTCTTCCATCACCTTGGCGAGTTTCTCCTTGATGTAACCCGGATCAGGCTCACCGTTCTTATCGGTACGCATGAAGTCGAGTGCTGACAGCAGTACAGCGTTGATGCCCTGCTCCTTCATGTAGTTCACCACCATATTGGTGCTGATGATCTCGCCCTGAGCCACGATGCTCTTCTCCTCGAAGCTGGTGAAGAGATCCTTGGTGAATGAGCGCAGGAACTGGAATTCCCCTTTCAGGAATTCGCGTGTCAGCTGCTTGTACTCATCGGTTGAATACAACTCCTCCACGTGTCCCATGTACTTCTGTTCCAGACGGTTGATTACGTCGTTAGCCCCCTCGGGGTTCTTCTTGTAGAGATAGTTACTAATCTCCACCAGAGAGTTAGTAGTGCCCGACATAGCAGAAAGCACCACGAAAACAGGTTCTCCACTTCTCGTTACCAGTTGCGATACACTTTTCATGCGCTCTGGTGAGCCCACGGAGGTGCCGCCGAATTTCATTACTTTCATATCCTTATTTTTTATTGTTATACTTTCATCACTTAATTGTCAACTGTCAACTATCAACTGTCAACTATCCTCCGAGTCTTCCGTTAGGTCCATCTTGTTATAATCGTTCGTAACGTCATAGATGGCACCGTCTTTACAGCGATAGACAATCCCAGGGAACTTGTCGAGCATCGGGATATTATGCGTGGTCATAACGATGGCCGTACCCGTCTGACTGATCTGTCGGAGCAGGTCGATGATATAGGTTGCGGTCTCAGGGTCGAGGTTTCCCGTGGGCTCGTCGGCGATGATGATCTTGGGTTTGTTCAGGATAGCCCTGGCGATGGCGATACGCTGTTGTTCACCGCCCGACAGCTCGTGGGGCATCTTGTCCTTTTTCTCCAGCATGCCCACCATCTCCAATACCTCGTCGATGCGTTCCTCAATCTCTTTCTTGTTCTTCCATCCCGTAGCCTTCAGTACGAAGCGTAGATTCTTGGCCACTGTGCGGTCGTGCAGCAGCTGGAAATCCTGGAAGATGATACCCATCTCCTTCCGCAGGGCAGGAATCTCCCTACGTCGTATGTTCAAGATATCGCGGTCGAGCACCATTGCCTGTTCACCGCTCTCAATGTCCAGCTCACAATAGGTGGTCTTCAGGAGTGAGCTCTTTCCTGATCCCACCTTACCGATGATGTAGATGAACTCGCCTTCCTCCACATGGAAGTCAACATCGTTCAACACACATACATCTTCCTGGAAGATACGTACTTTCTTGTATTCTATCAACATGGTTGTATTTATTATGATAGGATGGTCGTTTACTTATTCCATCTCGCCTTTGCTCTTCGCCACGCGACGTTTCTTGTCCCAGTTAGGATCATGGCGTTTGGCCAGTTCCGTAACGATGTCTTCGATACGAAGACCTTTGCCGGTGAGCAGGACGAGCATATGGTAGATCATGTCCGACACCTCGTAGATGAGTTTCTCGTTAGTGCCGTTGCAAGCCTCGATGACTGCCTCCAGTGCCTCTTCACCCATCTTCTGTGCCATTTTGTTTACACCGTCCTTGAACAGCTTGGTGGTGTAGGAACCCTCAGGCATCTCCTCGTGGCGCTTCTCGATGAAGTCCTGCAGTTCGGAGAGGAAGGCGAGTGGATGCCCAACATTGTCCTCACCCCAGCAGGTGTCGGTACCTGTATGACAGGTAGGACCTTGCGGGTGCACCTTGATCAGTAGCGTGTCGTTATCACAGTCGTTCTGGATACTCACCAGATCGAGGAAGTTGCCACTTGTTTCTCCTTTTGTCCATAAGCAGTTGCGCGAACGACTCCAGAAGGTGACGTGCTTGGTGGCAAGGGTTTTTTCGTAAGCCTCCTGATTCATGAATCCGAGCATCAGTACGTTCTTTGTTGTAGCGTCCTGAATGATGGCAGGGACGAGGCCGTTGAGTTTGTTGAAATCTATCTTGTTCATATGATTTGATGGGCTTAATGGGGTTGATGGACTTGATGGGGTTAATGGGTGGAAGGAGGACGGACGTTGATGCCTTCCGACTGGAGGTATTCCTTCAGTTCAGGGATAGGTATCTCGCCGAAGTGGAACACGCTGGCAGCCAGTGCCGCATCGGCCTTACCGATGGTGAAGGCATCACGGAAATGTTCCTTCTTTCCTGCACCGCCACTGGCGATGATAGGGATCTTCAGGTCGTCTGCCAGTCGTGCCAGTGCCTCGTTGGCATAGCCTTCCTTCACGCCATCATGATCCATACTGGTAAACAGAATCTCTCCTGCACCACGTTCCTGGGCTTCATGGGCCCATTCAAAGAGTCCGCGTTCCACACGTTCCCTACCGCCTTTCACATAGCAGTGCCAGCCGTCGGGATCGAAGCGGGCGTCGATGGCGCAAACACATACCTGTGAACCAAACTGACGGGTAATCTCATCGATCAGCTCCGGCCGTCGGATGGCAGCAGAGTTCACGCTCACCTTATCAGCTCCCGCATGGAGCAGTCGTTCCACATCCTCCAAGGCATTGATGCCGCCGCCCACGGTAAAGGGGATATTGATCTCCTGTGCCACGCGTGTTACCATCTCTGTGAAGGTCTTACGACCCTCGAACGAGGCGGTAATGTCGAGGAACACCAGTTCGTCGGCACCTGCATCGCTGTAGGCTTTCCCCAGTTCCACCGGGTCGCCTGCATGGCGCAGGTTGACAAAATTCGTTCCCTTGACGGTCTGTCCGTCTTTGACGTCCAGGCAGGGGATGATTCTTTTGGCGAGTCCGGATGGGTGTATGGGGTTGATGGGCATAATATGTTAATGGGGTTTATAGGGTTGTTGGACGTTTTAGTAATCGGGATGCATCGATGCGGCCCTCGTAGAAGGCCTTGCCGAAGACGACAGCAGGGATTCCTTCGCGCTCCAGCTCGAGAATATCCTCTGTGGAAGACACACCGCCGCTGGCGATGAGGTGGAGGTCGGGATAGGCAGCCATAATCTCCTTATACAGGGTAACAGCCGGTCCTGACAGGGTACCGTCCTTGGAAATCTCCGTGCAGAGCACGTTCTTCACACCGTGGTCGATATATCGTTGCAGGAACGGTAGTAACAATTCCTGCGAGTCCTCTTTCCATCCGTTGATGCTGATCATACCGTTGCGCACATCAGCGCCTAGAATCATTCGTTCTGCTCCAAAGGTATGAAGCCATGAGATGAACAGCTCTGGCTGGGTTACAGCCACGCTACCTATTGTCACCATGGCGGCACCATTGTCAAAGGCCGTCTGGATATCCTCCTCGGTCTTGATACCTCCGCCGAAATCTACAGTGAGATTGGTTTCCGTTGTGATACGACGAAGCACATCCACATTCACGATGTGTTTCGATTTCGCCCCGTCAAGGTCAACTACATGCAGTCGTTTGAAGCCCATGGCCTCAAACTCGCGTGCTACTTCCACAGGATCGTCGTTATAGACGGTCTTCTGGTTGTAGTCACCTTTGGTCAGTCTTACGCACTTTCCTCCGATGATGTCAATGGCGGGTATGAGTTCTATCATAATTAAAGTTCAAAGTTCAAAGTTCAAGGTTCAAAGTTCAAAGTTGATGAAGTTCCTAAGTATTCTTTCGCCCACGCTACCGCTCTTCTCCGGGTGGAACTGGCAGGTATAGAAATTATCTTTTTGCAGGGCGGCAGAGTAGGGCAGGATATAGTCGGACACGGCAGCCGTATCGTTGCACAGCGGTACATAGTAGCTGTGTACGAAATAGACGTAGGGATCCTCACCGAGTCCGGCAAACAGGTCTCTCACCTCTGGCTTCTCACCTCTCACCTCTATTCTGTTCCATCCCATGCATGGTACCTTGTCTTCGTGCCGTTGCGGCTGGAACCGTTTCACCTCCGCGTCGAAGATGCCTATGCAGTCGACATCTCCCTCCTCGGAATGGCTGCACAGTAACTGCTGTCCGATGCAGATGCCCAGTACGGGTTGCTTGAGTGAGCGAATCACCTCCACTAGTCCGTGCTGATGCAGATACTCCATGGCGGTACGTGCCTCCCCTTGTCCTGGAAAGATCACGCGGTCGGCCTGTCCGAGCAGTACGGGATCATCGGTCAGCACCGGATCAATTCCCAGTCGTCTGACAGCGTTCACCACGGAATACACATTCCCTGCATTATATTTAACTATTGCAACTTGCATCTCTACTAAATATCTCCTCTACGAATTAGACGAATTAGACGAATTTTCGCCTCTCACTATCTCACCTCTCACCTCTAGCTTCTCACTTCTAGCTAAATATGATTGTCTTATTGTTGTAGGTGAGAATCTTACGCTGGATATGCTTGGATACTGCATGTGAGAGCACGATCTTCTCCAGGTCCTTGCCTTTGAGTACCAGACTCTCTGGTGTGTCCTTATGGGTAATGCGTGTCACGTCCTGCTCAATGATAGGACCCGCATCCAAGTCGGCTGTTACATAATGACTGGTAGCACCAATCACTTTCACGCCTCTTTCCCATGCCTGATGATAAGGCTTGGCGCCGATGAAGGCTGGCAGGAACGAATGGTGGATATTGATGATATGGTGCGGATATTTGGCAATCATCTCGTCGCTGATAATCTGCATATAGCGGGCCAGCACGATGAATGTCACCTTCTTTTCCTTCAGCAGTTCCATCTCGGCAGCTTCCGCCTCAGCCTTGTTCGAGTGGTCTTTCTTGATGCTCCACACGTAGTAGGGGATGTCGAACTGCTCAGCCACGTAGCGGAGGTCCTCATGATTGGATACGATACAAGGAATCTCCACATCGAACTCTCCCGCCTTCCAGCGTGCCAGCAGGTCGTACAGACAATGACTCATCTTCGATACGAAGATCGCCATGCGCGGCTTCTCGTCGTTGAAGTACAGACTGAAGGTCATCTGATAGCGCTGTGCATAGAGCGTTTCGAAGTATTCCTTGATCTTTTCACGCGGTACGAGGAACTGGTCAAGTTCCCATTCAATGCGCATGAAGAACATTCCATCCTGACGGTCAACATACTGGTCTAGATAGACAATGTTACCGTTGTTATCCGTGATGAACTTGGTTATTTCTGCAATGATGCCAGGCTGATCCGGGCAGTGCAGAAGCATAATTGCTGTGGGTTTCATTCTTAACTTATTTCTGTTTGTTCAATTCCCTCATATTTTATATCGCGTGCAAAGTTACGAAAAATCGAGAGCAGAACAAAAAGAATTCATTCTTTTTTTATGCCAAGATGGAGTAAGTTCGCGGATTTATTCGCAAAGTAGTGCAAACCGAGCGAAAAACCTAAGAAAAAGAGGCACCTGATATTTCAATTAGCGTCTGTCATAAGTTATTCACATATTCCTCCGCCATATTAATGTAATTACGTGATTACCAGAAGAATCGTGGCGGAGCATTATCAAACCTTCTTTAAGAACGCCAATCGGTGCGTCTTTCCTCGTTTATCAAGTGTATAAAGGATAAACATGCCGTTTGGCAATGTGTGGATGTCCAGCTGGTTACCGTGGCGCACTAGCGTAGCAACAGCGTTCCCAGCAAGGTTTTTTACGAGTATCATGTCGGTATCGAGCGCTTCTGATTTATTGGGAAGAGATACCCGCTGTCCGTTGCTAACTATCCAAGGGAGATCTTGACGGATTTGCTTGGGATCTGGCACCTGTGTGTTGATGAGGCTCACAGCGTTTCCACTGCTTTGAACAGTGTTATTAATACTGTAGTATGGATAGGCAAATCCATCCATTCCTTGCTGAGCGAAGTTGAAAACACGCAGGTAATCGTAGATACCTTGATGGTTGTCTAACACGAACTTGGCACGGAAGAAACAGTGGCCCAATCCGAGTTGTCGGCACACATTGAGTTGTCGTTTCACCTCACTGATCTTCCAGTTCCCTTCCTTGGGGTCAAGCATATAGATAGCCAAGCCAGCAGCCACTTGTCCTGCCTTACTGCGTTCGGCCCAGTCGATGGCGAAGGGGTAGAAGTTGTTGTCCTTGAAGTACAGCATCGGGTATAGCTGATCCATCAAACCGGTACGCAACCACATCTGTGCATCCTGACAAACTGTGGTGCGAGCATTCCATCCACGGGAAGGATAGCGAGTCAGGTCGTCGTACTTTCCAAGAGGGGAGCACGATAACTTGATCTGTGGTTTGATGGCTTTTACTTTGCTGTGAATTTTCCGTACAATGCGAGTAATATTTTCCCGTCCTTGCTGCTTGCTCACACGAAGCTTCCAGTTCTCGGGGTAACGGATATAGTCAAGGTGGATTCCGTCAACATTATAGTTTTTCGTTATCTCTTCGCAGATATCTGCAATGATATCAGCGGTTTGTGGTAGCTCTGGGTTGAGGTATCCCTCATCACCGATCTTCCGTAAAAGGGAGGCATTCTTACGGCGCATCTGCTGACAGCCTATACCGTTCCATTTACCCATGGGAATGGTTACTACCCAGGCATGGATTTCCATTCCTCTTTTATGACATTCATCGATAGCGAAACGTAGCGGGTCATATCCTGGACTGACACCAGGTCTGCCCGACATACAGCCATCCCACGGTTCATATTTCGACGGGTAGATCACGCTTCCGCGAATACGGGTTTGTAATAAAACGGTATTGATATTGATGGCTTTTAGTCGGTCGAGCACCCTTGTCAGCTCTTGTTTCTGACGTTCAATAGAAGCAGGCGAAGAGGCGTTGGCGTATTGGCGGGGCCAGTCAATACCGCCGATGGTAGTAAGCCATACGGCACGGATCTCGCGGTCGACTGTCTGAGCGGTAATATATAGGGGTGTTCCTATCGTCAGGAACAGTATGATGAGTACGATTATTTTCTTCATGACAGAATTTTGAGTGCAAAGGTACGGATAAACGAGCACAATACAAAGAAAAAGCGTTTTTTTCTTTTATTGTCGAGTGAGAGTACCTTCGACGTAGTCAAAGGTACACATAAGTGAGCAAAAAACAAAAAGAAATTGACTTTTCATTTGGTTTTTTGCTTGTTAATTTGTACCTTTGCCATATCAAACGTTACAAGCATAGAAAATGATTACTTTTGTACTGAGTCTTTTCGCTTTGGTCATAGGCTACATGGTCTATGGTAAGTTTATTGAGAAAGTTTTTGGTCCTGACGACCGACCGACACCTGCCTTGTCGAAAGCCGACGGTGTGGACTTCATTGTCCTTCCCGGATGGAAGATCTTTATGATCCAGTTCCTGAACATTGCTGGTACAGGTCCCATCTTCGGTGCTATCATGGGAGCAAAGTTCGGTCCCGCTGCCTATCTGTGGATTGTGTTGGGCTGTATCTTTGCCGGAGCAGTACACGATTACCTCAGCGGTATGCTTTCTATGAGAAATGATGGTGCCGGACAGCCCGAGCTGATTGGTCGTTACTTGGGTAAGACCACTAAGAACGTGATGCTGGTATTCTCCGTATTCCTCCTGATGATGGTAGGTGCAGTGTTTGTATATAGTCCTGCGCTGATCCTCGGTAAGATCTGCGGTGAAGGACTCACTTGGGTATATATCTGGTGCGGTATCATCTTTGTGTATTATATCATTGCCACGATGCTTCCTATTGATAAGATTATCGGAAAGATCTACCCACTGTTCGCCATCTCCATGTTGTTCATGGCCGTGGCCCTGATGGCTGTATTGTTCATCAAGTGGCCTACGCTGCCCGAGCTGTATGAAGGCATCAGTGGTGAAGGATTCACGACACCGATATTCCCAGCCTTGTTCATCACGATTGCCTGCGGTGCTATCAGTGGTTTCCATGCTACACAGACACCGTTGATGGCACGCTGTGTGAAGAGCGAGAAGATGGGACGACCGATGTTCTATGGTGCTATGATTACCGAAGGTCTGGTAGCCTTGATCTGGGCAACCGTCTCGATGTACTTCTTCTATGGTGGAGCAGCACAGGATTTGGGACAGCCGTTAACCCTGCAGGCTCCTGAAGTAGTGACAGCGGTGAGCGAAGGCTGGCTCGGAACCTTCGGTGGTATCCTTGCTTTGCTGGGTGTTGTGGCTGCACCGATTACCAGTGGTGATACGGCTCTGCGTTCAGCCAGACTGATCATTGCTGAGTTCATCCATTTGGAGCAAAAGACCATCATGAAACGTATCTGGATCTGTATCCCGCTCTTTGGCGCTACGCTGGCACTGCTGTTCTATAACATCGAGAATCCCGATGGCTTCAACGTGATATGGAGCTATTTCGGCTGGGCCAACCAAACATTAGCTGTGTTTACGCTTTGGGCTATTACGGTCTATCTCGTTAGGGAACGTAAACCTTTCTGGGTGACGCTGCTTCCAGCACTGTTTATGACGGTCGTATGCTCTTCCTTCATCATGGTATCAAAGAATGCATTCGGTCTTGATATGACCGTTGGCTATGCCGTGGGAGGCGCTGCCCTGATTATCGCCGTGGCTTGGTTCTGCGGATGGTACAGGAAGGAATTGAAAATTGAGAATTGAGAATTGAAAATTGAAAATTAAATAATAAGAATAATTTTAAACTGTATAATTATGAAGAGATTTTTAGTATTCCTCATCGTTACAACGATGGCCATGGCCGCACAGGCACAGTATTATCGCTCTGGCAGGAGCACAACACCGTTCTCTGAAGGTAAATTCTATATCGGTGCTTCACTGTCAGGATTGGACTTGAGCTATAATGGTAGTGAGAAATTTGCTGCAAAAGGGTCTGCTCAGGTGGGCTATCTGGCACTCGACAACCTGATGCTTACCGCTGAGGCTGGTCTTGACTGCTCTGATGACAAGTGCTATGCTTTGTTGGCTGGTGTAGGCGGTCGCTATTACATTGAGCAGAACGGTCTGTTCCTCGGTGCCAAGGTGAACTATGTGCACGGCTATAAGAGTTATAACGACGTGATGCCAGGCGTGGAAGTGGGCTATGCCTTCTTCTTGAGTCGTACCGTAACGGTTGAACCCTCTATTTATTACAACCAGAGTTTCAAAGAGCACTCTGACTACAGTAAGATCGGATTGAAGATCGGTATTGGTGTTTATCTTTAATGAACAACTATGTTATCCGTCAATGAATTGGAAGACGCTCTGATTGATCTTTCGTTTGCGGAGGATATCGGAGATGGCGACCATACCACTCTTTGCTGCATCCCTGAGGATGCGATGGGGAAGAGTCGATTGCTGATCAAGGAAGACGGCATTCTGGCTGGCGTGGAGGTGGCAAAGCGGGTGTTTGCTCGCTTTGATCCCGACATGCAGGTGGAGGTGCTGATTGGTGATGGCTCCCCGGTGAAGAAAGGGGATGTGGCCATGGTCGTAACAGGAAAGGTGCGCTCGCTGCTTCAGACGGAACGCCTGATGCTGAACATCATGCAACGGATGAGCGGTATTGCCACGATGACCAACCGTTATGTGAAACGGCTCGAAGGAACACATACAAGGGTGCTGGATACCCGTAAGACGACTCCTGGCATGCGTATGTTGGAGAAACAGGCAGTGAAGATTGGCGGTGGCGTGAACCATCGTATCGGACTCTTCGACATGATCCTGCTCAAGGATAACCATGTGGATTTCTCCGGCGGTATTGCCAACGCCATCAACCGCTGTCATGCATACCTCAAGGAGAAAGGTCTCAATCTGAAGATCGAGATCGAGGTGCGTAACTTCGATGAGCTCCAGCAGGTGCTCGATTGTGGTGGCGTGAACCGCATCATGCTCGACAACTTCTCCGTGCCCGACACGAAGAAGGCGGTGGAAATCATCGGTGGTCGTTACGAGACAGAATCGAGCGGTGGTATTACCTTCGACACAATACGCGACTATGCGGAATGTGGTGTTGACTACGTCTCCGTGGGAGCATTGACACATTCCGTGAAGGGTCTCGACATGAGCTTCAAGGCTGCGGTTGAGCGAGTGCCGAACAAGGCTAGTGTTGATTCGGCCGAGTGTGAGCAGGCTCGAACGAAGTTCAAGGCATGTTAGCATCGCTTCTGCTGGCTGTATCCTTACAGTTTTCATCTCCCGTCAACTATCCTGTATCGTTGGCGGGAAACTTTGGTGAGCCCCGACCGCACCATTTCCATGGCGGCATCGACGTGAAGACGCAGCAGGCCGTGGGGAAACCGATCTTTTCGATCGGTGAAGGTTATGTGAGCAGAATCACCATCGGCATCTCCGGCTTCGGAAACGCCGTCTATGTCCAACACCCTAATGGCTACACCAGCGTGTATTGTCATCTCAAGGACTTTGTGCCGGTATTGCGGGCAGCCGTGAGTCGTCATCGCAGAGCAAACGGACAGTCGGACATCATCGACGAATACAAGAAACCTTCTCCACCGGCAGATATTATCCTCTCACCGACGGAATACCCTGTGTCTGCAGGGCAGCTGATCGCCATCAGTGGGAATACGGGAAGCAGTCAGGCTCCCCATTTGCATCTGGAACTCCACGAGACGAAGTCGTGGGATATGGTTGATCCGCTCGACTTCCTCCCAGATCTTATCAAAGATACCACGCCACCCATGGCGCATGCCTTCAAGGCTTATCCAGTATCGGGGGAGGGCGTGTTCTGTGAATCGTCTGTCCAGCAGTGGTTCCCCTTCAATGCGCATCATCTCGACCGTCCTTTCACGGCTTGGGGAAAGGTGGGATTTGGCATCTGGGCGAACGACTACATGGAGGAGTCGTATAACAAATACGGTATCCGCAAAACGGAGCTGATGGTTGACGACGAGCTGGTGTTCTCGAGCGATGTGGATAAGATCCCGATGGACTGCAACCGCATGGTGAACTCCTGGGGCGACTATCCTTTCTTCCGTTATGCCAGCGTGTGGTTCATGAAATCGTTCATCGAGCCGGGAAACACGCTTCCTGTAATCCATGCCAACGCTAACAGGGGAATTGTCGACTTCAATGAGGAGCGTGATTACCGCTTTGTGTATACCCTCACGGATAAGTTTGGAAACCAGTCGCAATATACCTTCGTGGTACGAGGGAAGAAACAGACAATTCCGCCCAAACGGACACAGCATGCGGCATGGGTGCTGCACTGGGACCGCATGAATAACTTCCAGCTACCGGGCGTGCAACTGATGGTTCGTCGGGGTCTGTTGCCAGATGATGTGGAGATGAATCCAACGATAGTGAGCAAAGGAGGCGGTCTTTCTAAAGTCTATCGCTTCACCGATGTTTCCTATCCGCTCTTCAGCTGGGCCACACTCTCCATCCGTCTTGACCGCGAGGTGAAAGATACCGAACATCTTTGCATCCTGTGCGATGGCGACAAGGAGGTGGAGGCGGAATACCATGACGGTTGGGTGACAGGAAAGATACGCGACCTGGGTTTGTCGTATGAAATCGGCTATAAACAAAAATGATACAACATATATGAAAAAGATTATTCTAACAGTTTCCCTCTTGAGCATGGCTGTTTATGGAATGGCCTGCACCAACCTGATTGCAGGGAAGAAAGCAACCACCGACGGCAGTGTGTTCTGTTCGTATAGTGCCGACAGCTATGGTATGTTTACCAATCTCTGTCATTACCCGGCTGGGAAGCATACGGCAGATGAGAAACGATGGATCATCGACTACGACACGGATGTGAACCATGGATGGATTCCTGAAGCACCGATTACTTATAACGTTATCGGGAATATCAATGAGTATCAGGTGTCGATCGGTGAGACCACCTTCGGCGGTCGTGAGGAAATGGTAGATACCACAGGCATCATCGACTACGGTAGTCTGATGTACCTCGGATTGCAACGGGCTAAGACAGCACGGGAGGCTATCATGGTAATGACATCCTTGGTAGAGAAATATGGTTATAACTCGGAAGGTGAGACCTTCACGATCTGTGATCCCAACGAGGCATGGATCATGGAGATGATGGGCACGGGAACACCAGGCACGAAGTACCATACCGACAAGGCCCCGCGTGTGGTGTGGGTGGCTCTTCGTATTCCTGATGAGTGCATCTGTGCCCATGCTAACCAGAGTCGTATTACCACCTTCAACCAGAAGGATAAGAAGAACGTGATGTTCTCCAAGGGTATGATCCAGTATGCCCGCGACATGGGCTGGTTCAGCGGTAAGGATGCAGAGTTCTCGTTCAATGCGGCCTTTGCAGCGCCCGACTTCTCCGGTCGTCGTGCTTGTGAAGCTCGTGTATGGAGTTTCTTCAACCATTTCTCGGATGAGATGGACCGCTATGTGGATTATGCTGCTGGTATCGTGAAGGATGCCGAACCGATGCCGTTGTGGATTGTACCTAACAAGAAGGTATCTCTGCAGGACATGGAGGCTTGTATGCGCGATCACTACGAAGGAACACCTTTCGACCTGAGTAATGACATGGGACAAGGGTTGTGGGAAATGCCCTACCGTATCACACCACTGAGTTTCAAGGTGGGGGATAAGAAGTATTTCAACGAACGTCCTATCTCTACGCAGCAGGCTGGGTTCTCATATGTCTGTCAGCTTCGTTCCTGGCTGCCGGATGCCATTGGTGGTATTATCTGGTTTGGTAATGACGATGGTAACATGGTGGCCTACACGCCAATCTATTGTAGTTCCACCCGTCAGCCGGAGTGCTACGATACACCTGGAGCCGACGATGTGACGTTCTCTGATAAGAATGCCTTCTGGGTATGTAACTGGGTGAGCAATATGGTCTATCCGCGTTATTCACAGATGTTCCCGTCATTGAAGGAGGTACGCGACTCTTTGGAGAACTCGTATTTCGCTGCTCAGAAAGAAGTGGAAGAGAAAGCGCAGGCACTTTATGAGAAGAACCCCGCTGAGGCTGTGACTTTCCTGAATAACTACGGAATTGAAAAGGCACAACAGATGCTGGCTCGCTGGAAGCAGCTTGGCTGGTATCTCGTGGTGAAATACAATGATATGGTGGTGAAACCCGAGAAAGACGGAAAGTTCCTGCGCACAGAAACGGGCTTAGGCGCTACCGTAAAACGTACAGGCTATTCAGAAAAGGTGGCTAAGCAGTTGGTGGAAACCACCGGCGACCGCTTTGCGGTACCTGAGTGATGGTGGAATGAGGAATGTGGAATGTGGAATGAGGAATGTGGAATGAGAATTCTCATTCCACATAAATATCAATACTGTCGGAGAGCAGCGAGTAATTCGTTGTTCTCCGATTTGTTTCCAACGGTGATACGCAGACAGTTCTGACAAAGTTGCACGCGGTTGCGGTTACGAACAATGATACCGCGGTCAACAAGGTAGTTATAAATTTTCTGAGCATCGGTAACCTTCACGAGGAAGAAGTTCGCATCAGTGGGATAGACCTTCTCGGTGATGGGTAACAAGGCCACGTTCTGCATCATACGGGAACGCTCCTGCATCAGCATCTTCACCCATTTATCTACCTCGTACGGATCTTTCAACGCTTCCAAAGCCTGTTGCTGCGTGAGCTGGTTCACGTTATACGGATATTTCACCTTATTATATAAATCAATAATAGCAGACTGGGCAAATGCCATTCCCAGGCGGATGGCAGCACAGCCCCAAGCTTTACTGAACGTGTTCAATACAATCAGGTTCGGGTACTTCTGGATATCCAGTCGTAACGGACGTTCTGCAGCGAAATCACTGTAAGCCTCGTCAACGATGACGAGTCCTTCGAAACTATTGATCACCTTGATGATCTCCTCACGTTGAATGCTGTTACCTGTGGGGTTGTTAGGAGAGCAGAGCCAGATGATCTTGGTGTTGTCATCGCAGGCTGCAAGGAGTCGGTCGGCAGTGATCTGGTAATGTTCGTCCAGTAGTACTGGACGATACTCGACGTCGTTGATGTCGGCACACACCTTGTACATGCCGTAGGTGGGCTCCATGGCCACCACATTATCAATGCCCGGACGGGTGAAGCAACGGTAGGGGAGGTCGATGGCCTCATCACTGCCGTTACCGAGGAAGATACAATCCTCGGGTACCCCTTTCACAGCAGAAAGACGTTTCTTCAGCTCCAACTGCAACGGATCAGGGTAGCGGTTGAAGGGCTGGTTGTAGGGATTCTCGTTCGCATCGAGGAACACTCTTGCTTCGCGCCCCGCATATTCGTTGCGGGCAGAGCTATAGGGTGCGAGGTTCCAGATGTTGGGTCTGGTGAGTTGCTCAAGGGATTTCATGTTTGATAATATGGGGTTAATGGGGTTGATGCGGTTGATGGGGTTGATGGGCAGAATGGGCAGAATGGGGTTGATGGGCAATATAATAATCAATTATCAATTGCGCGAACACGCAGGGTCATGGCATTTTTGTGGGCATCCAGTTGCTCGTTCTCGGCCATTACCTCTACAGCATGTCCTATGCTGCGGATTCCTTCCTCAGTGAGATGCTGGAAGGTAACCTTGCGGTTATAGCTATCGAGGTTCACGCCACTATAGGCGGTGGCATATCCATGGGTGGGCAGAGTATGGTTTGTGCCGCTGGCATAGTCGCCAGCACTCTCACAAGCATACAGTCCGAGGAATACGCTACCAGCATTCACCACTTTCTCAGCCAGCTCCTGATAGTTGGCTGTTGTAATGATCAGGTGTTCGGGAGCGTAAGCGTTACTCAGGTCCATGGCCTCCTGACCATCGTGTACCAACACGAAGGTTGAGTTTTCCAACGTTTTGGCAGCCAGTTCTTTTCTGGGTAATTGCTCAAGTTGTATATCAATCTCCTTTCTTACCTCTTCAATCATCTTTTCTGAGGTGGAGATGAGGAACACCTGTGAGTCGATACCATGCTCCGCCTGCGACAGGAGGTCGGCTGCTACGAAGTCGGGACGACTGGTCTCGTCGGCTACCACGCATACCTCTGAAGGTCCTGCAGGCATGTCGATGGCCACATCATGCAGTGACACCTGTTGTTTGGCAGCCATCACATACTGGTTTCCAGGACCGAAGATCTTATAGACCTTAGGAACACTTTCCGTACCGTAGGCCATGGCACCAATAGCTTGCACACCACCAGCTTTGAAGATCTTGTTGACACCCGCGATACGTGCTGCGGCCAGAATGGCTGGATTCACCTTTCCTTCTCGGTTCGGAGGTGTGCAGAGCACGATCTCCTTACATCCTGCAATCTTTGCTGGAGTGGCCAGCATTAGAACCGTACTGAACAAGGGGGCTGTTCCACCGGGGATATAGAGTCCTACCTTATCAATGGGAACACTCTTCTGCCAGCAGGTAACGCCAGGGGCTGTCTCTACACGGATACCCTCATAGCGCTGTGCCTCATGGAATGCCTTGATGTTATGATGGGCGGTGCGGAGCGATGAAAGCAGATCTTCACTGACCAATGTCATGGCCTCTTCGATCTCCGCTTCACTGACAACGAGAGAAGAAAGCTTCACATGGTCGAACTTCTCTTCATAAGCCATCACGGCCTTGTCACCGTTGGCGCGGATATCATCCAGTACGCTCTTCACAATGGCATTCAACTGTGACACGTCCAGGTGCGGACGTTCCACAATCTTCTTCCATTCACCTCTCTCGGGGTATCGTATGATCTTCACTTTTAATTTTCAATTATCATTTATCAATTTTCAATTTTACAGAATCATCTTTTCGATGGGAGTCACCAGAATACCTTGCGCGCCCAACTCTTTCAACTTACCGATAATCTCCCAGAACCGTTTCTGGTCGAGCACGGTATGCACAGAGCACCATTCTTCGTCGGCTAATGGGATGATGGTAGGACTCTTCAGTCCAGGCAGTACCTCGATAATCTCCTTTAACTTGGCCTTCGGCGCATTCATACGCACATATTTCTTATCCTCCGCCTGTTTCACAGCCTCGAAGCGGAAGAGCATATCGGCTAGGATCTGACGTTTGTCCTCACTCAAATTTTTGTTGGCGATAAGCAGGGCCTCACTCTGCATCACCACTTCCACCTCGCTCAGGTTATTGCTTACCAAGGTAGAGCCGCTGCTAACGATATCAAAGATACCGTCGGCCAGTCCGATACCCGGACTGATCTCAACGCTACCAGTAATCACATGGATGTCGGCGTTGATTCCTTTCTCCTCCAGGAAACGGCGGAGGATATAGGGGTAGGAGGTGGCAATCTTCTTACCATTGAACCATTCCAAACCTGGGTAGTCGATACTCTTGGGGATGGCCAGACTCAACCGGCACTTACTGAAGCCCAAGCGTGAGATGACCTCCGCATCCTCGTGGCGTTCTACGAACTCATTTTCGCCCACCACACCGATGTCGGCCACACCGCTTGCCACACTTTGCGGGATGTCATCATCACGCAGGTACAGCACTTCGAGGGGGAAGTTAGACGACTGAACCAACAATGTGCGCCTTGACGCACTGATCTTGATATCGGCTTCTGTCAGCAGATTGATGGTGTCTTCAAACAGACGACCTTTGGATTGTACAGCTATCCTTAACATATCGTTATAATCTCTTACTTTTATGGTATTCTTACTTATAAAACGCTGCAAAGGTACGAATAAGTGAGAGAAAAACCAAATTTTGGAGCAGCGAAAACAAAGAAATGCTTGCATTTCATTTGTTGAGTCGTGACAAAATAAGACCAAAGGTCAAATTAATTTGAGTTTTTCCGAACGGGAGTACCTTCGGCGAAGCCAAAAGTACGAATAAGTGAGTGAAAAACCAAAGAAATGGTTGTTTTTCTTTGGTGTTTCGCTTGGTTTGCACTACCTTTGTCCCGCGTTTTGAAGAGGATATGTTTGTACATCGTGTTAGGGATGATCTGTTTGACTTCATGCAAGAAAGAAAAGCAGGATACCCGACTCGTCACTCCATGGGGTGAGGTGCAGACGGATAGTATTCCTGTGTCTGATAGTTTCACCTTAAGGGATATTCAGACAAACGGTGAGATGATCATGCTGACGTTGTCTGGTCCTGAGACCTACTACGACTATCATGGAAAGGGAATGGGAGCACAGTTCCTCTTATGCGAGAAGTTCGCACAGAGTCTCGGCGTATCCTTGCGGGTAGAGTTGTGCAAGGATACTTTGGAGATGATCTGGAAACTAGGGCGTGGTGAGGCAGATGTAATTGCTTATATGTTGCCCGACAGTTTGATGAAAACTTTGCCTGATTCTATCCTTGGTAGTGACAGTTTGAAGTTCTGCGGTGTGGAAGGTCGTTGGCTGGTACAATCAAATAACACGGAACTTGCCGATGCACTCAATCAGTGGTACAAACCGAATATGCTGGAGGATATCAAGCAGGAGGAGCATCGGTTGCTGACTACCGCAAGCGTGAAACGACATGTTTATTCGCCGTTTCTCAACAGGAGTACGGGTGTGATCTCCAAATACGATGATCTGTTCAGAAAATATGCGCCTTTGGCAAGGTGGGACTGGCGTTTGATGGCAGCGCAGTGCTATCAGGAGAGTTGTTTTGACCCGCAAGCACGGTCGTGGGCCGGGGCTCGCGGACTGATGCAGATTATGCCTGGTACTGCTGCGCACTTAGGTCTCGCTATGTCGGATATCCATACACCAGAACCGAATATCTCTGCCGCTGCCCGTTATCTTCAGGAACTGAGCAGTACCTTTAGTGATATTCCTAACGTAACCGAACGACAGAACTTCGTTTTGGCAGCCTATAACGGAGGTGCCATGCATGTAAGGGATGCAATGGCATTGACCCGTAAGAATGGTGGCAACCCCCAGCGATGGGGCGATGTGGCACGTAACATGTTGTTGTTGCGTGAGCCTGCAGGCTATAACGACCCGGTGGTGAAGCACGGTTATATGCGTGCCAACGAGACTGTCGATTACGTCGATCGAATCCGTGCCCGTTATGCTCAGTACCGTGGCGTACCAATGGGTAAACTCCCTTCAGCAGGTGGTAGCATTTCTCCCGTGGCTCCACGAAAAGCCAAGAAGAAATACAAATATCACGTTTGATTATAGCACGCCTTTAGTGGATGGTAGTTCGTAGTGATAGATGTCACGACGTACCGCCATTTTCAGCGCACGAGCCAGTGCCTTGAAGATTCCTTCAATCTTATGGTGCTCATTTTGTCCTTCTGCCTTGATGTTCAGGTTCATCTTGGCCGCATCACTCAGACTCTTGAAGAAATGGAGGAACATTTCTGTGGGCATCTCACCGATGCGCTCCCGTTGGAACGTGGCATCCCATACGAGCCAGGGACGACCGCCGAAGTCAAGTGCCACTGAGCACAGACAGTCATCCATGGGCAGACAATAGCCGTAACGCTCGATGCCGCGCTTGTCGCCTAATGCTTGTAAGATACACTCACCTAATGCGATGGCTGTATCTTCGATGGTGTGGTGCTCATCCACATGGAGGTCTCCCTTGGTGTGTATCAGCAGGTCCATCATTCCATGTTTGCCAATCTGCTCCAACATGTGGTCGAAGAAGCCCAGTCCTGTGGATATATCACATTTTCCCGTTCCGTCGATGTTCAGTCTGACGTGTATATCCGTTTCCTTGGTAGTCCTTCTCACCTCAGCAACACGTTCCCCAGCAAACAGGAGTTCAGCGATTCGTTCCCAGGTCAAATCTTTATCGAGTATGAATGCCTTACACCCTAAGTTCTCAGCCAGTTGACGGTCGCTTTCGCGGTCGCCAATCACGTAGCTGCCAGGAATATCATAAGCAGGGTTATTGATATACTCCTTGAGCATTCCGATGCCTGGTTTGCGGTTAGGATGGTTATCCTCCGGGAAATGCGGGTCGATTTTGATATCATCGAAAGTAATCCCTTCTCCTTCGAGTGTTTGCAGGATAAAGTTATGAACAGGCCAGAACGTGTCCTCAGGGAAAGCATCCGTACCCAGTCCGTCCTGGTTGCTCACCATGACGAAGCGGAAGTCAAGATTCTGTCGGATGAATCCCAGGTTGCGGAACACTCCTTTGACGAATTTCAATTTCTCGAAAGCATCAATCTGCTCATCGGCAGGCTCTTCTATCAGCGTACCGTCGCGATCGATGAATAATATCTTTTGTGGTTTCATGATTCATATAATAATAGGTGATACTCAATACTCTGTATTCAGCTTCAGGTTCCTCTTCTCCTGTTCCTTTGCTTCGATGGAGCCGTAGATATAATAAATCGCAAACAGAGGGAATATCGTCAGGATGAAATAGATAAAGTATGAAATCAAGGAAACGACGAAGGCCAGGGGGATGAAATATCCCGGCAGACCCGCTTCGTCGCCCATCGCCACACCTTGTAATGAAATGCCGTATGCCGTGAACAGAATGGTCAGTGGTAGAGAAAGAATCATCGTGACCACAGTCATACAGATAGTGACCACCAAAAGGGTGATGAAGATATATCCCCAATGCTTCATTCCTATCTTCCATCCCTTGAAGAAGATCTTGTGGAAGTGGGTGTTTGTCTCCACAAAATACTGCATGATGATATAGACAAGAGGCAGCAGTAACAGTAAGAATGCTGTCATGGTAATTGTCACAACTCCCATTGATTTGAAGTAGTCCATCTGTTGTTGTTGCATCTGGATCATTGGATCTGTCTGAGGAATGCCTGCAGAAGTATCATCCGCGCCCGGTAAAATAAGATAAGAGATGGTAAAGACGAAGACGGATACGATTGCTAACAGGAGCAGCATCCAGAGCCAGATTTTGAGGGAGCGTTGGAAGTTCCAGGGGAATGACTGTCCGTTGATAAACATCATAATCCTTCCTGTGAATAAAGCATCTGTGACAAAGACAAGGATTATCATGCATAAGGAGGAAAGCATGCTCAACAGCATCATAGGCGGTTGTCCATAAACCCTGAATTGGTTCAGTACGAACGCACCCAGCACAACAGCCATAGCGAGCGCATACGGCCAGATATGCTTGAGTATCACCTTATAATTGTCGGTGAACAGATTGTATGCTGCCTTGATCGTTGCGCGGTAGCCACGACTCTTGATCAGTTCTTCTTGTTTCAGTTGTATCATGTTTGTCATTCAATTATCAACGAATGCTAATATTTGCTGCAAAGATACGAAAAATCTGATTAAGCGAGAAGAAAACAAATAATTTGTTTACTCGAGCGTGAAGATTTTATGCAATAAACGAATACAATACAAAAGAAAAACGGTTTTTTCTTTTTATTGTTGAGTGGGAGTATCTTCGGCGAAGCCAAAGTTGCGTTTAAGTGAGAGCAATGATGCTTGCATCAATTGCCGAGCGTGAGCAATATCGACGAAGTCAAAGGTAACGAAAGTTAGTCGCACATCCAAAAGAATGAATGCTTTTTTTGTCAATCTTAAGTTTTTTGCATTACTGGTATTAGTCACTTCAATTTATGGACAATTTATAAAACTCACTCAAAGGTACACGAAAAAACACGGAAATCCCAATAAATAAAGGGAATTCTATCAGTTTTAACATACACGCAACATACACCAACATACACTATACGGGCTTTAACATACACGCAACATACACGCCGACGGGTTGTTGCGAAGATAAGTGGCTTAGTTTCTATGAGAGAGTAGCATAGTTTCTTTTTATTCCCACGTTGGGAACTTTTTATTCCCACGTTGGGAACTTTTATTCCCATGTTGGGAACTTTTTATTCCCATGTTGGGAACAATAACTCTCATGTGAATCTCGCGTGTATGTTGCGTGTATGTTGCGTGTATGTTGCGTGTATGTTAAAGCCCGTATAGTGTATGTTGCGTGTATGTTGAAAACACCCATTTCTCTCGTATATAAAGGTGTTTCCAGCGAAATCCGTGTATGTTGCGCCAGTTTTGTGAATTCAAAAATTGAATTGTTAGGTTTTGCATTGCGATACCTATGGTTTTAGACTCCAATACCTATGGTTTTAGGCTCCAATACCTATGCTTTCAGACTCTAATATCTATGATATTGCACCTCGATACCATAGGTTTGGCTACGCCGAAAGTACTCTCGTTCGGAAATGAAAAGAAAAACTTGTTTTCCTTTTGCATTTCACTCACTTATTATATAAAATCTTCACGTTCGGATAAACAAATTTATTCGTTTCTCTCTCACTTAATCAGATTTTTCGTACCTTTGTCCCCATGAAACTGATCAATTGGGGTTTTATCGGTTGCGGTGAGGTAACTGAGAAGAAGTCGGGACCGGCCTTTAATGAGGTGACGGGATCGAAAGTCGTGGCGGTGATGAGTCGCACCGAACGTCGTGCCCGCTCTTACGCAGAGCGTCATCATGTTCCTAAGTACTACACTGATGCGCAGGAACTTATCAACGATCCCGATGTAAACGCCATCTATGTGGCCACACCACCCAGCAGTCATGCCACCTTCGCCATCATGGCCATGAAGGCGGGAAAACCAGTTTATGTGGAGAAGCCTTTGGCGGCCAGCTACGACGAGTGTGTACGCATCAACAGAGTGAGTGAGGAGACGGGCGTTCCCTGCTTTGTGGCCTACTACCGTCGTTACCTCCCGTACTTCCAGCGTGTAAAAGAGATTGTTCAGGGTGGGGTGATAGGAAATATCGTCAACGTACAGATACGTTTCTCTGTTCCGCCGCGCGATTTGGATTATACCTCTGAGGAAACGCTTCCTTGGCGACTGCAGCCTGCCATTGCCGGAGGTGGTTATTTCTATGACTTAGCCCCGCATCAACTCGATCTGCTGCAGGATATCTTCGGCGTAATTACTGAGGCCGATGGTATCTGTGCCAATTGCGGTCATCTGTACAAGGCAGAAGATAGTGTGAGTGCATGTTTCCGTTTCGAGAGTGGCGTTCCCGGCAGCGGTTCTTGGTGTTTTGTTGGTCATCAGTCGGCTCAGGAGGACTGTATTGAGATGATTGGTGAGCAGGGCACCTTGAGTTTCTCCGTTTATAACTATGATCCCATTCGCTTAGTTACCAGCGAGGGCTCCACGGAGATTGTTGTTCCCAATCCTCCATACGTGCAGTTACCTATTATCCGCTCTGTGATTGAGGATCTGCAAGGTATCGGTATCTGTACGGCCACAAGCGTGAGTGCCACGCCCGTGAACTGGGTGCTTGACAGAGTGTTAGGGAAGTTCTGACAGTTGATAGTTGACAGTTGACAGTTGACAGTTGTGAGATGATAAGTAAGGTAAAATGGTTGTTGATGGGTTTGCTGATGACGGTAATACAAGAAGTTTCCGCCATGGATGACGTAGCCGATACAATCATGTTCGTTTCTGAGCCCTCTACCATGGAAGTGATGGCAAGCAAGGAGGATATTCCCCATAAGGTGGGAAACTTCTTCACCCGTTACTTCAAGGACTTCAATGAAATCGATACCACCTATATCGAACCTCAGCATTACAACTACGCAGTGATGTTGCAGAACACCAATACTTACGAGACTTATAGGATTAGTAGTAAGTCGGGCCAATCGGTATCATTTGCCCCTGAGATGACCTACCGCATCGGTCCTTATTTCGGATGGCGATGGATATTCCTTGGATACACCTTTGATATCAGTCATTTAACCAGCAGTCATAACAAGAAAGAGTTCGACATCAGTCTGTACAGTAACCTGATGAGTATCGACCTCTACTACAGGAAAACAGGTAATGACTATAAGATCCGAAACATCGGACTGAATCATCAGCAGAAGACCATCCGTGATGTGGATATTCCGTTCTCAGGATTGAATGTGGGAATCATAGGTTTCGACCTTTATTATATCTTCAATCACAAGAAGTTCTCATATCCTGCGGCATTCAGTCAGAGCACTGTCCAGCGGCGTAGTTGCGGATCGGCATTGATGGGAATAGGTTATACACGTCATAGCATCCATCTGGATTATGAGAAACTGCAGAAGACCATGAATAACCTCCCATCGGATATAGAGGAGAAGTACGGCACCATCAAGCTCGATAGCGGTCTGATGTTTAATGATGTGAAATACAAGAACATCTCTGTGTCAGGAGGATATGCCTATAACTGGGTCTTTGCTCACAACTGGTTGGCAGCCGCCAGTCTGTCGTTGTCCTTGGCCTATAAAGAGTCGGAAGGTGACCTGTGGAAGAGTCAGACGAGTCGTTTCCGCGATTTCTCATTCAGTAATATCACATTTGATAGCACAGGGCGTTTTGGTATCGTATGGAACAATACGCGCTGGTTTGCAGGTATGAGTGCCATCATCCACAGTTACAATTACCGCAAGACGCAGTTCTCCACGAATAATAGCTTCGGTAGTCTGAACTTCTATGTAGGCATGAATTTCAAGAGGAAGAGAGGACATTGAATCAATTGAGAATTAGATAATGAAAAGAGTTGTTGTTATATTGTTCGCGTTAGTGATGCTATTGCCCATGTGTCAAGCACAGGTGCATTATCAGCGCGAGGATAGTGTGAAGGTGATGCGATTACTTGCAGAGGCGCCCCGTAAGGGGAATCTGCTGGTGCACTTCGCTCGTCAACTGAAGGATATTCCCTACGTAGGACATACCCTGGAGCCGTTTGACAAGGAACGGTTGATTATCAACCTGCGCGAGCTCGACTGTACCACGATGGTGGAGAATGCACTGGCATTGAGCCTGTGCGTACGTGACAGTCTGTATTCCTTCGAGGCCTTTTGTCATATCCTGCAGAAGATCCGCTATGCACAAGGCGATGAGCCGGCGTACGTCAGACGTTTGCATTACTTTACCTCGTGGATCGAGGATAACACATCCATGGGATTCTGCAAGGAGATACAGTCGCCTAACCCGCCCTTCACGGCTGTGCAGACCATCCAGGTTAACTACATGACACAACATCCTGATCTCTATCGGATGCTCAAGGTAAATCCGGGTGACATACCAGGCATCCGTAAACAAGAACAGGCAATAAACGGACGACAATACCGTTATATTCCACAGGAACAACTCACCAATACGAAACTGCTGCGCAATACCATCCACGATGGGGATATCATCGCCATTATCACAACGATTGCCGGTCTTGATACGCAGCATATCGGTATTGCCGTTTGGCATGATGACGGACTGCATCTGCTCAACGCTTCCAGCATCCATCATAAGGTGGTGGAGGAACCCATGACGCTCCAGCAGTACCTCTTCCAGCATAAGACCATGCCAGGCATTAGGATTATAAGACCGAAGATGAGAGATGAAAGATATACTAACTAATTAAATATTATTACGATGAAAAAGTTATTGAGATTCACACTGTTAACAGTATTTGTTGCAACGTCACTTCAAGTGAGTGCCAAGTTCTATCCTGCATACAAAAATGCACCGAAGATGCATATAGGTGTAAGAGGTGGTATCACGTTTTCAACGATGGATTATGGCAATGCCGAGGTGTTGACAGCACCTTATGGTGGATTGGCTGTTGATTTCAAGGTGGCTAAACTGCCCATCTATGTGGAGACAGGTGCCTATTATATGGATAAAGGTTGCCGCTATGAATGGTGGGGTGATCATAAGGACTACACCGACCACAACCACTCCATCTTTATTCCAGCTGTGGCCAGCTACCATTTCTATATCGGTAAGAACATGACATTACAGCCATTCACCGGCTTCTATACTTCGTATGGTATCGATTATGAGAAACTCGATTTCGGTATTCGCGAAGGTGTTGCATTTACCTATAATCAGTTCTATACTAACCTTGGTGTGAATGCCGGATTGGTGGAGCAGGACGGAGATGAGGAGCATGCGTCCATCTTCCTTACCGTCGGCGTGAACTTCTAGTTTATGAGGATTGAGAAGCCCTTCCTTTCTCAATAAAACTCCTTGGAACCCCCCTTTTGCGACAGATTCAGGCATGGTTTTCTGGATCTGTCGCAATTATTATATCCCTGTCGTAACAACTCTGATAGAAAAACACGAAAAAACTTCTAGTCTGACGAAAACGATCATACCTTTGCATCAGAAATCAGAAACAAATTAAACAACAACAATGAAAAAGGTATTTTTGATGGTCGTAGTCGCCATGATGACTGCAATGAGTGTGAATGCACAGAGTAATGAACCCCGTCATGAGATCGGTCTGAGCTATGGATTAGGCGCCTCTGCCGTATTCGATGGTTTAGGCTATGGTGTAAGTAACGGTATATTCGACAGTCTTTCAGGTGTCGAAGCAAAGACAAAAGATGACTTGGGTACTGTCGCTATTGAGTACTTCTACCATCTGAACAACCCGCGTATTGCCATCGGTGGTATCGTGGCTTTTGCACACTATAGTGATGACGTTGTGAAGAAAAAGGATAATGATATTAAGGTAGGTGAACGCACACGCGATTATTTCACGGTGATGCCCGCAGTAAAGTACGACTGGGTTCATAAGTCACATTTCGCCCTCTATTCTAAGGCAGCTGCTGGTGTTATGTTCCACAACTCCAATGAGAAGGACCTTGCGACTAATAAAGAATATGAGGACAACGACACCTTCTTCATGTATCAGCTCTCATTCATCGGTCTGGAGTTTGGTGCGAAGGTACGCGGCTTCTTCGAGGCAGGTGTAGGTGAGCAGGGAATTATCCTGGGCGGTGTAAAATTCAAGTTCTAATCCAAAACTAATAGGGTTTATAGGAAGAGCGGACTTAGTCCGCAGACAATCACGAGTATTGGATTCGAGTGGCGGACAGGGAAGTCCGCCACTCCTTTGTTTATGCCCTAGGCCATCCTATGGCTCAGTGGGAAGCCTGTGAAGAAAGGAGTGGATATCCACAATGGCAAAAAGGCCATCGTGAATTATATTTGCGACAGATTCAGACATGTTTTTTGAATCTGTCGCAATTATTATGCCCTTGTCGTAAATACTCTGTTAGAAAAACACGAAATAGTTTCCAGGGTAAAAATACCGGTTGTAATTTTGCATCAGAAATCAGAAACAATTAAACAATAAAAAAACAATTACAACAATGAAAAAGGTATTTTTGATGGTCGTAGTCGCCATGATGACTGCAATGAGTATGAGTTTAACCAGTTGTGCCGAACAAGAAGAAGGCGAGAGCAATGAGGACTGGATTCTGCGTAACGTTATTAACGGTCCTACCTGGCATGTAGACATGATTCTGGACGACAACGGCAGCTGGGTGCGCTGGGAAGATGCAGCACTGTTCAATTTCAATGTAAAGTTCAGCGCCAGCAAACACAACTACAAGGCAGAAAAGTTCTACTACAAGGATGGTGTGGCCGACGAGTCAACACGCGAGAAATACGACAGCAACGACAACACTCTCTACGCCATCAAGGATGCAAAGATCATCGAAGGAATGGTCGACGGCAAACATTTTTTCCGCATCACACTTCACAAGGAGGTTTCGTCAGTAATGGAGTGCTCCCTCTATTTCTACAAGGAGAACAAGACCTACGAGGTGAGGATGACTCGATAATTTCTATATAATAACTGAATTTTTACCTTAACAATTGCGACTGGTACATGCTAGAAACAATTAAAACAATGACAACAATGAAAAAGGTATTGATGATGGTCGTAGTCGCCATGATGACTACAGTGAATGTGATGGCACAGAAGCAGCCGGCAGGTATAAGAATGGAAGTGGCCGAGGCTGAGACCGACAAGGGCGAGTACTCAATCTTCACTTACAAGGATGATGACGAGTCGTTCGGTTACTATTTGAGTCTGG
>JAGCDO010000061.1 GCA_017651265.1 Prevotella sp. | reverse complement strand
TTGCATGCTGTAAATAATGCCATAACTGCAAAAGATAATAATAGCTTTTTCATAAGATGATGTTATTTAATAATACTATTTGGTTGCAAAGATACAACAATAAATCTTAACAGCCAAATCTTTCCAAGAACTCTTTAGGGGTGGAGTACTGGTAAGGGTAACGGGGTTAAATAATTATACACCATTTTGCATTAAAATTCCCGGTTCCTTAAACGCTGGGAGTGAAAACGTCAAACAAAAAACCACCCTTCTACCAGTCATGGAAGAAGGGTGGGCAAGAGGTAATTATTTCATTTCCTTTATCGCGCCGATACATATTTATGTAAGGTGGCACGGACTGCACCGAAGTCGGCATAGAGTTCCTTGACCATTCCTTCAATCTGCTCGCCAAGACCGGCCTCGTAGAGATCAACAGCGAAGATGTCCTTCCTGCTGTAGAGCTGGCGCAGACAACTGTAGTCCTGGTCTTTCTTTCCGATTTCCAGCGGAGCAACGATGGCCTGCAGTTCTTCCAACAGTGGATCAGGTGAAGGAGTGAACGGCGTTCCGTCGTCCTTAATACCCTTCAGATAGCGGGCATAGCCAGCCAGTGTGAGGGGGATAAGGATGAGGTTCGACATGTCCAGACCGCGGGCAATGTATTTCTTGATGGTCTCGCCGAAGCGGATGGGCAGTTTCTGACTGGTATCTGATGCGATTCGCTGGGGAGCATCGGGCATGAAGGGGTTGGGAAGACGACGGTTGATGACGGCCCCAATAAACTCGTAGGGGTTCAGTACACCAGGATCGGTAACCACGGGCATGGCTTCCATATAACCGATTTTCTGGATGAATGAACGCAGGTCGTCATCGGCCATCTCAGCACTGATCAGGGTGTAGCCCAACATGCAGCCATAGATAGCCATAGCGGTGTGAAGCGGGTTCAGACAGGTTGTCACCTTCATGGTCTCCACTTGGTCAACAGTCTCGCGGGTGGTATAGAGAGCGCCGCCCAGATGGAGTGGCGGTCGACCGTTGGTATAGTTGTCTTCGATGACAAGATACTGCACTTCCTCAGCATTCACAAAAGGCGCCGTGAAGGTGTGCTTCTCTGTCTCGATATAGTCATTATCCTCAAAGCCGTCGGCAGCCAGCATTTCCTTCACCTTCTCATGGGGACGGGGAGTGATCTTGTCGATCATCGACCAGGGGAAGGTGATCTTTGTCTCATCCTTCAGATAGTCGAGGAAGGCAGCAGGAACCAGTCCGTCGTTCACCCAGCGTTCAGCATAGGCGAAGACACCGGCTTTCACCTTATCGCCGTTGTGCGAACAGTTGTCCATCGACTGGATGGTAAGGGGTAGGAGTCCGGCATTGAAGCGTTCGTACAGCAGTGCTGTTACCTTACCCATGGCGAAGATGGGCTTCATGCCGCGAGCCAGGTCGGCCTCGTTGAAGGTGTAGCCTTTCTCCGTGATGGTGAAGGAGATCATCTGCAACGTGGGGTTCTTGAAGATTTCCACAAGACGGTTCCAGTCGTTAAACTGATAATCTGCCTTCAAGGCCTCTGTTACCGAGGCGATGACCTTCTTCTCGATGGTGCCTGTTGACTGCAGACTAACCAACAGCGAGAAATTATTATAAGGTGTGTATGCCTTGTCGATGACCTCGAAGTCGAAGGTTTCTGCAACGATCACACCACGGTCGTACTTGCCCGTGTTCAATGCATCGTTGAGAATGGCTGCGGGGAAGGCGCGGAAGATGTTACCTCCACCGAAGTGTACCCATGTGGGTTCCTTGGCAGTCTTTTCGCGCACTGCCTTGATGTCAAACTGAGGAAGCTGGTAGCCTTTGGCTTCCCATGCTGCGGCATTGTAATTGCCGGTGAATATATCTGTAAGTTTCATTTTAATGGGGTTGATGGGCTTAATAAGGTTAATGGGCTAAATAGTCTTCTAATCGAAGAACCCGGGCTGCTTGTATTCAATGCCCAACTCGCGGTCGACGGTGGCGAGGATTCCCTGCACCTGTCCGAGTGCGAACATACGTCCCAAAAGGGTGTAGCCCGCATTATGTCCATGACTAGATTCGTCCATGATGCCGCCGGGCTCGTCGGTGAAGGTCATACCATGGTCGACACGCATCGGGAGTTGTGGGTTCTCTTGCTCGAAAATGCGGGCGAGCTCGATAAGGTCGGCACGACCGCCCAGATGCGATGCTTCGGTGAAGTCGCCATTGGGGAAGATATGACAGGAGCGGAGGTGTACGAAATGGGTGCGCGGCGCAAACTTCTTAGCCATCTCCACTACGTTGTTATAGGCTCCAGCTGAGAGTGAGCCGGCACAGAAGGTAAGACCGTTGTGCTTGTTGGGTACTGCATCGAGGAACCACTGGATATCTTCTTCTGTACGGACGATGCGCGGCAGACCGAGGATCTCGATGGGGGGGTCGTCGGGATGAACGCACATATTCATGTCACATTCTTCGCAGGTAGGCATGATAGCCTCCAGGAAATACTTCATGTTGGCACGGAGCTGAGCCTTGTCGATACCTTTGTAAAGGTCGAGGAAGTCGCGGAATTTTTGGATGGGAGCATCGTCGTTCTCACTGAAGTTTCCACTGACAAAGCCTTGTGTCTTGATGATGATGGTTTCTACCAACTGGTGATCCTTCTCGGGCGTCATGGTCTTGGCCAGTTCATCTGCTTCAGCCAGGACATTCCGTCCTTTGCCTACACTTTCGGGGAATTGGAACTTCGCCCATTCTTCGCGGGCACCTTCACGCTTCAGGATATAGATGTCGAAGTAGGCAAACTCAGCATAGTTGAAGTACAGGTTCGTGGAGCCGTTGGGATTAGCATGCAGCAAATCCGTTCGTGCCCAGTCGAGCACAGGCATGAAGTTATAGCAAATAGTGTGGATGCCCTCTGCCGAGAGGTTGCGCAGACTCTCCTTATAGACCTCGATCTGCTGGTCGCGGTCGGGTCCGCCATATTTGATGGTTTCTACTACAGGCAGCGACTCAACCACACTCCACCGCATGCCGTAGCTTTCAATATACTCTCGCAGATCGCGAATCTTTTCGCGGGTCCATACCTCACCAAGAGGTACATCATGCAAGGCTGTTACAATACCTTCTACTCCGATTTGTCTTAGCATGGCAAGGGTGATCTTGTCTTTCTTGCCAAACCATCTCCATGTTCTTTCCATAAATACAGTCTATGATTCTTAAGTTGTTTGCAAAGGTAACAATATTACGTCTTTTCTTGTTAGCTTGTCTTCAAAAATAGGAAGAATTATACAAATAGAATGCTTTTTGACACAAAACTATTCGTGGTGGTAGGGCTCTCCTTTGATAATGGTGCAGGCACGGTATAGCTGTTCAACGAAAATCATTCTCACCATCTGGTGTGAGAATGTCATCTTGGAGAGTGACAGCTGTTCGTTGCAACGCCGATAGACGGCAGGAGAGAAACCAT
The DNA here is from genome assembly GCA_017651265.1 of Prevotella sp. Classification (GTDB taxonomy): domain Bacteria; phylum Bacteroidota; class Bacteroidia; order Bacteroidales; family Bacteroidaceae; genus Prevotella. Next base: position 45,663 of record JAGCDO010000061.1, on the reverse strand, counting down.
AAGGACCGCCGATGACGAAGATCAGTCGTCTGACGGTCTGCTGTTTTTTCTGAATCCATGTGGCGAACTCGATGCTGCGCAGTTCCTTACCATGCTCGTCGAGCAACACTACGAAATCCTGTTCCTGCACCTGCTTCAGGATCAGTTCACCTTCCCGTTCTTTCTGTTGTTCCTCGCTCAGGTTTTTGTTGTTCTTCAGTTCGGGAATGGTGATGAGCTCGAAAGGCATGTAGTGACCGAGGCGTTCCACATAGTCGTCAACACATGCACCGATGTGTTTGTTGACGGTCTTGCCGACCAATATCAGCACCGTCTTCATGACGGGAGGTCTTTATAGTTAGCAGGGTGCTTCTTCGCATCTTTGCAGACAGGGCACAGACTCTCGTCGCTGGCCATGCCTTCGTATTCGTGCTTTCGTTTCGGGTTCATGGGGAACCATCCCTTCTGAACACGTTTCTTCTGGGCAAACAGCTCACCGATTCCCCAAAGGAAGGAAGCCCCTGTGACACCCAGAATGGCTGACACGCTGATACCGGTCTTTTCAGAGGCGAACCAGTTGGGTACGATGAATGCCAGACAGATACAGACAATACCGATCAATAGATATACCCACCAGTATTTCGTTCCAGAGTAATACTCCTGTTTGATGACAAGCGGGTGACAGAGTCCGATAATCAGAAACGTGCATACCGCAATGATTATTCCTGTGAAGTGCAGTTCCATGAGATCTTTCCGGAATTATACAATATATTGGTCGCTAATGCTCTTGTTTTCGACAACGCGACGAATGGTATCGGCGAACATCTCAGCCACTGACAACTGTTTCACCTTGGGACAGCGCTGTGCGTATGGGATGGAGTCGGTGAAGACAATCTCTTCCAGTGAAGAGTTCTGCACACGGTCGCTGGCAGGACCGCTCATCACGCAGTGACTGGCACAGGCCCGTACACTCTTAGCACCAGCCTCGATCATGATATCGGCTGCCTTGGTGATGGTTCCGGCAGTATCTACCATATCGTCGATGATGACCACATTCTTGTCTTTCACGTCACCGATGATCTGCATCGTAGCCACTACGTTAGCACGGGCACGGGTCTTGTTGCATAGCACCAGGGGTACGCCCAGGAATTTGGCATAGGTGTTGGCGCGCTTGGAACCACCTACGTCGGGAGAAGCAATCACCAGGTCCTTGAGCTTCAGACTCTGCAGATAGGGGAGGATCACACCAGAGGCGTAGAGGTGATCGACAGGGATGTCGAAGAATCCCTGAATCTGATCGGCATGGAGGTCCATGGTAATCACTCGGTCAACGCCGGCCACGCTCAGCAGATCAGCCACCAATTTGGCACCGATGCTTACACGGGGCTTGTCCTTACGGTCCTGGCGGGCCCAGCCGAAATAAGGAATAACGGCATTGATGCTCTTGGCTGAGGCGCGTTTGGCGGCATCAATCATCAGCAGCAACTCCATCAGGTTGTCGGAGCTGGGGAAGGTGCTCTGTACGAGGAAGACGTCACGACCACGGATAGACTGTTCATAAGATACTGCGAACTCACCGTCAGAGAACTTCGTCATGATCAGTTTGCCCAGCGGGCATCCCAGACTTTGGCATATACGTTCTGCGAGGTACTTGGTGGCAGTACCTGAGAATACCATAAAAGAATTGGTGTCAATCATATATAATCATCAATTATTATAGAGTGTCATTATCTTATCCTACCGCTTTGCGCAGTTTCTCGAAATGGCTGATCAGTTCCCGATAGTCCTGCTGGTTGTGGATGTCGAACCGGTTCCAGAGGTCTCCGCAAATCACCACACCGCCGAATCCGAGGTCCTTGGCGTACTTGATATTGTTGAGGTTCATGCCTCCTAACGCATAGACATGACGGTCGATGAGTCCTTTACGTGAAGCTTCCCTAAGCTGTTCCTCGGTGAAGGAACCCTCAGCGTCTTTTTCACTCTGACTGTGGAAGATATACTTCAGGAAAACATACTCGGCCTTTTTCTTGGCCGCTTTCAACTGATCGATTTCCAGACAGGTACGGGAAAAACGCCCACGGTAGCCCTCGGGTACAGGATCTTCAGGGTGTTCAATATGGATACCTGCCAGATGGTACTCGCTTTTCAGGTAATAATGGTCGTGTACCGTGATCTTGCGGTAGTAATCTTCAGGCAATAGGGAAAGCAGTCGCTCTGCATACATCGGGGAAGAGTCAGGTTTGTACAAGTGTAGGTTGTCGAGCCCTTCCTCAAAGAGTGACGCGATGATTTTGTCTTCTTCCACAAAGAATGTGGGCTTTGTTATGAGAACGAGTTTCATTCGTCTTTCCTATTTGTCTGCAAAATTAGGAATAATTTATGAGACATGCAATAATCTCATGGATTATTTTTTGCTGTTCAGCCAGTTATCTATCAGCATACGTGCAATGGAGAGTTTTTCCGGAATGTCGGGAAGGTTTTCTTTTTTGAACCAACCGCCAGCCGAGAGCTCCGAGTGCTGCAAATGGATTTCACCATAGTCGTATTCTGCCTGGAAACCCACCATCAGACCGCAGGGATAGGGCCATGGCTGACTGCCGAAATAGCGGATGTTACGGATATGGATACCTGTTTCCTCCAAGGTTTCGCGTTCCACAGCCTGTTCCAGTGTTTCACCCGTTTCCACGAATCCAGCAACCAGTCCGAAAAAGTCGCGCTGGAAGTTCTTCGCATGTACCAACAACACCTCATCCCCTTTATGAATGAGAACGATAACGGCCGTAGCCAATTGCGGCCATACCTCTTTTCCGCAGTGCTCGCAGCGTTTGGAAATCTCCGTGTGCATCTTCATCGGTGCTCCACAGACACCGCAGAACTGCGTGTTCATGTCCCAGTAGAGAATCTCCTGACACTTTCCTGCCTTGAGGTACAGGTCGCGGGAAATCTTATTGAACGAGGCACGCAGTCCGCACATCTCAAACTTGGGATGATTCGTGACGGGCGCGTCGATGCGGAAGGTTTTCACCTCTGCATCCTCAAAAGGGGTGATGTTATGTATGGTGTTCCAGGGTTTCACCTCAACAGGCGGCTCTTCACCATAGGGAATGGTATAGGTGCCGTCGGGGAGTTTCTCTAAAAGAAGATCCGTTTTACAGAAAACAAACCAATATCTGTTCATTGTAGTATTATTCACCAAAGATTAAACGACGATCGCGAGCCAGGGCCGGTTTGGTCCACTCCTCGGGAACGAATCGCCAGTTGTTGTTGGCCTGGGGTTCCAATACCCCTTGCTTCTCAATCTCTTTCGTCAGGTAGTATCGCTGGTCACGCTCGCTTCTGTAGATGATGCGGTTGTTCAGCTCTTCGTGCGGAATGCCGGCACCTTTCGTAAGCAGTTCGCCACCGCCATTACCGCGGTAGCTGTTCAGCACCACCTTATAGGTCTTGTGCTCATCGAAGGGCTGTCCGTTGCTCATGCGCAGGATGCGCACCTTCTGTCCGTCGGGCTTGGTGACATCCACCTCATAGTCGATACCTGCTGCACTGTCGAAGTTAAACGCCAGGTTCTTGAAGCCGAACCGCTGCTGGTCGCCCTTAGCATCATCGTTGAGCAACATGATATGGTCATCGGGTGAGGTCATGGTGTTCACCCATTGGTCATAACTCATCTCCAGATGCTTCCGCACCTCCTCACCGGTGAGGTTCATGACATAGATCTGGTTCTCATACTTATAGAGATTGAACATGTCGCTTACCTTCACATCACCTGCTTCAATCACTTCATCGAAGGTGAGCGGAGCGTTGAAAGAAATGTCGGCACCCGTAATCTGCAACTGCAGGTTATGGATGAAATCACAGAAGGCGCTGCTACCGAAATAGCAATCGCGGGTATAGATGGCCTTCTTGAATACACCGATCTTGCGGTTGACGTAGTTATAGACACTATCGATATCTGCTTCGAAATGGTCCATGAACTGTTCGTCGATGGGGAGGTTGGCCACGCTGACCACCTGTCCTGTCACCTGCTTGTCAAAGACCCGTCCATCTTTCATCGATACCTTGATCTCTGCATCGCACACCATCAGGGCTACGCTCGACGGGTCGAGGCATACAACAATGCCTCCCTCGTCGTTGGTAATGATGTCCTGGTGCTTCGTGTGGTCATGACCGTAGAGAATCAGGTCGAACCCAGGTACTTCCTTAGCTACTCTCAGTGAGGCATCCTCTTCGTACTCATCGGTTGTTATACCTCCCTCTCTTCCTGAGTGGAACAGACCGATGATGACATCTGCCTGCTCGTTCTTCTTTACATGGTTTACCCAGTAGCGGGCGCAGGCTGTCATCTCCTCGAAACGCAGACCGCTCCACAGACTCTCTTGGAGCCAGTTGGGAATGGCAGGCGTGAGCATGCCAATGACCGCAATCCTTACTCCTTCACGATCGAAGATGGCATAGGGTGGGAGATAGGGCTTACCGGTTGCCGTGTCGATGATGTTGGCTCCCAACATCGGGCATTTTACTTCACGAATCCATTTGTCATAGACTGCATGTCCTGTCTCGATGTCGTGGTTGCCAATGGTCTCTGCATCGTATTTCAGGTAGTTCACTACCTTAGCCGCCACATTCTCCATCTCCGGCTTCACATAGTTGCAATAGTAACAGGTAGGCTGTCCTTGCAAGATGTCCCCGTTGTCGAAAAGCAAGAGGTTCTCACCGTAGATGGCCCTGAGGGAATCCACATAGGTGGAAACGCGGGCCAGCGATCCTTTTTTGGGGGCGTTGTTGATGAAGTCGTACGGGAAGAAACACCCGTGGACATCACTGGTTTCAATTACCCTGATGGTAACATCTTTTGTCTGGGCCATAATAGAAAAATGAAACAGCCATGGCGCAAGGCACAACATGAACAGTCTTTTCATAAGGATATGTGTAAGGGGTTAATTGTCGTCGCGGTCGAAGTACTCTTCCAACTCCTTCTCAGCACTGCCGTTCTCATTCTGCAGGTCGCGTATGATGACACCTTGCTCCAGCAGGGCAATACGAGGACACACATCCACGGTGTGTGCCAGGTTATGACTACTGATCAGAATGGTAGAGCCCGTTTCCTGGTTATACTCCTTCAGCTTGTGCTTCAGAATGTTCTGACTCGACGGGTCGAGGAAGTTGAAGGGCTCATCAAGGATCACGAGCTTCGGCTTGTTCAGCAAGGTGGAGATGATACCCACCTTCTGCTTGTTTCCTGCGGAGAGGTTACGGATGAGCTTCTTCTGTCCCAGCACTTCTCCTCCCATGAAATGCTCGAAATCTTTCAACCGTTCGTCTACCTGCTCTTTCGACATGCCGTTCACCTTTCCCACGAAATAGAAATACTCTTCGGGGGTGAGGAAGTCGATCAGGAAACCTTCGTCGATATACGCACCGGTATATTTCTTCCACTCTTCGCTGTTGACCGGATTGATAGTGATTTCTTCGCCAACCTCACCGGTCTCGGACGTCTGTGCAGGGAGGGTTATCAACACCTGTCCATTGTCAGCTTTCAGCAGATCGAGGATCAGACGGAAGAAGGTGGTCTTACCCGCACCGTTGTTTCCTACAAGTCCTAACAAATCACCCTTTTGAATGGTGAACTGCTGAATGTCAACGGCAGTCTTCTCACCAAACGTTTTTTTCAGATCAGATACTTCGATTTTCATGTTTTGATGGTTTATACGATTCCACGACCGTGGCATTTCTTGAATTTCTTACCGCTTCCGCAGGGACAGGGATCATTTGGTCCAGGCATCTTGTCCTTGCGGATGGGAACGCGGTTCACCTGCTGGGCAGTCTCACGGGTGTCATGCTGAGCGGCAGCCTGCTGGTTGCGGTCAACCATCTGCTCCTCCTGGATATCGGCTTTCTGCTCGTTATAACGTCTGGAGTGCTGTTCAGGAGCAGCCTCACGTACCTCATCCTGCTGGATCTCAGGAATCTGTCCGCGCATCAGGATGCTGGCAATCTTGTTGTTCATCTCATCCACCATGTCGTCAAACAGCTTGGCACTCTCCAGTTTGAAGATCACCAACGGGTCTTTCTGCTCGTAGCTGGCGTTCTGTACGCTATGACGGAGCTCATCGAGGGCACGGAGGTTCTCTTTCCAGCAGTCGTCGATGATATGCAGCAGGATACTCTTCTCGAACTGCTTCACCACGCTCTTGCTCTCTGTGTCGTATGCTTCCTTCAGGTCGCAGGCGATATTGTACATCCGCTTGCCGTCGGTAACGGGAACCATGATGCGCTCATATTGTGAGCCCTGATTCTCATATACTTGTTTGATGACCGGATTAGCCACAGCCTGAATACGGTCGGTCTTGCGCTTGAAGGCCTCCATAGCCAGCTGGAAAGCGTTCTCTTCGAGGTTCTCATGCGGTTCCTCGATGAACTGCTGACTGCTGAACGGGCATTCCATGGCAAGGATCTTCAGGAATTCTTCCTTGCATCCTTCATAGTCGTTGGTCTCGATGATGTTCACCACACGGTCCCAGATGATGTTCGCGATATCCATTCCGATACGCTCACCCATCAAGGCGTGACGGCGTTTCTCATAAACAACGGTACGCTGTTTGTTCATTACGTCGTCGTACTCCAGCAAGCGCTTACGGATACCGAAGTTGTTCTCCTCCACCTTCTTCTGGGCACGCTCGATACTCTTGGTCATCATACCGCTCTCGATACGCTCACCGTCCTCAACACCCAGACGGTCCATCACCTTGGCGATACGCTCACTACCGAAGAGGCGCATCAGCTTATCCTCAAGAGAAACGTAGAACACTGAACTACCGGGGTCTCCCTGACGACCGGAACGGCCTCGCAGCTGACGGTCAACACGACGACTTTCGTGACGCTCTGTACCGATGATGGCCAGACCGCCTGCCGCCTTCACCTCAGGAGAAAGCTTGATATCGGTACCACGACCAGCCATATTGGTGGCGATGGTTACAGCACCCTTACCATCGATGCTCTGTCCGGCATTAGCCACGATATCGGCCTCCTTCTGGTGCAGTTTAGCGTTCAGCACCTGATGGGGGATATGACGCAGGTTCAGCATACGGGAGAGCAATTCTGAGATCTCCACAGAGGTGGTACCTACCAGGGTAGGACGACCCGCGTTGCGCATCTCCTCGATCTCCTCGATCACGGCATTGTATTTCTCACGAGCCGTCTTATAGATACGGTCGTCTTGGTCGTTACGGATTACCGGACGGTTGGTGGGAATCTCCACCACATCCAGCTTGTAGATATCCCAGAACTCTCCTGCTTCCGTTGAGGCCGTACCGGTCATACCAGCCAGCTTGTGATACATACGGAAGTAGTTCTGCAGGGTGATGGTGGCGAAAGTCTGTGTAGCCTCCTTCACCTTCACATGCTCCTTGGCCTCGATAGCCTGGTGCAGACCATCGCTCCACTGACGACCTTCCATGATACGTCCTGTCTGCTCATCCACAATCTTCACCTCACCGTCCATCACGACATATTCATCATCCTTGTTGAACATGGTGTATGCCTTGAGCAACTGCTGTAAGGTATGGACACGCTCACTCTGTACACCATAGTGAGAGAGCAGGTCGTCCTTCTTCTGGATACGCTCCTCTTCGCTGAGATTCTCGTTCTCCAAGGCCGACAGTTCAGTGGTGATATCGGGCAGCACGAACAACTGGTCGTTGTTCACCTGTTTGGAGAGCCATGCCGTACCCTTATCGGTCAGGTCGCAGGAGTTCAGTTTCTCATCCACCACGAAATACAGGGGCTCGATGGCCTCAGGCATTCTGCGGTTGTTGTTCTCCATATAGATCTCCTCCGTGCGGAGCATACCGCTCTTGATACCGTCCTCAGAGAGGAACTTGATGAGCGGTTTGTTCTTGGGGAGTGATTTATGTGAACGGTACAGACTCAGGAAACCCTCGTCGAGCAGTTCTTGTGCCTCCTTCTTCTTGCCTTCTTCCATCAGCTTGGTTCCTTCGGCAATCTTCTGCTTGGCATCGGCCAGGAATTGGGTAGCCAGCTGTCGCTGTACGCCTACGAGTTTTTCTACGAGGGGCTGATATTCCTCGAACATCTGGTCGTCACCATTGGGTACAGGACCAGAGATGATCAACGGCGTACGGGCATCGTCGATTAACACGGAGTCGACCTCGTCGACGATGGCGTAGTTGTGTCGGCGCTGAACCAGGTCGGCTGGTGAAATAGCCATATTGTCACGAAGATAGTCGAAACCGAACTCATTGTTCGTACCGAAGGTGATATCTGCCTGATAAGCCTTGCGGCGTTCCGGAGAGTTAGGACGGTGCTTGTCGATACAGTCAACACTTAGTCCGTTGAACATATAGAGCGGTCCCATCCACTCGGAGTCACGCTTGGCCAGGTAGTCGTTCACGGTCACCACATGCACACCGTTACCGGTGAGCGCATTCAGGAACACGGGCAGGGTAGCCACGAGAGTCTTACCTTCACCCGTTGCCATCTCGGCGATCTTTCCCTGATGGAGCACCTCACCACCGAAGAGCTGAACGTCATAGTGGATCATCTCCCACTTCAGGTCGTTACCTCCTGCGGTCCAGTGATTATGGTAGATAGCCTTGTCACCGTCGATGGTGATGAAGTCCTTGGCAGGATCGCCAGCCAGCTCACGGTCGAAATCCGTGGCGGTGACAATGGTCTCCTCATTCTCTGCGAAACGACGTGCTGTCTCCTTTACGATACTGAAGGCTACCGGCATCACCTCGTCAAGTGCCTTCTCATAGATCTCCAAGGCCTCTTTATCGAGCTTGTCTATTTCGTTGAAGATCACCTCACGCTCATCAATCGGCGTGTCCTCAATCTTCGCTTTCAGTGCATCGATCTGTTCCTTCTGCTCTTTGGCCGAATCTTGTACATACTTCTGAATCTCCTTGGTCTTGGCACGGAGCTCATCGTTGCTCAGTGCCTGTACCTCAGGATAGGCTGCCTTCACCTTCTCTACGAGCGGCTGAATCAGCTTCATGTCACGTGTTGACTTGTCGCCAAACAATGACTTTAAGAAATTATTAATTCCCATTTTTATATTATATTATTTTTTATCTTAATGAATGAGTGTGCAAAGTTACGAAAAGTTGAGTGCATAACAAAACAAATTTTGTTTTTTTATGCTGAGACGGAGTAACTTGCTGTTGATTTACTGAAGGGGTAGGACGGCACACGCATTTGGTGCACGGATATGGATACTCTTGGCAATCGTTGGCGCAATACGGTCAACGGTTACTGGCGTAGAGATTTTCTGTGCATGAATACCTGCTCCATAGATAATGATCGGGAAAGCGATATTCCTCAGACTGGTCTGATTGATTTCTTGAGTGTCTTCGTTATACACCTGCCATCCGGGAACGGTCTCCACCAGCAGGTTCCCGCCGACACTGGCATGATAGCCGTTGCGGATCTTTTGTGTCTCGCCTTGTCCTGATCGCAAAAGACTCTCACTGGTGAAAACATTCAAAACCCCGTCGCATTGCAGGAGGAACGACTGTGATTCTGCGAGGATCTCACTCAGTTTCAGTCGTTTCTGCTCGATGAGTTTCAGGTTCAGGTAGATATGATTCCTGCTACAGCCTTCCACATATTTGTCGCTGCCATGAAGGGCACCGAGATACATGTTCAGCAGGTTGGCTGTCCGGTTGATATAGAAGGTACCTGCAGGAACACCATAATGACGGTAGTCGTCTATAGGATCTTCTACATATCCTGTACCGGTAAGGTAGAAAGTGACATTGGGGGAACCGACCTTACTCTCGATGGTTGCTACAAGATCAGCCAGCTGACGGTCGAGATTCATGTAGGTCTGGGCCATACTGCTCTGCCAGTCGGTTGCTTTCTTTCCAGACAGATCAGGACCGGCGTCCAGTGTGATGTTCAGCATGTCGGTCACATTGTCTGTGCCCATGCCCGTCTTTTCAATGCATAGGACAGCCAGGTTGGTCAGATCTGTCAGTTCCTGAAACTCGGTCTTCTTTTTCTTACTGCCTTCTGTCGTATTATATTCAGCAAGCCAAGCGGGCGTCTTTTTCAGATAATAGCTTGAGCTGCACCAGTTCTGGGTATAGGTGTCTTTCCATAATGCCCCATCTGCCGCATGTCCGGCCGACAAAATGGCAGCATCTTTCTCTTGGGCAATGGCATAGACAATGGCCTTCCCTGCCGTAGACACCTTTAATTCATCGCCGATAGTGGATGTCAGAAGGTTCTTTGGGGAAGCCTTGTCGGTGGTAAAGACACCACTATACTGCTGATCATCCGTGCACCCGGTCAGTCGCAGACTGTTTCTGTCAAGCCATCTTGTTCCGATGATTCCGTGGTAGAAAGGTGATGAGCCAGTAGCTATGGTGGCGATGGCTGATGCACGATCAGTAGGCGAGAACGGGTATTCCGCGTTCTCGTATACCTTTCCTTTGTCAAGGAGTTTCTTAAACCCTTCTGTTCCGAAATAAGGAGCGAAGACTTCTATATAGTCGGTGCTCAACTGGTCAATGGCAATGTTCACAACGAGTCGTGGGACTTGCTGTGCAATCTGTGCCTGTACCGCTGAAGCGATAAGGATGAGCAGGGCCGATGTGAAGGGTCGTTTATTCACTTACAGATGGTCTTGTCGTATATTTTCGCTGGCGCAATAAGCACCACACGTTTCTTATTAGCAAAGATGATGCCAGAAGGAAGATGCCCTCGGCATAGTGCTGCCATATTCCCCCAATGAAGAACAGACAGATCAGGATGATCCACCCCGCATACTGTCGGTCGGGCAACCTCTTCCTGGCACGTCTTACCATTCTCCAGATGAAGAAAAGGGGTAGGGGGTTCAGTAACAGCAACAGCAGATTGATCCGTACCGTAGGATGCTGCGAGAACAGCATCAGGAAGAGTACGATACCTGCCAAGCCACATAACAGCATCAGTAGGGCGTCATAGCCCCATAATACCTTTTTTGTATAGGCTTCCAGTAAGGTGATGAGCACTGTAATAGCCAGCATAATGAGGAATACATCCTTGGGTGATAAGGGGAAGTCCTTCCAGGCATCCTGTGTTCCCTCGGGTACGACGATTTCCTCGCGCAAGACAAGCGGTCGGTTACTGCCATCCTGTCCTACAATCATGGCATGACGGAAGTCGTCCATGGCATTTGCCGGCAGGAACTGATGCTCTCGAAGGGTGGTCTTACAGTCGGCTTTTACCCCAAGTAGCATATCATTACCGAAGCAGTTCCAAGGGTGGTGTGGCAGGCAGCCGTGAACCATCTCGCGGAACGACGGGTATTTCTGCTGTTCTCCCTCGAACACCACATGGGCATCTGCCAGGTGGGTAGTCAGCATATCCACAGCCCGTGTGGTACAATTGTCATAGAAGTAATTGTATCTATACACGCTGTTCTCGGGCATATAGTTGATGTTGACAGCCTTGACGATGTTCCATTTCTCCTCGTTTGTCAGGTCCAACACCTGTTGCGTCACACTGCTTCCGTAGTAGCGGTACTGTCGGCAGAAAGATTCAAACGGTTCAATGCCCATTTCATAGTCGGTCAGCCCAAAGACAAATCGTAATACGAAATGGGGTTTTTCGAAAGAGAACAACCCGTAGTTCACAGCCAAGTCCTCACCGTTCCGTAGGTCGTTGATGCGAATGGCGGTATGACCGTACAGACTGTAAACCGCTTCGTGAGGGGAGCAAGTGAGCAGACTGATTTCCACCGAATCCATTCTGCTAATCATCATGGAATCAGTGTTTTGCGCCTTTGCGTTCAAGGATAGCACAAAGACGGTGACAAGAGATAATAGTTGATAAAATCTTTTCACGTCGCAAAGGTACTTATTTATTCTTATTCCACCAAATTTTCATCGAAAAACCCTCTGTAAACAGCATGTACATAGTATTAAAATAGGTAAATATTGTTTATATTCCCTACAAGAGTGCGGTCGTTTCGTTTTTTTTCCTTATCTTTGCACGCTAATAATTCATAGAAGATTCGAACAGGTCATGAAAAAAATATGCAGTGCCATCGTTCTGATGGCGATGACGATAGCAGCCAGTGCCCAAAGTGGTACTAATTCTCCTTATTCGTATTACGGTCTGGGTGTGTTAGCCGACCAGTCTGGCGGCTTCAACCGCGGTATGAACGGACTCGCTCAGGGCTTCCGCGAAGGCACTCAGGTGAACTTCCTCAATCCCGCCAGCTATTCTGCCACCGACTCTCTCTCTCTTATTTTTGATGTGGGCATGTCGGGACAGATTACCAATTACAGTGAGAACGGAGTCAAGAAGAACGCCAAGAACGCTGATTTCGAATATGCCACCGTTGCTTTCCGTATGGCTAAGCACCTCGGTATGAGCTTGGGTATCCTGCCTCTGACCAACGTGGGGTATAACTATTCATCAATTGAGTCACTGAATGCCGATAATTCCACCTATTTCCAAAACACCTATTCTGGATCAGGTGGCTTCCATCAGGTGTATGCAGGTGCTGGCTGGGAACCGATATGTGGCTTCTCGCTGGGTGCAAACATCGGGTATGTATGGGGTGATATCACACGATCGATTCAGAATGCTTACTATACCATGAGTAATGGTACACTGTCGCAGAACACAGCCATCAACACCTTGACCAAGGAGTATTCCATGACGGCTAACAGTCTGCGCATGAACTTCGGTATGCAGTACCGACAGGCACTGGGTAAGAAAGACGTGGTGACGATAGGTGCTTCCTATAGTCCGTCGCATTCCTTGGGAGCTGATCCCAAGTGTGTCGTTACCAGTACCAACAGTTCTACAGGTGTGGTTAATCCTACTACTTATACCATTGAAGACGGACTGAAGATGCCGAATACCTACAGCGCAGGATTCGTGCTGCAGCACAATAACCAGCTGAAGGTGGGAGCCGACTACACGCTGATGCAGTGGAGTGGGGTGTCCTATCCTGAATACAAGGTAGTGAACGATGTACCCTCGTACGCATTGAACAAGGATTATTTCATGGACCGTCATCAGGTAACCGTGGGAGGAGAGTATTGCAAAGGTCCTTATATGCGCGGTTTCCTCAACAGGGTTCGCTACCGTGTAGGTGCTTCCTATGCTACACCTTATTATAAAGTTAATGGGGTTGACGGACCGAAGGAGTTTTCTGTGAGCGCCGGTTTCGGTATTCCTATCCTGAATGCGTGGAACGACCGTTCCATGCTGAATATCTCAGGACAGTGGTCAAGACGGTCGGCTGACAAAGGACTGCTTGTAGAAAACACGTTCCGCATCAATATCGGTATTACCTTCAACGAGCGTTGGTTCGCCAAGTGGAAGGTACGATAACCTTTGGTGCGGAGTGATGACAGTATAGGTTCGCAGATGGATGTGCAGCGTTCGATAAACCGGTTCCTGGGTTGGCTCATAGGAGGCTTTTTCCTGAGCATGACATTATGGTCGTGTGAGGAGAGCAAGGAGCATATTGCACCGCCCATCTATCCACGCGACTCAGCTTCGCTCATGACTACCTATGGCGTGAACATGCTGATGAGCGACTCGGGTGTGATCAAGTACCGTATCGTAACGGAACGATGGGATTACAACGAGGTGAGGAACCCCAAGGTGTGGACCTTCGACAAGGGTATCTTCCTGGAGCAGTTCGACGAGAAATTCCACGTGGAGGCTTATATTCAAGCCGATACCGCTTATAATTATTTTGAACAGAAGAAGTGGGAACTGCGAGGTAGGGTGAGAATCCGCACCAAGGCGGGATTGGTATTCACTAGCGAGGAACTGTTCTGGGATCAAGAACGGCACGAGATGTACAGTAATAAGTTCTCACGTATCGTCACTCCTGAACGGGAGATGCAAGGAACCTACTTCCTGAGCGACGATAATTTCCAAGATTTGTCACATTACACGATATCAAACTCTAAAGGCTCATTCGTTAAAGGAAAGGATGGTCTGGGTACCAACGCGGGCGACACGATTCTCAGTGCACCCGACAGCGTGAAATCAATGAAACGCCAGCCAACAGGTGCCAAGGCCAAGTCATATTATTAATCAACATGTCTGAAATAGATTTGCCACTCATTATCGGCATCCTGGTAGCCATGGTGTTCTCCGCCTTCTTCTCAGGAATGGAGATCGCTTTCATATCCAGCAACCGCATGCAGGCAGAGGTGGATAAAGACAAGGCGGGGTTTGCAGCGCGACCTCTCAGTGTGTTCTACCGTCATCCCAACAACTTCGTCAGTACGATGTTGGTGGGAAACAATATTGCATTGGTGGTCTATGGTATTCTCATCGCGAAGTTTTTCGACAATACCATCTTCCGTGGCTTCGATGCGGCATTCACTGTTCCTGCCGATACTATTCTTTCTACACTCATCGTGCTCTTTACCGGTGAGTTCCTGCCGAAGACATTTTTCAAGAGTAACCCCAACCGTTTGCTAACGGTCTTTGCCTTCCCGGCCTTTATCTGCTATATCTTACTATGGCCCATTTCGCGTTTTAGCACCTTCCTGTCGAAGGCACTGCTGCGCATCTTAGGTGTTAAGATACGGAAGGAAGGACAGGATGAAGGATTCAGCAAGGTGGATCTCGACTACTGGGTGCAGTCGTCTATCGAGAAGGCAGGTGATGATGAGAAGATTGAGGATGAGGTGAAGATCTTCCAGAACGCGCTCGACTTTGCCGATACAAAGGTGCGCGACTGTATGGTGCCGCGAACAGAGATCTGTGCGGTAGAAGATAACTGCTCTGCCGACGACCTGATGGCGGCTTTCGTGGAGAACGGTAAGTCGAAAATCATTGTTTATCATGAGGATATCGACCATATCATCGGCTATGTACATTCCTCGGATATGTTCCGCGTGATGGGACAGCCTGACCAGGGCAAACAACCGTGGGACCTGGCATCACTGATCCGTGAGATGCCCTTCGTACCTGAAACCATGACCGCACGTAAGATGATGCAGATGTTCCTGCAACAGAAGAAATCACTGGGTATCGTGGTGGATGAGTTCGGTGGTACCAGCGGCATCGTTTCGCTCGAGGATATTGTGGAAGAGATCTTCGGCGATATCGAGGACGAACACGATAATTCCAACTATACCGCCAAGCAAATAGGCGATCATGAATATCTGCTGTCGGCACGTCTTGAAATCGACAAGGTGAATGAATTGTTCGACCTCGACCTACCTGAGAGTGAGGAATATATGACGGTTGGCGGACTGATCCTGCACGACTACCAGAGTTTCCCCAAACTGAACGAGGTGGTGAAAATCGGGCACTTCGAGTTCCGTATCATCAAGAATACGCAGACCAAAATCGAGCTGGTGAAACTGAAAGTGATTGAATAATTCAACTTTTTTACAAGATTCTTGCAAGTAATTGACAGATTTTTTGTAATTTTGTCGGCTGTTAGCGGTAATCCGCAGAGAACCCCCTCCTTTTAGGAGGGATGAAAAGAGAATAATAACAATAAAACAAATAATAAGAAATGGCAGCAATTGGAAAAATCAGAAGCTGGGGTCCGGTCCTTGTAACGGTAATCGGATTGGCCCTTTTCGCATTCATTGCCGAGGAGCTGTTCCGCTCTTGCGATTCTCTCAAGAACCAGGAGCGTCAGCGCGTAGGCGAAGTGTTAGGTAAAAAAATCGATGTACAGGAATACCAGGATCTTGTTGATGAGTACACAGACGTCATCAAGATGACTCAGGGTCGTGACAACCTCACCGATGCTGAGACTAACCAGGTGAAGGATATGGTATGGAACCAGTTCATCCAGAACACGGTCATCGGTGCTGAAGCCGAGAAACTGGGTCTCACCGTAACTGACGAGGAGATGCAGCAGTTGCTTCAGGAGGGTACAAACCCCATGTTGTTGCAGACACCGTTTGTGAACCAGCAGACTGGTCGTTTCGATGCTAATTCACTGAAGCAGTTCCTGGCTGAGTACGACAAGGCCAAGAAGACCGATGCACAGATGGCTGAGCAGTATCGCAGTCTTTATAACTACTGGACGTTCCTCGAGAAGAACATCCGTCAGCAGCTGTTGGCGCAGAAGTATCAGGCCCTGTTAGGTGCTTGTCTCCTGTCTAACCCCATCGAGGCACAGCAGGCTTATACAGACGAGACTCTTGAGAACTCTGTCAACCTCGTTGCCTTCCCCTATAGCAAGATCAACGACAATAAGGTGGAAGTAACCGATGCCGACATCAAGGCAAAGTACGAGGAGTTGAAGCCGCGCTTCAAGCAGATAGAGGAGTCACGCGATATCAAGTTCGTGGATGTACAGGTAACTGCAAGCGCAGCTGACCGTGCCGCTATCAACAAGAATATCCAGGAGTTGCGTGACCAGCTGGTTACATCTGATGATCCTACAGAGATCATCCGCAAGAGCGCATCACTCGTTCCTTATCTGGGCGTTCCTCTCACACGCTCTGCGTTCCCGCATGATATCGCAGCACGCCTCGACTCTCTCTCAGTAGGTAGCACATCTGCTCCTATCGAGAACAAGGAGGATAACACGCTGAACGTGGTGAAGCTGTTCTCTAAGCAGCAGTTGGCCGACTCTATCGAGTTCCGTATCATTCAGGTGGCTCGTCCTGAGCTCTCTGACACCCGTAAGGCTGCCGATAGTATCTATCAGGCTCTGCAGGGTGGTGCCGATTTCGAGGCACTTGCCAAGAAGTACGGTCAGACCGGTCAGAAGACTTGGATGACCAGTCGTGAGTACGAGTCTGCTCCTTCCATGGATGCCGATACCCGTAAGTATATCAATACTTTGAACACTGCAGCTGTTAACGCCCTCAATAACCTTGAGATGACCAACGGTAACGTGATCATTCAGGTAACTGGTCGTACAGGTATGAACACAAAGTATGTGGCAGCCGTTATCAAGAAGACCATCGAATTCTCAAAGGATACCTACAATGCAGCATATAACAAGTTCTCACAGTTCGTGAGCGAGAGCCAGTCATTGGATGAGCTTCAGAAGAATGCTGCCAAGTACGGCTATCAGGTGCAGGATCGTCAGGGCGTGCGCAACTCTGAGCATTACATCGCCGGCATCCCCGCCACACGTGATGCTTTGAAGTGGGTGTTTGAAGGCAAGCAGGGTAGCGTATCACCGCTGTATGAGTGTGGTAACAACGACCACCTCTTGGTTGTAGCCCTCAACAATGTCAATGGTAAGGGTTATCTCAACTATGAGAAGAACGAGGACCTGAAGAGCTACCTCAAGTCTGAGGTGTTGAAGGACAAGAAGGCCGAGAAGATCCTTGCCGACGTGAAGAACGTGAAGAACATGGCCGATGCCCGTAATAAGGGTGGACAGGTGGTTCGCGTAGATCAGATCACCTTCGCTGCTCCTGCCTTTGTACAGGAAACCGGTGCCAGCGAACCCGCACTGAGTGGTGCTGTGGCAGGTACCAAGAAGGGTGCTTTCTGTCCGCGACCCATCAAGGGTAATGCAGGTATCTACTTCGTACAGGTGCTTGACCAGACTCGTCGTGCTGACAGCAAGTATGATGCAAAGAAGTACGAGCAGCAGGCTCAGCAGAAGGCATTGCAGCGTGCAGGTAACTTCATGCAGGAACTCATCATGAAGGCCAATATCACCGACAATCGCTACCTGTTCTTCTAAAGAACAAGTGTTACAAACATACACAAAAGAGGGTGAGTTTTTCTCACCCTCTTTTTATTGGTTTCCAATAAGGCTGGTTGCACCCACTTATCAGGCTGATAACACCCACTTATCAGGCTGATAACTTACTTCAATCAGCCTTGTAACGATGTCCAATCAGCCTTCCTGCTTAAAACCATAGGTTTTCCCATCAAAAAAAGAGGATGCTAATGGAGCATCCTCATTTTGTTATAGTACGTGTACCTTATTATAATATTAGTAGCTGCGGGCGATAATCACGCGGTACTTAGCAGGTTTGCCTGATACCATATCGGTGCCGGGAGTCTGCTCAACACCAAAGGGCACGCAGCGGATGGTAGCCTGAGTTTCTTCCTTGATCTGTGCTTCGGTCTCGGCAGTGCCGTCCCAGTGGCAGAGGAAGAAGCCGCCGTCTTTCACGCGCTCCTTGAACTCCTCGTAGTTGTCGCACTCGTAGATACGGGCATCGCGGTAGTCCTTGGCCTTCTTGAAGATATTCTGCTGGATATCCTCCAGGAGCTGCTCCACATACTGTACGATACCTTCAATAGGACGTGTCTCCTTCTCCAGTGTGTCACGGCGCATCACTTCGATGGTGCCGTTCTCCAGGTCACGACCGCCCATAACGAGACGTACGGGAACGCCCTTGAGCTCATAGTCGGCAAACTTAAAGCCCGGACGCTTGTTGTCAGCATCATCATACTTCACGGTAATACCTGCTTGACGCAGCTCATTGATGACAGGCTGCAGTCGCTCGCTGATACCTGCCAGCTGGTCGGCTCCCTTGGTAATAGGAACGATAACCACCTGGATAGGAGCGAGGCGCGGCGGAAGCACGAGTCCGTTATCATCACTGTGCGTCATGATCAGTGCACCGATGAGTCGGGTGGATACGCCCCACGATGTGGCCCACACATATTCAGGCTTGTTGTCCTTATTCAGATATGTCACTTCAAACGCTTTCGCGAAGTTCTGTCCGAGGAAATGCGATGTACCGCTCTGCAGTGCCTTACCATCCTGCATCATTGCCTCGATGGTGTAGGTGTCGAGGGCACCGGCGAAACGCTCGGTCTCGCTCTTTACACCCTGTACAACGGGAACAGCCATCCATTCCTCTGCGAACTTGGCATATACCTTCAGCATCTTCTGTGCTTCCTCCTCAGCCTCCTCACGGGTGGCATGAGCCGTATGACCTTCCTGCCAGAGGAACTCACTGGTACGGAGGAAAGGACGTGTACGCATCTCCCAGCGCATCACGTTACACCACTGGTTGCACATCAGGGGCAGGTCGCGCCACGACTGGATCCAGTTCTTATATGTGTTCCAGATGATGGTCTCGCTCGTAGGACGGATAATCAATTCTTCCTCCAACTTGGCAGCGGGATCAACCACCACACCACTCTTATCTTCAGTAGCCTTCAAGCGATAGTGTGTCACCACGGCGCATTCCTTGGCAAAGCCTTCTACATGCTCTGCCTCTTTGGAGAGGAACGACTTGGGGATGAGCAGGGGGAAGTAGGCATTCTGTGCACCTGTCTCCTTGAACATCAGGTCAAGCTGATGCTGCATCTTCTCCCAGATAGCGTAGCCATAGGGCTTGATGACCATACAGCCGCGCACTGCCGACTGCTCAGCGAGGTCGGCCTTTACGATCAGGTCGTTGTACCACTGACTATAGTTGTCGGCACGTTTTGTCAATTCTTTTAGTTCTTTTGCCATATTGTTTCAATTTTCGGCTGCAAAAATACGAAAAAAAAAGCGAAATCCCTTCGTTCTACTTGAATCTTATCGGTTCTAAGTATAAAAAATACTTATTTTTCTTGGTAATTCAGAAATTTCCATTATCTTTGCAACGATTAAGTAGAAATTACAGACACTCATTTTTAAACTAAAAAACTTAAAGACATGAAGAATTTAAAAGTATCTGTTCTGGGACTTTGTTCCATGTTTCTGTTAGCAGGTTGTGGTATGAGCAACACTGCTAAAGGTGGTATTTTTGGTGGCGCCGGTGGTGCTGCCTTAGGTGGAATCCTTGGCCAGGTAATCGGTCATAACACAAAGAGCACAGCTATTGGTGCTGCTATCGGTACAGCTGTTGGTGCAACCGCTGGTGTGCTGATTGGTAAGAAGATGGATAAGGCAAAGGCTGCTGCCGCTGCCGTTGAGAATGCAAAGGTTGAGGGTATCACCGATGCTAATGGTCAGACCATGGCTGTGAAGGTTACCTTCGATTCTGGTATTCTGTTCCCGTCAAGCAGTGCTACACTGCAGGCTGCTGCCAAGAACTCTCTGACAGAGTTTGCTAACGTGCTGAAGCAGAACAACGATGCTGACGTTGCCATCAAGGGTTATACCGACAACCAGGGCTGGAAGAATTCTACAGCTGCTCAGAGCGCTCAGAAGAACGAGGCTCTGTCTCTGCAGCGTGCCCAGAGCGTACAGAAGTACCTCAATGGTCAGGGTGTAAGCAGCAGCCAGATCAAGAGTGTCGAGGGTCTCGGCGAGTCTGATCCCGTTGCCGACAACTCAACTGCAGCTGGTCGTCAGCAGAACCGTCGTGTAGAGGTTTACCTCTTCCCGAGCCAGGCAATGATCGACGCCGCTAACAATGGCACACTTCAGTAATGAAGATCATTAAAGGTATAAGAAAACTTATTCAATGGATGGTGGTGGCATTCTTTGCCTCCACCATTCTTTCTGTAATAGTGCTTAGGTTTGTTCCTGTGTACTTCACCCCTCTGATGTTCATCCGTCTGGCTGAGCAGCATCAGGAGGGGAAGGACCTGAAACTCAAGCACCACTGGGTGTCGTTGGAGAAGATGTCACCCAGTATGCCTGTGGCGGTGATGGCCAGCGAAGACCAGCGGTTCCTGAAGCATCATGGCTTTGACTACAAGGCCATCGAGAAGGCCACCAAGCGGAACAAGACGGGCAAGCGCATGTTAGGCGCCAGCACCATCAGTCAGCAGACCGCCAAGAACGTGTTCCTATGGCCGGGTCGTACTTGGGTACGCAAGGGCTTGGAGGCGTATTTCACTGTGCTCATCGAACTGATGTGGAGTAAGCAGCGCATCATGGAGGTCTATCTGAACTCGATAGAGATGGGGGATGGCATCTATGGTGTGGAGGCGGTGGCGCAAGAGCATTTCAACTGTTCTGCCAAGGAACTCACCCGTGCCAACTGCGCCTTGATAGCGGCCACCCTGCCTAATCCCAGGGTGTACTCGTCGAAGTATCCTTCCGACTACATGGTGAAACGTAAGTATGCTATTATGAAACAGATGAAGTTTATACCGATTCTGCCGAAGGAAGGGCAGGTTGTTGATCCGAGTACGGTGGATGGAGGAATTTATAAGAATTGAACTTTTGGAACAGCGAGAGCCAACAAGTTTACTTGATTGGCCGAGTCGTGACAAAAGTCAACGTAGTTAAAATTGAAAATTGACAAATTGACAGAAAATACTTGTAACTTGAAACTTGATTCCTGTGACTTGAATGAGAGTCAACGCAAGGCGGTGGAATATATCGACGGTCCGTCACTGGTGATTGCCGGTGCCGGGTCGGGAAAGACGCGCGTGCTGACCTACAAGATAGCGTACCTGCTGGAGCGGGGGATGATGCCATGGAATATCTTGGCGCTGACATTTACCAACAAGGCGGCCAAGGAGATGAGAAACCGTATAGGACAGCTGGTGGGGGAGCAGACTGCCCGTTATCTCTATATGGGAACGTTCCATAGCATTTTCTCAAGGATCCTGAGAAGGGAGGCTGAGCGCATCGGCTATTCTTCCAACTTCACGATTTATGATGAGAGTGATAGCAGATCGCTTATCAAGAGCATCATCAAAGAGATGAATCTCGATGATAAGGTGTATAAGTCGGCCACGGTTCACCATCGTATCAGCATGGCGAAGAACCACCTGATACTGCCCGATCTCTATGCCAACGACAAGGATGCGTTGGAGCACGACCGCGAGGCAAGGATGCCGGCCATCAGTGCCATCTATTCTGCCTACTGTGCGCGGTGCAGACAGGCGAACGCCATGGACTTTGACGACCTGCTTACACAGACGTACACGCTGTTCAATGAACATGAGGAGGTGCGACAGCAGTATGCTGATCGTTTCCGTTTCGTATTGGTCGACGAGTATCAGGATACGAACTCGGTGCAGCAGCGCATCGTCTATCAGCTCACGCGTGAGCATCAGCATGTTTGCGTGGTAGGGGATGATGCACAAAGCATCTATGGATTCCGCGGCGCGAACATCGATAATATTCTCGACTTCCAGCAGATATACGATGGTACCAAGCTGTTCAAACTGGAACAGAACTATCGCAGTACGCAGTATATCGTTCAGGCAGCCAACAGTCTGATCAGGAAGAATGAACGACAGATACACAAGGATGTGTATAGTCAGAACGATCAAGGTGAACGACTGATCTTCAAGCCTGCCTACAGCGACAAGGAGGAGGCGATCATTGTATGTAACGACATCAAGCGCATCAGACGCGAGGAGAAGGCGGCCTATAGCGACTTTGCCATTCTTTATCGTACCAATGCCCAGAGTCGTAGTTTCGAGGAGGTGTTCCGTAAGGAGAATATACCTTATAGAATATATGGCGGTCTGAGTTTCTACCAGCGCAAGGAGATCAAGGATATCATCGCTTATTTCCGCGTGGTGGCCAATCCCGATGACGAGGAGGCGGTAAAACGTATCATCAACTACCCGGCAAGGGGAATCGGTGACACTACCGTAGGGAAGATTGCTGCGTGTGCGATGAATAACCAAACTAGTCTGTGGAACGTGATATGCCACCCTGTTCAGTACCAGCTGGATGTGAACAAGGGAACACAGACCAAGCTGCAGCATTTCTGTGAAATGATCAGTAGCTTCATGGAGAAGATGACTACTACGGATGCTTATGAGTTGGGATCGGAGATTATCAAGGTCAGCGGGATCTCAGCCGATTTATATGGCGATACTTCGCCAGAGGCTTTGGCACGACAGGAGAACCTGGAGGAATTCCTCAGCGGTATGCAGGACTTTGTGCAAGGGCGTAGGGAGGAAGGACTGGAGCAGGAGGTGTCGTTGACGGATTTCCTGCAGGAGGTGTCGCTGATGACCGATCTGGATAGTGATGACGATACAGGGAATGCGCAGCGTGTAACGCTGATGACCGTTCATAGCGCCAAGGGTTTGGAGTTTCCTACAGTCTTTGTAGTGGGCTTGGAAGAGAACATCTTCCCTAGTCCGCTAAGCACCACCTCCAAGCGTGAGCTGGAAGAGGAGCGGCGGTTGCTATACGTGGCCATCACACGTGCCGAGAAACATTGTATCCTTACCTGTGCCAAGAACCGCTGGCGCTACGGAAAGATGGAGTTTGACACACCCAGTAGGTTCGTATACGATATCGATCCTAACCTCCTGAAGGTTGAGGAGGAAGTGGGTGGCGGACTGTTCGACGCGCCTTCAAGGAAACCATTTGGTGGCTATTCCGACGGGCGTCGCTGGCAGAATGCCAATCCTGTGGCTTCCCAGTTCAAGGCCGACCCCAAGCCGCGCATCGCAGGTCACCATGAGGATACACCAACAGATCCGTTCTCCAGTCGTTTCAAACGCACATTCACGGCGGCAGGAGGGAATCTCAGACGGGTGTCTGATGTGGTGGGTAAATCATCTGGCGCATCTGCTCCCGCAGGTGGAAAGGCACCGCTTGTCGAAGGAAACACCATCGAGCATGAGCGCTTTGGTGTGGGCACCGTTGTCAAGGTAGAGGGAACGGGTGAGAATACAAAAGCAACTGTCCAGTTCCGTCATGCGGGTACCAAACAGTTGCTGTTGAAATTTGCCAAATACAAGGTCATAGGGTAGGGCGCTCTATAACGCTTCGTCGTCAGGGCGCTCCAGCTTTTTCTTCAGCTTGGGAAGATGTTTCCTCTTCCTGAGCCATTCCGCCTTTCTGACCTCATAGTCCTCCTGATGTCGTTCCAGATAGTTATCTGCCATCGCGAGGGTTATTTGTTCGAGAACTTACTATAGATCACGCTGATGTGGATGTCGCCATTTACATTCTCGCTGCCGCCTACCAGGCGCAGACTGGTGGGTGACATGTCGTTCATCACCCTACTGATGGCAGTACCGCCGCTGGTAGTCGTCGTGGTATTCACTGTAACCGGCACGATTACCACCTTGTTCCAGTTGGGATGCGTGATGGTATAATCGCTGCCACCCTTCTTCTTTGCCTCCGCCATGTGACGAATCAGGTTGGAGATATTATCGAAGGTATAGCTGTCCTTGTACTTCTTGATCACCCTTTGACTATAGTAGCTACTACCGGTGCTGATGGACGTGTGGTCGCGCTCCTTTACATAAGAGGTGATGTTGTTCGGCAGACTGTTCTTCTCGAAGAAGGTGTACAGACTGTCTTTGGGAACCATGAGCAGATAGGTGGGCAGGTTGAACTTGTAATCTGAGTCACTCCAGTCTATCATCTTCGTCAGCGACAGACGTGCTGTATTCAGCGTATCGTTCTCGTGATTATTGATAATCTCGTCAACGGGGAGCGTGAGCTCAGTGAAGATACCTGCCGGACTCTTGATATAGGTACAGCTGTTGTCGCTGGCCAGACGCTCAATCGACCGCTGGTCGTTGGTGATACGGGTGGTCTGCAGCACCTCTTCTGTTCCTGAGAAGGATGTTCGTCCCACTTCCTCATTACCGTCCTCATCCTTGATCTTGAAATAGACCACCATCCAGCTGATGTTCACATAAGCCATGGCACCTGTTCCGTCCTTGATCTTGACGTAGAAGCCCGGACATACATGATGCACAAACTGATATGAGTTCTTGAAATAGTTCGGGTTCTCGAAGTACTTACGCATCACATACGTACCGAAATTGTTGTATGTCTTACCTTCGCTGTCGGTATAAGGATCGTTCAGCGCAAGGTGGATGCTCGGCAGGAAGTCGGCTGTGGTGCGCAAACTATCGTCCACATTTTGGTCGGCCAGTGTGAACACCTTATCAACCTTGATGCCATCCTCGCGGATATAACCGTTGGCGAAGGGATCGTAGTTCGAGTAATACATCATGTTCTCTTCCAAGGGCTTCGCCATCTCATAGGCGGTGAGCTTCATGGTAGAGAGTGAATCACCAAAGAAGTTGCTATAGTAGAGGTTGACAATACAGGAGTCGGCTACCACTTCACCGTTGATTCTGCTCATGATACTGTCTTGCACGGGGAACGCCTTCGTGTCGATGGAATTGAACTGCACCATGAAGTCGCCTGTTACATAAGCACCCGTCTCAGGATCTTTGATCCTGCCGAGATACCCCATAGCGTTGCGTGAAAGGACAGAATCGGCAATGATGGAGCGTGAAGTTACCTTGAAACTGTCTGTGGTAATCTTCAGGAAGTCCATGTTATCCGTGAGTGACGAACCGATCGTCTCTGTTGTCTCATCGCAGGATGTCAGTGCCATCACAAGCAGCACCAGTCCTGCCAGAAATCTTGCTTTCATTGAATCAAAATTATTATCCTTCAATCTCGTCGCCATACACCTCATCGTAGAACAGGTCGTACGGCTCACTGATATTCTCTTCGCCTGGATAGCGCATCACAGGCTTTCCTTTGTCGATGGCATACTGCACAAGTTCTGGGTTCACTTTGTCACCAGCTTCCACCACACCATCCGAATAGTCGATGGCCAACTTACTCAGCTCGGCAAAGTCGAACGGATCCTTATAGGCATCGAGCAACTCTCGCTTAGCATCCTTGAATACGATGCAGTCCTTGAAGCGCTCACCCAGATCGTTCTTCAGTTCCTTGCTGCAGAGCGAGGTAATAACCTTCGTATTAGCAAACGAAGGCTCCTCGTGATAAGCGGTCTTGATATACAGTGGAATCACGGCGCTCATCCAACCCTGACAGTGGATGATATCGGGCACCCAGCGCAGTTTCTTCACCGTCTCCAGTACGCCGCGGGCGAAGAAGATGGCACGCTCACCGTTGTCGCTATATTCCTCACCGTTCTCATCAGCCTCCATCTGTCGCTTGGTGAAATAGTCATCGTTGTCGATGAAGTACACCTGAATGCGCGTCTGCGGAATCGAGGCTACCTTGATGATCAGCGGATGGTCGGTCTCATCGATGATCAGCATCATGCGCGAAAGACGGATTACTTCATGCAACTGACCGCGTCGTTCATTGATGTTTCCCCATTTGGGCATGAACGTGCGAATCTCATAGCCTTTCTCCTGAATGGCCTGAGGGAGGTTTCGTCCGAGCAGTGACAATTCACTATCGGGAACATACGGGGTTATCTCCTGATTGATGAATAATACCTTCTTTGCCTTCATGATGATTCTTTTTTTGATGCAGAGATGCACTCTCTTCGCAAATTATGTGCAAAGATACAAAAAAAAATCCACATAGCCGTGACTTTTTGTTTCTTTAACGTGTTTTCAGAGGAATACAGCACTCCACAAAGATGAGAAAGAGACTAAGAATACATACAAAAAAGGCACGGGGTGCGAGACCTCGTGCCTTTGAATAATGGTTCCTTATGAAAGGTTATTCGATGACAACAAGTGGGGTGTCTTCCATGACACTGTCGCCTACTTTCACCAGAACGGCTGTTACCTTTCCGCCCTTCTCGGCATCGAGGTTGTTGGCCATCTTCATGGCTTCGAGAACGACAACGGTATCGCCAGCGGCAACGGTGTCGCCAACGGCTACCTTTACATCGATGATGACGCCCGGCAGTGGTGCCTTCAGGGCATTGGAGGTGTTGACAGGTCCGCTGGCAGCAGGGGCTGCAGCGGCAGCAGGAGCAGCCTGGGCAGCAGCGCCGCCAGTCTTGACGACAACCTTCTTCTTCTCAGGTTCCGGCTCTTTCTCCATCTCTACCTTGTAATCCTCACCATTGACAGTTACGTTGGCGATGTTCTCGACAATGTCACCGATGGTGACTTGATACTCCGTCCCATTAATAATATACTTGTATTCTTTCATAATGTTTGTTTGTTTTAAGGATGTTGGGTCATGGTCAGCATGCGTGAAGCCCAATCGGTGTGGTGCTCCTTGATGGTGATGATGCCTGTTTCCTTATCGTGCACGTTGTTGCCTTGGAACTCATGCATGGCAAGAGCGATAGCGGCATACACTTCGTTATTGACTTTTCCCATAATGATTTGTTTTATTTCACCTATTACATCGGAATGTTACCGTGCTTCTTAGCCGGCAGACCCTGGCGCTTGGTGGCCAGCTGTGCCAGAGCACGACAGATGCGGAAGCGGGTGTTGCGCGGCTCAATCACGTCGTCGATGTAGCCATACTTGGCTGCCTGATACGGATTAGCGAAGAGATCTGAATACTCCTCTTCCTTCTCGGCAATGAATGCGCGTACATCCTCGCCAGCTTCCTTCTTGGCCTTGGCTTCCTTAGCATAGAGCACTGCAACGGCACCAGAGGCACCCATCACGGCGATCTCAGCATTCGGCCAAGCGTAGTTGACATCGGTGCGGAGCTGCTTACAGCCCATCACGATATGGCTACCACCATAGCTCTTACGCAGGGTAACGGTTACCTTAGGTACTGTGGCCTCACCGTAAGCATAGAGCAACTGAGCTCCGTGCAGGATGACGGCGTTGTACTCCTGACCTGTTCCGGGAAGGAATCCGGGAACGTCAACCAGTGATACAATAGGAATATTGAAAGCATCGCAGAAACGTACGAAACGAGCACCCTTACGACTGGCGTTCACGTCGAGCACACCAGCATAGCAAGAAGGCTGGTTAGCTACGATACCTACGCTCTGACCGTTGAAACGGGCGAAACCTACGATGATGTTCTTGGCGAACTTAGGCTGAACCTCGAAGAACTCTCCGTTATCCACCACGGCACCAATCACCTTGTACATGTCGTATGCCTGGTTCGGATCGTCGGGCAGAATCTCGTTCAAACTGTCTTCCATACGGTTGATGGGGTCTGTGCACTCCTTCAGCGGAGCCTGCTCCATATTGTTGCTGGGGATATAGCTCAAGAGCGTCTTGATCATCTCGATAGCCTCTTCCTCAGTAGATGCGGTGAAATGTGTCACACCACTCTTGGTAGAGTGTACGCTGGCACCACCTAAGTGCTCTTGGTCAACATCCTCGCCTGTTACTGACTTCACCACCTTCGGACCGGTCAGGAACATATATGATGTGTTCTCCATCATCAAGGTGAAGTCGGTGAGGGCGGGAGAATATACAGCACCACCTGCACAAGGACCGAAGATACCGCTGATCTGCGGGATTACACCTGATGCCAGGATATTACGCTCGAAGATCTCAGCGTAGCCACCCAAGGCGTTGATACCTTCCTGGATACGTGCACCACCAGAGTCGTTGATACCGATCACGGGAGCACCCATCTTCATACCGAGGTCCATCACCTTGCAGATCTTCTCTGCCATGGTCTCAGACAGAGAACCACCGTTTACGGTGAAATCCTGTGCGAAGACATATACCAACCGACCATCAATTGTTCCGCTACCGGCAACGACACCGTCGCCCAGGAACTGTTTCTTCTCCATACCGAAGTTGGTGCAGCGGTGAAGCTTGAACATGTCAACTTCCTCAAAACTTCCTTCGTCGAGCAGCATGTCAATACGCTCACGGGCAGTGTATTTACCACGTGCATGCTGTTTCTCAATGGCTTTCTCGCCACCGCCAAGGCGAGCCTGCTCACGCTTGGCGATAAGATTCTTGATCTTTTCTAATTGTTTGCTCATTGTTTTATGAATTGGACAAATTGCCTAAAAAGACTATTTGTGAAAATTAGTGCTCACAGAGTTCGGTCAGGATTCCGCAAGTAGATTTCGGGTGCAGGAAAGCGATGTTCAGGTTCTCGGCACCTTTACGAGGAGCTTGGTCGATCAGGCGTACGCCCTTCTCGGAAACTTCTGCCAAGGCATTAGCCACACCGTCCTCGATGCAGAAAGCTACATGATGTACTCCCTTGTTACCTTTGTCGAGCCATTTCTGGATAGTGCTCTCAGGAGATGTCGGCTCCAGCAGCTCAAGTTTTACCTCACCGCACTTCAAGAAGGCGGTCTTCACTTTCTGGTCTTCCACCGTTTCAATAGCATAACACTCCAGTCCCAGTACTTCCTTGAAGTACGGCAGAGCCTCTTCAATGCTCTGGACTGCAATTCCTAAATGTTCGATGTGTGAAATCTTCATGATGAATGAAATAATTAGCGTGAATAAAATAGTTGGCGCAAAGGTACGTATTATTTTCCAATGCGCCAAATATGGATGCTTAATTATTCCAAAAATATAGTGCTAAAACTCTACGAGAACGCGCACATTGACCTGACGTCCAGTAAGATAGTTGGGAACGGCGTATTGCTGACTGGTTACGTCGGTAATCCAATAATACGAGTTCACGTTGTTGATGCCGAAGAGGTTCAGGCAGTCGATGCCCAGCCACACGTTCTTCACCCATTTGCTGGCAGGTGTGGTAGGTGTAGTGATGGGGTAGGGCGACTCGATATTGGAACGACCGATCAGACGATAGCTCATACCGATGTCGGCACGTTTGTAGGCAGGTGCGCGGTAAGGCATCTTGTCGAGTCCTTTGTGCGGCGTACTGAACGGCAGACCGTCGGCAAAGGCCAGCTTCAGCGACATTTTCCAGCGGTCGGTACCGGGGAAGTAATCGGTGAAGAACAGGTTCATGGCCCATCGCTGATCGGTGGGCAACGGAATCTGCTTACCGTTGATCTTCATCTTCGTGTCCATCAGCGAGAAGGTAAGCCACGAGTCGCTGCCCGGCACGAACTCACCATAGAGCTTCAGGTCGAGACCCATGGCATGACCGCCGCATTGCTGACTGGCATCATAGACTATCTTCACATTGTTCACGGTGTAGGGCACGAGGTTGTTGAGCAGCTTATAATAGGCTTCTGCTGTGAACTGGAAGGGGCGGTCGAGCATCTTGAACCGCTGTTCGTAGGCGGCAATGAAATGGATAGACCGCTGACTCTTCACGCGTTCGTTCAAAGTAGCGTAGGTAATGCCGTTAACGGTCGATGTATCACGCAGTTCCTTGAAGAATGGCGCCTGATAATAGAGTCCGGTGGCAAAGCGCAGGGTGACATCATGGTTGAAGGCGGGGATGATGCCCAAAGAAAGGCGCGGACTCACTAAGCTCTCCCTGTTGAAGTTCCAATGCGAGAAACGCACGCCGTAGTTCAAGGTGAACAGGGTATGCTCGCCAGGACTGGT
Source organism: Prevotella sp. (assembly GCA_017651265.1). Lineage (GTDB taxonomy): Bacteria > Bacteroidota > Bacteroidia > Bacteroidales > Bacteroidaceae > Prevotella. The sequence goes on along the minus strand of JAGCDO010000061.1, from coordinate 15,732 downwards.
AAAGCGGTAGGTGTCCTGCGCATACACCTCCAGTCGATTGGCACGAAGCTCGTTCCTTGCATCGAGGGTATAGATCATATTCAGGTCCTTACCCGTATGGGGGATGCTATAGCCGCTGGAGTCGCGCATCTCATATTCCCTTAATGACTCCTTCACCCGTTCAATCTTATAGGTAATACCTGTCTGCAGGTCGTGTTTTTTCACCTTTTGCTTCAGCATCAGTTTGAAACTCTGCACGTTGGCTTTCAGGTAGTTACGCGCATGCTCCATATAGGTACCCACGCCCAGGTTCTCACTTGTCTCGGTCTGAGTAAGCCAGTACTGTCCCTGAATATCATAACGTTCCTGCTCATCGGTGTAGAACGTGGAGTATATCAGCGACAGATGGGTGTCGTTGGTGATATGGCGGGTAATGTTCAAGGTACCGAAATACGTGCGGAAGAGGTCTTTCTCCCATCCATCAAAATAGACGCGGAACGACTTCACATTCTCCATGGTACCGAACTTCGTCTCACGATCCTCCGGGTCGAACTGATAATGGTTATCGGCGATATCACCTATCAGTTCAATGCTCCACCGCTGGTTGGGCTGGTAGGTGAGGTAGGTCTGGTAATCCAGGAAGTTGGGCTGGTATTCACCCTTCGTCTCCATCGTTCCCAGCAGGTAGCGGGTAGTCTTGTAACGCAGTCCGTTGCTCCATGTCAGCTTCTTGTTGGCGAAGCCCACGAAGGCGCTGGCACCCAGCAGACTGGCAGATGCGGTGGCCTCGAACTTCTTTGGACGTTTGTATTGGATATCCAGGGCCGACGACATCTTATCGCCGTACTTAGCCTCGAAACCACCCGTGGAGAACCCGATCTTCTCCACCATGTCGGGATTGATCACCGAGAGTCCTTCCTGCTGACCGCTGCGTACCAGGAAGGGACGGTACACTTCCACATTATTGATATATACAGAGTTCTCGTCGAACGATCCTCCACGAACGTTATACTGACTCGACAGTTCGCTGTGCGTACTCACGCCTGCTTGTCCCTGAATCATCTCCTCCACGGCATTACCCGTGGCCGACGGGGCGTTCTGGATATCCTTTTTGTCAAGCTGCTGCGTACTGCCGGTCTGTCTGATTCTTTCCGTAACCACCACCTCGCCCAGCTCCTTACTCTCGTCGAACAGCTGGATCTGCAGTGTCTGCTTTCCTTGTGGTCGGCGCAGCACACGGGTCTTGGTCTTGTAACCTATCATAGAGAACTTAACCTCCACGCTGTCAGCACTCTGAAGCGTCATACTGAATTCTCCCTTCAGGTTAGTCATGGCCACCTTCCCCTGTTTCCATACCGACACAGTGGCCAGCTCTACAGGGTTGTTGTCCTGATCGGTCACCTTACCTTGCAGCGTAAAACTCTGTGCCTGCACACCGAGCGATGTCAGGAGCAGACACATCAGGATGAAGCACATTCTTCGTATCATCATAAACAATAACGCACCTTTCCACGATTTTATTGTGCAGACCCCTTGGAATGAGTGTTTCTACCGTTGTTCGTAACAATAACGAAAGAATAAGAAACAATTAGTAAAAAGCATGTCTGACAAATTGATTACCTTTGCACAAAAATCCAAAACTTACTTACAAAATGAAAAGAAAATCTATGTTGTTCCTGTTGCTGCTGACTGTGATGACACTCAGCGCACAGAATCCTTATCTCCCTTTGTGGGAGCATGTGCCTGATGGCGAACCCCGTGTTTTTGAAGATCCGGACAACCCCGGAAAGTTCCGTGCCTATATCATCGGTTCGCACGATGTGAACTACTCCGCCTACTGCGGTCCTGACATCCGAATGTGGTCGGCTCCTGTAGAAGACTTGAGTCAGTGGCGCGACGAGGGTCCTATCTTTACCTATTATATAGATGGACAGTGGGACACGATGTATGCTCCTGATCTGGTGGAGGTGAAGGATAAGAAGACCGGTAAAAAAACTTACTATCTCTATCCGCATTCCCGCGGATGGCGCCGCACTCCGATGGTTTGCAAAGGCGACCGCCCCAACGGTCCCTTTACACCGATTAACCTCACCGAGGATGGTCGTCAGTGTGTTCCAGGCTCGTTGATCGACTTCGACCCGTCGGTGTTCATTGAGAACATCACCGATAAGAAGGATAAGGACTACGACATTGGTTTTCGCGCCTATGTGTTCTATGGCTTCCAGCACTCTACTGCTGTTGAGCTCGACCAGAAGACCATGTATTCACAGCGTGAGGGAACAGAGGCTATTGACCCGTTCATCCCTGCCAGCAGTGCCGACGGAAGGTTGCTCGACAAGGCGGGTAGCGAATATAAGGCACTCTATGAAGGACAGGATCCGCTCGACTTCAATTTCTTCGAGGCTTCTTCCATCCGTCAGGTGGGTAACAAATATGTCATGGTGTTCTCTGGCTACAGCGGAAAGGAATATGGCTTAGGCAACACCAACTCAGCCCTTCGCTATGCCTATGGCGATTCTCCCTTAGGACCGTGGCGTTCAGGTGGCGTGCTGGTCGATTCGCGTGGTGTGGTTCCGAACGAGGATGGCTCAAAGCTCATCACCACCAATTTCGCTCATAACACCCATGGCTCACTGCAGGAGATCAACGGTCAGTGGTATGTATTCTATCACCGTCCGCCGCGTGGCTTCGGTAATGCCCGTCAAACCATGGTGGCTCCTGTGAAGATCACATGGGACAAGAAGCCAGTGGCCGAGGGGGGAAAGGTTACCATTTCAGGCTACGATCCCTATAAGAAAGATAATGTGTGGACAGCCAAGGCCAGCGACGGTAATGAATATACAGGTGCTGAGGTTACCAGTGAGGGCTTCCAGATCTTCGGTCTGCCGCCCTATGCCTACTATAGTGCCGGCTACGCCTGCTTTGTATATGGTCCGGGCTCAAACGACTGGATGCAGGACAATCACGATGTATGGAACAACTCGATGGATCTCGCCGGTATTCAGAACGGTGGTATCATCGGCTTCAAGTACTTCGGTTTCGGTGGATTGGCTAAAGACACCAAGGGTGTGAAGGCTTTCGAGGGTATTAAGAAGGGTGATAAGCCAGTTCTGAACCTGAATCTGACACCCACTGTCAAGGATAACTTCAAGATTCACATTCTTCTCGATGATCCATGGAAGGGTAAGAAGATTGGTACACTTGATGTGACGGGAAATCCAGCTCAGCAAGAAGGATACTACAGTATTGTTGTTCCTGATGTTGAAGGACTGAAGGGTAAGCACGCAATCTATCTCGTTGTTGAAGGTCCCGATGTTCAGCAGCCCCAGCAAGGTCGTCCGCAGTTTGGTGGCCGTCGTCCGCAAGGTCCGCAGCGTCCTCAGGGATTGTTCGACCTCCACGGCATCAGCTTCTCTAAGTCTGTTCCAGAGACAAATCCCAAAGTACCACAGGTTACTATCACTGCCGATGGTAAGGCGTTGACTATTCCTTCAACACCAGTACGCTTCAACGCCCAGAACGGCTATGCTGAGCAGAACCGCTATCAGGTGTATGGTCCGCTGAAGAATAACAGTAAGCTCACCGCCACATCCGATGTGCCTGGTGTGAAGTTCGACATCAGTCCTATCGTTGAAGGTCGTGCCACCATCAAGGCCACCTACAATGGTCAGACAAAGATATTCTTGATTAACTAGATATAGAGGTGTCTGTAGCTCTATTTTAGGAAGCAAGAAGCAAGAAGCAAGAGAATAGCACTATTAGATAGGCATTGGTTATAGTCACTGGGACTTATTACATATCTCTTGCTTCTTGCCTCTTGCTTCTTGCCTCTAAACAGGGTAAAGCTAACGAAGAGAAAGTTAAGCTTGTTATAAATACTTCCCCTGAATAAACCTCAATTCCTGTTCCAGCATCTCGAGTTTCGGCATGGGGCATCCAGCCTTCTTAGCCTCTTGGATAGGACGGGTATAAAGGTAGTCAATTTCCATCGGACGGTGGAAGTCGGCATCGAGTTTCATACTGGGTTTATAGGGTGTCATGGCCTTGGTCATGGCAATCATCTTCTCCACGAAGGCTTCATCCACATGCTCCACGCCCAAGGCTCTTGATGCAGCCACCACCTCCATCATCTGGTCGCGTATCAGCTGTTCGGTGGCGGGGTTGTCAAGCAGCTTGTTGGTGGTGGTGTCAAGGGCAACGGTCATTCCATTGAACGGCATATTCCACACGGCCTTCTTCCAGCGTGCTTCCTCATACTCCACCTCGTTGGCCTCAATCTCTGCGTTACGGAAATCCGTCAGCAGCTTTGCAAACAGCTCCTTGTCCTTCACGGAGTAGTTTCCTAAGTTGATGCTACCGTAGCACTGATGGTCTATATGACCTGGTCCTACCTTTCCCGAGCAGATGAAAGCCAGTCCTGCCACAATCTGCAGGGTGGGGAAGAGCGTCTGCAGATCAGCCTCCAATCCGATACCGTTCTGAATCAGCACCACCACGGTATTCTCATGAATCATCGGTGGCAGCAGGTTGCGCAGTAGGTGTTCGTTAGTGGATTTCAAACACACCAGAATCACATCGCAAGGAGGAATATCCGCCGTTGTCTGATAGGCGTTCACTTGATCCAGATGGAAACTGCCGTCGCATGAATCTACCTGTAATCCATTCTCTTTTACATATTCATAATCGGTGTGCAGCAGGAAGTGAACCTCATTTCCCGCTTTCGCCAGTTTTCCGCCATAATAACCACCAATGGCTCCTGTACCTATAATCGCATATTTCATATCACTTCATTTTTTCCGTTGCAAAGGTAAGAATTCATTCGTAAAGTAACAAAAAACTTCTGAAATATTTGGCGGTTCGGGAAAAAACCACTACCTTTGCATCCGATTTGGAGAAATCGTCGGCTAAATCAGGCTTCGCCTCAGCAAAGAACAGTCTTTGTGTTCGGCTTGCACTGATTTTGTCACCGCTTTTCCGACCAAGAGCCAGTCACTGACTGAAGGAGAGATGGTAGAGTGGTCGATTACAACGGTCTTGAAAACCGTCGTGCTGAGAGGCACCGGGGGTTCGAATCCCTCTCTCTCCGCAACAAAGAGGCATCAGAGTTTTCTGATGCCTTTTTTTGTTGTGGCTGCGAACCGGGTTCTCACGTTCTTTCAGTCGCTTCGCTTTGTGAAAGCGCCCCTTCGGGTCGAGCGCGAATCCCTCTCTGGGAGCGTATGGGATCGGCGGAGCCAATTCCTCTCGTGGGCTCATAAAAATAACGCTTCCATGCTGATGCTAGCATCACGCATGGAAGCGTCGTTATTGTATAGATGTTGTCCTCTTATGGGTGGTTATTCTTCTTCATCTTCAACATCCGCCCATAGGTCCCCCCATGTGTATTCATCGTCAGGGAAATCGGAAAAGACAATGAAGTTCTCCTTGCCCAAATCCACACCGGGTTCGTCATCACCGAATATGGAATAGGCGTTATTTCCTAAAACGGTTTCTGCATCATTGAGCAATACCTCCAAGCGAGGCGCAACATATATCTGTTTTCTCATCTTTTCAATCATTCTTATTGGTTTCACTTCCGATTGTTAACCACCTTCTTGCCGTTCACAATGATTACACCATTGTAGTTCTTGTCAACACGCTGGCCGTTCAGGTTGTAAATCTGACCGTCTGTCCATCTATTGTTGTTAGCGCCCTGGATATCGGTAGCGATGCCATCGATGATTCCGTCGAAGAAGAGTTCGGTGAATTCTTTGCCCTGATGTTGCTCTTGTGTCAGGCATAGATAGCTCTTACCCTTGGCGAAAATGTGGCCTGGCTCCTTCTTCTTGAAGCCCACCCTATTCTTAGTTGTTGAGTAGAACAGACCGTAGTAAGCATTTTCATCATTAGGTACGGTGAACGATTTCTTAGCCGTTGACAGAAGCATGTTTTGGGTAACGTCGTCGAATGTAGAACTCCTATAAACAGGAATTGTATATGTACCTTCTTCACCTTCGATGACGAGACCTGTATTTGCAGGAACCTTATACACCCGTTCTTTGATGAAACTATTGCCGTTATTTGCGGTCACGATATAAGCTTTAACGGGTCTATTGGTAAAGTCGAGTGGCTTGGTACAGCTAAATGATACGGCTCCATATTCACCAATAGTAACCCTGGGTTCACCCCAAATGGGGGTGATGCAGTAGTTCTGGCATGAGGACACGGTGAAGTGATAGCCGTCGTCAATAGTTGTCGTCTCAACTCTTCCGTCGGAGGTTGTCTTCTTGATTTCCCATCCTGTGACTACCTGGTCTTCATCGTCGGAGGTATTGCCTTCGAGAGTAATATCACGGTCAAGGAATAGTTTGCCATCGAACACACCTTTAGTGAGCTTGATGCCGTTAACATACACTTCGTCGGGTATGTTTTCGGTGGCTACTTCCTTGTTGATGGTGACGGGATAGAACTCTATGCCATTCAGGTACTGATTGCTGATGTACTGAAGGAAGTTATCAGGCCTGCCTTCTACCCAACTCTTGGCAGCGTTGAACTTGTTGGTAATCTCACTACTGCTGCTTCCTCCCCAGACGTAATACTCGGGCACAGCTCGATGGGCAACAAACTCGTCCAGAGTCTTGTTCATGATGTCGTCGATGACGGCGCCTGTTCCCTTGGCATTCATGAAGTCACCCATGTAAACGCAACTCTTGTCGATGAACAGGTCCCTGATGGCCTCGTCGTCTTCCATCATATTGCGGAAGAGAAGGGAGGCTTTTGGGTTTGAGAAAGCCCATGAGTTGCTATGTCCAGTTGGATTGTAGATCATGTCGATGGTGTTGGATGTATTCTTGGTTTGATCCCATCCGTAGAGACCCAGTCCGAAGTCGGTGTCCTTGATGATGAAGCGCCATCTCATGGGTAGGCCTGATTTTTTCTTGTTGGGGCGCCAGAACACGATGTTGTTGCCAGGGAAGTCGATATTGCAGTAGAAGAGGTTCGTAATCATGACGTTCAGATACTCGCTGACATCCATCCATTTCTCGTAACCTTCCAAGGTGTAATCATCCGGTGTGTATTTATGCTCTTTGTCCTCCTTGCTATAGAAGTCCCAGAAGTCGTCGTAGAAGTCCATGGTACCTTCCTTCAACTCCTCGATGTACTTTTCTTCATTGCCCTCTGTTTTATGTCCAATCTCAATTTCGTCTACATCCTCAAGCTCATTGTAATTACTGTAGATGTTGTCCTCGTTCGAGCGCTCGCGGATATTGATCATGCCCTTGTACACGCCATTGATGTAGAGAACAGCCGGACGGCCTGCCTGCCAGTCGAGGTCTGTATTTGGGCCCATCGTGCGCTGAATGATGAGATCGCGGAAGTATAGGTCACCAAAGTCGTTACCGCCATCACGCAGGGAGAACGACTTAAACTCGGTTATGCCCGGCTTTTGGTCGGGGAAGAACTCGTATGAGAAACGTTTATTCTTGGGACCAAAACGCTTGTTTGCATAGATGGCCATTGACTTGAGTTTATTCGCACGCGACTGTCCTCCCTGAATACGGGTCTCGCCGAGCTGGTTGAAGACGCTTTCTGAATTCTCGCTGATAAACATCTCGATATTGATGGGACGGCGCCAGTCCACCTGGTGATCCTTGTCTTTGTTATTAGGATAGATGCCAATCGCATTATCGTATATGTATGCATTTTTAGTCAGGATGGAGATGATGGGAATCTTCATTTTCCTTGGATGGTAGATGTACGACTGGGCGGTGCTAACAGGTGAGAGATAACCATCGCAGAACACCTTGGCACGAATCACCTTGGTACGGTTATTATCGGTATTGGTGGTTTTGATGCGGATGGGTGTCGTATACCGCGTACTCTCTGCTGTGGGTTCGCTGCCGTCCATAGTGTAAGTGATATAGGCACCTTCGGGAGTACGTACGGGCTTACTCAGCGTGAGATCGAATTCGAAGGCTGAGTGGCTCACAAAGCCTTTCCGTCCGAACTCGGGAGCACCAAGGATCTGAGTGGCTGCCACGACGTCGCCTTCGTTCTTTTTACCTGGTGTTGGCTTCAGCTCGTAGCCCCATGTGTCACCATTGTCCGATGCTTGGCTGTCCCTCGCACGACCGTAAGCCACATCGGGTGCCGGCATTATGGGAATGCCTTCAACACTGTTAACAATCTCGTTGCCATTGAAAAGATAGAGATTGCCCACCTTGTCCGACTCCAGACGGAAGTCGGTGTGAAGGCGGTTGTCCTTCAGACCTTCCTTGTCGCAGTAGATAATCACATATCCCTTGGACGCAACGGGCTTATCGGGCAATTCCCATGCCTTAGAGGCATCGGCTTTGGTACCTATCTTGTAGTCCTTGAGATTGACAGTGGTGGAGCCACTGTTATATAATTCCACCCACGAGTCAGGAAACTCTTTGGTTTCGTTGTCAAAGAAGCACTCGACATTCGACTGCATCAGTTCGTTTATTACCAGTTGTGCGTTGGCTGATATTGTGGTTATGACCAGCAGCATAGCAGCAGTAAAAAGCCTTTTCATGTTAATTGTTTTTATGGTTGTTACTTATGTTGCTTGTATGTATATTATTATACGGCTACAAATATAAGAAAAAAAATTGAAATAAATAGCTTTGAACGTAATTTTTTTAGTAAATACGTGGTATATTGTTTTTTAAGGCTGCAAAGGTACAACAAAAAACGGGTGGACCCAAGAGTCCACCCCATAAATAATGTTAAAGTCTATTTTTTGTTCGACTATCCTAAATATTCATCATCGCGCACCAGTACCTTCTCGATCTTGCCTACATACATTGTGTGGTAGTCGCCTTGCGGGTAGCACTTGTCGATGGTTTCCTGATAGATGATGCCGCTCTGCTGTATCTCGGCTGCATACACCTTCTTGCATACGAGCACTAACTTTGCCTGCTCGAAATAAACCGAATTGTCGGCATAGACAGGAGTAAGTCCTGCCTTGGCAATCTTATTCTCATCACGTCCTGAGGTGCTTCCCAGATAAGCCATCTGCTTCTTGAACGACTTGTCCATCACACAGAGGGTGAAATACGACTGTTTATCTACGAACTCCTTTGTGTAGCGCGATTCGCGAATATATATTACCGCCGATGGGTCGTTGTTCCCCCACAGACATCCCAGATGTCCCCACGAGGCCGTCATGGTGTTACAGCTTTGTTCGTCACCAGCCGTTATCAGCATCCATTCACCACCAATAAGGTTGAACGGATTGAACTTCAAATCCTTGTAATTAATCTCTTTCATTGTTATTTATTATTTTATTGGCATAAACCATTTCTTCTTGGTTCCGTTACTATATCTCACGATGTAGATACCAGGATGGTGGGGCGGGGCAGACAGGAGTCTGCCGTCAAGGTCGTACCATCCCACGATGTTCGCATCATCTCCACCTATCTCCATCACCCCTGTTTCACCTGACTTCATGAAGTCGAACGACACATTCCCCTCATCATCAATCTGTATATTCGTGATGGCCTTGCCCATCAGCTTTTTTCCTTCTGCGTTAGCGGTGAAAAGGGTTGCGGCAGGGTTCGAATCGTCGGTAAGACTGGCATTGGTTATTCCCGTCTCGTTATTATAGTAGGGATATGGTGATGTACTCAGGTAGGAGTTTCGTATCCAGTTCTCCGTGGTCCACTTATTGGGGTCCTTACCATTGTTGTCCAGATCCCAGTCTTTATAGTTCTTTCCATCGGCATGAAACAGGTCGTAACGGTAGTGACTGTCGGAGTTGTTCACATTATTGTTTACCCAGGATTCTCTTAGGTAGTCCACATGGTAGATAAGCAGTCCATTGCCCGGACAGGCATAATCCCACCCTTTCTGTCTGCGGTTCTCCAGCAGATAGTATTCGTCGCTGTTACCCGAACTGCGGATGATATAGGTCTCGCCGCCATCGCTCAACGGCTTCATGTCCTTGATGGTGGTAGGCTCTGTCAGCTCCACAGGTGAAGCCCATCCCAGATACATCTTCTCCATGGCCGAGAGGTTGGGCGGGCACCACCCATGGTTTGTATAGTTTCCACCGTCCATGAGGTCCCACTCATCCACAGTCGAGAAGGCGGTTGCGGGAGATTGTGGATAGATATCGGGCAGACCCAGCGCATGGCAGAACTCATGAATGATGGTTCCGATGCCGCACAGACTCGCATCTTTCCACAGTTCACAGGTGATAGAGGTGCTGCTTGATCTGATTCCACCTGGCAACAGTATAGATGAGTATCCTGTGTTAGGCCATAAATAGCCCGATGTGTTATTACCACAATAGCTTGCTGCCACCAGTACCACCTGGTTCACTTCGTTGTTGCCATCCCAGTCGTATATGGAGAAGTCGGTCTGTTCGGTCTCGCACAACACTCTGAGGGCTTCATTCATGGCATCATTACCGAAATACAGCCCCCTATGTCCACCTGCCTTGGTACTGACCTTTACCGGTCCGTAGATGTCGAACTGCAGGTTGCAACGGCCACCCGACTGCTCGCGGAAATAGTCGGCCACACATCCCTTTCCCATGCCCTCGTTATAACCCTCCTCGTTGAAGATACGGTTGTAGTAGGCTGCAGGATCGGCCATGGAAAAATCCGCATCGCTGAACGATACGAGAACCACAGGTTGCCGGTAGGTCTTCTGTGGGTCGAAATCAAACGGGAAGGGCAGTAAATAGCTCTCGCCGGCCCGCGTCTCCATCGTGCCATGCACACAGCCTATGCGCTGTGCCCAGATGTTTGTTGTTGCCATAATGGCGACTACCACTATCAATAGAATCCTCTTCATGTGCATACTTTTACTGAGCAAAGATACTGCTTTTTTTGAAATTTAGCATATTATTGTTGCTATATTTTGCCGATTTCACTATATTTGCAATCCAAATAGTACAAATCAAGAAGAACGGTCGTGACAACAGAACAGTATTTGGAACAACCCTATTGGGTGATAGACATCCTGCCCAAGCAAGTGCCCGCAGGTAGCGGCGGTCAGTATTTCAGCATCGAGGAATACTACCGTGCGCACCCTCGTATCGACACTGTTTACAGCAAGTTCACTGATATTCTACTGAAGCTGAACTGCTACGAGGAAATGGCTTTCAGTACCGATGGGGATGAATGGACTACGAATCCTGCTCCTGCCGACATCGAGGCGATGGTGACTCACTGCCTGTCAAGCAAGACCATGCTCTATATCCTCCTCCCATCGGCTGATGCACTCATCACCATCAGCAGCGACGACACCTATATGACCGTCTATCATCCCAACGAGGAAACCATCAGTCTGCTAACTGCCCTCGCTGCATCTGTCGGACTGTTCTTTTGGCAACCTTGAAACACCTTTTGAATATGATTAAGAAACTGTTGCAGAACCTGTTGAGCAGTCCACGCCGCTTCCCTGTGGAACTGGCGCTGGGCATTGCGTTTTTTATTATCGCGGTGTGGAATAGCAACACCTCGGCGTATAATCCCTTGAGCAAACAGATCGAAAGCGCCATCAACGGTGATATCCTCTTTCTGTTCGTCCCGCTCATCACACTCACCTTCTGGCTCCATCGCGTCAACCGATGGGCCTACTACGCCTCGTTCTTCCTCTTCCTGCCCCTGATGATGCTCAATCTGAAGCCGTTCCTGTGGACGTTCGCTTTCGGATTCACCTATGCCTTGGCAGCTATCCTGCTCATCGTGGGACATAAACGCATGGACAACCGTTCTTTTGCGGCTCATGCCCTCCATGTAGCCACGCAGCTGTTCTTCGGATTTGTCATTGCCGGCGTACTCTATCTGGCCGTATTGGCCATCACGGCCTCCTTCCTCTATATCTTCGGTATCAAAGAGCCCCCGCGCCTCTTCCAGTATATCTTCCAGTTCATCGCCTTTGTGGTGACGCCGCAGGTGTGCTGCACCCTTATCCGTCAGGATGAAGACAAGGTGGAGGAGCCTTTCAAGATACTCCGGCTCATCCTGAACTTCATCCTCTCTCCGGCCATCATCATCTACACCGTCATCCTCTATGTTTATTTCATCAAGATTGCCTTTGCGTGGGATCTTCCCAAGGGCGGTGTGGCATGGATGGTCATGGCATTCATCACCGTGGCATTGGTGGGACGTGTGGCACAATCCGTCCTCAGTCAGCGGTACTACGACTGGTTCTACCGTCATTTCACGCTCATAGCCATTCCTCCCCTCATCATGTACTGGATAGGCTCCCTCTACCGCATCCGTCTGTACAGCTTCACCGAGAGTCGTTTCTACCTCATGGTGGCTGGCGTGTTGATGACCCTCTTCGTGTTCATGCTCATCAGTAAGCGAACACGTAAGTACCAGCTCATGGCGCTCATCTGCGCAGCGGCCATCATCCTCTTCACCTATATCCCAGGCATCTCTGCCAAGAGTGTCGGTCTGCGCTGTCAGCAGCAGCGTCTCACGCAGCTCATCAGCGAACTCAACCTTGTCAATGCCCAAACGGGTAAGTTCTACGACAAAGTCGATTTGGAGAAGATCAGGCGCGACAGTCTGCTGTGCGAGCGCTACTTTGATGCCTCCAGCGTCATCGACTATGTGCGCAGTGGGGTAGGCACCAAGGCGTTCGAGGCGCAATATGGCAAATGGCCGTACTCAGAATTTCAGTTCTACTACGAAAAGAATCAGAATTCTGTAGAAACCGACCATTGGTATATCAGGAAGGAACCTGTTGATCTGGGCGAGTATGATATCCTGCTCATAGCCGATGATTATCAGTGTAACTATTGGGACCAGCGGGTAGTCGTTTCCCACCATGATGATGTGGTGCTCGATTATCCCATCGGGAAAGTTGTCCGTAGCGACAAGTCGCTCCTCGATCAACCAGCGAAGCTGCTCACTTACCGCAACGACTCGCTGATGTTGGTGCTCGAAGGCGTTTGCATCGAGGATACCATCGTTTCTGATGTCAGGACCTACAGCTTCCAGCTATTTAAAAAACGAACCATCAATACGCATTAAAAAACGAACCATCAATGCAAATTGGTGGTTCGTTCCTTTTTATGATCTATCTAAGGGTTTGATTATTTGAAAATAAGCTGGGCGAAGTTGTACAGACCGTATTTCCAAACCACGAAGTTATGACCCTCGTTGGGATAGTTGATGAGGGTGCAGGGAATACCGTTCTCATCGCAGAATGCCTTCAGCTGCGCACTGTTGTTCATCAAACCGTCGGCACCGCCGCAAACCATCCACAGCAGCTTGTTCTCTTTCTTCACCTTCTCCACATCAGGAATAAGCTGTGCGGCACGCTGTGTATTGGGAGCTGAAGAGAATCCGCCCACAAAGGCGAACACATCCATGTGACCCAGTCCGAAGTTCAACGACTGTCCGCCACCCATCGACAAACCGGCAATGGCGCGGTGCTCCCTGTCGGCATATACGCTGAAGTTCTTCTCGATGTAAGGAATCAGACTGCCGATGAGGTCTTTGTCGAAATCGCCGAAGGCCCTGAACGAACCCATACCGCCAGCACGCGAATCATCCTTCTGTGCTCGTCCGTTAGGCATCACCACAATCATGTCGGCCACCTTCCCGTCGGCATAGAGGTTGTCCATGATAATGTTGGGCACACCGCCATCCTTATACCATTCGTTCTCGTCGCCACCAATACCATGCAGCAGGTAGAGCACGCTGTATTTCTTCTTGGCATCATACTTTGGAGGCAGATAGACGTTTGCCTTACGGGTTGTACCTACCGATTCCGACTGGTACTCAATGAGTTTCACCGTACCTTTTGCGATTCCTGCACGCTCCTGGTCGAAACCCTCCGGAGCAGGCTTGTACTCATTGAACTTCACATCGATGTTCTGCCGATTGCCAAACATAGGGATGTTCGGCTCCTGCGCATTAGCAGTCATCAAAGAGATGGAGAGCAATGCAGCTAAATAGATTTTCTTCATTTGTTTAATACAGATTGATTAATAATTAGATGATAATATAGTTCTCATTATAATTGTCTTACTTCCGTTTAGGACTTATACGTTTACTCAGCGCAAAGATAGAGACTTTTTCTGGAATTTCCAAACGATTATTAGTTAATTATGGGAACTATAAAAATTTTTTTATATCTTTGCAACGTGGTATGCTTCAAGTACAAGTGGTTTGATACATGAATACTTTACTCAGTGGTATTCTCTTGCATCTTGCCTCTTGCCTCTTGCTTCCCCAAAAGTTTAAAGGTAATCATAAAGTTCAAAGTTATGTCACTTCGTTCCATGACTTTTGTCACGACTCGGCCAAGCGTGCAAGCACAATGGCCCTCGCTGCTCCAAAAGTTCAATGTTCAAAGTTCAAAGTTCAAAGTCATGAAAAAAATCATCCCATTCATCGCCCTGGCAACACTGTTGGTAACAGGCTGCAAGACGCAACAAGAGATTGTAAACCTGCAAAGAACAACCGCATTACCCTCGGTGGTGGCGGCAGTAGATTCTTTTGAGTACGCCACGAAGACACGACCGGTGAAGCCTGATTCCATCTCCCTTCACAGCATCATGATCCTGAAGCACGGCAGGGTGGTGTTTGAGAAATGGTTCAACGGACAGTCGGCCGAGAAGCCCCACGCCATGCACTCAGTAAGCAAGACCTTCACTGCAACGGCCGTAGGACTCGCCATCAGCGAAGGAAAGCTCAACCTTTCCGACCCCGTGGTGAAGTTCTTCCCCGACAAACTGCCCGCACAACCCAGCGAGAACCTGAAGGCCATGACCGTTCGTGACTTGCTCACCATGACATGCGGTCATGATACCGAGTGTAACCGCCGCGGACAGTCCGACTGGGCGAAGGCGTTCCTGGCATGGCCAGTGTTACACAAGCCCGGCGAATATTACATGTATAACTCCATGGGCACCTATATGCTGGCAGAGATCGTGCAGAAGGTGACGGGCGAGAAGCTCATCGACTATCTCGATACCCGTCTGTTCAAGCCCCTGCATATCAGTCGTCCCCAGTGGGATGAGAGTCCGACGGGCGTGAACTGCGGCGGATGGGGCCTATATCTCAAGACCGAGGATATGGCCAAGATGGGACAGCTGTTCCTGCAGAAAGGCAAGTGGAACGGTAAGCAGATCGTTCCTGCAGCATGGCTCAAGGAAATGTCGAGCTATCAGGTACCCTCAGCCCCCTCAGGCACACGTTTCGAGGATCTGGAGAAGGTCGGTCTGAACAAGAACAACAACGAATGGGTGCAGGGCTATGGCTACCAGATGTGGATGTGTCGTCACAATGCCTACCGTGCCGATGGCTTCGCAGGCCAGTACTTCATGGTCTTCCCCGATCGTGATGCCGTATTGGTGCTCACCACCTCCTCCTCACTCTACCAGCCCTACATGGACATCATCTGGCAGTACCTCCTGCCCATCCTGTAATACCCCGCTCGTTCCACGAGGTGATATAGAACCTTTCCCCTATATTTGCAGAAACTAATAACAACGAGTAATAACTAAAAAACTACAAGCTTATGTTCCGGAAAACATTACGAGACCGTAACCAGCATGTCCTTGGTTACATCGACACAGAATTAAGCGGTCGCCAGTGCCTGCGCGACAGTAACAACCACGTCCTCGGCTATTACGAGCCCAGCCGCGATCAGACCGTAGATTCCAACTACCACGTCATTGGGAACGGTAATCTGCTCACCACACTTCTATAGCATTTAACGATATTAATCAGCTTATGAGGGGTTCTCATGATCTTTATGTTTCATCATCGTAACTAC
>JAGCDO010000060.1 GCA_017651265.1 Prevotella sp. | reverse complement strand
GGCTGAAGTCCATCCTATATGGTGGTGACGGCGGTCTGCACGAAGATGCGGCATACATTTACCGTAAGCAGTTGGAAGAGAGCGAGGTGATACTTATTACCAAGACAGATCTTTTGAGCGAAGAGGAACTGGAGAAACTGGTAAAGGATACCCAGGCATGTTTCCACCACACGAAGGTGATGGCAGCCAGTACGATGAACGGGACAGGTATCAGAGAGTGGTTCAAGGAAGTGGCCAACCGTCAGGGTGAGGGTAAGAAGATTCTTGACATCAACTACGACAAATACGCACATGGTGAGGCCGGATTGGGATGGTTGAACGGTACCATTGCACTTACAGGGCAGAATGCTTATTGGGATTCGTTGTTAAAGGATATCATGACAGGTATCTGCCGGATGCTGAAAAAGGAGAAGCTAAGGGTAGGGCACATCAAGGTGATTGCCGAGAACGGCGAACAGTATGCTGTGGGTAATATCACGGGTGATGTATCGACTTTGCAGTTGCGTGGCTCTGCAGGTCGGGGTGATTATCTGAAACTGATTATCAACGCCCGTGTAGAGACAACACCGGAACATCTGGACGAGTTGATTCGCGATGTGCTTCTCGAGGCTATTGACGGTCAGTACACGGACGAAGTGCTGGCCTGGCGTTACCTTCAGCCCGGACGCCCCAACCCTACGTATAGGATGGAGGATTAAAGAAACGCTGTTTCGACAGCGCATACAGAAACAGCTCCTAAAATCGGCATTAGGAGCTGTTTTTGCGTTTTTAAGACCATTATAAAGACTATTTCGGGATTTACTTATATCTTTGTACCCAGAAATACGTGATTTTGGTTTTTATTTCATGAAAATCGACAAATCGATTCATAAAATACTGCTGGCCAGTTTGGTATGCACCGTTTTTGCCAGTTATCCCAACCTTCTTTTCATAAGCTGGGAATGGAGTTGTGTGCCCACAGACCAGCGCGGATGCTACATCGACAGTATATTGATTCGCTTTTTCCTGTTTTGGGTCCTTTCTGCATGCTCGCTGTTCTTTAACCAGCACTATCTGAAAAGCGCCCAGTTAAAAAGCCGCATACTGCCTAACCTGGCATTTATCATTGTCGCTTTCGGAATCTACAAGGGAATCACAGCTCTTATCTGTTCGGGATTCGACGGAAGGCCAATCATCCTGACGTTCCAGTTCTTCGTAATAGGTATGATGGGTCTGCTATTGGGTTTCACCAGCTATCTGAGCCTTATCCACCAGAAGAAAGAGGAGGAGTTGCAACAACTGAAGATAGAGAGTCTTCAGAGTCGGTGTACCGCGCTGACAAACCAAATCAATCCGCACTTCTTCTTTAATTCTCTGGGTGGAATCAGCAGCCTGGTCAGGAAAAAAGACGAGCGGCTCACCATCTGCTACATTGATCATTTGAGCGACATCTTCCGTTATATCCTTCAGAGCGAACGAAAGGGCCTTGTACCGCTGGAGGAGGAACTGGACTTTGCCCGTTCTTTCTGTGAAGTTATGGAAGTGCGGTATGCCGGTAAGCTGGACGTTCACATTGATGTACCCGACGACTGCCTGAACCTGTCTATCCCCGTTCTTGCGCTCCTTCCGCTGATAGAGAATGTTACGGTGCATAACATGATAGACAGCGAACACAAGATGAGGATAGATATTGTGATGAACAAAGAGAGGGAACTGATGGTAAAAAACCCCCTCTATCCCAAACAATACAAGCCCGATACCCACGGAACCGGTCTGTGTAACCTGGAAAAGCGCTTTGCCCTGCTGATGAACCGACAGATCAGAGTAGAGAAGACGGGCAGGGAATTTGTTGTCATTTTGCCTTTAGGATAGTATGAAAGTATTGATTATAGAAGACGAAACTGCAGCCAGCGAGAATCTCATTGCCATGCTGCAAGAGATAGACCCGGGAATCGAGGTCCTGAAGGTGCTGGAGAGTGTTCAGCAAACTGTCAGGTGGCTAAGCAGCAATCCTGCTCCGGACCTCATCTTTATGGATATCCACCTGAGCGACGGCTCAGCTTTCACGCTCTTTCAGGAGATGGAGGTCACCGTTCCCATTGTGTTCACCACTGCTTATGACCAGTATGCACTGGATGCATTCTCGGTAAACAGTGTCGACTATCTGCTTAAGCCTATCAAGATGTCTGAACTGGTACGTGCTTTGGACAAGTTCAAGCGCTGGACTCGTAGCGATGTGATGGAATACCTTCAGCGTATGTTGAAGATGAAACCTGCCGGCGGCACAGAGCGTACCTCTTCCTTCCTCGTACCCGTGAAGGACCGGCTTGTCCCCGTGGCGCTGGACGAGGTGGCATGTATCTACAGTACCGACCGTAAGACTCAGATTTACCTGAAGTCCGGACAGATGATGCTCTACAACCGTTCTCTGGATTCTATCATAGTGGGGCTTGACCCCTCGCGGTTCTTCCGTGCCAACAAGCAATACATCGTGGCACGTGATTGTGTGAAGGAGATTATTGTCTGGTTCGACAATCGTCTGCTGCTGAAAATGCCGATTGAGTTGCCGGAACCTCTCTTCGTGAGTAAAAACAAGGCTTCGGAATTCAAGAACTGGATGACCTCCCCCGAGGGGAATTGAATAATTGAGAATTGAGAATTGAGAATTGAG
>JAGCDO010000059.1 GCA_017651265.1 Prevotella sp. | reverse complement strand
GTGTTGATGATGCACTGCTCACGAGTAGTAGTATTGAAAGCAACACAAGTCTCTGAGTTCAGACCCAGCTCCTTGTAGTTCTCAACCTTTGCCTTAGAAGCATTATAGATAACGAAGTTAGGCTCGAACTTCTCCAGCTCCTCAGCGGTGGGCTGGATGAACATGTTCTTTACAAAGTGAGCCTGCCAAGCAACCTCAACGATGAAACGAACAGCCAGACGGGTTGCCTCGTTAGCACCGCAGAAAGCGTCAACTACGTAAAGCTCCTTGTTGCAGAGCTCCTTGATGGCAATCTCCTTAACCTTAGCCCAAACCTCCTCGCTCATGGGGTGGTTGTCGTTCTTGTATTCGTCAGTTGTCCACCAAACCTTATCCTCGCTCTGTGCATCTTTCACGATGTACTTATCCTTAGGCGAACGGCCGGTATAGATACCTGTCATCACGTTCACGGCATTGAGCTCAGTGTTTACACCTTTGTCGAAACCCTCAAGCCCAGCCTTTGTCTCCTCTTCGAAGAGGTACTCATACGACGGATTATGAGCAATCACAGTTGAACCTGTGATGCCATACTGTGTCAAATCTAACTTTGCCATATTATCTATAAAATTTAAGTTATGAATCCTCAATCAATCTTTCAGTAGAAGGGAAAACCTAATACCTTTAATCACGGCTGCAAAGTTACGAATTTATTAAGAATTAAGAATCAAGAAATTAGATTATTTTGCGCGCACACAATTCTTTTTAGGTTAAAGAAATTAAAAATTCCGACCGACTTCGCTCTTTTGCAAAACTGACTTTGCAAAATTGTTTCAACTTTTACTAACTTTGTCGAGCGAAAGTATCTTTGCGCTTAATTTCATATAAACTATGCAAGTAATCAATTTCAGTGAAAGCAACAGCATCATGAACCAGTACATGGCTGAGTTGCGCGACAAGAAGTATCAGCAGAACCGCCTGCTTTTCAGAAACAATATCAAACGGGTTGGCGAGATGATGGCCTTTGAACTGTCGAAGACATTAGAATACAAGTCGAAGACCATAACCACTCCGTTGGGAACGCTCGACATCCCCTTACCAAAGGATGAGATTGTGGTGGCTACAGTACTTAGGGCTGGATTACCGTTTCACGAAGGTTTCCTGCAGGTTTTCGACAAAGCTGAGAATGCCTTCGTATCAGCCTATCGTATGTACACCAATCGTGAACATACGGAAGTGGGAATCCATACGGAATATATGGCTTCGCCCAGCGTGAAGGGGAAGACACTGATTATTGCCGATCCCATGCTCGCCACAGGTGGAAGCATGGCTGCTGCCATTGAAGCCCTGGTGAAAACAGGCAAGCCCAAACAGATTCATGTGGCCTGTGTGATTGCCACACCGGAAGGCATAGACATGGTGAAACAGACCTTACCTGAAAACGCTATTGTTTGGTGCGCAGCTATCGATCCCGGTATGAACGAGCATAAGTATATCGTCCCTGGATTCGGTGATGCAGGTGACCTGTGTTACGGCGAAAAGCTATAGGAAATCCTATTTGAGCATCTCCAGCATCTTCATCAGCGACTGCTCGTCGGTCCAGCTGAATTTCGGAAGATTCGTGGCCGACTCCATGAGTCTGACTTTCTCTTTGGACAGGAAGCGCTTGAGATGCCGCTCATGAACAAGCACGAACTTGTTGTCTATGCGGAAATAGTAGATAGGGATAACAGGGAACTGCACACTATCCTTCCCGATAGCATCAATGGTGTTGAAGCTGAGCATGTTCATGTTGGTGAGATTGCTAAGGTCGAGGTTCGTGATGTTCGCACTATTGGCAATCGTTTGTTTATAGGATTTGATGTCAATGACATTGGCACAATAGAGCGCATTCTCTCCAACAGCACCCACCTGATAAGCCAACACACTGTCAATACGGATATAGGTGCGGTCGTCGAAATCGACTTGCATCACCCTGTTCATGTCAGCCTCTTTGACCAGCTTATCACTCATATACAGAAGTGAGCTGTTTTTCAAGAAAATGTTGGCCAAGGGAACCTTCAGCTTTCCTCCATCAGCCAGAAGAACAGTAGCAGGCCGGAAATCCGGATAGACAGTAAGGGCTGATGTGATCTGCTGGGCAACTCCTTTGAGGATAGCCAGCATTAAAACCGTTGTAAAGATCAAGCGCTTCATAAGCAAGGATTGTTAGTTAGTAAAAAAGTAAATAGTTTTTTAGAGATCTATTTACTTGGGGGGTGATTATTTCACCTCCCAAGTATCGTTTGTTTCAAGTAATTCCATGAAGTTATGGTACTTCTTCTGTGCGCTTACCTCTGCCAGCTGTGCATGAACAGCTTCGTTATAAGTAGGAGCAGCCACATCGCGAATCACACCAAGTGCTACAGGGAAACCATGCTCATTGTCCATCATGGCCAACTTCAGTTGCAGGGTATCATCCTCGCAGTGAGCATCATGTACCAATACATCATCAAGGGTATAGCCATCCTGTCCGATAGTCACCACCTTCAGTCCAAAGCCATCCTGTACCAGACCGAACTCGTTGTTCTCGCCAAACACCAGCTTCTCGCCATGGCGTACATAGATACAGTTCTTCTTTCGTCCTTCCTTGGTATAGATCGGATCATAGCAACCGTTGTTGAAGATCACGCAGTTCTGCAGAATCTCGCACACAGCGGCACCTTTATGGTTGTATGCAGCCTTCAGGATCTCTACTGTCTCGGCATTATCAGTAGCCACCGAACGAGCAAAGAACTTTCCGCGGGCACCGAAGCAGAGCTCAGCAGGACGGAACGGATCTTCTACTGTACCATAAGGAGATGACTTGCTGACGAATCCGCGAGGAGAGGTCGGCGAGTACTGTCCTTTGGTCAGACCATAGATCCTGTTGTTCAGCAGAATCATGTTCAGGTCGATATTACGGCGCATGGCATGGATGAAGTGGTTACCTCCAATAGCCAGTCCGTCACCATCACCGGAGATCTGCCAGATGGTGAGGTCGGGATTGACAACCTTGGCACCAGTGGCAATAGAGGCAGCACGACCATGAATGGTCTGCATGGCATATGTGCTGACATAATAAGGCAGACGACTGGAACAACCGATACCTGAGATCACGGCCATCTCATGAGGTGCAACACCTACCTCGGCCATGGCCTTATGCAGCGAAGCAAGGAAGAAGTGATCGCCGCAACCGGGACACCAACGGGGTTGTCCCTTTTTATAATCATTTGCTGTAAACATACTCATTTAATTCTTGATTATCTGTTCGAATGCATTTACGAGTTCACTCACCACGAAAGGCTGTCCCTTTACCTGATTGAACTGATAGGGAACAAAACCATCTACCTTGGAACGCAGGTATGCGGCAAGCTGTCCGAGGTTCTGTTCTGCTACCACTACCTTCTTATACTTAGAGAGCACCTCTGCTGTATTCTTCGGCAGCGGGTTGATATACTTGAACTGTGCCAGGGCCACCTTGTTGCCTTTTGCACGAAGCTCGTCCATGGCAGCATGCAGATGACCGTAGGTGGAGCCGAAGCCCACAATGAGCAGGTCGGCATCCTTGTCGCCTTCAACCGTCAGGTCGGGAACAGGAATCTTTGCCACCTTCTCTGCACGCAGACGGCACATCATATCATGGTTCTCAGGTTCTGTAGAGATAGCGCCAGTCTTACCGTCCTTCTCCAGACCACCAAGGATGTGGGTGTAACCCTCCTGTCCAGGAATAGCCCAATAGCGCACCTTGGTCTCCTCATCACGGAAATACGGAGTATAGTTACCCTTCATCTCAGGAGTTACATAGTGAGGCTTGATGACTGGCAGTTCTTCCATCTTCGGCAGTTTCCAAGCGGCAGAGCCATTAGCAATGAAAGCATCCGTAAGCAATACTACTGGTGTAAGATGCTCCAAGGCAATCTTGGAAGCCTCATAAGCAGCATCGAAGCAGTCGGTAGGACTGGTAGCTGCAATCACGGGCATCGGACTCTCACCATTTCTACCATAAAGCGCCTGCAGCAAGTCGGTCTGCTCACTCTTGGTGGGAAGACCCGTTGAAGGTCCGCCACGCTGTACATCGACAATCACCAAAGGCAACTCATCGATCACTGCCAGGTTCATGGCCTCTGATTTCAGACAAACACCAGGACCGGAGGTAGAGGTAACAGCCAGGGCACCTGCAAAGGCAGCGCCTACAGAACTGGCACAACCGCTGATCTCATCCTCGCACTGAACGGTGATGACACCGCAGCTCTTGTGCTTGGACAATTCATGAAGAATATCGGTGGCAGGAGTGATAGGATAGCTACCCAGATACAGACGGAGTCCTGCTTTCTCAGCAGCAGCAATCAGTCCGTAGGCAGTAGCCTTATTACCTGTGATATCCATATATCGTCCAGGCACCTTTTCCTTAGATTCAATACGATAGGTGGCGGGAACACTGGCATGGGTGTTATGACCATAATCGAAACCTGCCTGTACCACCTTGATGTTGTTCTCGGCGATAGCTGGTTTCTTGGCAAACTTCTCACGAAGGAAATTAGCCACCAGGTTCAGGTCGCGGTTGAACAACCAGCACACCAATCCGAGGGCGAACATATTACGGCACTTGAGGACAGCCTTGTTGTCCATACCGCTGTCTTGAAGACACTCTTTTACCATGGTTGTCAGCGGGCACTGAATCACACGGTCGGGATCAATACCCATCTCTCCCAGATAATCCTCTGTCTGGAACGCAGCCTTCTTGAGATCATTCGGTCCAAAGGAGTCTGTATCGATGATGATGGTAGCCTGTGGCTTTGCGTAGCGATACTGAGTCTTCAGTGCTGCAGCATTCATAGCCACCAGTACATCACACAAATCACCAGGCGTATAAACCTTTCCGGCACCGATATGCACCTGGAAACCGCTCACACCTGTCAATGATCCTTGCGGGGCACGGATATCTGCGGGATAGTCGGGAAATGTAGAGATACCATTACCTACGGTAGCACTGACCGTAGAGAAAATGTTACCGGCAAGCTGCATACCATCGCCGGAGTCACCAGAGAAGCGTACGACCACCTGGTCGAGCTCTTTCACTTCAAGTTGTTCTGCCATACGTATCTGTCTTTGAATTCTATATTTTTGCAAAATCGGGTGCAAAGTTCGCTATTTTTTGTGAGAACGCCAAGCGTTTTCGAATAAAAATGCACATATTGCCACCCAAAATGAATAGTTTTTGAATGGCAATACGTTTTAGTGCGACAGATTCCTTAATACTTAAATGATGATCCTCCAAGGAACTCTCTTAATAAAGAGGTGGGAGGGATATCGCAATCGGGAATCGGCTTGATGTATTTCAGGAACTTCAGCAGACGATGGGCTTCTGCATATTCGACACAGTTCTCAGGAACCTGTTCGAGCATCGGCTCCGCCTGTCCTTTAATCACGGCCAGCTCAAAGAGCATAGCGGTGTTGAACATAGCATCGGCATTCTCCTGGAAGGGGAAGATCCATTTGTTCTCGCCCGCCCTGACACTTGCCCATCGGTGGATGGTTTCGCGAGCACTTACCCCACGGTACTTATGATCGCGGATGATGCGGCGCAGCAGACGGTTGTCGGTAGTGGGGATATAATTATGTGCATCGAGCAGCAAGGTGGTAAGGGCCGAGGCATACACGCGGTATATCTGGTTACGAGGGATTTCTGCTGTCAACTCAGGGTTCAAGGCATGGATACCCTCCACAATCAGGATCTCATCGTCGTGCAACTGCAGACGCCGTCCGTTCATCGAGCTCTTACCTGTCTGGAAATTATATTTGGGCAACTGAATCTCCTCTCCTGCAAAGAGGGCTTTGAGTTGCTCGTTCAACAAAGGAAGATTCAGTGAATGAAGATGCTCGTAGTCATAGTCGCCCGTTTCATCACGCGGTGTTTTCTCCCGATCCACAAAGTAGTCGTCAAGCGAGATGGGCACCGGCTTGTAACCGTTGGTAACCAGCTGCACCGACAGTCGTTTGCAGGTGGTGGTCTTACCGGATGACGAAGGACCAGCAATCAGTACCATACGTATGCCCTTCCTGTTGGCTATCTCATCGGCAATCTGGGCAATCTTTTTCTCCTGCAGGGCTTCCGACACCTGAATGAGTTGCGAAGCCCATCCTTTTTCAATCAGCTCATTCAGATCGCCAATGGTGCGCATACCCAGAATCTTCTGCCAGCTATGGTGCTCACGGAAGATGCTGAACATCTTGTCCTGATGGGTAATCTCACCCAACTCATCAGGCTCAGTGTTCGAGGGGATGCGAAGCAGCAGACCGTCGAAGTATTTCTCGACACCGAACAGGTACAGCTGTGACGTATTGGTGAGCAGTGCCCCGTAATAGTAGTCGTAGTAACCATCAATGTCGTAGAACACTGTGTAGCACTTGCCCGTACTCTTGAGAAGCTTTACTTTCGAAGTAGCACCGATCTTCTCGAACAGATTGATGGCCTCTTCGGTAGTGGTCTCATGACGGTGGATGGGCATCGCGGCCTGGATAATCTCGTTCATACGGTCACGGATATCACCCACATCTTTCAAGGTGACGGGCCTTCCAATCTCCAGATCCACGTAATAACCATTGCTCACAGGTGTGTCAATGCTCACCGAACATTCGTCGTAGAGGTCGTGCATGGCCTTACAGAGCACAAAGAACAGCGAACGTGTATAGGTACGTGCCCCACTGGGAGCGGTGATGTCGAGGAACTCCACCGTTTTGGGATTATAGACACGAAAATGCATCCCTTCCACCTTGTTATTCACTCTTGCACAGATTGGTCCGTACTTCATTTCAAGTCCGAAAGCAGAAAAAATATCAGAAAGTGTGCTTCCGATGGGGATTTCTAATTTTTTATTATTATTTTTGCAGAAAATTTGGATGGTTTTAGCCATATTCGATCTTTTTTTTGACAAAGATAGGGATTTTTTGGAGGAGAGCCTTCAAAAATTCGAATGAAGGATGAGGAATTAAGAATTATTATACTATCAGTATGTCTATTTGGATTGTCTTTAAGCTTTTAGGCTCATTGGCTCTGCTGATGTTCGGTATGAAGTCGATGAGTGAGGCCCTGCAGAAGATGGCAGGTCCGCAGTTGCGACACGCCTTGGGTGCCATGACCACCAATCGTTTCACCGGGCTCCTTACAGGTGCTGTCGTCACAGCCTCCGTACAGTCATCAACGGCCACGACCGTCATGACTGTATCGTTTGTTAATGCCGGACTGCTCACGTTGGCGCAGGCCATCTCCGTCATCATGGGTGCCAATATCGGTACCACGCTCACGGCATGGATCATGGCGCTGGGAACCTCGTTCGATATCAGCGTGGCCGTCTATCCCGGTTTCTTCCTCGGCATCATCCTGATCTATCTGAAGAAGCACCGGTATGTTGGTGATTTCCTCTTCGGTCTGGCCTTCCTGTTACTGGGTCTGACAACCCTGAAAGCCACGGGCACAGCCATGGACTTAGGTCATAATGAGGCAGTAACAGCCTTCTTCCGGTCGTTCGATCCTAACTCGTTCCTCACAACAATCATCTTCCTGTTCTTAGGTGGTATCATGACCTTCTGCGTGCAATCAAGTGCTGCCGTCATGGCCATCACCATGTTACTCTGCTCCACAGGCGCCATGCCTATCTATCAGGGTATCGCATTGGTGCTGGGTGAGAATATCGGTACCACCATTACCTCAAACCTCGCTGCATTATCAGCTAACACCCAGGCTCGCCGAGCTGCTTTAGCCCATATGTTCTTTAATGTGTTCGGTGTAATCTGGATTCTGTTTATCTTCCATTGGTTCATCGATGGTGTAGTCTGGCTCGTTGACTATGTAGGAAACCTGCTGGGTAAGGATATGAACAATATGGATTCCAACGAGAAGCTGAACTTCGTATTGGCTGCCTTCCACTCTTGCTTCAATATCATCAATGCAGGCATCCTGATCTGGTTGATTCCTCAGATTGAACGCTTTGTGTGCTGGGTCATCAAAACCAAGAAGATGGAAGAGGAAGAGGACTTCCGTCTGCACTTCATTACTGCTGGTCTTTTGAAGACCCCTGAGCTTTCCGTGCTCGAGGCCCAGAAAGAGATTGTCAGTTTCAGTGAGCGTATGCAGCGCATGTTCAATATGGTGCGTGAACTGCTTACCGAGAAAGACGATCAGAAATTCACCAAGCTCTATACCCGTATCGAGAAATATGAGAGTATTTCCGACAATATGGAGATAGAGATAGCCTCCTATCTGGAACAGGTGTCGGATGCTCATCTATCTGATGACACAAAGGGTAAGATCCGTGCCATGCTTCGTGAGATCTCTGAACTGGAGAGTATCGGTGATTCTTGCTACAATATGGCTCGCACCATTAACCGAAAGGTGCAGGGTAAGAACGAACACTTCACCACCCGTCAATATGAGCACATGCACCAGATGATGGAACTTACCGACAGCGCCCTCACACAGTTGAACAACCTGATGGGCGGACGTAAGGAGAGTTTCAATGTGAACCGTTCGTTCAATATCGAGAACGAGATCAACAATTTCCGTGACCAGCTGAAGAGTCAGAACATCAACGATGTGAACAACCATGTCTATACCTACGGCATCGGTACCATCTACATGGATATCATCAGTGAGTGCGAGAAACTGGGTGACTACATCATCAACGTTGTTGAGGCTCGTATGGGTACCAAACAACGAGAGGCATAAATAGGGATTTCCCCTTAACAATTAGGAAAAAACCCCGCAAACTTTTGCGGGGTTTTTCGTTACTTTGCCACCTATAAAGAAAAGATTGTTGTACTAAAACCCGAAGAGAGAATGAAAAAGACCATTATCATGACCATGCTCAGTCTGCTGACTGTCATGCCCATACAGGCGCAAAGCTATCGCCATAGTAAGTACTACAACCAGCGTAGCGGTCGTCTTGACTACAGCCACCGCAATCACCGTGGCTACTATTGGAACGACGATGCGTTTTTCGGCTTCCGACTCGGTCCTGCCTTCACAACAGTGAACAGTGATGACAAGTATCTTGATGGAAGCGATGTGAAAGCCGGTCTGAACGTAGGAATGGCAGCAGGCTTCTCGGTGATGCCTCGCGGTCCTTTGTATCTTGAAACAGGATTGTACTACACCGAGAAAGGTGGTAAGGGAAATGTTGCAGGCGACAAGTTTACCTATAACCTCAACTATCTGGAAATGCCACTGGTGATGAAGTATTACATCGACATCGACCGCTATTGCTCTATCCAGCCGTTCTTAGGAGGATATGTTGCCTGCGGAATAGGTGGTAAGATCAAGGACTTTGGTGAACGGGCTGCCTATAACTCCTTCTCCGATAGTCCTTACTCCTTCCGTCGTATGGATGCAGGATTGAGAACAGGTTGCGGTTTGCAGATAGACATGTTCTATGCCGAACTCAGTTACGACTTAGGTCTTGCTAATATCTGCAAAGATGATTTCGACACCAGCAAGAACGGAGCACTGATGCTCAGTCTGGGTGTGAACTTCTGATTCCATGAAAAAAACACCTTTAAGAGGGTGTGTCTTTACGCCAATACAATGGTGTTCAGACATACCCTCTTAAAGGATCTTATAGCATAATGCTGCGCCAATAGCCGTGCAGAACTCAGCATACTCAGGAACAATGAAATGCACATTGTAGAGCTTTTCCATCATGGGGAAGATCTGGTGGCATTGGGGCATCAGAGTAAGATTACCAATCATCACGAATTCCTTGATGCCGCTGCCCAGTGATGCAAGATAGGTAGCTGAGCCGATGGTCTGTATCACGGTACAGATCAATCCAGCTGCAATATCCTCACGACGGGAATTACTGGTTACCTTACCAAGAATAGAAGCTGTCACATCAAGGGGCAGACCAGGTAGTGGTACATTGCTAATATCACCGATGTTCAGGTTGACATTATTGAAATCGCCCCCTTCGGCCATCTGTGCCACCAGTTTCATATCGTCGGTATTCAGCAGCAGTTGAGCCAAACCTTTCAATGTACCGCCACCGATACCCATACCACCGATGTGCTTGATATCGTTTCCTTCCACCTTGACGATGGAAGTACCCGTACCCATACTCACTACCAGCATACGGTCCTGCTTCGATTCAAACTGTGCACCAAGACCATCAGCCATAAACTCCTCAGCCTTGCTTGTGGGCAGTCCGTAAATAGGCTCGTTGACATACGCACTGCCAACACCTGTCAGCATTACCTGTTTGATCTCGTTGAGCGAGATACCATTGTCGTGCAGGAACTTACCGAATGCACCATAAAGGGAAGTCACAGGGTCGGTAGCCCTGATGCGAATCGGTGAAATCACTTCATTGTCACGTAGTCCTACAATCTTTGTGGTACTGGTGCCCACGTCTATTCCAATAACCATTTTATACTATTTTAGTTAGGTTTATGACATCGTCACAGGATACAAGTATCCTAAGAATGTGCAAATATAGTAAAAAAAACAATGATAGGATACTCTTTGGCAAAAAAAGAAGGATTTCTTTAGTTTTCACCCATTTTTTTGTTACCTTTGTCGCCTAACAAAGAAGACAATAAAAGCGTGGAATGATGAACAACAAACGATGCTGGCTGATTCTGGCCATAGCGGCAGTCACTTTATTGCCGTTTATCGGATTAACGGAGTTTAATACCAAGGGTGAGCCCCGGGAGGCTGTCGTCGCCTTGTCAATGATCAACGACGGGAACTGGATCCTACCTATCAACAACGGTGGTGATATACCCTACAAACCCCCGTTCTTTCATTGGCTCATCGCCTTATTCTCGTTACTGCCTGGTTATGTGAGTGAGTTCACAGCCCGATTACCGTCGGCTTTAGCCTTGATTGTGATGGTGGTGATGGGTTATCGGTTCTTTGCCCGTCGTGGTGATGAACCTACGGCCTTTGTTGCTTCTCTTCTCACCCTGACAGCCTTCGAGGTGCATCGTGCAGGAATGAACTGCAGGGTGGATATGGTACTTACCGCTTGTATCGTATGCGCCCTCTACTTATTGTATCAATGGTATGAAAAGGGGCGTAGCAGTGTACCTTGGCTTGCCATCCTCTGTATGAGTATGGGTACGCTGACCAAAGGTCCTGTGGGGATAATCCTTCCCTGCTTCGTCATGGGTGTTTTCCTTCTCTTACGGAAAGAACGCTTCTGGGGCATTGTCGGACAATTGTTTCTCTTTGCTGTACTTGCCTGTATCCTGCCTGCCTTATGGTATGTGGCTGCCTGGCAACAGGGAGGAGATGCGTTCCTCGAGTTGGTAAAGGAAGAGAACCTCGGACGGTTTATGGGGAAGATGACCTATGAGTCGCATGAAAACCCGTTCTACTATAACTTCATCACGTTGATTACCGGATGGCTTCCTTGGACAGTCTTGTTGCTCATCTCCTTGCCGGTACTCTATACGAAACGTACATCACTCCGTCATTTCTCGTGGAAGAAGATGTCGGCAGTTCAACTCTTTACTTGGTTGGCATTCCTGCTCATCCTGTTCTTCTATTGCATCCCCAAGAGTAAGCGTAGCGTGTATCTCTTACCTGTATATCCCTTCATGGCCTATCTACTGGCACAATATGTCTTGTGGCTGGTACGTCGCCATGTCCTATCCATGAAAATCTTCGCTGGTGTCATGGGGGCGATTGCCCTTTTACTCACAGCGGCCTTCGTCATCGTCAAGGCGGGATGGGTTCCTCATACCCTTTTTCACGGAAAGCATGCTGCTGAGAATATCCAGATGCTTTCCGCCTTGGAGAACACCCAGGGTGTTTGGATGGTGGTAGTATTGATTGCGCTGCTCGCTGCAGGAGTCTATGCCTTGCGGAGACGTACCCTATTGTCTGCCTTACTCGTCATCTTTGTTATCTTTGCATCCCTTGACGGACTCTTCCAACCCACTGCGTTGAACACTCGCAGCGACAGGACTTTAGCCAACAGGGTAAGGAAAGACTTCATCGATCAGGGAGAGAAAGTATATATGTACACCTCTATTGATATGCTTCATTTCTTCGGTACGAACTTCTATACAGGTGACAAGATGGGACAGTTCCTGCGTACAAAGCCCGATAAGGGAGTACTCATGATTGTGGGTAAAGACCGTGATGAGTTCTTCAGCAGGTTCAGTGATTATTCTTTTGTTCCTGTTGAACGAACCAAACGACGGATGTCGGAGATGAAAGACACGGTGTATTTCTATAGGTTCAACCGCTCTTCGATAAAATAGCGGGGACGGCGTTTTACCTCGGTGTAGATCTTACCGATATAAATACCTGTGATGCCAACACCTGTTGTCACCACCCCACCAATGAACCAAAGTGAGATGAGGATGGATGTCCATCCTTGAATGACATTGTGACGGGAATAGCTGATAAGTGCATAGATCATCACGACAAGGGCAACCAATGTCATCAAGATACCTGCCACAGAAATGAACTTCAAGGGAGCTACAGAGAAAGAAGTAATACCATCCACAGAGAAGCTCAGCATCTTCTTCAACGGGTATTTAGACTCTCCTGCCTCGCGAGCCTTCCGGTCGTAATACACGAAACCCTCCTTGAATCCTAATTGCCGCACCAGTCCTCGCAGGAAAACATTCCTTTCCGGATATTCCATCAGCGCCTTCACAGTACGGTTACTCATCATGCGGAAATCTGCATGGTTATAGATAATCTCCTTATCGGTGCTTCGCATCAAACGATAGAACATCTGTGCTGTGAACCGCTTGAAGAAGGTATCTGTCTTACGTTCTTTCCTTACCCCATATACAATGTCACACCCCTCCTTCACCTGACGGGCCATATCAACAATAACCTGCTCATCATCCTGCAAGTCGGCATCAATGGAAACCATCGCATCACATTTGTCGATGCTCTCTTCCATGCCAGCCCAAAGGGCGTTCTGATGACCGCGGTTGTGAGAAAGCTTAATACCAGATACGGCATCGTTCTGCGCACAAAAGGCCGAGATGATCTGCCAGGTACGGTCTTTGCTTCCATCGTCAACGAACAGAATCCTGCCCTCAACCTGCAGCTCATCCTTTAGTCGGCCGATCACTACCTGCATCTTCTCCATCGTGAGCGGCAGTACTTCTTCCTCATGATAACAAGGTATGACAATTAGTATCTTCATTCTTCCTGATTTTCAATTAGCCATTCTCAATTAAGAAATCGTGGATTTCTTGTATTCGCTGCTCCCCCATTTCACGACCGATATCATAAACACGTTTCATTTCCTCTGGATCGTGTGATATATGACCAATAGGCAGTTTCTCCTGCGGTCGGATAACGAGGGTATTGCCTTTTTGTTCCTCCTGTTCAAGATAAGCCAACTGACTGTTGTACATCTCCGGTCGGTTACGCATGGCCTCAACGGTTTTGGGATAGCGGCGCAGACTCGCGCTGATCAGCGGCATGAGCGGGTTGGGTGTTTTCTGATAGCCTGCTGGCTGTGTAAGAATCACGATATTGCGGTCGAATCCAATCTGTTGGAAATAGGCCAAAGGAATGCTGTCGGTCATTCCACCGTCTAACAGCTGGTATCCTTCCAACTCCACCACGCGTGACACCACCGGCATGGAAGCCGAAGCGCGTATCCAATCGTACGTCTGATGTCCTCCACGCGTACATTTCTTATATATAGGTATACCATTCACCACGTCTGTACAAACGACATAGAACTCTGTAGGGTTCTGTTCAAAGGCTTCGTTGTCGAACTTGTCGTATTGCTCAGGTACGATATGGTAGGCATATTCTGCCCCGAAGAGATCACCTGTTTTCAGGAACGATTTCACGCTACAGTATTTCTTGTCGCGGGCAAACCGCATGTTATAACGAATGGCGCGCCCTATCTGTCCTGACTTATAATTACAGCCAAAGGCTGCCCCGGCAGAAACACCGATGATTCCATCGAATGAAATTCCCTTTTCCATCATGACGTCCATCACGCCTGCAGAGAATAGTCCCCGCAGGGCACCACCTTCCAACACTAGTCCCTTCCTCATGATGTCACTCCTTTCCCTTCGTCCTTCTATCTATTTGCCAGATCCTCATTGGTGATCTGCAAGATAGCCTTTCCAATCTCGATGGCTTCACCATCCTTACCTGCAACCACCTGGTTGCTCTTCAGGTTATAGGCATTGAAGCCCGAAGCATCATAAGTAGCAAAGCCCTCTGTCCAGTTGGTCATGGCAAACTGCCGTTGATAAGTCTTACTGAGGATATCACGACTGAAAGTGAAATCGTCGTGCTTGATGCCCATCTGTCCGAACAGCGTAGCAGGCAGGTCGGTTTGGTTACATGCCATTCCGATGCGCTTAGCCGTCTTCACAGCACCACCCGTCCAGATCATCGGAATCATATGGCGCATAGGCTTGGTCTGATCAATATCCTTGTACTGCACACTATGGTCGGGCAGAATTACTACGAGTGTGTTCTCCCATGCAGGAGTTTTCTTCAGTTTGTTGATGAAGTCGCCCAAGCAGATATCCAGGAAGTAGAAGGCGTTGAAGATCGGATCATCGAACTTCTTCTTCATCGGAACCGTCCAAGGCTCATGACTGCTCAGGGTGAGCATCGTGGTAAACCAAGGGTTAGCCGTTGATTCAGCCAGTTCTGCTGCTGTTTTCTCTTTAATGATATCTAACAAACGACCGAATACCACCCAGTCGTTCACGCCCCATTTCGAGTCGCCCCTTTCCTTCTTCGAGAAATCATCCTCGCTGATGATCTTCTCGTAGCCTGTACTCATCAGATAGCCACGGGTATTGGTGAAGTTAGCATCACCGCCATAAAGGAATGTGGTGGAGTAGCCGTTCGCTTTCAGTGTGCGGGCAATAGAAGGAAGTGTCTCACATTTCTGTGCCATCTTCATGACCGACTTATCAGGGAAGGCTGGATAACCGCTCAGAATGCTAACCATACCGCGGTCGGTTCGCCAACTATTAGCCACGCAATTGGTGAAATATACACCCTCTTGCATCAGCTTTGTCAAGTTTGGCGTTACATGTCCGTTACCATTCGCCTCGGTAAAGATACTACCGCAGCTCTCCATGATAATCACCAAGACATTGGGACGCTTGGTGTTCAGCAGCGTATCAGGATCAACGCTTTGCGTATCGAAGATACCTTTGAGCTGTTTCTTCAGCGCTTTCTGACTGAAGTATTCATATTCACCCTTTTCGACTTTATTCGTCTTCACAGCCGTAGTCGTCTTACCTATCGATGAGAGGAAACTGAAGATCGGGTTTACAGCAGAGTGGTTCAAGAACTGATCCTGTGAGAAATAAACCTGTCCTACATTACTGGTTGATACACTGGTTCCACCCCGCATTCCTACTACAAACAACGGAATGAGCAAGATTCCGATAAGGGTGCTGAGCAGACGAGTACCTATGGGTTTTACAGGACTGATGAAGAATAATCCATGCTGCCTCTGACTCCTTCCGGAGTAGCCGATCTGACTGATACTACGGCGCCTTTCTCGTTGTACTGGCGTTAGCCAAACCATTATTTTATAGAAGATGAATGTGAGAAGAAGGATGATCAGTCCGCGTATCAACAAATACCATACAGACACGCTGGCAAAAGCTTCCTTGGGCGTTGACAGATAAGGAAGCACGGAAGCATCCAGTTTGAAGCCCCAGAACTCATACAGACTGGTATCTGATACGAATGCCAGTGCCAGCACAAAGGCAGCAAGCACATAATAAACCTTCAGCAACCGGTAAAGACCATTCCAGCTCCAAAGCCAGATGGAGAGGAGGATGATAAGGAAAGGAACGATGATCAGATACAATGCCGTTGACAAATCGAGCGTGAGTCCATGACCGATAACCTGCATCACGTCGCCGAAAGTAAACGAATGATTAGCATGGTGATAAAGCATGAATGCCGGCTTGGCCAGAATCAGCATCAATACCATGAAGACGTAAATCCTAATCAAATAAAAAATCCTTTCCTTCATATCTGTATTTCTTTTTACGTTTCACATTTACTCCATTCACCCCTACTCCAGCAGTCTTCTTGCAAAATACCGCACAGGATACCAAACTGCAAGGAATCCCACAACGAGTACGGTGATGAATACCAGGATGATATCCGTAGGATGAACACTTACGGGGTAGGCATCCACCACAAAGGAACCACTCGACTGTCCTAAACTCACCAATCCGAAGGTTTGCTGCAGCCAGCACAGAAGTAATCCTACCGCAATACCAATCACTGCCCCGAAGAACGAAATCAGTCGCCCCTCAAAAAGGAAGATCCTGATAATCTGCTTATCGCTCGCCCCCAGATTCCTCAGCGTTACCACATCATCTTTCTTGTCGATGATGAGCATCGAGAGTGAACCGATGATATTGAAGCAGGCCACCACCAGGATAAAGGTGAGGAAGATATAGGCGATGAACTTCTCGATCTCCATGATACGGAAAGTGTCAGCCTGTTGCTCATAGCGGTCCTCCACCTTGTATTTATCCCCTGCTATTTTCTGCATCTGCTTCTTCACGGCATCAATGTCGCTGCCTTGTTTCAGTCGCAGTTCCAGCGAGGAAATCATCCCCTCCTGCCAGAACAGGTTGCGTGCAAAGGCGATGGGAACGATCATATAGTTCTTATCGTATTT
This sequence comes from Prevotella sp., assembly GCA_017651265.1. Lineage (GTDB taxonomy): Bacteria > Bacteroidota > Bacteroidia > Bacteroidales > Bacteroidaceae > Prevotella. The sequence goes on along the minus strand of JAGCDO010000059.1, from coordinate 88,593 downwards.
CGCTTGCTTCACCGAGAAGATCACTCCTGGCGAGAGTAACGAGTCCTCCACAAAGGCCTCTTCAGGGTTCGACATATCCAACTGTCCTTCACGTTTCGGTGCATATACCTTCAGATAGCCATTCCATCGGGCACCTGTGGCCAGTTCCGCAGCCAGTCTTAAACCCAATACACCATACTGCAGGTTGGCAGCCTGAAGCTCAAACTCTCCATCGCCATAGAGAATCTCGGTGATGTGTGTAAGCTCTGCGAAGTTATCATCCACACCTTTCACCACCACCATGGCCTGTCGGTCGTGATACATGGCAAGGGCATTATCTTCCAGACTCTCCGTAGCTACATCCACTTGTGGCAGTTGCCTTATCTGCGTAAGAATAGGATCATCGGCAGGAGCCGTCTTTCCCGTTACAGGGGTTATCTTCAGTTGCGGATCAAAGGCCGTAAAGAACGTAGCCACCATGTCATGAAACCCATTGAACACGCTCAATGTTACCACCAATGCCATGGTGGCAACCGCCACACCAATCACGCTGATAGCACTGATCAGGTTAATGGCATTTGTGCTCTTCTTCGAGAATAAATACCGTTTGGCTATGTAGAACGGGAAATTCATGAATCACTTCTCACTTCTTGAGCAGTTCATCGATATGCTCGATGTAGTCGAGCGAGTCATCAATAAAGAAACGCAACTCGGGAATGATGCGCAACTGATTCCTTACTCGTGTTCCCAATTCGTACCTAATGGTCTTCTCGTTCGTTTGGATATTCTTCAGAAGCTCCTCCCCTTTGTCGCTGGGGAAGATGCTGAGATAGGCGGTGCAGACGCTCAGGTCGGGCGAGATTTTCACTCTCGTCACACTCACCATCACCCCATGCATCATGCGTGTCTGACTTTGGAAGATGAGGCTCAGCTCCTTCTGCAGCAGACGGGATATCCTATTTTGTCTTGTCTCTTGCATGTTCTATTCCTATTTTTGAATGCAAAAGTAATGAAAAACGCGCAATATTCCACATTTTTATAGAAAAAACTGCCATACTTTCTTTCAGTAAGTGCCATACTTTGTGATAGTAAGTGATGCACTAAATATTATTTAACGGAATCTCTTTAATTTGTTAACAGAATTTTACGCGATGCATACCCCCGTTTTTTTGGTTTCCCATGAAAAACATAGTATCTTTGCACCATATTTTTGATTATGGAGTATATATTTGAAACAAAGATGATGGTTCGCGACTATGAGTGCGACATCGAAGGCATTGTGAACAATGCCAACTACCTGCATTACATTGAACACACACGCCACCTCTTCCTGAAGGAGCGCGGACTGAGCTTTGCGGAGATGCACCAGAAGGGGCATGATGCCGTGGTGGCCAGAATCAACATGCAGTTCAAGGTCCCCTTGCGCTGCGATGATGAGTTCTACTCACGACTTTCCTTAAAGAAAGAGGGCATTAAGTATATCTTCTACCAGCAAATCAACCGCGCTTCAGACAATAAACTGTGCTTCCGTGCAACTGTGGAACTGGTGTGCCTGGTGAATGGAAAGCTGGGGGAGAGCGAGGAATACGATCAAGCGCTGCTGCGCTGACGCGCATATCGAGGAAGGAGGAAGGAGGAGGGACGAAGGAGATATGATACTGAGATACAAGAAATAATAGTGGAAGAATAGGAGATAGGAATCGAGAGAATGAATACTGTACACAAAGGTATTCTCCTTCCTCGTTCCTCCTTCCTCCTTCCTCGAAAACAATGAACGAACAGGAGATAATTTATACCATGGCACTCACCCGCACCAACTACTATAGTCTGGCGGGGTTGTTGCAGCTCTACAAGGAGATGGGTAGTGCCACGGCTATCATAGAGAACCGGGAACACCTAAAGGAGATGGTGCCCGAGGCATCACCGCGACTGCTAAGCGGACTGAAGGACCTCGGGGAAGCGATGAAACGGGCGGAAACGGAATGGGAGTACGACCAGCAATATGGCATACAAGCCATTACCATGAACGACAGTCGTTACCCGCAACGGTTGAAGGAATGTGAAGATGCTCCACTGGTGCTGTTCTACATGGGTACAGCCGACCTGAATCAGCAAAGGGTGATCAACATCGTGGGAACAAGGCATTGCACGACCTACGGACAGGATGTTATACGACGGTTTGTGCAGGAATTGAAACAACGATGTCCACATGTGCTCATCGTGAGCGGAATGGCCTATGGCGTGGATATCCACGCACACCGCGAGGCACTGCAGAATGGGTATGAGACAGTGGCTGTACTCGCTCATGGTCTCGACTACCTCTACCCACATCAGCACAAGGTAACGGCCAAGGAAATGCTGACACAGGGCGGACTACTTACGGAGCATTTCACGCAGACGAATGCGGAGAAGATGAACTTCGTGCGACGTAACCGCATCGTGGCGGGAATGAGCGACGCCTGCATCCTCGTGGAGAGTGCTGCCAGAGGTGGAGGTCTTATTACCTGTCGTCTGTCACGCGAGTACAACCGCGATGTGTTCGCCTTCCCTGGACGAACGAACGATCGTTACTCGGAGGGCTGTAATAACCTGATACGCGATAATGGAGCAGCCTTGATCAATAATGCGGAGGATTTCATAAGGGCCATGGGATGGGAGGAGGATGCCGCACTGATCAATGCCCAGCAACAGGGAATAGAACGCAGTCTATTTCCAGAGCTGTCTCCCGATGAAACCGCGGTTTTTGAAGCGCTAAAGAAACAGAATGATCAGCCGGTGAACCGACTGGCTGTGAACACGAATATCCCCGTGGGGCGCCTCACCTCCCTCCTCTTCGAAATGGAGATGAAGGGTGTGGTAAGGACGTTAGCAGGAGGAGGATATCATTTGATGTGAGAGCCCGAAGGCTCTCGAGGAAGGACGAAGGAGAAAGGACGAAGGAGATATGATGCTAAGATTGTGTTATGAAGATTGGTAATATACAGTTTGGAGACAGACCGCTGTTCCTCGCACCGATGGAGGATGTGACGGATATCGGATTCCGACAGCTATGCAAACGCTTCGGCGCAGCTATGGTATATACGGAGTTCGTGAGCGCCGAGGCGTTGGTGCGATCGGTGAAGAGCACCATTAGTAAGCTGACTATCGATGATGCGGAACGACCTGTGGGCATACAGATCTATGGACGTTATGTACCACAGATGGTGGAGGCGGCGCAGATTGTGGAAGAACAGGCACACCCGGACGTGATCGACCTGAACTTCGGATGCCCGGTGAAGAAGGTAGCGGGCAAGGGCGCTGGGGCTGGCATGCTGCAAAACATTCCGCTGCTGCTGGACATCACACGCGAGGTGGTGAAGGCGGTGAAGACGCCCGTAACGGTAAAGACACGACTGGGGTGGAACAAGGAGCAACTGGTGATTACCACGCTGGCTGAACAGCTGCAGGACTGCGGCATACAGGCACTGACGATTCATGGCAGAACGCGTTCGCAGATGTACACAGGCGAGGCCGACTGGACCTTGATAGGTGAGGTGAAAGCGAACCCGCGCATCCATATCCCTATCATCGGCAATGGTGATATCACCACCCCCGAGCAGGCCAAACAGGCGTTTGAACGCTATGGGGTGGATGCGGTGATGATTGGACGTGCCACCTTCGGAAGACCGTGGATATTCCAGGAAATCAGGGATTATCTGGAGGAAGGAGGAAGGACGAAGGAGGAAGGAATTCCTCATCCACTGACGAACTCTGAGAAGCTGGATATCCTGATTGAGCAGCTGCATATCAACATCGAACGCATCCATGCCATTAAGGGTAAGGATATTAGCGAGAACGAGTATCGGGGTATCCTGCATACCCGTCGGCACCTGGCTGCCACACCTATCTTCAAAGGCATTCCCGACTTCCGCCAAACGCGCATCGCCATGCTGCGGGCAAATACGCTGGAGGAACTGGAGGGAATACTTTCTCACTGCCGTGAGAAGTATTTCGAGGAAGGAGGAAGGACGAAGGAGGAAGGAGATTTGAACTTATACACAAGATAAAAAAGTGGAAGAATAGGAAATAGGAATCGAAGGAATGAATATTGTACACAAAGGTATTCTCCTTCCTCGTTCCTCCTTCCTCCTTCCTCGATAATAATAGAATAAGATGATAAACCTATTAGCAACAAGTGCATTCCACTCGGAAGTGATTCCCACATGGGGATGGGTGCTTTTCTATATATTGGTCATCCTGATGCTGGTGGCCGACCTGAAGATGTTCGGGCGGAAAGGACAGCATGAGGTGAACGTGGGCGAAGCCCTGAAGATGACGGCGGTATGGATTATCGTTTCACTCATCTTCTGCGCAGGCATCTATCTGTTCTATCCCGTGGACAGTCATGAGAAAGCCATGGAGTTCCTGTCGGCCTACCTCATCGAGAAGTCGCTATCGATGGATAACCTCTTCGTGTTCCTGATGCTGTTCTCTTTCTTCGGCATTGAACGCAAATACCAGCACGAGGTGCTCTTCTGGGGAATCTTCGGGGCCTTAGTATTGCGCAGCATCTTCATCTTTGCGGGCGTGGCCGTGGTGCAACGCTTTGAATGGGTGCTGGGCATCTTCGGACTCTTCCTACTCTATACCGGAGCAAAGATGTTCACACATCAGGAGGAGCAGACTAATGATCTGTCTAAGAACGTGATTGTGAGATGGTGCAACCGACTGTTTCCCGTAACCATGCAACTGCATGGCGACCGCTTTACGGTAAGGGAGAACGGAAAGCTGATGGTGACACCACTGCTGATTGCCTTGATCACCATAGAGACCTCGGATGTGGCCTTTGCTGTGGATTCCATCCCTGCGGTGTTCAGCGTGTCGCGCGATCCGTTTATCCTGCTCACCAGTAATATCTTCGCTATTCTCGGCTTACGAGCACTCTACTTCGCCTTAGCTGCCATCGCCAAGTATTTCCAGTATCTGAAATATGGATTGGGCATCATCCTGATCTTCGTGGGAGTGAAGATGCTGTTGGCCATGAACGAATATGTGAATGCGGTGCTGGCATGGATGGGCATTCCTGTTACCATGCCGCATGTGGAGATCTCAACTGGTCTTTCCTTATGCATCATCTTTGGAACACTACTGCTCGCCATGGTTATATCGACCATTGCGACAAGGAGGGAGAATAATAAAGATGAGAGATGAGAGATGAGAGATGAAAGATTAAACATAAAAGATTAAAGATAAAAGATTGAAACAGTTTTTACGCATACTTGGGAGTTTACTGGGCATTCATGTGCTGGGCTTACTGTTCCTCTCCTTCTACCGCTGCATGGAGTTCTTCGTGCTGCGGGGCATGATTACTGACCAGACAACCGCCGTTGCCCCTGCCTTTATCAGGGGATTGTGGTTCGACAATGTGATGGGCTGCTATGTGATGATTGTTCCGCTGGCACTGGTGTTATTGGCAGCCTGCTTTGGCTACTGCCGACGGTGGATACTGCGGACTGTGGCTGTGTGGTTCTGTGTGCTGTATGCACTGCTGATGATGGCCTCGGCCGCAAATATCCCTTACTTTGCCTATTTCTTCAAGAACATCAACTCGTCGATCTTCGAGTGGTTCGGCTATACGGGAACAACAGCGGGGATGGTGTTCCAGGAGAAGACGTGGTGGGTGTATATCGCCCTGTATTTCGTGCTGACGGCAGTGTTCTGCTGGTTGGTGTGGAGAATCATGGAAAGAACCACCCTTACGACAGTGAGCAGGAAACACTGGCTACCCTCGCTACTGATAACAGTGGCTTTAGTGGCACTCTGTCTGTTCGGCATTCGTGGCAGAATGGGTTACAACCCCATCAAGATCAGTCAGGCGTACTACTGCAACGACCCGTTCCTGAATCAGCTGGGCATCAATCCTGCCTTTAACCTGCTTACCAGTGCGCTGGATGACATGCGGAAAGAGAATGCGGAGCTGATGCTGATGCCGTATGACGAGGCTATTACCTATGTGCGCAATTCTTTGAATATCACAGGACCTGCTGACTCTACTAAAATCCTGTTCCGACAGATGAGGAACGGTGACCGTGAAGAGGAGAAGATATTGACCGTCACAAAGCCGAACATCGTGATCATCCTCATGGAATCGATGTCGTCGGCACTCTTAGGAAAGGGTTATACACCCGTACTCGACAGTCTGAAGACCCAATCGCTCTACTTCAGTAACTTCTACTCGGCAGGCATTCATACCAACCATGGCATGACCGCCACGCTGTATTCGTTCCCCGCCCTGATGAAAAGGAACCTGATGAAGGGAACGGTTACACCTAAACGTGACGGATTGCCCACGGTGCTGAAACAAAACGGCTGGCATAACCTGTTCTTCATGACGCATGAGGCGCAGTATGATAACATGAACGCGTTCTTCCGCACCAATGGCTACGACGAGATCTATGCACAGGAGGACTATCCCAAGGAGGAAATCGTGAACAGCTTCGGGGTGTCGGATCATTTCCTCTTTGACTTTGCCTTAGGGAAACTGAACAACATAGCAAAACAGCAGCAGCCGTTCATGGCCACCCTGCTCACCATCAGTAACCATCCGCCGTATATCATACCCAATTGGTTCAAATCTTCGTCGAAAGAGCCTGAAACACAGATTGTGGAGTATGCCGACTGGTGTATCGGGGATTTCCTTAAGAAGGCAAAGAAGGAGAGTTGGTACGACAATACGGTGTTTGTTGTGCTGGCTGATCATGGTAAGCTTGTAGGGACGACCGACTCCGAGCTACCGCAGTCGTATAACCATATCCCACTGATGATCTTCGGCGCAGGCATCCCATCGCAGGAATATACACATCTGGGTATGCAGGTAGATGTGATGCCTACCTTATTAAATATGTTAGGTATCGACTACGACTACAACGGCTTCGGTACGGATCTGTTACACCAGCAGCGACAGATGGTGTTCTATTCTGCCGATAACCAGATTGTGGCAAGGGATTCCACCCGCTGTTTCCTCTATCATCCGCAGATGAAAAAGAGTTTCTGCTATGATATCGGACAGGACGGACAGCTCATCCAGACGCACAACGAAGAGCCTTTTGCTTCGCTGCGCCGTTATGTGTTTGCCATGGAACAGACAGCGGAGTTCTTATTTAGACAATTGAGAATGGAGAATTGAAAATGGAGAATTAGGTTCTCATTGTTTGAAGAATTCTTCCGACCGCCTCTTTGAGATAGCAGCCTTGGGCCATTCGTGAACTCACGTTTACCACCCGCTGGCGCATCTCGGATAACTGTTCAGGAGTGATGGTAGGAAGAAGGGTGTTCAGCTCTTCTATCGAATCAATGCAGAAACCGATTCCTTCCTGCTGCACAATGGGGGCAACAGCCGACTGTCGCCACACGATCATGGGCAATCCGGCACGTATATAGAACGACACCTTATGGGGCGTGTTCCAACGAAGATACTCCCCGAAATGACCGCTGCATGTGTCTATGGAATCACCATCCCACACCAAACCGAAGTCACCTTCCACCTCACGGATGAACGTATCGGCAGAGAGGAAGGGGTTCACCTTCACAAGACCGCGGGTCTGAAGGCGCGGTAAGCCCTTGTGCATTCCATAGATCACCAACTCGTAATTACCCACCTGCTTGGCCATATCCATCAAGAAGGCATTCTTGCGCAGGGCAAGCGTTCCGGCATAGACAACCTTTAAGGGCGAGTGCTGAACAGGCGGCCGTGAAACAGAATCCGAGAGGTAGTCATGCAACCCTAAGTAATCTAACGTCTTCGTATATCCTTTCTCCTTGAGCCATTGCATCATGACCGCATTGGTGGCTATCACACCATCCGCATGCATCAGTCGGTTAATCTCCTGCTGTTCGGTAAGCTTCTTCCTGCGCATGCAACCTAGATCGTGGATGAGTGCAATGGTTTTCGCTCCACGACGATGGGCAATGCGGCAAATCAGACTGAAATATTTCTTGACGGGGTACTGAAGGATGATGATATCTCCCTTCTGCACCTTGGAGGACATATGGATGATGCCCATCAGGTTACGCACAAACGAAACCACCTGACTGGTATAGAACGTTGTCTCTAAGCCGAGATTCGTTGCCCCCAAATCACGCAGAATCTGTTCGTAATCGGTCTTTGCCTTGTTACCCGCACTACTCGTGCCACGGTAGTTCCTTGAAATAAAACACAGTCGGTTCATCATCGCTCAATACAAATCATCGTTACAGTTCCAGATCAAACATCACCTCGTGCCTTTTCCGGTATCTTGTCCAAAAGCGTTCCCTGGCAGACAGGGCTATGCATATAGCCTCATCCTCGTTGAAATGGCGGTTTTTGGCATAGGCGCGTATCAACTCACAGAAGAACTCCTTCGGTCCCCAGAGACGTGCGAAGTTCTCACATCCCTGCTTCATGTCCACCTCACCGAAATACATACGGTTGATATCCACCACTGAGAACTGATAAGTACCGTCAATCACATCCCACAGCACATTGCCTGGAGAGAAATCGCGGTGCATGAGGTTTTGCTCATGGATCTTGGCTGCAAAGGCAGCAAGGGGCTCCACCATCGGCAGCCATTGCTCTTTCGGGGCATTCCCGAACTCATACAAGGTGTGTTGCAGCTTACTTTGCACGGTAATCAGATAAGAATAGGTGATGAGTCCACCTTTCCTATCCTCGATATAGGCAATAGGCTCTGGGGTATCTATCCCCTTTTCCAATAATACCCGCGGATACTGATAGCCCCGCAAACCCTTGGCCTTGCGGATGCCGAGGGAATAGACAAGGCGGTTGATGCCCTTAGGAATACGATAGCGTTTTACGTTCATCAGCATGTCGTTAGGTCCATCGAACACCTTGATGAGGTTCCGACCTTGATAAACGGTCCGCCCCTCGTCTTCAAACCTTCTGGGAATCTGTGCCACAAACTCCTTGAGGTCCTTGTATTTCTCCCTAAGAATCAGTTTTCTACTCATTCAACTTCGTCCTTCCCGGAGGGAATCCTTCCTCCCTCCTCCTTCGTCCTTCCTCCTATCAAACTCCTCATGCGTCCGCTTCCATCGGTTATGCGTCCAGAGGTAGTATTGTGGTGCCCGACGAATCGTTTCCTCGAGCATCTGGAAGAACTGTCGCGTCAGCGCATATTCCTCCAGTTGTCCTGGCTCATTACTCATCCGCTTGAAAGTACAGATATACTTCCCTCGTTCTGGCCGTTCCATATCGACATAGAACACTGCATTGTTCATTTTCCGCACGATTCTCTCTGCGCCTGTAAACACAGGAGTGTCATGATTCAGGAACGGTAGCCACAGATGGATATTCTCCCACTTCGGATTCTGATCGGCAATATAGCCGAACAGCGACATCCGCTGCTCCTTTCTGTACTTAGCCAGATAGCGAAGAATCTCCTTCTTGGGAATGCAAGTACCTTGTTTCTTCTGTCGTAACTGGATGAACAGACGGTCGAACGCTTTGTTCCGGAGCGGATGGTAGATCAGGCCCATTACAGCCGACTGATGTTCGTTGGTGGTTTCCTTCCAGCGCGTCATGGCCAAAGCTGTTGTGGACAGCAGTTCCCAGTTGCAGTAATGACCCAGGAAGGCCGCGCACGACTGTCCTTTGTCGAAGCACTGCTCTATCTCTTCGGCATTGCGAAACTCAATATGTTTCAGCAGTGTCTCATCCGATACACTCAGTAGTTTCAACGTCTCAACGAAGTAGTCGCACAGCCAGTGATAGAAAGCCTTCTCAATCTTCTTCAGTTCCTGCTTATCCTTTTCGGGGAACGACGAAGAGAGATTCTTTCTCACCACCTTCTTACGATAGCCCACAACATGATACACCAACAGGTAGAAGAAATCAGAGACCACATACAAGATGCTATACGGCAACAACGATACCGCATAGGCACAACCATATAGCAACTTATATCCTATCCCCCCCTTCATTTCCTACGATTGCATCTCATGGAGTTTCTTGTAATAGCCGTCGCTGTTGAGCAACTGCTCATGCGAGCCACGTTCAACGATTCGTCCCTCATGGAGCACGCAGATCTCATCCGAGTTCTTAATGGTACTCAAACGGTGCGCAATGGCCACAGTGGTACGCGTCTTCATCAGTCGTTCAAGCGCATCCTGCACCAGTCGTTCACTTTCCGTATCCAAAGCCGATGTAGCCTCATCAAGAATCAATATCGGCGGGTTTTTCAGGATGGCACGAGCAATACTTACACGTTGGCGCTGACCGCCACTGAGGCGGTCGCCACGGTCACCGATATTCGTATCATACCCCTGTTCGGCTGCCATGATGAACTGGTGGGCATTGGCAATCTTTGCCGCATGCTCCACCTCCTCTCGTGTAGCATTTTCCACGCCGAAGGAGATATTATTGAAGAAGGTGTCGTTAAAGAGGATGGCCTCCTGATTCACATTACCAATCAACTTACGCAGGTCGTGAATACCCAAGTCCTTCACGTTGATACCATCTATCAGCACCTCACCTTCCTGCACATCGTAATAGCGCGGAATCAGATCCACCAATGTAGATTTTCCGCCGCCACTCTGTCCCACCAAGGCGATGGTCTTACCTTTCTCAATAACCAGATTGATGTCGCGCAGCACCCATTGGTCGGCATATTTGAACGACACGTTGCGGAACTCTATCTGATGTTCGAAACTATCGATATGCTTGGGATTCTCGGGTTCCTTGATATTGTTCTCGGCCAGCAGAATCTTATCCACACGCTCCATAGAAGCCAATCCCTTGGGGATGTTATAGCTCGCCTTGGAGAACTCTTTCAGCGGATTGATGATGCTATAGAGAATGACGAGGTAGTAGATAAAGGTTGGTCCGCTGATGGAGGCATTGTTCAATACCTGGATACCACCGAACCAGAGCACGATAACAATCATTACCGTTCCTAAGAACTCACTCATGGGGTGCGCCATCTGCTGACGGATATTCACGCGCATGATATCGTTACGATACGAAGAGTTCACATGGTCGAACCTGCGGTTCATCTTCTCCTCGGCATTGAAAGCCTTGATGATACGCAAGCCGCCTAAGGTCTCCTCCACCTGACTCATCGTGTCGCTCCACAACGACTGTGCCCTGATGCTCTTGGCCTTCAGTTTCCTGCCCACAAAGCCCATGAACCAACCGAAAAGCGGTGCAAAGATAATGGTGAAGAGCGTGAGTTTCCATGAAACGATGAGCAATGTGGTGAAATAGGCGATGATCAGGATGGGATTCTTGAACAACATATCAAGACTCGCCATGATGGATGTTTCTATTTCCTGAACATCACCACTCATACGAGCAATGATGTCACCCTTACGTTCCTCGCTGAAGAAACCTAAAGGCAGCGATGTGATTTTCTGGTATAGCTGGTTGCGGATATCACGCACCACACCTGTTCTAATGGGGATGATGGTAGCCGACGATAGGAAGTAAGCACCCGTCTTCAGGAAGGTCATGAACGCCAGGAAGAGTCCGATAACCAGCAACGACGTGGTAGCACCTAAGTTCAATACCATATCCTGCACCAGACAGTTCGCATTGTTGCTTACCACCTCGGTGCAGTTCTTCAAGTTCATCTCGCCCCACTCTATCCATTCCGTCTGTCGCATACCCGATTCCGTCTGGAAGAGGATGTTGAGTAAGGGGATGATGGTCATGAATGAGAAGATATTCAATACCGCACTGAGGATATTGAAGAGCACCGTTAGGAACAAGTATTTCCTATAGGGCGGTATGAAGCGTTTTAATACCTTTAAGAATTCTTTCATGCTTTATTATGTTATATCGAGGAAGGAGGATGGAGGAAAGAGGAAGGAGATTTGCATCATGCAACAAGACCTCTATACTCCTTATTTGTATCTCTGTACTATTCTCCTTCGTCCTTCCTCCTTCCTCCTTCCTCGATAATCGTTCCTTTCAGCGTGGCGCTGGAGCTCTCTGTAATCTTTACCCGAACCGTTTCACCGATATGATGCCCGTCTTTGTTGAACACCACGGCCTTGTTCTGCTCGTTGCGTCCCATCAGCTGCTCACGAGAGCGCTTACTGAAACCTTCCACCAACACGTCGAACACCTTTCCCACATCCAGCTTGTTGCGGTCGGCTGAGATCTGTGTCTGCAGCGTGATCAGCTCGTTCAGTCGGCGAATCTTCTCCTCCTCGGGCACATTATCCGCCAAGTGCTTGGCAGCATAGGTACCCGGTCGTTCCGAGTATTTGAACATAAACGCCGAATCGAACTGCACTTCACGCACCAACGAGAGCGTCTGCTGGAAGTCCTCTTCCGTTTCATCGCAGTAGCCCACAAAGATATCTGTTGAAAGACCGCAATCAGGGATAATCCTTCTGATGGCCTCCACCTTACTCAGATAGTCCTCACGGGTATATTTACGGTTCATCAGTTTCAGGATATGATTACTTCCGCTTTGAGCTGGGAAGTGGATATGCCGACAGAGATTCGGTTCCTCGGCAATGGCGTGGAGGATGTCCTCGCTCATATCCTCGGGATTGGATGTCGTGAAACGCACGCGCATCGAAGGAACAGCCTTTGCCACCTTTCTCAGCAGTTCAGCAAAGCTCGTTCCGTCGGGCAGCGGTTTTCCACTGGGAGATAATCCATAGCTGTTCACATTCTGTCCCAACAGAGTCACCTCTTTGAATCCCCGCTGTTGCAAGTCTTGAACCTCACGCAGAATACTCTCCACATCTCTTGAGCGTTCTCTTCCTCGGGTATAGGGCACGATGCAGTAATGACAGAAGTTATTACAGCCGCGCATGATACTCACGAAGCCGCCCACCTTGGCAGTATGCAGTCGTTGCGGAAGAATATCACGGTAGGTTTCGGTATTAGAGAGTTCGATATTGATGGCTTTCTGCCCCAGTTCGCACTGCGCAATCAGGTCGGGCAAAGAAAGATAAGCATCCGGTCCTGCCACCAGATCCACATGGTGGTTCTTGATCAGATCATCCTTTACCCGTTCGGCCATACAGCCGAGAACACCTATGATCAATCGAGGAGTGTGGAGTGAGGAGTGTGGAGTGACATTTGAAGAGTCGCTGGCACGCTTATTGCGCATCGCATTCAGCTCTTCCAAGCGGTGGTAGATTTTCTGTTCGGCATTGTCTCTTACCGAACAGGTGTTCAAGAATACCGCATCTGCATCCTGAATATCTGTGGTGACCTCATAATTGGCCATCTGCATCACAGAGGCAACAACCTCTGAGTCGGCCACGTTCATCTGGCACCCATATGTTTCTATATAGAGTTTCTTCACTATTCTGTTATTTGGTGACAAAGGTACGTATAATTATTGTAACCACCAAATATCGACCCCCTACAGCGCGTGAAAATCCTTTAACAAACAAGATTCTAACGTTAAAAAACACTGAACGCCGTAAACGCTACCAGAGAATGACGTTCCCGCTATCAGCGTTTGAGGCACTTTCAATTGAAAAGTACCATGGTTTCAAACGCAAAGTACCATAGTTTCAAACGCGAAGTGTGGCACTTTCTATCAAAATCTTACAATCCAACTTTCCAACAATCTTACATTAAGCACCTTCTCACTTTTTGCGGTTGCAGATTGTCAAAATTGGAACGTCAAATTGAAGTGATTATAATTATTATTATTCTATATTTATATATAATATAGGCCATTGATTTCCGCACTTCAAAACCACCTTAATGTAAGAAAGTTGGAATGTAAGAATGTAAGAAAATGGCGATCAATCCAGATCCAGATAGAATCCAGTATCTGTCCAATCTTCACCTGACCAAGTATCTCCCCACTGGCCTTCTCCTGGCCAGTTCTCATCTTCTTCCTCGATGTTGATGATATTACTATCCTTGGGAGGATCGTTATCAATAGCATAGCCAAAACGAGAGTACGCAAGAATATCGATAGCCTCATAAGGGGTTATCCATGTTTCCGGTGCTATGTATTGTCTTTTCATATTCCGTTTCTCCACGCTCTTGTTCATACACTACTTCACCAAATACTTCTTGCCTCTCACGATATACAGTCCTTTCGGTAAAGAGGAGCCCAGATTGCCCACCTTACGACCTGAGAGGTCGTATACGGCCTCATCATTATTAAGAATCTGTATGCGCGGCAAATCCACGTCGGTAGCAATAGAAACAGGCTCCTTGTCGAAGATTCCAAAGACTTCCATCGTGAAATCTTTTGCCTGCTGACCAACGGGTTCTTGCAATGTAATCCAGCCTCGGAAGCCTTTGAGAGGAGTATCTTTTGCCAGATGATAGATGGTGTTGTTGCTGACGGCATAGGAACCCTTGGTAGCATAGATGCCATTGGCTTCATCCCCATAATGAACACCGCCACTCACGCTGAAGCTTTTATAGCCAGGGGTTCTCACATAGTTCACCGATGCTATTCCGTCGTGGTTGCCATCGCGCGAAACTATGCTTTGTTCATTCTTCATCAACACATTTACAGACATCCTATCATGGGTATAACTATCTGGTTCGCTTTCATTCACAGAGAAGAACATACGTCCCAATTCATAGTAGGTGGCTTGTTGTTCCAGTGGGTCAATACCTGATGTCGGTTCCTTTGTTGGTTTCAGTAGATAGAAATTTCCTGGTTCCACCACTACATCAGTGGTAAATAGAGTCACTGTCTTGAAATCAATGACGTTGGGATTCTGTGACATATTACCGACACTATGTATTCTTGCCAGTTTTGCATCCTCGCCAAAAGCAAAGCGCACCTGCTCGCCTGTGAGTGGCAACGGGAACGAGAACGAGTTCCATTGGTCTTTCTTGAAGGTTCGTTCCAAGCAAACCGCTCCGCTATAATGTCCATTCGGCACCGCACTCTGATGCTGTTTTTTGATATGTTCTTCATCAAAGAGCAAGTAGTCCAGATTTTCCTCATCCTCGTAGAAGAAACAAGGACCCAGTCCTAAATATGATGCACGGAAGTCATCCACGCACACCCAGTCGGTATCGTAGTAGCAATTATTCTTTTTATTAGTGCTCTTGGTCGCAGCGTCCTTACCTACGCCTACTTGTAGCACAGGCTTTGGCCCATTTGTTGGGAACTGCTCTTCAGTTACCAGAATCCACACAGTGTTCTTATATGACTCTTTATCCTTGTCTGATCTTGTAAGGGTTTTACCTACCTCAAGACAATTGGCTTTTGAGTTTTTGCTCGGAAATGTGCCCGAGGGTACTCTTACCAAATTATTTTTCGATTCGCCGCCTTCAATGCCATCAATTGTGCTGTCCTTCACTTTGGCAAAAATGTAGGCATCATTGTTATCGCTTTGTATGAAACCATAACATTGAATCATGTACCACCCTGGTTGGGGTACTTCGAACTCAGTATATGTCCGACCAATTCCCTCAAAGGTCAAAAAGCCGTATTTTGCATTCTCCCAGCCATAAGCGAGATCTCCATCAAATACGTTTTTCAGTCGTATTGGCTTGTTCCAGGCATCATTGGGATAAGTAGCGCTATTCTGTTCAGCATTATTAAGATATCTGCCGGAAGTATAACCCCATCTTCCTTTCTGAGTATAATCAGCGTCTGCTTTTTCCTCCATCACCCAGTTTGTGTCGAAGTCGTTGGCATTACGTGTAAAGTCACGGTCGAGTATTAATGCAGCGACGCTGGGATTCAGTCCTGTCACCTCTTCACTAAGCACTTCATAGAACTGCTCTATCGATACAACACGCCATTGGTAAAGTTCATTCAAGGCGATTCCTTCGCCATTTACATTCTTTTTACTTGTGTCATTTTGAGGGTTATAGGTTGTCCAAGTGGCTCGGTCATCATCCATATACACAAGCTGTCCATCACCCTTCCAAGCGGAAGCATGACATTCACCATAAGCAGCACCGAGATAATATTGAACATCTTTATTATTAACTCTCTTTTCTTCATACATGTAGTAAGTGTAGGTGTCGCCTGTTTCACCTGGCACCCGTTGGAACTGCCATCCTTTAGAGCGTCTGGATAAATCAGCGTCCATCATAATAGTAAAACTGTATTGATTCCAATTAGTCCAGTTTGACTGTGAATGAAATACTCCCGGGACGTTACAACCAAATATAAACTTAGTACTCGTATCATCAACTTTCTCTTTGATGCCACTCAATATGTATCCATCAGAGAACAAATATAAAGGGCGCCCAAAGTCTTCATGGAAGAGTCTGCCCTCCATTCCAAAGTTACCACCTTCAATAAGAAATTTACCTGTGCCTACATTATACAGAAAGATGGTCTTTCCTTTATTAAAGGGGTATTTATCTATATAAGGAGTATAATTTTTATAGGAACCGGGATTAGGAGCATAATCATCATTGCCAATCACTGTATTATTCACATCGATACCTTTCCACTTATGACTTTCAGAGTGGGCATGCGTATCTTCTGTCTGCTGTGCAGCCAATTTGCAAAGCGGTAAAGTGCTCAGGAATAGGACAATAAGGAATATACAATAATGCTTCTTCTTGCTCATAGGAAAGTCGATTTCTTGAATTAATTATATTTGATAGAACGCACAAATATACATTATATTTACGTACGTTATACCTAATTATTCAAGAAATTAAGATTTATTAACCCTATATCACCATTTGTAGGTACAAAATCTGCTCAAAACGCCATATAATAAGGCTCCTGTAAGCAATCCGGCAATGGCATCAATGGCATAGTGCGCCTGGATATAAACCGTGGCAAAGAACATCAGGATGAAGAAGGGTAATAGGATAAAGAACAGACGCTTGCTCTTGCTGTGCCAAGCAAGGAACATGAGTATGGTAGTGATGCCCACATGACTGCTTGGGAAGGCTGCTGTTGGGCGTTCGCCTGCATTATGCGCATCTTCCACCATCTGGTAGAAAATACCGTTGGCATATCCAGGACTCGTCATTCGCTCCATCGAGAAGTTGAAATAGTCGTGTATGTTAGGGAAAACGCCTTGCGCCACCTGATCCATTCCAATGGCTCCATAGTAATATTGCGGACCCGTTACTGGCAGGAAGATGAAGATGATATAATAGATGAAGAAGCCACCTAAGATGATGAATACGGTGCGATGGAACTCTTCGTAGCGGAAGAAGAAATAGAAGATGACCACCGTGACGATCATGGGGAAATACGACACATAACCTAAGTCCATCAGTTCGCTGAACCACGGCCAAGGCATCAGCTGCGAGAAGTGGAAAGCTGGCTGACAGCTGAAAAGCTGCTGTTCCCACTGGGCAAAAAGATGATCGAGGTTGGGAAAGATGCGGTTGATTTCATAGGTATCGGGATACCACCAGGAAAGCATTGCCAACTGAAGGGTGGCACGCGCCAAACGGGTAAAACGACAAGGAATCAGTCGATAGACAAGAATCATAGCTGCCGTTGTGACAACCACACGCACTCGTCCCCAGATCATTGCCTGCGCATTCGGCATCTTGGTATAGCAAAAGAAGATGACGATCAGGGTGAGCAACAGATAAGCTGCCACCACCCACTCATACGCAAACAACCCCTTACAGGGCTTCTTCTCTATCGCAAACAATCTTTTCAATTCCAATTCTCAATTGTCAATTGTCAATTTTCAATTCTCAATTCCACTAAATCCACCCTTGCTCCTTATACCACGCAACCGTTTCTTTTACCCCACGCTCCAGCTGGTATTCCGGCTGATAGCCCAGTTCATCGATTGCCGGCTGAATATCACAACGCCAGTTGCGCTGCTTCAGGATATGATACTTATCGTTGTTCAGCGCGGATATCTTTCCTGTTATCCTACCCACCTGCTCGCCAAAGAAGGTAACAATGCGCAGTAACCAGATGGGGGCTTTGATGCGTAGGCACCAGGGGTTGCCGAGTTCGCGGATAAGCAGATTACTGAACGTAGCCGACTGATACACCTGTCCGTCGCTCAGGAAATAACACCTGCCGCTCTTACCGCGCTCCATGGCTAAAAAGACGGCCTGCACCACATCTTTGACATAAACAAAGGTGATGTCTTGACGTTTGAAACCTACGGAGAAATCCGAATGCGACTGGATACTCTTCACCATGAGGAAATAGTCTTTTTCGCGAGGGCCATAAACACCTGTGGGGCGCAAGATGACGTAAGGGAGAGCCACCCCCAACCCCTCCATAGGGAGGGGCTTACTGCAACCCTTGAGGATTGCTTCTGCGGCTAACTTACTCTTGCCATATTCCGTGTTAGGCTGCGGCGTATCAGTTTCACGGATGGCCTCGTAGGGCTGTTGTTCACGAATGGCTCCGAAGATACTCAGACTACTCAGGTAGATGAACTTCTTTAAGGGCATCTGCAAAGCGAGCAAGGCGATCACCAGATGTTTTGTTCCCTCGGTGTTCACCTTAAAGAATTGCTCTTTACGAAGACATTTCGTAACACCAGCGGCATGCACTACATAATCGAAGACATGATCTTGAAGCTGTTTCTTCAAATCGTCCTCAGAAGAAAGATTCAGCTCAATGAAATGGATACGTTCATCCTGCAGCCATTCGCGAGAACTGCTTCTCCTGACGGCTGCCCATACTTCCATGTTGCGTTTCAATGCCTCTTCCACGATAAAGCTACCGATGAATCCAGAGGCGCCTGTAATCAGTATCCTGTCCATTCAACATGCAAAGGTACGAATAAGTGAACGAAATGCAAAATAAACGTAACGAAAATAGTATGTTTCGCAGATTTTATGTATATTTGCATCACGATTCTATTAAACGCTACGACTATGGCAAAAGGTAAGAACAAAGGCAAACGCCTCACCAAGAATAAGCTGAGCGAAATGCTCCAGACCTTATTCCAGCAGAACCCTAACGAAACATACACCATCAAGCAGATCTTCAAGACCCTGCACCTTGACAACCATCCCTCGAAGATGCTTGCCATGGACATCCTCGAGGATATGAGCTGGGACGATTTCTTAAGTAAGCCCTCTGAGCATAGCTACCGACTGAACTTAAGAGGACAGGTGGCCGAAGGTATTTTCATCCGTAAGGCCAACGGAAAGAACTCGTTCCTTGCCGATGGAAGTGATAAGCCTGTGTTCATCGCAGAACGTAACTCGATGTTTGCACTCAATGGCGACCGTGTGAAGGTTACGATGATGGCACGACGTGAGAAGCATATCAAAGAGGCTATGGTCACAGAGATTATTCGCAGGGCGCATGACCAGGTGGTTGGAAGACTGCAGGTGGAGCGCGATTTCGCCTTCCTGATTCCCGATGGGAACTTGTTCGTTCACGATATCTTCATCCCCAAGAAGAAACTCAAGGGGGGTAAGACTGATGATAAGGCGGTGGTAAAGATTACACAATGGCCTTCGAAGGAGTCGAAGAACATTGTGGGCGAAGTGATTGACGTATTGGGAAAGATTGGCGAGAACAATGCTGAGATGCATGCTATTCTTGCTCAATACGGACTGCCGTATAAGTACCCGAAGAACGTGGAGGAGGCGGCCAATAGAATCGATCCAGGCATCACTGAGCAGGAGATTGCCCGAAGAGAGGACTTCCGTGATGTTACCACCTTTACCATCGACCCCAAGGATGCCAAGGACTTTGATGATGCGCTGTCTATACGGGAGTACAAAGGTAATCTCGTACCCCCGCACCCCCGCACCTCCGCACCCCCGAAACTGTGGGAGGTAGGTGTTCATATCGCTGATGTCTCCCACTACGTCAAGGAAGGCTCCGTTATCGACAAGGAAGCACAGAAGAGGGCTACCAGTGTGTATCTCGTTGACCGCACCATTCCGATGTTGCCTGAACGTCTGTGTAACTTTATCTGTTCCTTGCGCCCTGATGAGGAGAAGTTGTGCTATAGTGTAATCTTCGTTCTCGACGGCGAGGCGAACATCAAGGATTGGCACTTGGCTCATACGGTCATCAAGAGTAACCGCCGCTTTGCCTACGAGGAGGTTCAGGAGATCTTGGAGAAGAATGGCGTGAAAGATGGAACAGGCGAACCTGCTCCTGCCCGCAAGACCTATGAGGGTGAATACGCTAAAGAATTGATTACTTTGGATGCACTCGCCAAAGAGTTGCGCAAGAAACGTTTCAAGAACGGATCGGTGAAGTTCGACCGAGAGGAGCTGCACTTCGATGTAGATGAGAACGGTAAGCCCACACGCGCTTATTTCAAGAAGTCGAAAGATGCTAACAAGCTCATCGAGGAGTTCATGCTCTTGGCCAACCGTCAGGTGGCAGAGTCAATAGGTAAGGTGAATAAAGGCGAGAAAGCCAAGACACTACCCTACCGAATACACGACCAGCCGGATCCCACCAAGCTGGAACGACTGCGTGAGTTCATCACTCATTTCGGCTATAAGGTGAAGACCACAGGCTCTAAAGAGGATATCTCGAAGAGTCTGAACAAGCTGATGGACGATGTGAACGGTAAACGGGAACAGAATGTGATTGAGAGTGTGGCTCTGAGGGCCATGATGAAGGCAAAGTACAGCGTGTTCAATATCGGGCACTACGGACTGGCCTTTGATTACTATACACATTTCACTTCTCCTATACGTCGTTATCCTGACACGATGGTTCACCGTTTGCTTACCCGCTATCAGGAAGGAGGACGAAGTGCTAACCGCGACCATTATGAGGAGCTCTGCGAGCACAGCAGTGACATGGAGCAGATTGCACAGAATGCAGAACGCGACTCCATTAAATATAAGATGGTGGAGTTTATGTCGGAATTCATCGGCGAAGAGTTCGATGCTCATATCAGCGGTATCACCGCCTTCGGCATCTATGCGGAAATCGATGAGAACCATTGCGAGGGTATGATTCCTTTGCACGACCTCGATGATGACTACTACGACTTTGATGAGCGGAACTACCAATTGGTAGGCCGCCGCCGTCATAACAAATACATGTTAGGCGACCCCATTCGTATTAAGGTAGCCAGAGCGAATATCGAAAAACGACAGCTTGATTTTACGATTGCTGATTAACAAAAAAAGTGTATCTGCCAAAGATACACTTTTTTCTATTAAAAGATATTACTTGTTCAATTTCCACGTCACACCATCCTTGGTGTCCTTCACCTCGAATCCCGCGGCTGCAAGGGCATCACGGATCTGGTCGCTGGTGGCCCAATCCTTGGCTGCCTTGGCCTTTGAACGCAGGTCGAGAACCATATCCACTACCTTACCATAGGCCTCCTCACGGGCATCGTTGTTAGAACCCTTGTCATTGCGGAGTCCTAAGAGGTCGATGGCAAAGAGATGCATGGTGTCGGAGAGTTCCTTCAAGCAATCCGCGCAGATCTGTGCCTTATGGTCGAGCAAGGTATTCACCACACGACAAGCCTCGAACAGATGACTGATCACAATCTGTGTCAGGAAATCATCGTTCATCGCATCGTAGCACTTCTGACGCAGTGACTTCACGAACTGCTCGGTTTCTGGGTCACACTTATCAGATACAGGAACACGCTGCAGGTCGTTGATGCCGTTCATCAATCGTTCCAATCCTTTCTCACTGGCCTTCAAAGCCTCATCCGAGAAATCTACCGTGCTACGATAGTGGGCAGAGAGGATGAAGAAACGGATGGTCATGGGGGAATAAGCCTGACTCAACAGCTCGTGGTTACCTGTGAAGAACTGCTCCAAGGTAATGAAGTTGCCCAAAGACTTACCCATCTTCTGTCCGTTGATGGTAATCATGTTATTGTGCATCCAGTATTTCACCATGTCATCGCCTTGTGAAGCTGTGGCCTGTGCAATCTCACATTCATGGTGAGGGAATACCAGATCCATTCCTCCGCCATGAATATCGAAATGATTGCCCAGATACTTTCGTCCCATGGCCGTACATTCACAGTGCCAGCCAGGGAAACCCTCACTCCAATGACTCGGCCAGCGCATGATATGCTCGGGTGAAGCTTTCTTCCACAAGGCAAAGTCGGCCTGGTTGCGCTTCTCACCTATGCCATCAAGGGCACGACTCTCGTTGATGACGTTCTCTAAGGAACGACCAGACAGCTTACCATAGTGATATTTCTTGTTATATGCCTCAATATCGAAATACACACTACCATTACTGATATAGGCGAAGCCATTGTCGAGAATCTCCTGCACCAATTGCTGCTGCTCGATGATATGTCCTGTGGCATGTGGCTCAATACTTGGTGGCAACACATTCAGAGCCTCCATGGCCTGATGGTAGCGGTTGGTGTAGTACTGTGCAATCTCCATCGGCTCCAGCTGCTCCAATCGTGCCTTCTTGGCAATCTTATCCTCACCCTCGTCAGCATCATGCTCCAAGTGACCCACATCGGTAATGTTACGCACATAGCGCACCTTGTAGCCCAGATGCTTCAAGTAACGGAAAAGGATATCGAAGGTGATGGCCGGACGGGCATGTCCCAAATGGGGATCACCATACACGGTAGGGCCACATACATACATGCCCACATTGGGGGCATGAAGGGGTTCGAAACGCTCCTTCTGACGATGAAGGGTGTTGTATATCAATAATGTCTGTTCCATAATCCTTTACATTTTGGGTGCAAAGGTAATAAAAGTAGAGGGCAGAACAAAAAGAATTTATTCTTTTTTTATGCCGAGACGAAGAAACTTCAACAAGTTATAGATAAAAAAGCCTTCGGAATGAATCCGAAGGCATCATGAATCAAACAATAGAACGAGAGGTATTTTTATAATGCTATACCAAAAGTAAGTGAGCGGAACTTTACGCCATCTTTCAATACGTTATTCGGACTGTACTTCAGGTACAGGTCAATCTCGGGCGTCTCAAGAATACCCATGATATCAAAGGTAACCTTCCGCTGGTTGATATGCTTATCCACATCCTTGTATTTTCCACCATCGATTCTATAGCGGGTCTTCAGACTGGCATAGGTGTTGAAGTTGACAACCGGTCCGATGGAGAATCCCCAGTTTTTGTTACTGTAGGAGTAGAGAAGTGCACCAGAGAAGCTGAATACCTTAACACGCGAGAACTTGGGCTTAGATCCTTCTGGATAGCGCGCTAATTCCACATTTCCATGTTCGTTCTTCACGAAGCGTGTATCACCCGTCATACGATAGTTTCTCCAGTTGAAGAAGGTCTGAACAGAAATGGCGTTCCTATGACTCTTATCAAAAAAGGCCGTGGCCTCAATGAACGGCAAGGCAAACTCCCAAGAACGGAACGTACTGAAGTCTGTGCCTGAATCGGTATGAGTGGGCGCTGTGAAACCAATCATAAGGGGTCCGCCGAGAATCACCTCTGCTCTACCTTTCTGCTCATAGTTGCCTGTCATGCTAACAGAAGGAATGATATCCTTCAAGAACCAACTATCCTTGTTGATTTCCTCTTTACTCACATAGTTACTGTCCACCAACTGGATCGAGCTGCTATACTCGTAGTTATCATCACCCTCCTTACCTTTCACAATGACCTTTTGGATAGAATCACCTGTGACGATGGTTACCTGTTTCGGATTGTTAATCACTACGGTATTGTTGTTCGACTGGGCATAAGCCGATGTTTGCAGTAATGCTGCTGCCATCAAAATAAAAAACCTTTCCATATTATTGATCTTTTTCGTTATTACTATATTACGTTATTTACGTTTTACTTTAGAATCTCCTTCATTTTCTCCAACGATGAGAGGGTGCCTTCCATGTAGATGACCACCATCTCTACCCTCTTCGAGTTTTTCTTGTTCATTTTCGCACAAAGATAACGGTTCTGTTTCCCTTGCGGTTCCAAGCGAAGCATACGAGTTTCTGCGGTATTGGTACTCATCACGCTCTTCTCCTGCTTGTTTTCTTTGGTGGGGTCACCCATATCTACAAGGGTCATGATGAGTTGCGCTTCGCGGGGGGTAGCAAAGAACCTCAGACTATGGAAGTACGACAGTTGGTATTTGGCAACCATCTTCCCACGTACCTTTGTCTCCATCATCCGTTCCTGAGGAATCACCTGTCCTTGAAACAGCTTATCTATCGGCAATCCTTGCTGCGCATGTACCAAAAGCGCAACATGTAATATGACAAGTATGATACCTATTCTTTTCATGCTATACTTAGTTTATATTGAACATATCGTTTAACTGATTCTCTATATCGTTCTGACCTTCGGTCATGGTTCCGATGCTTCGTTCCAATTCTTGCATGATCAAGTCACGATCGGTTACTCTTTCACCATAGACATAAGCCACACATTCGTTCTGCTGTTGCTGCCAGAGGAAGCTGCCACCAAGGAGGAAAAGCACGAGAACAGATGCAGCAATCATCACCCACTTACGCCAGTCACCCATCTTTTTCTTTGGAGTGACGGAGGGAGTTTCCAACTGTATCTCTTCCAGACCAACGAACAGCGGTCGTAAAGACAGCAGGTCGTCAGGGACTTCCTCACTGCGGTAGAACGCATACAGCTCACGCTCTTCTTCCAGTGTCGTCTCTCCTTCCAAGAAACGATCGGTCAATGTCCGTATTCTCAATATATTACTCATATCTCTAATCTTCTAATAATCCATCCTCTAAATTTCTAATAGTCTAATCCTCTAACCTTCTCCGCCAAGGCCTTACGTGCCCGACTTAAAGCTTTCCGCACTGCCACCTCTGTAGAGCCTGTTAGCTGCGCTATCTCACTCATCTGCATTCCCTCCATATGGCGGAGCCGGATAATGGTCTGCTGCATATCAGGCAATGTTTCCACCATGCGCATGGTACGTTCCAGCAGGTCTTGATCAACATCTTCCTCATAAGCATCCACCAGCTGTTCCATCCGTACAACGGGCTTTTGCCGTCTCACCTTGTCAATACAGCGGTTTCGCACTAGGATTCCAGCCAGGGAATCAAAAGGAATCCGCAAGGTATCGATCATCTGCCAAAGCTGCAGCAGCACATCCTGTACGATGTCTTCCGCCTCGTCGGCATCATGGAGATACCGCTGGGCGGTTGTCACCAGATGGGATCTGATCCGTTTCACTTCCTGTTTGAATTCCTCTTGCGTCATCATGACTTGTTTACCCTTATTACGTAATATAACGGAATTTGTGACATGATATTCTAAAAAAATATATAGAAATTTTGTAATCCCGCTGATTTGAAGTACCTTTGCACCAAATAATCAATATACAATTTTAATATCAGATCATGGCTTATACACGTATGACCGCTGCCGAAGCTGCAGCACTGATTAAAAATGGTGACCATATCGCCATGAGTGGCTTCACACCTGCAGGTGTTGCCAAAGCCACTACAAAGGAGTTAGCAAAAATCGCCGTTGCCGAACATGAGGCTGGAAGGGAATTCAAAGTAGCAATCTTTACTGGAGCCTCAACAGGACAGAGCACTGATGGCGACCTGGCCAATGCCCAGGCTATTCTTTATCGTGCTCCTTACACCACCAATCCCGATTTCCGCAAGCACGTCAACTTGGGTGAGATTCCCTATAACGACCTGCACCTGAGTCATATGGCACAGGAGCTTCGCTATGGCTTCTATGGAGATGTTGACTGGGCTATCCTTGAGGTTTGCGACATTGAGGAAGTAGGTAACGACTATCATGTATACCTGACTGCTGCAGGTGGTATCTCTCCTACTGCTGCCCGTCTGGCCAAGCATGTGATTCTGGAGCTGAACTCATTCCACAATCCGAACGCAAAGCACATCCATGATGTATATGAACCACTCGATCCGCCTTACCGCAAGGCTATTCCCATTGAGCATGTAAGCGATCGCATCGGTGTACCCTACGTTTCCATCCCCAAGGAGAAGGTGGTATGCGTGGTAGAATGTAATATCCCCGATGAGGCTCGCGCTTTCAAGGATTCTGATCCTGTTACTGATAAGATTGGTTTTCTTACAGCTGAGTTCCTCGTAGAGGAGATGCACAAGGGTCGTATCCCCAAGGAGTTCCTGCCGCTGCAGAGTGGTGTGGGTTCTACAGCCAATGCCATCCTCGGCGCACTTGGACAGGATAAGCATGTGCCCGACTTCAATATCTACACCGAAGTGCTGCAGGACAGCGTGGTGGCCATGATGCTTAGCGGACGAGTAAAGGATGCTTCTGCCTGCTCTCTGACAGTAAGCAACGAGTGTTTGATGCAGGTATACGACAATATGGACTACTTCAAGAACCACCTCACCCTGCGTCAGAGCGAGATCTCCAATAGTCCTGAGATTATTCGCCGATTAGGTGTTATTGCCATTAACACTGCCATCGAGGCCGACCTCTACGGTAATGTGAACTCCACCCATATCAGTGGAACGAAGATGATGAACGGTATTGGCGGTTCAGGCGACTTCATCCGCAACGCTTATCTGTCCATCTTCACTTGTCCGTCAGTGGCCAAGGGCGGTGTCATCTCTTCCATCGTTCCGTTCGTCTCTCATCAGGACAGCTCAGAGCACGATGTGAACATTATCGTAACCGAGCAGGGTGTAGCCGACCTTCGTGGTAAGGGCCCCATCCAGCGCGCAGAAACCATTATCGAAAACTGTGCACATCCCGACTACAAGCAGCTGCTGTGGGATTACCTGAAGATTGCGAAGATGGGACAGACGCGTCATAACCTGCCTGCCGCCTTCGCTATGCACGACACATTGGCTCGCAAGGGCGACATGAAGCTGACCGACTTTGCAGAGTATGTGAAGTAAGTTGGCAAAACATAGCAAGTAAGATACTACCACCAAGTGGCGCACTTACTGAATCATTCTCGAGAGAATTTGTGAGAAACTATGGCACTTTCCATCAGAAAGTATGCCACTTCCTCATAAATTCTCTCGTAGTTTTTTTATCATGTATGCCCGTTATCGGGCTTTTTCAGTAAGAAATGATTCACAGAATAACATTTTTATTACGATTTACAAAACAACTATAACAAGTTTTTTATATCTTTGCAACGTAATATGTACTTACTAACAATTATCATTTAAAAACAACATGATGAAAATTTCTACCTTACTACGCTCTCGAAAACAGAGAACTCTTTGTTTCGTAACCATGTTGGCTTGCCTTTCTCCGATGAAAGTCAATGCCCAGTTGTCGTCTAACCCTGATAAGTTCCTTGGGAACATCACAACAAGGTACCAGATGGATGCTGGAGGCGGAGTAGATCCGTATTACAAGCTCTGGAACCAAGTAACCCCTGAGAACGAATCAAAGTGGGGATCGGTTGAAGGAACAAGAGGTAGTTTCAACTGGGGATGCGACACTCCCTTTAACTATGCTAAGAAATATGGGTTCACCTATAAGTTCCATGCTTTCGTTTGGGGAGCACAGTATCCCAATTGGTTTAGTAACAGCTTGTCCATCAGCGAGCGCTATAAAGCCATTGTCACATGGTTTGATGCCGTGAAGAAAAAGTATCCTGAGCTGCCCATGATTGATGTGGTGAACGAAGCAGTAGGTATGCACCAGCAGGGCAACCCCTTGATGAAGGAGTCGTTGGGCGGTGGTGGCAAAACCGGTTACGACTGGCTTATCAGGGCCTTTGAAATGGCTTATGAGCGCTATCCCGATGCTATCTTGATCTACAACGACTTCAACACCTTCCAGCATGACACCAATAGCTATCTTGAACTTGTCAGGACGTTGCGTGATTTCGGAGCTCCTATTGATGCCTACGGAAACCAGTCGCATGATGTGAATGATATCAGCGTGGATAAACTGAAAAGCTCGATGAAAACGCTGAATGACGGATTGAAGATGCCGATGTATATCACGGAGTTGGATATTGACATCGCTGATGACAATAAACAAAAGAAACAATATGAAGATATCTTCCCTATTATGTGGGAAGCTGAGCAGTGTGCCGGTGTCACCATCTGGGGATATATCCATGGTGCTACATGGGTAAGCAACTCGGGTATCATCAAGAACGGTAAGGACCGTCCTGCCATGACTTGGTTGCGTGAGTATATGCAAAGTGATGCAGCCAAGAATGCCAAGAGTCCGTTCCCTGGAATGAAGAAAGAGGCTTCTGTTTATATCCGACCGGCAGACATGAATGTGGCAAAAGGCGACAAGCTGCCTATCAAACTTCGTGCAAGCATGGCCACCAAGACTATCGAAAAGATCGACCTCTATGTGGGTGAAGAGCTGATTGCCACCTTGACAGAGGCTCCTTATCTGACGGAATATGCTGTTCCCGCAGATGCTGAAGCAGGATGGAAGGAGCTGAAGGCTGTCATTACAGCTACCGATGGCTCTACCTACGAGCGTTACTCACGCTTCAACGTACTCAATTCAACCGAGCTGAGAGAGCCTTTCAATGGAGCTCCGGTTGAACTGCCTGGTACTATTAATGTGACTGAATTCGATAAAGGTGCTCAAACTGTTTCTTACAACAAAGCATCTCGCACTGGCACATCATCCATGCAATCAGACGGCTGGATGGAATATACGGTTAACGTGAAGGAAGATGGCATCTATTCGTTCGATGCTGAGGTTGCCTCAACAAGCTCATCTGGTGTCTTCCACCTGGCAGAGTATTCTCTCGACGGACTGAAGTATCTTTCTGATTTCATTGCAGTGCCAAATACAGGTAGTACAACCGACTTCCAGG
The DNA here is from genome assembly GCA_017651265.1 of Prevotella sp. Taxonomy (GTDB): domain Bacteria; phylum Bacteroidota; class Bacteroidia; order Bacteroidales; family Bacteroidaceae; genus Prevotella. The sequence goes on along the minus strand of JAGCDO010000059.1, from coordinate 60,051 downwards.
TGATGCATGGAGAATTGAAGATGCCGTTGACTGCTGGTCAACACAGAATCTGTCTGAATATCGACAAGGGTGGTTTCTATATCAAGAGTATAGCGTTCCAGAAAGAAGAACAGGATGAGAATATCAGTGTTAGCTTTGTTGATTCACCTGTTGAAATACTTGGAGGCGAGAAAGCCACTATCACAGTGGATGCTTCTTCAAAGACAAGTACCATCAATAACGTGAAGGTGTATATCAACAACCTGCTGGTTGCCACGCTGACTGAAGCTCCTTACACCGTTGAATATGAACCTACAGGAAATGGTAAAGTTACCGTTACGGCAATCGCTACAGATGCTGAAGGTCATTCTAATTCTGCATCCTATACACTGAAAGTGACTGCTAAGCGTGAGCCGTTCACAGCTGGTAAGCCCGCTACTCTTCCTGGAACTCTTCAGACTGAGTATTATGACAAGGGTGGTGAAGGCGCTGCTTATCATGATAACGATACTCAGAACCAAGGCGATGCCAACTACAGAGCCAGCGAAGGCGTGGATATCGTAAATGGTAATAACGGCAGGGCCCTCGGTTATACAAGTACTGGCGAATGGGTGGAATACACCATCGATGTACAGGAAGCAGGAAACTATTCCTTCAAGGCCACCGTCTCTTCTGGTGTTAACAATTCAGGCTTCTCTATCAACCTGAATAAGAATGGTAAGATTACGAAGCTGGCTGACATCAGGGTTCCTCAGACTGGTAATAACAGCTGGGATACCTACAGAGTAGTGGAGGGAACACTGAGTGAACCACTGGAGGCCGGAGAGCAGATTCTTCGTATCGTGATTACAGGTTCTAACTGTAATATCGACAAGATCCAGTTCAGCAATACAGCCACTGGCATCATTGACATCAACAACGATGCTGCCTCACAGCAGGGCAGCTACGACCTCTTCGGACGTAAGGTGAACGACAGCTATAAGGGCATCATCATCCAGAACGGTAAGAAAATCATCAATAAGTAAATGAAAAAGACTATAACATTGATCGCTGTGCTGCTGGCATTCGTACTGAATGTCAGCGCACAGAATCAGGTGGGTGCTGACGCTCCTCAATTGGAGTTTGTCATGCAACTGAAAGTGACATTGGGAGAAACCTACTCCTGCGGTGAGACACAACATGGACGACGTACCGTTATCCCTATTACTGGCGGCACCTTTGAAGGTCCTAACATCAAAGGAACCATCCTGAATGGTGGAGCCGACTATCAGTTGGCAAATGGAGGACGAACGGAGATTGAGGCCATCTACAGCATCAAGACCGATGATGGTATCTATATCCATATCCGCAACAGAGGAATCATCTCCTCTGGTCAAGCAGAAGAAGGCAGACCGTCTTTCTATTTCAGATGTGCCCCTCAGTTTGAGGCACCCTCAGATAGTAAGTATGCCTGGCTGAACAACTCGCTCTTCCTCTGCGCACCCTCTTTCTCACAGGGCTTCCAAGGTATCGTACTGAATGTTTGGAGAGTAAAATAACGATTAAAAAGGAATAACAAATGAAGGAGAATAACAACCAACAGTATCCTGTCAGCTCACAAAAAGTGTTGCGGGTTGGCATTATTGGAACAGGATGGATTGCCGAGAAGGCAGCCATCACACTGAACGGACTTACAGAATGTGAATGCTATGCCGTCGCTTCACGCACCTTGGAAAAGGCTGAGGCTTTTGCCAAGCAATGGAAGGTGAAGAAGGCGTATGGTTCCTATAGCGAACTGATTGCGGATGAGGCGGTCGACCTTGTATATGTGGGCACGCCTCATTCGCATCATTTTGATGTTACCAAAGAGGCATTGCTGAATGATAAGCCTTGTCTGGTGGAGAAGGCTTTCATGGCAAACTACCGGCAGTCGGCAGAGATTATCCAATTGGCTCACGAACGGAAGGTGTTCCTGGCTGAGGCCATCTGGACACGTTATCAGCCAGTGGTCAAGATGGTGCGTGATCTGATTAACAGCGGTCGCATTGGAACGCCACGACTCGTTACAGCCACCTTAGGCTATTCCATGGGCGATAAGCCTCGCATCATGCGGGCTGACCTCTGTGGCGGTGCTTTGTTGGATCTAGGTGTTTATGCCCTGAATTTCGTACGTATGTTCTTCCCTGCGAACATTGTTCAGATAGAGAGTCAGTGCGTGAAGAGCAAAACGGGCATGGATCTGACGAATGCCATCAGTCTTGTACTCGAGGACGGCTTACTGTGTAACCTGCAGTCGAGTGCTGCCTGTGTAGGTGATAACATCGGTGTGATTGCAGGTACCGACGGAAATCTGATTATCGACAACATCAATAATCCGCAGAAGATTACCGTGAACACCCACGATCGAGAGTTCGTAGAGGATATCCATGTACCAAAGCAGATCACTGGGTATGAATACCAGTTCTTAGCTTGTCGTGAAGCACTGATTGAAGGACTCCTGGAACCTCGCGAAATGCCGCATGAGGAAACACTTTATATCATGCAGCTGATGGATGACTTCCGGAAGAAATGGGGTGTACACTACCCCATGGACGATGAGTTCTGATTCCTCTCATCATTCAGGATGTACGAACTGAATAAGCGTACCATCCTGACCTACTTTTAGATTTATCCTACAACCTTCCACCATCGGATAGTTCTTGCCGCTATGATGACCAACAGGGAAATCATAGCAGACAGGGATATGGTAGTGCTGTAAGTACTCGTGAAGCATCTCGTACATATCGGCAAAACCATTCTCTGGAGATTTGTATTTGGAGAAATGTCCTACAATGATGCCATTGAGCTTGGAGAGAACACCACGGATCTCTAACTGATGTAGCATCCGGTCAACTTTTGTCATCGACTCATCAGTATCTTCGATGAAGAGTATCAGACCCTCATCCGCCCGATTCAGGAAATCATATTCCGAACCAGCCAAACCGCAAAACACAGAGAAGTTACCACCAACGAGTATTCCTGTGGCCTCCCCTTGTTGGTTCAAGGGATGGGCAGGTGCCTGATAAGTAGGAAGCTCACCTTGTAACAGCTTACGAAGAATCATGTTCACCGAGTCGCGTTCCCCTCTCATGGCTATGCCGTCACACATCGAACTATGGATACTCATCACGCCCGCTGCTACCTCAGCACTATGTAAAGCCGTTACATCACTGAACCCCATCACCCACTTTGGATGATCACGGAACTCCTTTAAGGGAATGCGCTGTAGTACTTGTACGGCACCATCACCCCCTCGACTACAGATGATGGCCTTGACGGACGTTTCCCTCAAGGCCCATAGCAAATCTGCAGCCCGTTCATCTGCCGTTCCTGCAAAGCCATGATAACTGTTTAACGCATGAGCTCCCACCACAGGCACATAGCCCCATGAGCGAAGCGTAGCGCAACCTTTTGCCACCGTAGCAGAATCAGGAACGCTCGAAGGAGAGATTACAGCAATGGTATCACCAGTCTTCAATGGCGTAGGCATCACTATCCTTTGTTGAGCCTCAACACATAAAGTGAATGAAGTCAGCAATGCCATCAAGAGAAGTCTGGTTACCTGCTTTCTCATTTCTTCTCAATCCTCACATCATTCTTCTTGATGAACAGATAATCATGCCCTGTCTTCAGTTCATAGTAATCACCATGTTCATCATATTGGTCGGCTATGACAGTTCCTTTAGGAACAGTGGTGAACACTGGATCATCGCCTTCACCCACATAGTTCTCCCCATAGATAGGCATGTTGTTGCGATTGGCAATCAAGACCGTCTTGCCACTGCCATCATACCAGTTCTGAGATCCCAGGTATTTATTATATACCCAGCCTGTCACACGATCCACACTGATCTTACTCCATGTGCTTCCCTTCTCCAGTAATACGCCAGAGCCAAGACCATGCATCTGTCCATATAGCTTTGTCAAGACCTTCGACTTGGTTGAAGCCCCTGCCCTGACATTCAGGAAACCGTCATTAGATGTAGCATAGACCACTGTAAACACTTTCGGTTTCTGCACGCCGCTGCTTTTCGCAGCAGTCTGTCCTTTACTGATGTTGTAAGTATAGAGATTGTCATTGTAATCAACAACATAGAGCATCTCCTTACCGTTCACCTCCTGCAGCTCCATATACTCCACCTTATACACCATGGGAAGCTTACTATATACCTTACCCGTCAGCTTGTCGAGCATATACAGGAACTTCTTCTCCGAGGTAAAGCCATACGAGCAGAACACATATTTATCATTGAGGATGAAGATATCATTGCTTACCAGATAATCCGTTTCCCAGACAATACGCTGGTCGGCTACGCTATAACAATAAAGTTTACTGCCTTTACCGTTAATCAACTCAGCATAACTCGGACAAGCCATATTGAACAGCAGGTTGTGGTTATCGGCATCCCAACGCACATCCTGCACCTCGCAATAGCGGTTGTTGGCTATATCACACAGGTTCAGCACATGTATCGGCTTCAGGTCGTTATTATAAATCACCACCACAAAGTTATAGTTATCGTCACTTGTCGGCAGTCTATAGAACCCCAGCCATCCCATATCTATCGGTTCCGAGATATACAACTCCAAGCCTTCGGTCTCAGGCACTCGAGGCAGATCGGTGCGCTGCACATCCTGACGAAGTCGGAACATGTTACCATTAGGCTTATTCTTGTTAGACACACTTTCCGTCTTCCAGACTTTACCGTAACGACCAACGAGAACCAGTTTCTGCGCCATGGCAGTGCTTAGCATCACCATCATTGCCATCAGGCAGTATACACGTTTTTTCATACCTATTATAAATATATATTATAATCCCCTTGCCCTGAGTAAGCTGGAAACATCGGGACTCTTCATTCCAGTAAAATCAGTAAACATCTGCATCAGGTCGCCTGTGTTACCCCGACTTAAGATCTTATCGCGGAAATCCTGTCCTGTTTTAGGAAGCAGCGGACCACGCTTTGCAAAGACGTCGGCAATATTATCTGCCAGCACCTCGGTCCACAGATAACTATAGTAACCTGCTGCATAACCACCACCCCACACATGATTGAAGTAACTAGTGTGATAACGTGGCGGAATTGGAATAAAAGGATTCAGAAGTCCTACCTTACGCAACGATTCTGTCTCGAACTCAATAGCCTTTTCAGCCGTTGGGATATCCTTCGATGAAAGCATGTGCCAAGCCAGATCGACACAGGTGGCAGCGAGATTCTCACCCAAGGCATAGCACGGTTGGAAATTGATGCTCTTCAGCATACGCTCCTTCAGATCGGCAGGCATGGGCTCTCCAGTCTTGTAATGACGGGCATAATTATCGAACACTTCTGGGATAGCAGCAAACGACTCGTTGAACTGTGAGGGCATTTCAACGAAGTCACGAGCCACAGAAGTACCGCTCAGTTTGTTGTACTGACAGTCGGAAAGAATGCCATGCAGCGCATGTCCGAACTCATGGAACATCGTGGTCACCTCGTCCCATGTAAGCAATGAGGGCTGTCCCTCAGGAGCCTTGGCGTTGTTGCACACATTGAAGATGATGGGCAGCTGCTGGCGCTGACGACTCTGTTTCTGGAAGCCGTCCATCCATGCACCACCGCGCTTGGTGGGGCGACGGAAATAATCGCAATAGAAAAGGGCTTTCGACTTTCCATCCTTATCGAACACCTCAAAGACTTTCATGTCGGGATGGTATGTCGGGATGTCGGTACGTTCCTTGAACGTCAGTCCATAGGCACGATTGGTTGCATAGAACACACCATTGGTGAGCACGCTATCCACATTGAAATAAGGCTTCACCTCGTCCTCAGAGATATCAAGCAGTTCCTTCTTCATCTTGGCAGAATAGTAGAAATAGTCGTAGGCCTGCAACTGGAATTCGGCACCCTGACTCTTACGGGCAAAATCCTCGATGGCCTTTGTCTCGGCATCAGCCTTGGGCACATAGGCCTTAATCAGGTTCATCAGGAAGTCATAGACATTCTCGGGGGTCTTTGCCATGGTCTTCTCAAGCGAGTAGGAAGCATAGTTAGGATAACCCATGATCTCAGCCTGTTCAGCGCGGAGTTTGGCAATCTCCACCACGATGGGGAAGGTATTGTACTTACCCGTTCCGTCAGCACGATGGATAGAAGCCTCATAGACCTTCTTGCGCAGTTCACGATTGTCGAGACTGGCCAAAGGAGCCTGCTGCGTGGTGTTGACGATGACAATGGCATAAGGTGCTTTCTTTCCACGACTCTCCGCATCCTTGGCACACTGGGCGATATCAGCCTCGCTAAGTCCGGCCAACTGTTCTTTACTGTCAACCCAAACCACCGCATCATTGGTGGCATCAGGTAACATCTCACCCCATTGCTGCTGCAGATCAGAGATGCGCATGTTGATTTCCTTCATCCGTGTCATCTTGTCTTCCGGCAACAGGGCACCTTTTCTTACAAACTCCTTGTAAGTCTCTTCCAGCAACTTCTTGTCTTCGCCCTGAAGAGAATCATGTTCCCGTTCATATACTTGTCGGATACGTTCAAACAAGGCCTTGTTGAATGAGATCTCATTCTCAAGATCCGTCAGCATGGGCGTCACCTTCTTTTCTGTCTCACCAATCTCAGGCGTCTTATCAGCCTCTACCAAAGCAAAGAAGGTGCGTGTCACGCGGTCAAGAGTCTTTCCACTCTCCTCATAGGCAAGGATGGTATTCTCGAAAGTAGCCGAATCCTTGTTCTCTGTAATCTGAGCAATCTCATCCTTTGTCTGCTGGATAGCCACCTCAAAGGCAGGCAGATAGTCAGACGGTTTGATCTTACTGAAGTCGGGAGCACCAAAGGGTAGAGTGCTCTCTAGCAGCAATGGGTTTTCACGTTGGGTCTCCTGACAAGCGGTGAGCTGCATCATGGAGGTTGACAGCACTGCTGCCGAGATTCCTAATGTCATCAGTTTCTTCTTCATGTTATCGGGTTTTTAGTTTTTAGTTCGCTATGATGGTTCGTTTGCCAATACTTATTAAGGTGCCATATCTGTCAGGATGATACCGCCATTAGGCTGTATCGTAGCCTTCGCCTGACCTGTCTTGTCGAACTTCAGCTGACGCAGTTGCGGACCTTCAAGAGCATCGTCCACATAGTAGTTAACGGTCTTACCTTTCCATTCAGGCATCTTAATGGTCAGTGTCTTAGCCTGCGACTCAGCATTCAGACCAGCCACATACCAGTTATCACCATGCTGACGAGCTAGTACCACGTACTTTCCAGGATAGCCGTCAAGGAAACGGGTGTTGTTCCACGTTGTAGGAACCTTCTTCAGGAAGTCAAGCTCGAACTGCGGCAGTTCCTTCAGGTTATTGGGTTGGATGGCAATACACTGTATGGGAGTCTGTGTAACAATGGCTACAGCCATCTCAAAGATATCAGTAGTGTATCGGCGATGCCTGCTCTTATTATCTCTCGACAGGTATTTGTTCATGATAGTGCCTCCCCAATCCATCGGTCCTGCGGCATTACGGATAAAGGGATGCAGACAAAGTTCGAAAGCCTCGCCTTTGGCATGGCCCTCAGAGAAGAACACATTCTCTGAAGCAAGCACAGCTTCGGAGGCCACATAGTTGGGATACATCAGCTCCCAGCCACGAGGCATGGTGCAACCGTGGAAGATGACCTGCAGACCATAACGGTTTGCATCATACAGGATGTCCTCATAGAGCTGCATCGTGGGCTGCTTGTCGCCACCAAAGAAATCCACCTTGATGCCCTTCACGCCAATCTTCTGAAGCCAAGCCATCTCCTTGTCGCGGGCAATAGCCGTTGACAAACAGTCGCGTGGCGTCTGTGGGGCATCATTCTCATAACCATTGGAGTTATACCACAACATCAGTGAAACACCTTTCGACTGTGCATATTTCGACAGTTCCTCTATTCTGTCACGACCGATACGCTGATCCCACCAGTTATCCACAAGACAGTATTCGAAGTTCATGGCTGCAGCAAGATCGATGAACTGCACCTGATCGTCGTAGTTAATGGATTCATCCTGCCACACGAGCCATGACCAAGTGTATCTACCCGGCTTGTATTCCTGTGAGGCTTTGTACTTCTCCGACACCAGTCCTATACCCGTCATATCCTCTACAATCGGTTTCAGGGAGGCACCAACAACGATGGTACGCCACGGAGTGGTATAAGGAAGAGGAATGCCCGCAAACGGCGTTCCATTTCCATTGTTTTCACCAGCCTGCGGGAAAGCAATGGTATAACCCGTTTCCGACTGATAGTCGCTCAGATGTGAACCCACATAGCTACCATCAACGCCCACCTCGCTAACCAGTACCCAAGCATTGAAGGTGTCAGCAGTCTTCGCTTTCTTTCCACCTTTACTCTCAATAGTCACTGGCACACGGAACAGACAAGGGAAAGTATATCCCTGTCCGAAACGCGAACGATCGGTCATCGGCGCATCCGCCTTATAATCCTCTTCGTAGCTGGGCTTAGTGCGCTCCCAGCCAGTCATAGGACCAATCTGCGGACAAAGGAAGGTGCTGGTGCCTTCGGGGAAGTTGAATGAAGAAACCTCGCGACGGATAACGGCACACTTAGGATTCTCGCTAGGTCGAGGAATCTCATAACAGTAAGCCACGCTGTTGTTGGTTATCTGGAACACCACCTTCATCAGCTGCTTCCTGGCATTCGTGAACTCTACGGTGAAACGTTCTGCATTCTTCTTGATTTCCGACTTCTTCAAATACGGCGGTATGGCATAAAAGGTGACATCCCTGAACTCCATCTTTGATTCGCCCATCTTCAGGTCTTTTGTGAAATCCCCGAAATCGGCCTCAAAGCCCAAGCGCGATGGTGCCATTACCTGTACACCATCATATTCTACGCTGTAGGTGGCTATTCCACCATCATCACTAACTGTCAGTGCCAGTCGTCCGTTCGACGAAGGCCAGGTTCTTGTCTCTGCCATCAATGAGATGGTTGTCAGTAAAGCCGCTGCAATAGCGAATAGTCTCTTCATGGGTTTTTGGTTTTAAATGATGGGACAAAGATACAACTTTTATTACATATTTCACTTATCAAGACAAAGAAAATACACATGGATCATACTAACGAGTCGAAAACCGTCTGATAGAACGCTGCCTTCTTCTCTATACTCATCGGATAAGCACGTGATGAACTCGGCATACGGTATAGTCGCAACGCTCGTCCTTCAAAGTCTATGGCGACGAAAGTTCCCACCTTAGGCTCCTCCACGCCCATCTGCTGGGCGCAAAGTGAAGTGGCCAGCTGACCTGCCGTGACGATGGTTGTGCATTTCGGCAAGCGCCTCAGCATACTTTTAATATCGGTCTGCTGCACCACCTTCAGATCCTTGTCGCTGGCTGTGTTCTTTGTCCGGATGATTTGTGTGCAAGTATCATACAGGGCAATGCCATGGGAAGTGAGAAACTCCTTAAGCTCCTCCAACCGATAGTGCCTCCCATCGTCTTCCACGAAATGCAGCTTATCGCCAAAGAAACAATATCCCACAATGCGCCACATGTCATTGGTGAAGTTCGGGTAAAAGAAAGGCATCGACCACCGCTTCTCTGCAGGAGGAAACGTACCCAGCATCAGCAGTTTCGCTCCGTCGGGCAGGAAGGGTTCAAAGGGGTGGATTTCCACCTTGTCTGCTTGGTTCATTACTGTTTCCTCCTATTGTCTATTCGATATATATGATAATTCTACGATACGACACCAGATGGAATGGTCCGTTGTCGTGTACTTCACAAACAAGATGAATGGTATCACCGATGGAATCAGGAATCTGTATCGACACTTTAGGTCCATCAGAAGGATTGATCGTCACTTTCGTCTTCCCGATCTCAGGTTGCTGCCACCAATGGAAAGAAAGGGCATCTCCATCGGGATCCTTCGATTTCGAGGCATTAAGTCGTACGGTCGATCCTGCTTTCGCATGGATGACAAGAGGCTGAAGTCCTTTACTGTTGTTTACGATTACCTTTGGATTTCTGTTTCCTTTACCTTCGTCAGCCCACTGCATACGAGCCATAAAATCGGCGATTTCATCGGGATAGAAGCGTCTCTTGTAGGCAACGGAAGTACTGTAAACAGGCTCTTGCCAACTGGTCCAGGCTGTTGTGAGCGAATCAGCACAAAGTCCGCGTTCATGATAACCCGCCCATCCAGCCTGTCTTGGATCTTCAGGATCATTGAGTCCGTTAGGTAACACATAGAGGAAACTGGATGTATCGCCTTCCACTCCCCATTTGTAGTCGGGATACTCCTTTCCCAATGCACCTTTTCCCTGGATATGATTCTTATGCAGCTGCCAGTTTTGCTTACCCAACTCGCATTGTTCCTGCCACGTACCCTCATCCCAAACGAACTGAAGGTCGTATGGAAAGACTTGTCGCAGCCATTGATGAGAGCTATAGGCACGATTCATACGCATATTGTACTGCATATCCTGATCGGTAATGGTATAGATACGGAACTTCTGCACGAATCGTTTCAGTTCCTCTGGCGAACGAGTCTGCTTTACCCGCCAGATAGCCTGGGCCAAGGTGTTCGCCCCACCCCATGCTGCCACATAGATCGGTCGGGGGTCGTCTTCATCGGCCAAACGGATGAGTAAGTCGCTGCCCTGCGAATCATTGCCCTCGCCTATCACCTTGATTCCACCATGCACACTACCCATGACGGCACGACTCTTGAGATAGTCGGCACTGGGCCAATAGCCAATGCGCTGCGTTCCATTTTCTTTCTCTAACGAGAGAAAAACGCGCTGTCCTGAGCGTTTCATCAGCTTCGGTACATCCTTTCGGTAGGCATCAATCACCCGCTGCAGATAATTCGCCCATTCAACAGGATAGGGATCGCAGTTCCATCCCACCGTGGTGATAAGAGCCTCGATCTCGAACTGGTCGGCATAGGACATCAGTCTGACCATCGATTCCATGTCGTCTGGCTCAACATCTGCTGGGGCAATGTCTGTACACACCACAAGTCTTGGCTTCCCGTCGGTCTTTTTAGCCAGACTCCTATCCATCTTTGCAGTCACAGCATGGGTATCATCAAAGTGAATCACCAAGGTGGTAATACTCTGTGAAGGCATATCGACGAAGAGATGACTCTCATTAAGTGCGACACTGTTGGCTGCATCGGCAAGATTCTCGTTCTCAGAAGTACGATAGGCGCTGATGCTACTTATATAGTTGGGGAAATAGGATAGATCGATATCATGGGTGTTCGCCTTACCTTGGTTCAGAACAACCACCACTAATGTGTCACAATGGGCATTGAGGGCAGCCAACGACTGCCTACAATCGGAGGTGATAATGGTATAACCTGGCTTGATGAAACGTGAACACTGCTGTCGTACATAGTAGTTCTTCACCTTCGCGTATGTCTGATTGGCAAAGCTACCACGGATGGTACACCATTGATCGTTGGCCTCTTCCATATATTGCCAGTCTATCCAGGCCTCCGGCTGAATGTAACGCATATCGTCAAAGAGGCGTTGTGTCAGACTGAGGTTCCCGGCTATTCCATTGCCACCTGCTCCTGTTTCACTCATCCAAAGGTGTTTGCCGGTCTTACGGGCCAGTTCTCCATAGCGTATTCGTTCTTCATTGTTTCCTCCATAGGTATGGGTGTTCCACTGACCGATGTGTTTGTCAATGCCTGCCGAGACATAACGGTTCAGTCCTGCAATGGCCTGCCCCACATTGGTCTCATCGGCGGCAGAGATGACGGTATTCAAACCCGACTGACGGAGAATGGGCTCAAGCACTTGGATGAACTTGATTTGCGACTCGTAGTCGAAATGACAGCCTTCTTGTGAGCCATTGGCGTGCCAGTAGTTGGCAGCCGACTCGTTGAAAGGTGCCAATGTCTTGAACTCAATGCCGTATGTATCCTTATAATGCTTGCACACATCTACCAGATAGTGGGCAAACGCCTCATAATACTCCGGGCGGAGGTTATCCTTACCACCGTCTTCATGACCGCCAACACAGCCGCTATAGGTCATATAGTAAGGACAAGAGTTACTGAAAGCCTCGAATACGGCATCTGGTCGCTTCTCCTTAATCTTCAGCATTATCTTACGTTGGGCTGCATCTCTGTCCCAATGGTAAACATCATCGAGGGAATCCTTGAATCCTTCCATCTCGGCCCGCAACCCTTTTCCACGCCCCATGTGGTGGGGAGTGCAATGACGGTTCAAGGGATCATCACCTCCACCGATGTTATAACGGAAATGATTATAGTTAAGACCTTCAGGACTGACGAGCCAGGTGACAATCTCATCTATCTTCTCGTCATCCCACTTGCCGCATTGTCCTGCCCACCAGCACAACGATACGCCCCAGCCATCGAAGTGCTGTCGCACCTGCAACGGGTTGACCTCATAGCGCAGCGTGTCTTGTAATACATTTGACTGGGCCCACAAAGCACTGTTCATCACACAGCAAACGACTGCAAGAAACCAACGTCTTTTCTGTTTCATTATATCTTTCTTTACGAGTTTCCATTTATTCCCAACATGGGAACACTTTATTCCCAACGTGGGAACAACTTATTCCCAGCATGGGAACATTTTATTCCCAGCATGGGAATGATGATTACGTTTGCAAATATACGAAAAAAGAATGATAAATATGTCAGATAACAGGTCAAGAAATATCGTATAGAAGTACAAAATGCCATTGATTAAGGGAGAAAACAGCATCTTTTCCATCGATTGCCTATACGCAAACGATTGTTCGCCTATACCCAAACGATTGTGTGCCTATACCCGTTTTGAAACACATTTTATTTTAACTAACAAACAAATTCAAAACTTATGCGAAATTTTACGTTGCGAAATCTTTCGCAAGAGCTACACCTCTCTCTTTACCTCAACGCGCACTGTCCCCCAATTTCACCCACAACTACATCTTAACTCCATACGAATTACTAACTTTCTTATTTGTCTTCTTTATGCTTCCATACTCTTTGCAATAGCGCTACAACAATAATCCTCCACCGTCATCTCTCTGTAACTCAAACGACTACACCATCTGGCGGAGAATTAGTTACCAATATTTTTCGTCTTTAGCTTATACGTTAAAAACGAGAAATTGTTCTATTTCAGCACTCTGGTATCAAAACCTGTCTCCGTGATTCTTTACGTCACAAAAAGCATAATAGGGCAAGAAAATGTGGAAGCCGCATGGCTTCCACATGATATCTATTTACTAGCTGTACCTTGATTATCTTTTTAATAGTTTTATAACTGAACCTTTACAGAATCGTTTCCTACTTTGACTACAATAACTTTGTCTATCGAATTAATGTTGAAAACAGCGGTTCCATCAATTGATTTAGCTGTACCCAATTGTGTGCCACTAATATCAAATATGGTTACTTGCTCATTGTTATTCAGTCCAGATACTTTTAAGAAGCCATCATCATTTTGAATTAAGATGCCTCTGGTGTTTGCTCTAATACTATTTATACTGGTAGATTCTAATGAACCATCTATCCAGAATAGCTTTGCATTGATTGTCTCTGATGGAGAATATCCATCTGCAGTAGCATAAGCTGTTATTTCATAGACAGCATTGAGTTTATGGGAACCTGAAAAAGTTGTAGTTGCAGCGTCGGAGCACTTTATCGTTTCATGAATAGTAGCGCCGCTTGTTTCACAATCATATTTTATCTCTTTGTATGAATATGACAATGTAGGAGTAGCACACCTGTTATCACCAGAACTTGACATCTCTTCAATCCAAGTAAATGATTTCCAACCTTCTTTTGATTTATATTTCTCTATTGTCCCTTTAGGTACATATAATGTACCACTATAATATGTGTTCTTTGAAAATGCAATTGACGGATAAGAGATATCTCTAGGATCTTCAATATAAGAATATATCTTCAACAAATTGTCACAACCAGAAAAATAGACATCAGTAACATTCTTTGGTATAGTTATTGAAGTTAATCCTGTACAGTCTGTAAAACCTTTTAAAACAGTAACACTTTCTGGAATAGAAATTGAAGTTAATGACTTGCAACCATCAAAAACATAACTATCAATCACCTCAAGACCTTCTGGAAGAGAAACCTTCTTTAAATCTGTGCATCCTGAAAAAACACCACTTTTTAGTTCTTTGATACCATTTGGTATCGTTATTTCCTCTATCCAACTATCTGTAAACGAATAACTACCAAGATATTTTATGCTGTTAGGAAGAATAATTGTCTCAACGTGAGAATCGCGAAAAGCATTAGTTGCAATTTGTGTAATAGGGTATGTACGATCATTATACGTGACTGTCTCAGGAACAACTAAACAATCCCCTATTCCTCTATAACCACCATACCAATAAATGTAATCCAGTTTACTTGAACTCCATGTTTTATAGTATCCTTCATAAGTAACTGCGACTTCTTTTCCATTATTAATATAGTTGTAGTAAATATTAATTCCATCAGCATTTTTCACTGAAAAATCATAGGCATTCACATTAATAGCAAATGCCACCAAAGTTAATAAAACAATTATTTGTTTCATAGCGAAGAAAAATAAAGGCGGAACCATTCGATGCTTATCTAATCTCTGGTACCGCCAAGTAACCATGAACGGAAACAAGCATGAATAGCTCACGCCTATTAAGCGTGAACCTTCAACAACTTGTTCTTTCCGTTTCGAAGATTTGGCGGTTTCGAGATTAAAGAACAAAGAGCTAAAAGCTCAATATCTATGTATAAGTACGAACAGAAACGCTATTCTGTAAGTTAATATTAATTGTAAAGTCTCTGTAGCTTTGTGAGACTGAGTCTCATCATAAGCCGGTTAGCGTTCTTTTCGTTCTGTTTCTATATCATTAACTAATCTATTAAAAGTTATTACTTCAATTAAAACATTCTTTCTGAGGGCAAATATACAAAATCTTTTTGAATAAAAGAATAATGTGGTAAAAAAGTTGTATTGCAAGTTGCAAATCTGTCAAGACTCTTCAATAAAAAGGATATATCATGATTCTTTCTTCTTCCATACCCTTTGCGTTTGAAGAAGAACGCTGAGGAGAATCAATGTAATGCCGATGTAGAAGGAGAAGTTGATTTCACGGCCTTCGCCAAAGATGAGAAAAGCTAAGATGATGGTGTAGCAGGGCTCCAGATTATAGGTAAGGTTGACGGTAAAGGCCGAAAGACGCTTCAGGGCTTGGATCTGCAAGAGATACATGCAAACGGTACAGAACAACGAATGACAGAGCATGAACCAAAGGTTAGCTCCTTCTGGAACAACCATGACGGGTTGCGATGAAGGGAAGAAGATGAGATAGATGGGAATGATGACTGATACGGCCAAAAGACCTCCTGACATCTGATACATCAGTACGGTACGACTCCGAATGCCTTTACTCACCTTCTTGTTACAGATGGCATACAGGGCACAAACCGCTGAAGAAGCAATACCAATGGCTATACCATAACGGTAGCGGGCATCAAGCGAGAAGATGCAAAGCACACCTGCCACGGTAATCAGCGAGAAAAGCAGCTCAAGCCACGAAAAGCGTTTCTTGAACAACAGCGGTTCAAATACGGCTGTAAAGAAACCGATGAGCGAGAAACAAATCACACCGATAGAGACATTCGAGGCCTTGATGCTGCCATAGAACAGGATCCAATGGAATCCCAACAGGGCTCCGCAACCGCAGAGCTGTAGGAACCTACGCCACCCTACCCTTGGCAGACCCGTAAAGACCAATAATATCATACTGGTAAAGAGCATACGATACCATACGATATCTACTTCGTTGAGCGTAATCAGTCGTCCGAACAAGCCCGTAAAGCCTGCCAAGAGCACACTCAGGTGCAACTGAACAAATCCTTTTCTTGTCTCGTTCATCGGTCTTTTCACTGATTTACTCACCACCAAAGAAGAATAAGCTGACACCAATCACAGAGATGAAAGCACCCAAAACGGCTTTCCATGTTATCTTCTCGTGGAAGAGCCAATAAGAAGGAAGGAGGATAATAATCGGCGTCATGGCCATGAGCGTAGAGGCAATGCCTGCAGCGGTGTATTGGACAGCCATCAAAGAAAAGCCGACGCCCACGAAAGGACCGAAGATAGTGGTGGCTATAGCAACAGAAAGACCCTTCCGGTCGTGCATGGCCTCGCGTAAATGACCGATTCCATCGCGGAAATAGAGTAATATCGTAAAGCCGATGATACCCGCAATGCAACGGTAGAAATTGGCACTGAAGGGTATCAGCCATTCGGATACGCCTGCCTTTGCCATGGCTGTCATATCGTAATGGTCCATGCCGATCTTACTCAACACCAAGCCAATGCCCTGACACATAGCTGCACCAATGGCAAACAGCACGCCATTGAGGGGTAGTTTCAAGGAGACCATGTGGTGCTCATTTCGACCTAACACAGAGATGCCAATACCGAAGAGGGTAACCAACATCGCCACAATACTCATGGGTTTCATCTGCTGCCCCAGTGTTATCCAGGCCATCAAGGCGGCAGAAAGTGGAGCGAGGGTCATAAAGAGCTGACCGAAACGCGAACCGATGAGGATATAACACTGGAAAAGACAGTAATCGCCGATGACATAGCCCACCAATCCCGACAAGAGCATCCAACCACAGGCATCGGCGGGAACACCAGCTGGTAAGGGATTCCCGGTAACCACACCGAACAGCACCAGCGAAAACAACAGTGCCAGTCCCATTCGCAGCACATTCAGCGTCAGGTTGCCCAGTCGTTTGGAGCCAAACTCACTCAGCAACGCTGTAGCTGTCCACGAGAACGCTACACCTATTGATATCAGTTCACCTATATATGCCATGGATGGTTTATCGGGTATAAAAGCTATTACACTTCGTGTTAATTGTATTTCAGGCGGCAAAATTACAAAATCTTCTCGAAGAAAAGAATAATGTAATGAAAAATTTGTATCTTTGTGGCGATGTCAATGGATTTAGAAACAAGAATTACCGAACAACCATCACACTACGACCACCTGGAGCAAATGTCGGTAGCCGAGTTGTTGCAGCACATCAATGAAGAGGATGCGCTGGTGGCAAAGGCTGTGAAACGGGTTCTTCCTCAGATAACACGACTGGTAGAGGCCATTGAGCCGAGGATGAAACGTGGGGGCAGACTGTTCTATGTCGGTGCAGGCACCAGTGGACGATTGGGTGTACTGGATGCAAGCGAATTGCCGCCTACGTTTGGTGTGCCTGACCATTGGGTTGTGGGTGTTATTGCAGGGGGAGACAAGGCTTTGCGACATGCTGTTGAGAAGGCAGAAGACATTACAGAGCAGGGGTGGCAAGACTTGCTGAACTACCAGCCTTCGGAAGATGATTCTGTGATTGGCATTGCCGCTTCGGGCACTACACCCTATGTTGTTGGTGCTATCCTGGAAGCTAAACAGCACGGATTACTAACAGGTTGCATCACCAGTAATCCGCATACGCCATTGGCTGAGGCATCCGATTATCCCATTGAAACCATTGTCGGACCGGAATTCGTGACCGGCTCGAGTCGTATGAAAAGTGGAACAGCACAAAAAATGGTACTGAACATGATTTCAACCTCGCTGATGATTCGTATGGGTCGTGTGGAAGGAAACCGTATGGTGAAGATGCAGTTAACCAACGCTAAGCTCATTGATCGCGGAACACGAATGATTCAGGAGTCGTTAGGTTTGGATTACGAAGAAGCCCGCCAACGCCTCCTGACAACAGGCAGCGTGGATAAGGCACTGAAGAATAAATGATAGGAAAACAAAATAGGTGAGCCCGATTGGACTCACCTATTTATATAAAGGTCTTACGACGATTAGTCAGCAAGCTTTGCCTTGATGAACTCGCGGTTCAGGCGAGCGATGTTGGCAATGGTCTCGTTCTTCGGACAAACAGCCTCACAGGCACGAGTATTGGTACAGTTACCAAAGCCGGCCTCTTCCATAGCCATGACCATAGCTTTTGCACGCTTGGCTGCTTCTACACGACCCTGAGGAAGCAGGGCGAGCTGAGAAACTTTAGACGATACAAAGAGCATGGCTGAACCATTCTTACAAGCTGCTACGCAAGCACCACAACCGATACAAGAAGCGCAGTCCATAGCTTCATCAGCATCTTCCTTCGGAATCAGGATAGCATTAGCATCCTGAGCCTGACCGGTGCGGATGGTAGTATAACCACCAGCCTGGATGATCTTATCGAAGGCATTACGGTCAACCATACAGTCCTTAATCACTGGGAAGGCAGCTGAACGCCAAGGCTCAACGGTGATGACATCACCATCATTGAAGCGGCGCATGTAGAGCTGACAGGTGGTAGCACCACGCTCAGTGAGTCCATGAGGTGTACCGTTGATGTAGAGTGAGCACATACCGCAGATACCCTCGCGGCAGTCATGGTCGAACACGAAGGGCTCCTTGCCCTCGTTGATGAGTTCCTCGTTCAAAATGTCAAGCATTTCAAGGAACGAGGTATCATCGGGGATGTCCTTCATTTCATGGGTATCGAAGTGTCCCTGGTCCTTGGGGCCATTCTGGCGCCAGAACTTTATTGTAAAGCTTATATTCTTAGCCATAATTCCTTAGTTTTTATAGTTACGTGTCTGTACCTTGATAGCCTCGTACTCCAGCGGCTCCTTGATGAGCTCGGGCTCGTTGCCCTTGCCTTTGTACTCCCAGCAGCCTACGTAGAAGTAGTTCTCATCATCGCGCTTAGCCTCGCCTTCCTCGGTCTGGTACTCCTCGCGGAAGTGACCACCGCAAGACTCATTACGAGAAAGAGCATCGAAAGCAACGAGCTGACCCATAGTAAAGAAGTCACGCAGGTGGATAGCCTTGTCGAGCTCGATGTTCAAGCCTTCCTTGGTTCCAGGAACGAAGAGGTTCTTATCGAACTCTTCCTCCAGTTCGTGCATCTTCTTCAGACCAGTCTTCAGGCCTTCAGCTGTACGACCCATACCCACATACTCCCACATGATGTGACCGAGTTCCTTATGGATAGAGTCAACAGAACGCTTACCCTTAATGTTCAACAGACGATCCTGCTCGGCGTCAACCTTCTTTTCTGCCTCTTCAAACTCGGGCAGATCGGTAGATACCTTGCCCCAGATGCTCTGGTCTGCAAGATAGTTCTGAATTGTATAAGGTAATACGAAGTAACCATCGGCCAGACCCTGCATCAAAGCAGAAGCACCCAGACGGTTAGCACCGTGGTCAGAGAAGTTACACTCACCGATGGCGAACAGACCAGGAATAGAGGTCTGCAGCTCATAGTCAACCCAGATACCACCCATGGTGTAGTGGATAGCGGGATAGATCATCATCGGCTTGTAGTACTTCACGCCATTGATCTCATTGGCCAGGTCGCCAGGGAATACGTCAGTGATTTCCTCGTACATCTCGAAGAGGTTACCATAACGCTGCATGATGATGTCAATACCCAGACGGTTGATAGACTCTGAGAAGTCGAGGAACACGGCCAAACCTGTGTTGTTCACGCCGAAGCCCTTGTCGCAACGCTCCTTAGCGGCACGAGAGGCCACGTCACGAGGAACGAGGTTACCGAAGGCAGGATAGCGGCGCTCCAGATAGTAGTCACGATCTTCCTCGGGAATCTCCCAGCCCTGCTTGGTTCCTGCCTGCAGTGCCTTAGCATCCTCAATCTTCTTGGGAACCCAGATACGACCGTCGTTACGCAGTGACTCAGACATCAGCGTCAGCTTAGACTGCTTGTCACCATGAACAGGGATACAGGTGGGGTGAATCTGTACATAAGAAGGATTTGCAAAATATGCACCCTTACGATAGCACTGAACAGCTGCTGTACAGTTACAACCCATTGCGTTGGTAGAGAGGAAGTAGGTGT
This sequence comes from Prevotella sp., assembly GCA_017651265.1. GTDB lineage: Bacteria > Bacteroidota > Bacteroidia > Bacteroidales > Bacteroidaceae > Prevotella. Next base: position 40,156 of record JAGCDO010000059.1, on the reverse strand, counting down.
TACCATAACCACCAGTAGCGATTACCACAGCATTGGCGCTGAAGCGAATCAGCTTACCTGTGCAGAGATCCTTGGCGATGATACCACGGGCACGACCGTCAACGATCACTACATCTTCCATCTCATAACGGGTATAAAGCTTTACCTTGCCAGCCTTTACCTGACAGCTCAGAGAACTGTAGGCGCCCAGCAGAAGCTGCTGACCTGTCTGACCCTTAGCATAGAATGTACGACTTACCTGCGCACCACCGAATGAACGGTTGGCCAGCATACCGCCATACTCACGAGCAAAGGGAACACCCTGAGCTACGCACTGGTCGATAATATTGTTGGAAACCTCTGCCAGACGATAAACGTTGGCCTCACGAGCACGGTAGTCACCACCCTTCACGGTATCATAGAACAAACGATAAACAGAGTCACCATCGTTCTGATAACACTTGGCGGCGTTGATACCACCCTGAGCTGCAATAGAGTGAGCACGACGAGGTGAATCCTGGATACACAGGTTGATGACGTTGAAGCCCATCTCACCAAGTGAAGCAGCTGCAGAAGCACCAGCCAGACCGGTACCAACCACGATTACATCCAGCTTCAGCTTGTTCTTGGGGTTTACCAAACGCTGATGAGCCTTATATTCCTTCCATTTCTCAGGTACTGGACCTGCGGGAATCTTAGAATCAATTACTTTTGCCATAATTCTTTAATGCTTAATTCTTAATACATAATGCGTAATTAGCAGCAGCTAGCAGCTTCAGCACAGCAACTTGCTCCATCGCAGCAGAGAGGTGCAATACCGAAAGCGAAGGCCAAAACAACTACCAAGAAACAGAGCATCAACAAGGTTACGTAGATGTAACCGATGCACTTCCAGCGCTTGAACCAAGTCTTACCGCTCAAGCCAAGGGTCTGCAAAGCTGACCAGAAACCATGGGTAAGATGGAACCAGATGGCAGTAAGCCAGATCACATAGAGCACAACAAACACAGGATTAGAGAAAGTCTCCTTAATCCATGCAATGCCGTCGGTCGGACTGTAAGCTGTTGTAGCACCCACAAGCTCTGCAAACATCATGTTGTACCAGAAGTTCCAGAGATGGAGCAACAAACCCAACAGGATAATGATACCCAGTACGAGCATGTTCTTTGAAGCCCACTCCACCTTTCCTGAATTCACAGTTGTTGATACCTCATAGCGGTTGTTTCCACGAGCGGTACGGTTCTGTGCTGTCAGGATGAATGCATAGACAATGTGAATCACTGCCAAGGCAGCCAAGCCAAGAGTAGCCACTACAGCATACCAGTTGGCGCCCAGGAATTCGCAAATCATGTTGTAACCTTTCGCCGAGAAAAGCGCAACCACGTTCATACAACCATGAAAGGTCAGGAACAGGATCAGCGCAATACCCGTAACGGACATTACAACTTTCCTACCAATTGATGAATTGATTAACCACATAAATGATTGATTTTAAATTATTTAATTGTTAGACTTTCGTTTCAGAAGCCCTCGTTTAGTGGGTAAGAATCAACGGTTAATGGTTGACTCTTCCACATCTGCTATTGCATGAACAATACCTTTTAATAGGTATATTTCCTCCCTATTGGTTTGCAAATATAACATATTTTAATGAGAGTACAAAGTATTTTTAATAAAAATCGCTTTTTAATCAGCAAAAAAACCTTTTTAGTTCTTCCTGTTTTATCAAAAGATTTTGTATTTTTGCATCGCATATTCACATGATTTGATATGATTCTAAAATATGATGTCATCGTCATTGGCGGTGGACATGCTGGTTGTGAAGCTGCATGTGCCAGTGCGAACATGGGTGCCAGAACGCTTTTGGTGACCATGGACATGAACAAGATAGCACAAATGTCGTGCAATCCTGCCGTCGGCGGTATTGCTAAAGGACAGATTGTGCGAGAGATTGATGCTCTGGGCGGCAGGATGGGTATCGTAACCGACCAGACCGCTATTCAATTTCGTATGCTGAACCGCTCTAAAGGACCTGCCATGTGGAGTCCGAGAGCCCAATGCGACCGTGAGAAATTCATCTGGGCTTGGCGTCACCAACTGGATATTACAGATGGGTTGGATATCTGGCAAGACCAAGCCGATGAACTGTTAGTAGAGAATGGTGAGGCTGTAGGCGTCAAGACCATCTGGGGCGCTGAGATTCGCGCCAAGGCTGTGGTGATTACTGCTGGCACATTCCTCAACGGACTGCTCCATATAGGACGGAAAATGGTTCCTGGAGGTAGAATTGCAGAACCTGCTGTGGCCCATTTCACAGAGAGTATTACCCGTCATGGTATCCATTCAGAGCGCATGAAAACGGGTACACCTGTCCGCATCGACCGTCGTAGTGTGCATTTCGAAGACAGTGAGATTCAACCAGGAGAGGACTCGCATACAGGATTCTCTTATTTGAATATTCCACATACAAGTAGGCAACTGCCCTGCTGGACCTTCAATACCAATGCGGAGGTGCATGAAATATTGCGTTCAGGACTGGCTGATTCTCCTTTGTATAACGGACAGATCCAAAGTATCGGTCCGCGTTACTGCCCTTCCATCGAAACCAAGCTCATGACCTTCCCTGACAGGGATTCCCATCCTTTGTTCTTGGAACCGGAAGGTGAGAACACCAACGAGATGTATCTCAATGGCTTCTCGTCGAGTATGCCCATGGAGGTTCAGATAGAAGCGCTGAAAAAGATTCCTGCCCTGCGTGACATCAAGGTGTATCGCCCTGGTTATGCAATAGAATATGATTTCTTCGATCCTACTCAACTGAACCATTCGTTGGAATCGAAGATTGTGAAAGGTTTGTTCTTTGCAGGACAAGTAAACGGAACGACTGGCTATGAAGAGGCGGCAGGACAAGGATTAGTAGCTGGCATCAACGCAGCCATCTTTGCAGGACAAGACAAACAGAGTCCGTCGAATACGGAACCGTTTGTAATGCACCGCGATGAGAGTTATATTGGTGTATTGATTGATGATCTGGTAACAAAAGGAGTGGATGAGCCATACAGGATGTTTACCTCACGGGCAGAATACCGCATCCTACTGCGACAAGACGATGCAGATGCCCGTCTTACCGAAAAGGCTTACGCTTTAGGAGTAGCTAAGCGCGACAGATACGATTGGTGGTTGGAAAAGAAAGAAGCAATCAACAAGATTATTGAATGCTGTCAGCAAGCTCCCGTTAAGCCCAAATTCATCAATGGTGAGTTAGAAGCACTGGGTACCACCCCACTCCGCGCCGGATGCAAAGCCATTGATCTCATCAGCAGACCGCAAATCTCTCTGCCCATCCTAAGTCAGTTAATACCCGAACTGTCTAACGTTCTCGATTCTCTTCCTAACAGAAAAGAAGAAATCATCGAGGCCGCAGAGGTAAAAATGAAATATGCTGGCTATATTGAACGCGAACGAGTGATTGCCGACAAGATGCACCGACTGGAAAACATCAAGATTAAAGGAAGATTTGATTATGATTCACTGCAGTCGTTGTCAACTGAATGCCGACAGAAACTTAACCGCATAAACCCTGACACATTAGCACAGGCAAGCAGGATTCCTGGGGTTTCACCCAGTGATATCAATGTGTTATTGGTGCTGTTAGGAAGATAATGTTTCACGTGAAACACGATAAAACAACAAACAAATATCATATGAACAACAAGATTCTATTACAAAACCTAAGATGCATTAAGGACTTCCCCGTGAAGGGCATCAACTTCAGAGATGTAACAACGTTATTTAAGAGTCATGAGTGTTTAGAGATCATGCTCGATGAACTCTACGAAATCTACAAAGACAAAGGTATTACTAAAATCGTTGGAATCGAAAGCCGAGGGTTTGTCATGGCTTCTGCCTTGGCCGTTAAGTTAGGTGCTGGTGTGGTTCTGTGCCGCAAACCAGGCAAATTACCCGCTGAAACCGTACAAGAGAGTTATAGTAAGGAGTATGGCACCGATACAATTGAGATCCACAAAGATGCCATTGATGAGAATGATGTCGTCTTACTTCACGACGATCTCCTCGCCACCGGTGGAACCATGAAGGCTGCTTACAACCTTGTCAAGAAGTTCAACCCGAAGAACATCTACGTCAACTTCATCATTGAGATTACCGATGAGGGTCTGCATGGCCGAGACATCTTCGACAAGGAAACAGAAATAACAACATTGATTACGGAATAGGAGGAAATACCTAAAGCCTATAATTATGGTAAAATATAAGATACGTGTGTTTGTTTCACGTGAAACATCGCTTTCTTAACTGCAATTATAATAGGGATTTGCAAGGATGACCAAAGAAGAAAACGAGAAGAGGTTAGAGAAACTTCATGGTATTGTTAGCAGCTTACCTGAGAAACCGGGGAGCTATCAATACTATGACGAGCAAGGTGTCATCATCTATGTTGGCAAAGCAAAGAACCTCAAGAGTCGTGTTTCTTCCTATTTCCATAAAGAGGTTGACCGCTTTAAGACAAAAGTACTCGTCAGTAAGATTCACGACATTACCTACACGGTTGTCAATACGGAAGAGGACGCACTGTTATTGGAGAACAGTCTGATCAAGAAGTACAAGCCCAGATACAACATCCTTTTGAAGGACGGTAAGACTTATCCGAGTATCTGCGTAACAAAAGAATGCTTCCCAAGAATCTTCAAGACCCGCACCATTAACAAAAAAACAGGCATCTACTATGGTCCATACAGTCATATAGGAAGTATGTATGCCGTATTAGACCTGATCAACAAGCTGTATAAACCCAGGAGATGCCGTTTGCCCCTTTCGAAAGAAGGAATTGCAGAAGGGCGATTTAAGCCCTGCCTTGAGTATCACATCCATAATTGTGATGCACCATGCATTGGCAAACAGTCGTATGAAGACTATATAAATAATATCGCTCAGGCACAGGAAATATTAAAAGGTCGGTCAAGAGCAGTTCAGAAAATCCTCTTCCAAGAAATGCAGAAGGCCGCAGAAGAGCTTCGTTTCGAAGATGCAGAAGTATTGAAGAACCGCTTTTTGGCGCTCGAAAACTATGCTGGAAAGAGTGAGGTGGTAAGTCATACCATTGATGATGTAGATGTGTTCTCTATCACCAATGATGAAAAGATAGCCTATATCAACTATATGCACGTTACCAACGGCAGCATCAATGCCGCATTTACATACGAATTCAAGAAGAAACTGAACGAATCAGAAGAAGAGATCTTGAGTTTAGGTATTGTTCAGATACGTGAACAGGTGAAGAGTAAATCCAAGGAAATCATCGTTCCTTTCGCTTTGGAAACAGGAATCAAAGATACTGTTCTTACCATTCCGCAAAGAGGAGATAAGAAAACCCTGCTTGACCTCTCTATCATGAATGGTAAACAATACCGATTCGACCGCCTTAAACAGGCTGAGAAGCTGAATCCTGAGCAGAAACACACACGATTGATGAAAGAACTGCAGAATGCCTTGAAACTCGAGAAACTACCATATCAGATAGAGTGTTTCGACAATTCTAATATATCAGGTACCGATGCAGTAGCTGGATGCGTGGTGTTTAAGGGGATGAAACCGTCGAAAAACGACTATCGGAAGTATAACATCAAGACTGTTGAAGGACCGGATGATTATGCTTCCATGCAGGAGGTGGTGCGAAGAAGATATAGTAGGATGATTGAAGAAGGAACTCCCCTACCCGATCTCATCATTACAGACGGTGGTAAAGGACAAATGGAAGTGGTTCGTCAAGTGGTGGAAGACGAGTTGAAACTGACGATTCCCATTGCAGGACTGGCAAAAGACAACCGTCATCGAACCAACGAGCTCCTGTTTGGCTTTCCACCCGTGGTCATTGGAATGAAAACAGACACTGAACTCTTTCATTTCCTTACCAAAGTACAGGATGAAGTGCACCGATATGCCATCAAATTCCACCGAGACAAGCGTTCTAAGCGTGCTTTGCACTCTGAGCTGGATGAGATCAAGGGGATTGGGGAAAAGTCGAAGGAAACGCTTCTAAAACACTTCAAAACAGTAAAGAAGGTAAGTGAAGCAGACCTTTCCACACTCTCTGACGTTGTCGGAAAGGCGAAAGCAGACATTATTTTCAGTCATTTCCACTAAACAAAAAAACAGCAATATATTTTGTACTTCGCTCACTAATCCGTATCTTTGCAGAATGAGAGTAGTAATACAGAGAGTTAGTCGCGCAAGCGTTACCATAGAAGGCGCTGTGAAGTCATCCATCCAGAACGGATTCCTTATTCTGTTAGGCATCTGTGACGAAGATACCATGGAAGATGTAGATTGGCTGGTACATAAGATTGCAGGATTACGGGTGTTTGACGACGAGAACCATGTCATGAATCGCTCAATACTTGATATCGATGGAGAGATTCTCGTGATTTCGCAATTCACGCTGTTTGCAAGCTATAAGAAAGGAAACTGTCCCTCATGGTTCAGAGCAGGTTCTCATGAACATTCCATCCCTCTCTATGAATCCTTCTGCAACTGTCTCTCTGATGCTATTGGAAAGCCTATTGGTACAGGCGAATTCGGAGCAGATATGAAGGTTGAACTGCTGAATGACGGTCCGGTAACCATCTGCATGGACACTAAAAACAAAGAGTGATATTAACCTATTCAGTTGAAATATGACCATTAAGGAGGCGCAAGAGGCGGTTGACCGCTGGATTAAGGAATATGGCGTTCGCTATTTCTCAGAACTGACCAACATGACTGTGTTGACAGAAGAAGTTGGCGAATTGGCACGAGTGATGGCACGCAAATATGGTGACCAAAGCTTCAAACCAGGAGAGAAAGACAACCTTGGAGAGGAGATGGCCGACGTACTCTGGGTTCTCATCTGTCTGGCCAATCAGACAGGGGTAGATCTTACTGAAGAATTACAGAAATCTATCCAGAAAAAGACCTTCCGTGATAAAACCCGCCACTTGGAGAATCCCAAGCTAAAGGCGTGATATACAGATAATTACATTACTAACTAAAGAATAACAATTATGGCAGACCATCAACACGAGCATCATTTTGAGATGCCACAAAAGAGCAAATACGAAGAGGCTCTTAGTAAGTATAACCTCGAGATCAATGATGAAGAGGTGAAAGCAGCCGTGAAGAAGATCATTGCTGAAAGAGTACCAGAAAACGACACGATGGAAGTAAAGAAATTCCTCTTTGGAAGCATTGAGCTGACATCGTTAAAGACCACCGATTCTGATGAAAGCATCATGGCTTTCACGGAAAGGGTGAACCAGTTCGATGAACAATATACCGACCTACCCCATGTAGCAACCATCTGTGTCTATCCTTGCTTTGCCAAGACTGTTTCCGAAACATTGGAAGTTGACGGAGTGGAAATAGCTTGTGTATCAGGTAGTTTCCCGTCATCACAAGCTTTGATAGAGGTGAAGGTAGCTGAGACCATGCTGGCTGTAAAAGATGGTGCTACAGAGATTGATATCGTGATGCCTGTAGGAAAATTCCTCAGTGGTGACTATGAGTCATTGTGCGATGATATCAGTGAGATGAAACAAGCCTGTGGCGATGCTGCTATGAAGGTAATTCTCGAGACGGGTTGTCTTGTAACAGCCTCTAACATCAAGAAAGCTTCCATTCTGTCAATGTATGCAGGGGCCGACTATATCAAGACAAGTACGGGTAAGGAGAAGATTTCTGCCACCCCAGAGGCAGCCTATGTGATGTGCCAAGCCATTAAGGAATACTATGATGAGACCGGTATTCAGATTGGTTTCAAGCCCGCTGGCGGCATCAATAGCGTGATGGATGCGATGATCTACTACACGATTGTCAAGGAAGTGTTGGGCGAGAAATGGCTTACCAACAAATGGTTCCGTCTTGGTACATCAAGACTCGCCAACCTGTTACTTTCAGAAATTGAAGGCACAGAAGTGAAGTTCTTCTAAAACAAAGATGAAATAATGTGGGAACTAAGTTTCTCGACTTTACGTGAAACTTAGTTCTTACGCTGAATAACATATTCGAGATAGGCCGTAAAGGCGTCTTGCAACTCCGGCTTGACGCTTTTACGGATAAACTCAAGACCTTCTGCGGCGAGTTCGTCCATCTTTTGCACCGCATATTCAATACCTCCATGCGCTTTAGTGAAGGATACTAAAGTGCCAATTTCATCGGGAGTTACCGTTCCACTCTTTACCTTCTTGGCCAATGATTGCATAGCAGCATCATCGGTATGGTTCAATGCATATAGAACAGGAAGCGTGAGCTTACCTTCAGCCATATCATTGCCAGTAGGTTTACCTATCTCTTTGGAGTCATAATAATCAAAGATATCATCACGAATCTGGAAGATGGTACCGATAATACTGCCAAATCGTTTAACCTCCTGAATATCATTCATGGTCAGGCCAGCTGAAAGAGCACCGATGATACAGCACGACTCGAACAAAGCGCCTGTCTTATTCTCAATGACTTGGAAGTATTTCTCTTCAGAAAGACCGTTTTCATCGGTGTTTGTAAGCTGAAGAATCTCACCGTTAGCAAGCGCCCTACCCAGTACTGCAATCTGACGGAAGATGGCTTCCTGATGGGTCATACTGACATGAAAAAGTGCAGTAGAAAGAACATAATCGCCAACAAGCACGGCCACCTTATTATCATAACAGGCGTTCACGGACTGCTGACCACGGCGTTCTTGCGCTTCATCCACCACGTCATCATGCACCAAACTTGCCGTATGAAGTAATTCCAGTCCTACGGCAGAATGTAGCGTTGCTTCGTTAACCTGCCCGAAGTTCTTGGCCATGAGCAAAACAAGTATGGGACGCATGCGCTTCCCACCCCTATTCCGGATATGCGACAAAGCCTGACCCAGTAAGCCGTCAGGATGTGTCAGGGCCTGATTGAACATCTCAATGAAGTCGTTCAATTCCGTCTGAATAGGTGCTGTTATGACCAATTGATTATCCATGTCATAGAAATTTCATGCAAAATTAAGTAATTTCTTCGGATTAATGAAAAAGAATTTGTAATTTTGAGCGAAAATTAGATTATTTATGGATAAATTGTTTCTTTTAGACGCTTACGCACTCATTTACCGCGCCTATTACGCATTCATGAAGAACCCTCGCATCAATTCCAAAGGACTGAACACATCGGCCATTATGGGATTCTGCAACACACTTCATGAAGTTCTTGAAAAGGAAAAGCCAACTCATCTGGGTGTGGCTTTTGATCCCCACGGTCCTACCTTCCGCACAGAAGCTTTTCCGGCTTACAAGGCCCAGCGTGAAGAAACACCAGAGGATATTCGCGCCTCAGTGCCCATCATCAAGGAGATTCTTGCCGCTATGCGAATACCTGTACTACAGGTAGATGGCTTTGAGGCAGATGATGTTATCGGCACATTGGCCACCAAGAGCGGTGAAACCGGCGTTTCTACCTATATGCTAACACCAGATAAGGACTATGGACAGTTGGTAAAAAAGAATGTCTTCATCTATCGACCACGTCATGGTGGTGGTTATGAAACGCTCGATGAAATGGGTGTTTGTAATAAATATGGTATCCCTACTCCACTTCATGTCATTGATTTGCTGGCATTGATGGGCGACTCAGCCGATAATTTCCCTGGCTGTCCTGGTGTTGGAGAAAAAACGGCTGTGAAACTAATCAATGAGTTTGGAACGGTAGAAAACCTGTTGAACAATACAGAACAAGTAAAAGGTAAGCTACGTGAGAAGATCGAAGCTGCAGTAGACGATATCAAGATGTCGAAGTTCCTCGCCACTATTCGGACCGATGTACCCATCGAACTGAACATGGATGAATTGAAGGTGATGGAACCTGATGAGAAGTCATTGCGACAAATATTCACCGAACTGGAATTTCGGACACTGGCCGACAAGTTCCTCAACAAACCACAAAAGGCACCTGCAAAGGTCGAATCTCAACCCGATCTGTTTGGCTTTTTCGCCCCCACCAGTACGGAAAGTCATGAAAACCCCCAGTTTTTTTCATTAAAAGATGTTAATCATAATTACAAATTGGTTGAGAATGAGAAGGATGCGCAGGATTTATGTGACTTTTTACGGACAAATGAAATTCTCGTTTTAGATACAGAAACCACTTCAACGAACCCGATTGATGCCGAATTGGTGGGATTAAGCTTCGCTGTGAAGGAAAATGAAGCGTTTTATGTCGCCATTCCTTCTAATCGTCAAGAAGCCGAAAAATATGTTAATATCTTCAAACCGCTGTATGAAAACCCCAAGATCTTAAAAATTGGACAGAACATTAAATACGATCTTGAAGTACTACGCAACTATGGAGTCGAACTGAAGGGAGAGTTATGGGATACGATGATTGCCCACTATCTCATCCAACCCGAACTCAGACACAACATGGATTACATGGCCGAGACACTGCTCAACTACAAAACCATTCATATTGATGAGTTGATCGGACCCAAGGGAAAGAACCAGAAATCCATGCGCGACCTCCCCCCTACCCTTGTCTATGAGTATGCTTGTGAGGATGCGGATGTGACATTGAAGCTGAAGAACGTTTTGGAACCGAAACTCAAAGAGTCGGGTGTGGAACATCTGTTCTATGACATCGAGATGCCTTTAGTACCTGTCTTGGCGGAAATGGAAATGAACGGTGTATGCATTGACACCGATTCACTGAATGAAACATCAAAGATTTTCACCAATAGGATGCAGGAACTCGAGCAACGAATCTATGAGTTGGCCGGTGAACAATTCAATATCGCCTCGCCCAAACAAGTAGGTGATATCCTCTTTGGTAAGATGAAGATTATTGACAAGCCTAAGAAAACCAAGACAGGTCAGTTTGTCACCAATGAGGAAGTACTCATGCAGTTGAAGCACAAGAGTGAGATTGTAGAAGACATCCTCAACCACAGAGGATTAAAGAAACTGCTCGGCACCTATATCGATGCCTTACCCAAACTGATCAATCCACGAACAGGTCATATCCATACTTCGTTTAACCAGACCATCACGGCCACGGGCCGACTCTCTTCGAGTGATCCCAACCTGCAGAATATCCCGATACGTGGCGAGGATGGGAAAGAGATCCGCAAGGCTTTCATCCCTGAACCAGGTTGTCTGTTTTTTTCAGCCGACTACAGTCAGATAGAATTGCGAGTGATGGCCCATCTTTCCCAAGACGAGAACATGATGAATGTGTTCCGCGAAGGCAAGGATTTGCATGCAGCCACCGCTGCCACCATCTATAAAAAGGAGATTAACGACGTGAGCCGCGATGAGCGAACCAAGTCGAAACGCGCCAATTTCGGTATCATCTATGGTATCACCGTCTTCGGACTCGCTGAACGACTGGATATCTCCCGCGATGAAGCCAAACAACTCATCGATGGTTTCTTCCAGACCTTCCCGCAAGTACACCAATACATGGAAGCGTCGAAGCAGAAAGCCCGCGAGAAAGGCTATGCTGAGACAGTGTTCCACCGCCGTCGTTACCTACCCGACATCAACTCCCACAACGCTACGGTCCGCAACTTCGCTGAGCGCAACGCCATCAATGCCCCCATCCAAGGTAGCGCAGCAGATATCATCAAGGTGGCCATGATCCGCATCTTCAACCGTTTCAAAGCCGAGGGTATTCGCTCAAAGATGATTCTTCAGGTACACGACGAACTCAACTTCAGCGTCTATCCCGAGGAGAAAGAGATCGTGGAGCGCATCGTCATCGAAGAGATGCAGAACGCCTTCCCCCTCAGTGTACCTCTCGTAGCTGATTCAGGCTTCGGTCAGAACTGGCTCGAGGCCCACTAATTCATGCATCATTAAACAACAGTCAATAATCGAATCATTATGAATATTGGAGACAAAGCGCCCGAGATTTTGGGCAAGGATGAGCAAGGACGCGACATTCGTCTGAGTGACTACAAGGGTCGTAAGTTAGTTCTCTACTTCTACCCCAAAGACAACACCAGCGGCTGTACGGCCGAAGCCTGCAGTCTGCGTGACCATTATGGTGAACTGCAAGGAGCCGGTTACGAAGTGGTGGGTGTGAGTAAGGACTCTGCAGCCTCGCATGTAAAGTTCAAGGAGAAGCACGAACTACCCTTCCCATTGATTGCCGATGTGGATAAAACGCTGATGGAAGCGATGGGTGCCTGGGGCGAAAAGACCATGTACGGTAAGAAGACGATGGGTACTATCCGCACCACTTTTATCATCAACGAGGAGGGTATTATCGAGCAGATCTTCGCTGGTAAACAAGTAAAGACCAAAGAGCATGCCGAACAGATCTTAGCGAAGTAAGATTCCTGTGAACACACGACCCGAATTGATGCCCAGACGACGGGCAGAGAAAAAGGTTTCGTACTGTTGGAAGGTACAATCATCAGAGACGGCTATCTGACTGGAAGGAATGCCTGAAGAGATCAGCTGCTGACGGTTGCAGGCGGGTAAGTCGATGTGCCATTTAGAAGGTAAATGTGAATAGAGAATAGTGAATAATTTGCTACCGCTGTCGTTTATCGGATACCTTTTAGAGATAGACTCCATATTGAAGCCTTCTTTTTCAAAGGCCTCATAGACCTCGTCACCCACCTCGAAACTGTCCAAATGAATGCCTGGTCCTATCTGGGCCACGATATCTGCAGGATGCGAGTCATAAACGGCCATCATCTCCCCTACCGCCTTTTCCACGATGCGTTTTACCGTTCCTCTCCACCCTGCATGAATGGCGCAAGCGCAATGGTGCACCTTATCATATAAGAGCACGGGAATACAATCTGCGGTAGAGACACCGATGCATATCCCCTTCACATCCGTCATCAGCGCATCAACACCCTCAAGGCGTTCCTTCTGCTCTTCAAAAGAAAGTCCCAGGAAGTCTTGGTCGATAGTCACCATTTCGGTCTGATGTACCTGATGTGGCATCATCAGGTGGCAGTCATCTATCCCCAACAGTCGGCACAGTAAGTCGCGGTTTTTACAAATCGCCTCCTCACTGTCACCACAATAACGATTGATGTTGAACGCACCATAGTTACCTTCGCTGTAACCGCCATGTCTTGTCGTACTGAAGGCTGTTACATGCTCATCAAGAGGATAGAAATGCAGTTCCGGTTGTACCATATTCTGATTTTTACTTGCAAAAGTACTAAAAATCAACGAAAATGTGTACCTTTGCACACAAATATAAACGTTTATAAAAGAACATGGCATTAAAATGTGGTATTGTAGGATTACCCAATGTGGGTAAATCCACTTTGTTCAACTGTCTGAGCAGTGCCAAGGCACAGGCAGCCAATTTCCCTTTCTGTACAATCGAACCCAATGTGGGTGTCATTACCGTTCCTGATGAACGACTCACCAAACTGGCAGAACTGGTTCATCCGGGACGCATCGTTCCTGCCACCTGCGAGATTGTAGATATAGCAGGCTTGGTAAAAGGCGCTTCCAAGGGCGAAGGACTGGGAAACAAGTTCCTGGGAAACATCCGTGAGACCGATGCGATTATCCATGTACTGCGTTGTTTCGAGGATGATAATATCACCCATGTGGATGGTACTATCGATCCCATCCGCGACAAGGAAATCATTGATACAGAATTGCAATTGAAAGACCTCGAAACCATTGAGAGCCGATTGGCCAAGACCGAGAAGGCTGCCGCCGCAGGTAATAAGGATGCGAAGATAGAAGTAACGGTATTGAAAGCATACAAAGATGTGCTGGAGCAGGGAAAGAATGCCCGCATCGTGGAGTTCGACACCAAGGATGAGCAAGACTGCGCCAAGAACCTCTTCCTGCTCACTGCCAAGCCTGTGCTGTATGTATGCAATGTCAGTGAGGCAGAGGCTAAGAGCGGTAACGACTTCACCAAGAAGGTAGAGGCACTGGCCAAGGAAGAAGGTGCAGAGGCCATGATTATTGCCGCCAAGACCGAAGAGGATATTGCTGAGCTCGAGAGCTATGAAGACAAGCAGATGTTCCTCGAAGAGCTTGGCTTGGAGGAGAGTGGTGTGAACCGCCTGATCAAGAAGGCCTATGCCCTACTCAACCTCGAAACCTTCATCACTGCCGGTGAGATGGAAGTAAAGGCCTGGACCTACAAGAAAGGCTGGAAGGCTCCGCAGTGTGCCGGTGTGATCCATACCGACTTCGAGAAAGGCTTTATCCGTGCAGAGGTGATCAAGTACGACGACTATATCCAGTATGGCTCAGAAGCTGCAGTCCGCGAGGCCGGTAAGATGGGCATCGAAGGTAAGGATTACGTCGTTCAAGACGGTGACATCATGCACTTCCGCTTTAATGTTTAAAGACCCACCCCTACCCTCCCTATAGGGAGGGAGTTATTACCTTTCAACTTAGATTATTCATCACGTTATATGAACATATTATTAACTGCCATCGCTAATTACTCCTCCCTTATAGGGGAGGCTGGGAGGGGTCTCTTATTCATCACCTGGAACCCATCGTTAACCATCGGTCCTTTCCGCTGGTACTCCCTGTGCTGGCTCATTGGCTTGGGATTAGCCTATTTCATTGTGCGCAAACTGTTCTATGAACAGAATATTGCAGAGCGTACGATAGTCAATGCGAAAGGGAAAAAGGAAAAGGAGAATGTTTTTGACCCGCTCTTCATCTACTGCTTCCTGGGAATCCTGATCGGTGCACGCTTAGGACACTGCCTGTTCTATCAGCCCGACTATTTCCTCACTTCCGGCAAGCACTTAGTAGAGATGTTCCTGCCCATTCATTTCATGGCCGATGGAGGTTGGAAATTCACCGGCTATGAAGGACTTGCCAGTCATGGCGGAACACTCGGTCTGATCATTGCCCTGATCCTCTATGTTCGCTGGTCGAAACTAAAGGTATGGACCGTTCTTGACAATATCGCTATTGCCACAGGAACTACCGCCTGTTTCATCCGCTTGGGTAACCTGATGAACTCAGAGATCATCGGTAAGGTAACCGATGTGCCCTGGGCATTTATCTTTGAGCGTGTGGATATGTTTCCACGCCACCCCGGACAGCTCTACGAGGCCATCGCCTACGCCATCCTTTTCTTCATCATGTGGGCTATCTACAAACGTAGTAAGAAAACCGGTACGCCACAGGTGGGAACAGGTTGGTATTTCGGATTCTGCCTGACCTATATCTTCACCTTCCGCTTCTTCATTGAATACACGAAGGACGTGCAGGAAGCTTTCGAGGAAGGGATGATGTTCAATATGGGACAGCTGCTTTCCATCCCCTTCATCATCATCGGCATCTGGTGCATGATCAGGTCAAGAAAGAAAGAGTTTTCATCTTAGAAACAAAGTGTTCCCATGCTGGGAACAAAATATTCCCACGTTGGGAACAAAACATTCCCAAGGTGGGAACGTTTTCATAAGCCAGGAGGGCAGAAAGTTAACTTTCTGCCTTGGCGAGAAAAGGTCGGATGAAATCCACTTATTTTCCACTTACAATTCGCTTGATGTCGTTGAGCTTATTAAGGGCTTCAAGAGGCGTTAGGTTATTCACATCCAAACCCAGAATCTCGTCACGAACCTGACAGAGTACCGGGTCGTCGAGCTGGAAGAAGGAGAGCTGCATACCGTCACGACTCTTGTTTAGGGCCTCGGCCGAGGGTTTTCCTACGCTCCCTACCCCACTGTTATCATTCTCCAGCTGACTCAGAATGACGTTTGCCCGTTTTACAATGCTCTTCGGCATTCCCGCAATCTGCGCCACATGGATACCGAACGAGTGTTCAGAGCCCCCACGCATCAGCTTACGCAGGAAGATCACCTGGTTATCCACCTCCTTCACACTCACATTATAGTTCTTGATACGACTGAAGTTCTTCTCCATTTCGTTCAGCTCATGGTAGTGTGTAGCAAACAATGTCCGGGCCTGCGCTTTGGGATGTTCATGCAGATACTCCACAATGGCCCAGGCAATACTGATACCATCGTAAGTAGAAGTACCTCTTCCCAACTCGTCAAAGAGCACCAACGACTTCGGAGTAACGTTGTTCAAGATGTTCGAAGCCTCGGTCATCTCCACCATAAACGTAGATTCTCCCAGCGAAATGTTATCCGAAGCCCCTACCCTTGTGAATATCTTGTCAACCAGACCGATTCTCGCGCTCTCTGCCGGCACAAAGCAACCAATCTGGGCCAACAGTACAATCAAGGCCGTTTGACGCAACAGCGCCGATTTACCAGCCATATTCGGACCGGTAATAATCATGATTTGTTGCTTCTGTGTATCAAGGTAGATATCATTCGGTACATACTGCTCACCCAAGGGCAGCTCAGTTTCTATCACAGGGTGCCTACCCTGCTTGATGTCTATCACATCCGTATCATCAATCACCGGACGAATATATCCGTTCTCTTCAGCCACCTTGGCATAGCTCAGCAGACAGTCGAGTTGGGCAATCAGACTCGCATTCACCTGAATGGCAGGGATAAATTCCTGCATGGCCATGACCAGCTCGTTGAACAGACGGGTTTCCAACGAAAGGATCTTATCCTCTGCGCCCAGGATCTTCTCTTCATATTCCTTCAGTTCCTGGGTGATATAACGCTCCGCCTGTGCCAACGTCTGCTTACGAATCCAGTCGGCCGGCACCTTATCCTTATAGGTGTTCCGCACCTCCAGATAGTAGCCGAACACATTGTTATAGCCTATCTTCAGCGAGGCAATACCCGTCAGCTCGGTCTCACGCTCCTGAATCTTCAGCAGATAATCCTTTCCACTATAGGCAATGCGGCGCAGCTCATCCAGCTCATCACTCACGCCTTCCTTGATCACCCCACCCTTGTTTACCAGTTGCGGAGGATCATTCTGTACCTCATGATCAATACGATGCACCAAAGCGTCACAAAGATCCAGCTGTTCGCCAAACCTGTTCAGCTCTTGGTTATCTGCCATGTTACACGCCGCTTTCACAGGCTGCAAAGCCTGTAAGGCCACCTTCAGTGCCACCACTTCACGCGGTGAAACCCTTCCTACAGCAGCCTTGGAGATGATTCTCTCCAGGTCGCCAATGCGATGGAACTGCTCATCCACCAGTTCCTTGAATTCCGGATGACGGAAGAAATACTCCACCACATCCAGACGCTTATTGATTCGGCCCACCTCCTTCAAGGGGAACACCATCCATCGTTTCAGCATACGGGCCCCCATGGGCGATACGGTCTTGTCAATCACATCCAGTAACGACTTTCCATCCTCCTGCATCGGATACACCAGTTCAAGAGAACGAACCGTGAATTTATCCAGTCGGACATACCGTTCCTCCTCAATACGAGAGAGTGTGGTAATATGTCCGATACTCGTATGCAGCGTTACCTCCAGATACTGAAGGATCGCTCCGCTGGCAATAATACCGTTATGCAGATGATCTACGCCGAATCCTTTGAGGTTCTTAACCTGGAAATGCTTCAACAGCTTTTGTTTAGCCGTCTGGTCGGTAAACACCCAGTCGTCCAACTCAAAGGTAAAGAACTTCGTTCCGAAATAGCGTTCAAAGTCGTGCCTACGCGTTCTGTCAAACAAGATCTCCTTAGGTTGGAAGTTCCCTAAGAGCTTCTCCACATAGTCGTAAGTACCCTCACCTGTCAGGAACTCACCGGTGGAAATATCCAAGAAAGCCACACCACAAGCCGATTTGCCAAAGTGAACAGCCGCCAAGAAGTTATTCTCCTTGTAGTTCAGTACGTTATCGCTCATGGCCACACCCGGAGTAACCAGTTCTGTGATCCCCCTCTTCACCAGTTTCTTGGTGAGTTTAGGATCTTCCAGCTGGTCACAGATGGCCACTCGCTTACCCGCTCTGATCAGTTTAGGCAGATAGGTGTCGAGGGCATGATGAGGGAAGCCGGCCATCTCATCGCCTTTGGCACCCGCTCCATTGTTTCGGTGTGTCAAGGTGATACCCAAGATGCCTGCTGCGATAACGGCATCATCGCAGTAGGTTTCGTAGAAGTCACCGCAACGAAACAGCAGCAAAGCATCAGGATGCTTCGCCTTCAAGTCGAAGAACTGTTTCATCATCGGAGTGAGTTCCTTGCTCCCTTTATTGGCCATCTTTTGTCTTTCTGTTATTTGACTGACAAAAATACGAAGTTTTTCTGAACTGACAAAATGATTGTGGTATTTTCCTATAAAAACACTCCCTGCGGACTGTCGGATCCGCAGGGAGCATCATTGTTCTTTAGTAGGGTAGAGTAGGGGTTACTTAACGATGAACTTTTTACCGTTCTGGATATAGATACCCTTGGTAGCCTTCTCTACTTGCTGTCCGGCAAGGTTATAGATAGCACCGTTTGCCTTGCTGATCTTCACGTTCTGGATACCAGTAGCCTTATTCAAAGCAACCAGATAGTTCTGCTTGGAAGCGAACTCTGGGGTGTTACCATTGTAGTTGATGATCTTACCACAAACGATTACCTCATCGCCTACAGCGATCTGATTGTCGCCTTCCTGCCACTTCTTGTTGTCAAGGTAATAGCTGCTATATACCGTGAACTCTGTTCCTTCGGAACCATCCTCGGAAATGTTATAGGTAGCAGTACCATACTCAGCACTATACTCATACTTAATGCTGCAGATCTTACCCTTTACATAGAAATCGCCAGTAGAGGCTTTGGTTCCAACAACCTCGGCAGCGGCAATAGCATCAGCAACAGTCAGAGGAGCATCAGCTGTACCATGATTCAAAGCAGCCTCCGGGTCTTCACTTGTTCCTGATGATGTCTTACCATTCAGAGAAATCAGATAGTTCTGCTTGGAAGCGAACTCAGGAGTATTACCGTTGTAGTTGATGATCTTACCACAAACGATTACCTCATCACCCACTTTAATCTGAGTGTCACCATCCAGCCAGCTCTTGTTGTCGAAGTAATAGCTGCTGTATACCGTGAACTCTGTTCCTTCTGAACCATCCTCTGAAATGTTATAGGTGGCAGTACCATACTGAGCACTATACTCGTACTTAATGCTGCAGATCTTACCCTTTACATAGTAATCTTCCTTGGAAGCAGTGTCTCCATTAGCAATGGCAGCTGCAATAGCCTCAGCAACAGTCAGAGGAGCCTCGGCTGTACCATAGTTCGTATCGCCACTACCTTGTCCACCAGACTCACCATCGAGAGTTACAGTAATGTCAGTTATCTGTGAATTACCGGCAATCTTGATCACAACCTTTGAGGATGAACCTTCCCAGATGGTCGTTTGGTTGGTAGAAGAGGTAAATGCACCAACATCGGGCTTGCTGTCTGCTTGCCACTTGTCTTTACTGTAATTGATCACCAGTTTGGTAATGGTGCGTCCCGGAGCTTCGATGGTCAGCCAGCCACTGTACATACGGAGAACAGCAGATTTGTTCCAGATACGGTTGGCATTCTTTGCCCCTTCTTCAGCTGCTGATACTGTAATGGAAACACCATCCTTGGTAGCGGTTGCATCTTGGGTGAAGTCACCATCATGAGACTCAGCAATTCCATTCGCTTCATCAGCATTGCATGATACACCAGGCAGACCGAACAAGGCTGCATCACCATTGTCGAAGTCGAACTTCACGTCTGTATGTGGTGTTGTATCATGACCGTCACCAGGAACCAGACTAACAATCTCACAACCTGCATCATACTCAGGAGTATTACCCTTGTAGTTCTTCAGCTTACCCTTGATAATCACCTCATCACCAACGAGAACATAATCCTCGGTCTCAGCCTTGCAACGGAAAACAGCAAGATTGATGGTGCCACCATCGTTAGAGATGTTGAAGCTTACGTTCTTATACTGAGAACTCCAAGCGGTTGTAATCTCAGTTACAACACCCTTTGTAAATACATCCTCAGAAGTAGAAGCATCTGCATCCAGAGCGGTTGCAATAGTTAAAGCCTCAGCAACAGTCAGAGGAGCCTCAGCTGTACCATAGTTCGTATCACCACTACCTTGTCCACCAGACTCACCGTCCAAGGTTACAGTAATGTCTTTCATCTGTGAATTACCGGCAATCTTGATCACAACCTTTGAGGATGAACCTGACCAGATGGTCGTTTGGTCGGTAGAAGAGATAAATGCACCAACATCGGGCTTGCTGTCTGCTTGCCACTTGTCTTTACTGTAATTGATCACCAGTTTGGTAATCTTGTGTCCCGGAGCTTCGATAGTCAGCGAACCACTGTACATACGAAGAACAGCAGATTTGTTCCAGATACGGTTGGCATTCTTTGCTCCTTCTTCAGCTGCCGATACTGTGATGGAAACACCATCCTTGGTGGCTGTTGCATCTTGGGTGAAGTCACCGTCATGAGATTCAGCAATTCCATTCGCCTCGTCAGCATTGCATGATACTCCAGGCAGTCCGAATAAGGCTGCATCACCGTTGTCGAAGTCGAACTTCACTTCTGTCTGTGCGAATGCCGTTCCCCAAAGGATAGACAAAACACACATCAATGAATAGCGTAAAAAATGTTTCATAAGCTTAAATGTTTTAGTTTAAATGATACTTTCGATTGCAAAGATAGTGTTTTTTTCTGATATGACAATCTGGAAAAGAGAGAAATCTGAGGTGTGTTTATAAAATTTGCATCGACCGTTGTTTGTTCCAAGTTTATTTCGTACCTTTAACTGCGTTAAAGCGTACTTCCGCTCGGAAAAACCTAAAATCATTTGGTATTTCGCTCACTTATGCGTACCTTTGCACACAAAATTAAAAGAAGTAAAGTATTATAAAGCAATGGAATACAATTTCAGGGACATCGAAAAGAAATGGCAACAGCGATGGGTTGAACAGCAGACCTATCGTGTTGTTGAGGATAAGAACAAGAAGAAATACTATGTTCTCAACATGTTTCCGTACCCCAGTGGTGCAGGTTTGCATGTGGGACATCCACTGGGATATATCGCCAGTGATATCTATGCCCGCTATAAGCGTCAGCAGGGATTCAACGTTCTGAACCCCATGGGCTATGACGCCTACGGTCTGCCGGCAGAGCAATATGCCATTCAAACCGGTCAGCACCCTGAGAAGACCACCTTTGAGAACATCGACAGATATCGCAGTCAGCTCGACAAGATCGGCTTCTGTTTCGACTGGAACCGCGAGGTTCGCACTTGTGATCCTATCTACTACAAGTGGACACAGTGGGCCTTCCAGAAGATGTTCAACTCTTTCTACTGCAACAAGCATCAAAAGGCTATGCCCATTGAGAAGCTCATCGAGCGGTTCCAGACCAAAGGAACCCTGAGCGACGATGGCGGACTGATCAAAGTGGCCTGCAGCGAAGAGCTTTCTTTTACTGCTGATGAGTGGAACAGCTGGGATGAGAAGAAGCAACAGGAGGTATTGATGAACTACCGTATTGCCTACTTGGCTTATACGATGGTGAACTGGTGCCCCAAACTCGGAACGGTATTGGCCAACGACGAGGTGGTTGAGGGTGTTTCTGTTCGTGGTGGCTATCCTGTGGAACAGAAGAAGATGCGCCAGTGGTGCCTTCGTGTTTCTGCTTATGCACAGCGATTGCTCGACGGTCTGGAGAAAATTGATTGGACCGACTCACTGAAAGAAACCCAGCGCAACTGGATTGGTCGTTCAGAAGGTACTGAGGTGGAATTCAACGTGGCTGATTCCGACAAGCACTTCACCATCTTTACCACTCGTGCCGATACGATGTTCGGTGTTACCTTCATGGTACTGGCTCCTGAATCAGAGCTGGTGGCTGAGCTGACGACACCCGAACAGAAAGCGGAGGTTGACCAGTATCTCGATTACGTGAAGAAACGTACCGAACGCGACCGCCAGATGGATCATAAGGTAACGGGTGTGTTCTCTGGTTCCTATGCCATCAATCCTTTCACTGATGAGAAGATTCCTATCTGGATTGCAGAATATGTGTTGGCTGGTTATGGAACAGGTGCTATCATGGCTGTACCTGCTCATGATTCTCGCGACTATGCCTTTGCCAAGCATTTCAACCTGCCCATCATTCCGCTGATTGAGGGTGCTGATGTGTCTGAAGAAAGCTATGACGCCAAGGAAGGTATCATGTGCAACTCAGCCAGTGCGAAGTTCAGTCTGAATGGTCTTACGGTAAAGGAGGCCATCGCTGCTACAAAGAAGTTCGTTACCGAACAAAACTTGGGTCGTGTCAAGGTGAACTACCGTTTGCGTGATGCCATCTTCTCTCGTCAGCGCTATTGGGGAGAGCCGTTCCCTGTTTATTACAAGGACGAGATGCCTTATATGATTCCTCAGGAGTGCCTTCCCTTGGAGTTGCCTGAGATTGATGAATACAAGCCTACTGAAACTGGTGAGCCCCCATTGGGACGCGCTAAGGTATGGGCTTGGGATACAAAGACCAACAAGGTAGTATCGAAAGATCTCATCGACAACCAAACCATCTTCGCCTTGGAACTGAACACCATGCCTGGTTTCGCTGGATCCAGTGCCTATTATCTGCGCTATATGGATCCTAAGAACGAGGATGCCTTGGTTGACAAGGAGGTAGATGAATACTGGCGCAATGTGGATCTCTATGTAGGTGGTACAGAGCATGCAACTGGTCACTTGATCTATTCCCGTTTCTGGAACAAGTTCCTGTATGATGGTGGTTACTCTTGCGAGGACGAGCCTTTCAAGAAACTGGTGAACCAGGGTATGATTCAGGGCCGCAGTAACTTTGTCTATCGTATCGAGAACGAAGGTGCTGATAAGGGTAAGTTCGTGAGCTTCGGTCTGAAGGACCAATATGATGTTACTCCTATCCATGTGGATGTGAACATCGTTTCTGCTGATATTCTCGACATAGAGGCCTTCAAGGCTTGGCGCCCTGAATATAACCATGCTGAGTTCATCCTTGAAAATGGTCAGTACAAGTGTGGCTGGGCCATTGAGAAGATGTCTAAGTCGATGTTCAATGTGGTGAACCCGGATATGATCGTTGAGAAATACGGTGCCGATACCCTGCGTCTCTACGAGATGTTCTTGGGTCCTGTGGAGCAGAGTAAGCCTTGGGATACCAATGGTATTGATGGCTGCCACCGCTTCCTGAAGAAGTTCTGGAACCTCTGCTCTGCTGGCTGTGGTGATACAGGAACAGCTCAAACGGCTACCCCCGAGGAACTGAAGAGTGTACACAAGCTCATCAAGAAGGTTTCTCAGGATATTGAGCATTTCAGCTACAACACTTCCATCTCTGCTTTCATGATCTGCGTGAATGAACTCTCGCAGCTCAAGAGCAAGAACAAGGAGCTGATGAAGACACTCGTGGCTCTGATTGTCCCGTTTGCTCCGCATATCGCTGAGGAACTGTGGGAGCAGCTTGGCGGACAAGGCTCTGTATGCGACGCTGCATGGCCCACCTGGAACGAAGAGTATCTGGTGGAGAACACGGTGAAGTTGGGTGTGGCCTTCAATGGTAAGACCCGCTTCGAGATGGAGTTTGCCGCTGATGCCGACAACCAGACCATCCAAGAGGCTGTGCTTGCGGATGAGAAAGCCGCCAAGTACCTCGAAGGAAAACAAATCATCAAGGTTATCATCGTCCCTAAACGTATGGTGAATGTAGTAATCAAATAATGAATGACTATTGATCATCAAATCATCTGGAATGAGGCTAAGGATTATATCTCTATAACCCTTGGCCTTATTTTGTATTCGTTCGGATTCACCTTCTTCCTAATGCCGTATGAAATCGTTACAGGAGGTGTATCGGGTATTGGTGCCATTATCTACTATGCCACCAACTTTCCCATTTCCTATACTTACTTCTTGGTGAATGCAGCCTTGTTGGTTGTGGGATTGAAGATATTGGGGTGGAAGTTCCTGATGAAGACCATCTATGCCATCTTGATGCTTACTTTCCTCTTGTGGCTCATGAAGCAGATAGCACCGGTTGATGAGCAAGGGAACATGGTGAAGATTCTGGGCGAAGGACAGAATTTCATGTCGCTCATCATTGGATGTATCATGACCGGTTCTGCCTTGGGTATCGTGTTCCTGAACAATGGTTCCACGGGCGGCAGTGATATCGTGGCGGCATCGGTAAACAAGTATTATAACTTCTCGTTGGGTACCGTCTTGATGATTATTGATTTCATCATCATCGGCTCCTGTATGTTCATCCCACAGTTCGGAACAATGCTTGAACGCGCTTATATGGTGGTGTTCGGCTTCTGTACGATGGTCATTGAGAATTTCATGCTCGACTATATCTACAACCGTCAGCGGCAGTCGGTTCAGTTCATGATCTTCTCCCAGAAATGGCAGGAGATTGCCAACGCTATCGGTACACAGATGGATCACGGAGTAACCATCCTTGATGCTCACGGCTGGTATACGGGTCAGGAGCGTAAGGTACTCTGTATTCTTGCCAAGAAAAACGAAAGCGTAAACATCTTCCGTATCATCAAGATGATAGACCCCCATGCCTTCGTTTCCCAGAGTGCCGTCATCGGTGTCTTTGGCGAGGGATTTGATTCCATCAAGGTGAAATAAGGAGCACAATAGTTCATAGTTCATAGTGCATAGTTCATAATTCATAGTTCATAGTTCAAAGTGAGAATAGTCTTTGCAACAAACAATAAGAATAAGCTCAAAGAGATCAGAGAGATCCTGGGCGATAGGGTAGAGGTGTTGTCCTTGAAGGATATCGGCTGCGATGTAGATATCCCTGAAACGGGTGCTACCCTTGAGGAGAATGCCTTGCAAAAAGCGCAGTATATCTACGATCATTACCATATGAACGTCTTTGCCGACGATACCGGCTTGGAGGTGGAAGCGCTGAATGGTGCCCCAGGTATCTATAGTGCTCGCTATGCCAGTATGGAAACTAGTACTTCTAGTAATACTAGTTCTACTAGACCTGCCAGTCATGACAGCGAGGCCAACATGGCTCGCCTGTTGAGAGAACTGGAGGATGAAAGCAACCGCAAGGCACGTTTCCGCACTGTGATTGCTTTGATCATGGAAGAAGAAGGAAAACCCAAGACTGTTCTCTTTGAGGGAATCGTTGAAGGCAAGATTATCCGTGAACGTAGGGGAGGGGAGGGCTTCGGCTACGATCCTATCTTCCAGCCCACTGGCTACGATAATACCTTTGCCGAACTGGGTTTATCGGTTAAAAACAAAATATCCCACAGGGCTCGAGCCGTTAACAAGCTAACCCACTATCTGCTGAATACATGATACAAGCATTGTCTGTGTTGATTCCCACCTATCACTGTAGATGTAAGGATCTCGTCTATTCCTTACATCAGCAGCTCATGGAACAACCTGTCACCTTTGAAATCATCGTGGTAGATGATGGAAGTCATGACACAGCTTGTATCCAAGAGAACCAGGTCATCACAGCATTGCCACATTGCACATACCATATAGAAGAACAGAACAGGGGTAGGGCAGGGGTGAGAAACTATTTGGCTCAGCTGGCACAATACGACTATCTGTTGTTCATCGATGGGGATATGAGCGTAAGAAACGATGCTTTCATCGCCCAATATCTCGAGAACGAAGCGGATGTATGCTATGGCGGTTATGACATACCCATGGAAGAAGATGCCTTACAAGTCAATTTGCGCTATCGCTACGAGCTTAACAACCATGTACAAAGGAATGCTTCGGAACGCAACAAACAACCGTTCATGGACTTCCATACGTCGAATTTCAGGGTGAAAAGAAGTATTATGCTTTCCTTACCGCTTGATGAGCGATTCACATCCTATGGCTATGAGGATGTGTTATGGGGGAAAACATTAAGGGAAAACGGCTATACCATCACCCATATCGATAATCCTGCGAGCTTTGAAGATTTCGAAGACAATGAACATTTCGTTGCTAAAACCGAGGAATCTTTGCATACACTCCACCAATTCCAATCGGAACTTCAAGGCTATTCGCGCTTATTAAGCCTTCCAGGCGCCTATCGGAAGCTGGCCGGACTGTTCTACCCCTTACTGGGTAAAAGTCTAAGAAAACGCCTTATACACAATAAAATGCCTGTTTTTTTGTTTAATATATACAAGTTGATGTATTTCGCACAAATAAAACAATAAGTATATGAACAGAATCGCAGTCATCATATTATCCATCCTGTCTCCTCTCTTTCTTCAAGCAGCCACGATAGGAGAATGGAATGTTTATCCTGCTTATGGAGATATCACCGACATTCAACCAGCAGGAAACACCGTTTATGTGCTGTCTTCAGGGAACTTATTTTCCTATCATCTGAGTGATAACAGTGTGAAGACCTATGGTAAAGGACATGGATTGAGTGATGCGGGAATCACGCATATATCCTGGTGTGATCAAACCAAGAAACTTGTCGTGATTTTTGATAACTATAACATTGACTTTATTGATCAGGATGATAACTATATCAACCTGCCCGATTACTATCAGAAATCCACTTCACTCGACAAGACAATCAACAAGGTGGTAATCATCGATCAGTTTGCCTATCTGTGTACCGGATTCGGTATTTTGAAAATCGATGTGAAGAAAGAAGAGATAGCTGATTCCTATCAACTGAATGATAATATTGCAGATATGACGATTATCGATCAGGTGATGTATGCGATCAATAGTAAAGGAAGGAAAATCTATCAGGCTAACATCAAGGATAACTTGTTGGATCCGAATAACTGGACTTTGTTTGATGGAAATAAATCTGACATTTTCAAAGAAGATGAAAAGGCTATTACGCTTTCTACTGCCAATGTTGTTGTATATGACAAGAAGAACGATTGTTATTGGTCGGACGATCAAAAAGGTAACCTGCAGTCGTTTGTTTTAGATGAAAATAAAGAACCTGTCATGAAGCTTGAAGGTATTCATCCTGACGGACCTCAATCCAACTATTTCTACTTCATGAAAGTGTTCAATAACAAGCTATATACAGTACCTGGAGGATGGTCGTGGGTAGATAAGTTCTTACGTCCTGGAATGATACAGATCTTAGACGAAGATAACAACTGGACCATCTATGGAAGGGATGTGAAACCCGATTTCGGAAGGAATTTCCAGGATGTATCAAGCATTGCTGTTGATCCAAAAGATCCTACCCATTTCTTTGTTGGAACAGGTGGTACTGGTATGTATGAATTTAAGGATGGAGAGAAAGTAAATAACTTTACACATGGTAATAGCGATGATGCTATCTATTCTACTTTGAGAACCGTTAATATCAACCAGAATTATGTACGTGCCGATGGTGTTGTCTATGATCCGGATGGTGTACTTTGGTTGGTAAATGGCTATTCTCCAAATCCTGTTATTGCTTTTACTCCTGATAGGAAATGGCTTACTTATCATCCTGATGAACTGATGGGAACAGATGGTAACGGATATAGTAATCTTACGCGTACTTGTCTGGATAGAAAACGCCGTTATTGGATAGTTAATGATTATGGTAACTATCCTGCTTTATTCTGTTTTGATACGGTTAATAAAACTGGAAAAAGGTTCGTAAATTTCAAAAACCAAGATGGTGTTACGTTTACCATCTATCGTGTACCAAATGTAAGTGAAGATCTTCAAGGTAATATATGGCTTTGCACTGAAGCAGGACCGTTGATGTTGACTGAAGAACAAATCAATGATCCTACATTGGGTTTCACGCAGATTAAGGTACCCAGAAACGATGGAACCGACTTTGCTGACTATCTGCTCAATGGTGTGTTCGTTACTTGCATGACTGTTGATGGAGCTGGTAGAAAATGGTTTGGTACAGACAATAAAGGTGTCTATCTGATCAGTGAAGACAACAATACGCAAATTGAACATTTTACTGAAACAAACAGTAATCTCTTGTCCAATACTATTGAGAGTATTGAGGTTAATAACAAGACTGGTGAGGTATTCTTTGGTACCAGTAAGGGATTGTGTTCGTATATGAGTGATGCCAGTGAGACAGCTGAGGAAATGATTAAGGATCAGGTATATGCCTATCCAAATCCTGTTCGTCCTGATTATACTGGTTATATCACCATTACTGGTCTTACTTATAATGCCGATGTGAAAATCCTTACCGTTAATGGTACTTTAGTAAAAGAAGGACGTAGTAATGGCGGTTCTTTTGTTTGGGATGGAAACGATCAAAATGGCAGACGTGTAGCAAGCGGTATCTACATGGTAAACACTGCTACACAAGATGGTAAGAAAGGTACGGTTTGTAAGATAGCTATAATTAACTAACTAAGAGCCAGCATCTTCTCAATCGGCTTTACAGCCTCTTTAGCTATCTCTGAATCAACTTCCACTGATGGCCAGTCATACTTTAATGCGTTGTAGATTTTCAACAACGTATTCATCTTCATATACTGACATTCATTACAACTGCATCCTAAGCCTCCCTCGCTGATTTCTGGCGGTACAGGAATAAATTCTTTATCAGGACAAGTTCGTTGCATCTCGTGAAGAATACCGGCTTCTGTGGCTACAATAAACTGCTTCTTATCACTCTGTTGAGCATAATTCAACATCGTAGCTGTACTGCCCTTTACATCGGCTAAAGCCAATACCGGACCCTTAC
This sequence comes from Prevotella sp., assembly GCA_017651265.1. Classification (GTDB taxonomy): domain Bacteria; phylum Bacteroidota; class Bacteroidia; order Bacteroidales; family Bacteroidaceae; genus Prevotella. The sequence continues at coordinate 11,601 of JAGCDO010000059.1, read as the reverse complement.
ATTCCAAATGAGCCATCACAACTGCTTCTGGATATTCCTTCTTCAAGGCAATAATACTATCAATAGAGAAACGTTCATGTACATGACAACCGCCATTCCATAATAACATCTTCCTACCAGTAACCTCATTGATATAGTTTCCTAAGTTATAGTCAGGTCCGAATATCAACTTGGCATCTTCAGGTAATTGATCAATTACTTTCTTGGCATTACCACTTGTTACAACCACATCAGTCAATGCTTTTACAGCAGCTGTAGTATTCACATAACTCACCACCTGATAACCAGGATGTTCGTCTTTAAATTTCTTCAAATCCTCTGCCTTACAACTATCAGCTAATGAACAGCCAGCATTCAGATCAGGACATAATACAACCTTATCAGGAGATAACAGCTTACAGGTTTCAGCCATGAAGTGAACACCACACATCACCATTACCTTAGCATCAGTCTCTGCTGCCTTTCTGGCTAATGCCAAGGAATCACCAACAAAGTCGGCTATATCTTGAATATCTCCTATCGTGTAATAATGAGCCAGGATTATAGCACCTTTCTCATCACACAATCTTCTAATCTCTTTCTTCAAGTCTGTTCCTTCAGCAACCGGTTCATCAATATACCCTTGCTTTATCCACACTTTTTTCAACTTCATATAATTATTATCTTTAGTTTTTATTTTTCTTTAATTCCTATTAGTAGAATGATGATTAGCTGTTGATATGTGAAAAACTTTTCATCAAATTGTTTGGATATGAAGATATCAACGTCTGAGAACGAGTTTTCCACACACTATACTCATTGTTTCTTCTTTACGATAAACAAGTTATGTACTTTATCCACATTCTGCTATTCTGGTGCAAAAATACTAAGTTTATATCTTTTTTCCAATAGAAAACGTGGAAAACTTTAGAAAAACATAAAAACAAGTTTTGAGATATCCACATACAAAAGAAAAAAAATTTTTTTTTGTGAATTTTCTATATATAATATACCTATTTATCCACACGTGCATGTGCATAACTTGCAGAGAATAAAAAATTTAGGGGTCGATTAAACTATTCTTCAAACCCTGCGTCAAATAACCAGAAAACAGAAACAAAATTATTAATCACAAGTAAGGATGAAAGCTATTTATGACAAACAGTGGCAGTCCTGAAATAAAAAAAGTAAAGGAGAAAAAAAATGAAAAGGATCGTATTATTCGTAGTGGCAATCATGACAATGACATGTGGTTTCGCAAAGTCAGACAACAATGAAGGTACAAAGCAGATGGAGCGTCGCATGATGCATGTAAGAAACGCAGCAGACTATGATATGTCTTTCGACGTTCGCAGATTGGCTGAGAAGCTGGATCTCACATTCGACCAAATGAATGCAGTTCAGATCATCCAGGACATCTTCAACGATGAGATGCAGTCAGCAGCAAGTGCTCATGGTTTCCACCGCTCAGCAAAGGTTCGTCAGGCTGTGAAGAACGATGTGGATAAGATGCGTACAGTATTGAATGGCAAACAGTTTGACACCTACATGATGTTACTGGGTACTACTCTTCGCAACAAGTACCTCTAAAGATCTCGAAGATATAACCGCAAGACTTTTGTAACGATAACGAGCCGCAGCATATTGGTCAAATGACTAAATGTTGCGGCTCGAACTGTATATACATTTGTTTATCATAGATAAACACCGTGTTTTTTATTGATAAACATGATGTTTGTCAGCCATAAACACAGTGTTTATTACTTACAAACACAGTGTTCATAATATATAAACACTTCCCGAACACTTTTTCTTCGATTTTATATATGTTTTGAATGATATGTCGGAAAAGTTTTGTACCTTTGCGTTTCCATTATCAACTATTCGAAGGTATATGACAAAAGATGAAGTTTTCAAGAAACAAGCAGAGAAAGCATTGATTTGTTTGAACGGAATATGTGAAAAACGAGAGAATTGTCTGCGTTGGCAACTGCGTGAGTATGTAGCTAAAGACCGTATGACGTTGACGTGTATCAATCCCAGACATAAGGATGTGGCAAAGGGAAAATGCCCATTGTATCTGGATGATAAAAAGATACGAATGGCAAAAGGAATGATGCAGTTCTACGATGAAATGCCGCGAAAGATGGAGGTACTCATCAAAGGACAGCTCATTGCTGCCTATGGACGTACCATATATTATGAATATCGTAACGGCAAACGACTCATACCGCCCCAGAAACAGGCATTTATCCGTGAGGTATGTCAAAAGTGCGGATGGATGAAAGAACCGCAATACGATGGTTTTGTCGAAGATTATCTATGGAGGTAGTCCAATGGAAACCATCATCCAATGATGATAAATAAAAAGAGGAGAGTGTGTGAAACTCTCCTCTAATTGATTTCATAATCACCTTGTGGCCATTGCGGATATAGATACCCTTCATAGTCGGTCATCCGTTGAGCTTCTTTCCATCAAGAATCTTGGTATGATATGTTTAGTGCACAATGGTTAATAGTCACAGACAAGGCGCATAGCACCATAATAGGTAAAGCAACGAACGTTAGTACAACGAGAACCAGCATTAGCAAATGAAAGACCAGTACTTGTGATATTTGACCATAAACGATTATCTCCTGACTTTTCATCGATAAAGAAATAAATATTTTCTCCTTCCTGGCTAACTCTATCACCAACTTCCCAATCATAATAATAACCGCTAGCTCCCATAGCTATATAATTACCATTACAATTGAATTTCATTCCATTTGGACCAGTATCAGAAGAAATCCATTCTAAAGTACTAGCATAATACAATTCATTGACTTCTTCACGAGTTGGCAGTCGCCAGCCTGACCAGGATGCTGGTGGATCAGTATTTCCATTTGTATCAAAACTGCGGTTGTAAGCAAACTCTTCGCTAGTATAAACGTAATATTCTGACCATTTGACGCTGAGACCTAAATTCTTCCAAGTTTGATCCGAAAGTGTTCCAGAGGCATCAGCTGTCACCATGTCCTCACTCAAAGTGAAGGTCTTGCCATAAACCGTTCCAGCGGTGTAAGTGGCTTCCTTGGTAGATACCAGTCGTGAGTACTTACCGCCATCGGCATCCTCTGCATGAGCCAGTAGACTGGTATTTGTTGAGCCATAGACAGCGAAGTAGCCTGCATAGGTACCAGCACCATCGTCGGATGCTGTTACACTGACCACATCCGTAGAAGCATCGCTACCGCTGACGTTACCATCGGAGGCAATCGTAACAGTTTTATAGACACCGCCTGCCGATTTCATGCCGATAGAGGCGATAGCCTTTGATTCAGATGTGAACCTGAAGCGAAGGTAGCTGAGGATATGTGTGGTAAGCCCCGTGATCTCGGCCTCGGCCTGATCATCGGTCAGTTCCAATGCATCACCCTTTAGGATGTCGTGCTCAAGGGCATCAGCCAACGTGCCGCCGCCAGCTGTGGAAAGATCCAGGGAGATTGCCCCATCGGATACGCTAACATACCCCTTCGAAAGGGAAGTAGCACTGACAGCATACGGGGTGTAAGAACCTGCAGTAACGGCATCGGTAGAGGTAAAAGAACCTGTACTTGTCCCGGCACCGTCGCTCAGTGTCAGCGTAATTGTGGTACCGTCACTCTTGATGAGGAAGATCTTGTCGCCCTCCTCCCATGTGGCATCTTCACTGCCATACGCGATTCTCGTCTCGGGGTCACCGACCAGATCGGGACTCTTCGTGACAGCCGATACGGTAAGTGTTACATGATTGCTGCTTTCAGGCAGAACTGCTTTCTCTGGCTCATAAGCTTCTGAGGTGCATCCGGCGAGGATCATCGTCATCGCAGAAGATGCTAAAAACAATGTCTTTTTCATACGCCTTACCAAATTTCACCATTAGAATCTGCACCACTCTCATCAACACCGGCACCCTGCAGCTTGGCACCCGAGCCCATACTCGCAGCGAGTAAACACTGCTCTACGTAAATTCTACGCACCTTTATCAAGGGTGCGGAATACTTTCTTCTTTGTTTCTTGTTCATAATTGTTTTAATTGGTTAGTTAATTACTTTTGTTTATATAATAAAATTCTTTCTACTTGAGAATTACCTTACGGCCATTACGGATATAGATACCCTTTTCAGTAGGTTTCCCATTGAGTTTTATGCCCTCGATGGTGAACCACTCATCACTTTGAATCTTATCTTGTGTAGCTTCACTGATGCTAGTAGCAATAGGAGATGGTTCCTCATTACCCCACCATAGTTTGACAATCTTTGTATCGCCAACTACGGATGATGGCAATCGGAGATATGCCCTGTTGGCAGGAATGATCACCATAGATTCCACTTTCAAGAAGAGGGAATTGTTAAGATAGAAGTTGGTATAGTCACCTTCATTACCATCTGTCATAATGGGTACCACTTGATCATTCCGAATCTCCCATCTTGCACCGAGAGCAGTAGCCAAATTGGAAGGACTCATTTCAGTAGCATCCGTTCCTTGCACTTCACCAAACGTCGATGTGTGATAACAGTTGGTAATTGTGCCTGCGGTATTGCCAGAAACAAACGTTCTGCTGTTGGTATATACCGCGACATTTACGGGTGCTGACGGGTTAAAGAAACAGTTCTCCAACGTTACAGAAGTATTACTTTGTGTCCACCCTACGAAACCACCGCATGAATAGGCACTACTTGTTGCGAGCAGCTGACCGTCGAAGAGACAATTGGTGAAGGATACGGTATTTCCACTATTGACTCGTCCGATAAAGCCACCACCATCGAAATCAGAACTACGGGATGTGGTGATGATTACCGATGAATGACAGTTCTCGATGGTACTATTACCTGCAACATAGCTGGCAATGCCAGATCCATGCATACCAGTAATTGTGATTGTTCCATCCACATGAAGGTTTTTTATTTTAGCATTGGAAATACTTACGAATGGGGCAATGTCATTACCACCCGTCAGATGTACCGTCAGTGTATGTCCCTGGCCATCGAAGACTCCTTTATATGGTTTGCTCGATGTTCCGATCTTTGTCTGCTCATCACCCAAGTCAATATCTGTTGTCATTACCGCATTTAAATCCGGCTTGCTACTTACCTGGGAAGCAAAACTCTTCCAGTCATCTACAGAACTGATGAGGAATGCACCGTTGGGAACAGCCATATCCGTCATCAGGTTAATCTCTTCTTTCACAGGAACAAGACCGTTACCCTCTGTCTCATCCTCGCAGCTTGCTGCTTCCAGTAATGTTACTTTTTGTGAACCCTTTCCGCGAAGAAGCACACCAATATTTGCAGGGATCGCTGTTAGATCTTCTACCATAATATGCTTATTATCTGCGTCATATTCTGTTAAGTAACCAGCTTGCAAATTATCATGTAATGCCAGATTCATGTCGCTGCTGAGGGCTCCGATGCCCGTTACAGGCAATACATAATTAAAGAGACGGTTGTTCACTTCCTGACTCCACGTACCATTAGAGTCACCTACACGCCAATATAATATGTGCTTGCCCTCAGAGAGTTCTCCCACCTCAACATTGATGATACGTTCGGATCCAACTGTTTCAACAATAACCTTGTTGTCGATATCATCGTCAATCCAATACATATAGCGGACGATACTTGTTTCCGTTGTCTTTTGTGGAACGAGGAAGTATTTCGTTACCGCGCTGCTCCACAGGTTGTTATTGTCCTTCACACGCACTGTTATGGAGTGAACGCCCATAGACAAATCAGGTATATCGATTGTAGCAACGGAATTATCAAGTGATTGCCGTTCACCAATATGACCATCGAACCAGTATTCCCTTTCTGAAATAGTGGTAGCCTTACTGCTTGGTGGAGTGATGACGAAATACTTCGTAACTGGAGCACTCCACAAGTTGTTATTATCCTTCACTCGCACCGTCACTGCATGTACTCCTGTAGAGAGTTGCGAGATATCCACCTCTGTAGGAGACAGACCCAACGACTGGCGTTCATCTATCTGCTGATCTATCCAGTATTCCTTATCAGTGATACTGCCCTGCCCCATCATGGCGAGACTGCTCATAAGGAAGCAGTATACGATTAGTAATCTGTTCATTTTATTACCGATGAATGTTGAACTATTTACCAGAAACTTATCGTAACTCTACCTCATAGTTAATCTTCAGTGTGTTACCCTCCACGGTAGGACTTAAACTTTTTACAACGGGAGTAGAAGGAACCTTATTAAAGCCCATACCACCTTGAATACCAACCTCTGTTCCATCAGTACCAACATAAGTCTCAGGATCACTCAGTTTATAGGTGCGGGCAGCATCGTAGAAACAACCATAATAGTTTTCAAGATATCCTCCGTCTTCAAAAATACCTGTACCATTAGTGGTCCAGTTTCCTTCTACAATACACCCATCAACACTAATATCTCTAAGGATACAATGCTTAACCGTTGAGTTGGTTGCTATACTTGCACGATATAAGCCATGAAAAATACAATTCTTATAGACAGCTTTTGCATGTCCACCCTCAGCTCCTGTAGGCAGCAGGCAGTGATCAATGAGAATTTGATTGTCTGCATGGCTTGCTGTTACTCTTAATCCAATATAACTATTCTTAATAGTCAGTCCTTTGATTTCGTAATTCCCTTGTATAGAGCGTGTTAAGAGACTTTGCTGTATGGTAAGGGCCTCAGCATTGTTCCCAGAAATAGTAAAGTCAGTGAGACGGCACTTTGAGATAACGAGTTCTTTTGTCTGCTGAACTTTTACTTCACCATTAATGTAAATGCCCTCTATTCTGAATTTCTCCAGACTTTTTTCATCACTACCAGTACTAAAATTCAGTCCACTACTAATGGTGGTTGGAGTAGTAATACCGTTCTGTTCATTTACCTCGAAGCCATTGCCATAGATATTAACCGACTTTTGGATATTGCCTGGTGAGTTGAACGTACCAGAGGAAAGAGTTATCACACTGCCAGTTTCTTCCGCATCATTATATGCGTTCTGCAGGGCACTACTTCCGTTGTAGATTTTCACTTCGCCATTGCTCTTCTGCAATATTGCCACGGCTGCTTCATTCTGCGCCCATGCTACCATTGTGCAGCAGAGCGCGATAACTGAAATAAATAATCTTTTTGCTTTCATTGTTTATAGGTTTTTAGTTATATATCTATTTATCTTTGATGTATCATGTTTAATTGATAATCACTTTCTTTCCCTTGCGTATATAAATACCCTTGGCCGCAGGTTTCCCCTTAAGCTTTTGGCCACTGATGCTATACCAACCATTTGCTTCATTCTCCATTTCCAATTTCCCATTTTCAATAGGGATGAAGCCAGTAGAGATTCCTGAGTTCTTTGATACAAAGCTCTTCAACATAGGAAGATTGGTAACAGGATCCTGTATCCAAGGAGCTTCATCACCAGTGCGACCATTATTCAGTCCATTGGTAACCGTGCCGTCTGCCAATTCTTCAGATGATACTTGTGTTCCTTGTGCTGTACCATAAGCATCTTTATAGTAGCAATCCGTTATTGTATGCGTACCAAACCAATCTGGACGATCCATTCGCACAAAATTGTAACAATTCTCAGTACTGCCAGTATATTTACCCAAATATAGTCCACGTGTAATATTAATCGTTGGGACATTTGAACCATCTTTCATTGCTTGTGAAGCAAAACCTGCGCAAAATCCTTGGCCGGAGTGCGTTGGATTGATAGTACCACTGAACAGACAGTCAGTAATATTTACTGTGCTAGTTTCGTATGCTACACTAAACAAACCTCCCATAGTATCATAACATGTTAATGATACAGCCCCCCAACATTCACTAATGGTTGTTGTTGTACTTCCTTTACTAAATGCGGCGATACTTGCAGCTCCTCTTTGCTCACTTCCAGTAGCACTGATGTTTCCATCAACGTGAAGTTTCTGAATGGTCGCCCCACTGACATAGCGGAAAGGAGCTACGCCATTTCCTCCTCCATTGACACTCCAATTCACAGTCAGTTTATGTCCTTGTCCATCGAATGTTCCTTGATAAGGAATACTCTCCGTTCCTACCATCGTCACATCTGTACTTAAGTCAATGTCAGCCGTCATCTTAGCATTGGCCATTGGAGTTGTCTCAACCAGCGTAGCGAAGTCCTTCCAATCCTGCACACAACCAATGAGGTAGTAGCCTCCGTTGTCTTGATCCAAGGAGGCTTTTACGAGGCGAACGGGAAAGCCATTCTGTCTATCACCGTCATTTTCAATTTTTAAAGAACTCCCATCAAAACGAATATTATAAACCCTGTCGTTATTCATATAGGAACTTGACCAATAATTACCAACGGAACCAGTTTCATAAACACTTGTCCTATTTCGCATACCTGTGGCAGGCAGGAACACACACCCATTCGTTTCCAGAGCGGCCCAGTCATCATCACTATACGACGTATATCCAGCATCAGACGTGTTGGCATTGGTAATACTTATACCTTCAGGGAGAGTAAATCCATCAGGGAAAATAATAAATCCGTTCTTGTTATGTACTGTACCCTTGGCATATCTATAGTCACCGCTGCGGCTGTTGATGATATAAGCCCATTCTTCCTTGGTGAGTGTGCGCCAACCAATGTTTTCTGCGTTGCCACCATTACTTATAGCGTTATATCCCCAATCGGCCTGACCACGCATGGTGCCGTCATCTTTAGCATCATAGAGATTCTTAGAGTTCGAGCCATAGGCATAATAATCGCTTCGAGAAGTGCTTGTGCTCCATGGCTGGTAACAGTTTGCACCGTGATTATAGCCACTCGTACCCCAGTTGAAGTAATCTATCCATTCTGCCTGGCTTGAAGAAGGAGAGGTATTTCCATCAACATTGCCGATATAGTCATACTGATGCTCAGCGAAACGCCAAGTATTGGTTGATGCCTGATACTGCAGGTTGCCTTGTGAGAACACAACTTTTTCGCCACTGACATTGATGGTAAAAAGGCCAGGTAAAGTTCCTGGGATTGAACTTGCCCATGCACCCCCCATGGTGCAGATCAGCGCGATTGCAGAAATAATAAACCGTCTTGTTTTCATCTTTATTATTGTTAGTAATAGTTCTTTCTTTCCCCCTCCTTATGGAGAGGTTCGGTGCTTTACTTGATGATGATCTTTTTCCCATTGCGGATGTAGATACCTTTTTGAGTGGGTCGCTCGTTGAGTTTCTTTCCATCAAGAGAATACCAGTCTTCCTTTTGATCTTTGACCGAATCCCTTTGACCATTCAACGACTCAACTCCCGTCGTGATCGGCTCAATGATAAATATTTCTTCCATCACCGTACTATACGCACCTTTGGAGTCACATACAGCCAAGTAGAGCGTGTGTTCCGTGTAGTAACTTAATCCTGTTAGATTGAGTTCTAACAGGTTGATGGGATTGGTGGATGCCTCAATGGTGGTATTCTCCGTGTTTTCATCAAACCAATAGCAATAATGCGTGATTGTTGCCGTTTCAACTATTCTTGGTATGATGAAGTATTTCGTCATCACACTACTCCATATACCTGTATCATCTTTCGAGCGCACACTGATGGAATGGAATCCAGGTGACAGTGCTTCGATATTGATCTCAGCCACATTGTTTGTCAAGGTCTGACTCTCACCGATCTTACCATCAAACCAATATTCCATGCTTGCGATACTGTTTGCTATGGTGGTGGGACGTGCTATCACGAAATATTTTGTTGTAACGCCACTCCACAAGCCTGTATCATCTTGGGAGCGCACGCTGATATAATGGATTCCCGGGGATAAGTCATCAATCTCAATAATGGCCTTTGAACTACTCAATGGTTCCTTGTTATTAATCTTCCCATCGAGCCAATACTCCATCTTAACGATACTGGTAGCTACTGATTCAGGACGAAGTACCATGAAGTATTTAGTCTGCACTGCACTCCAAAGCCCCGTATCGTCTTTGACTCGCACACTGATACAATGGAACCCTGGTGACAGATCATTAATGTCGATCTGTGCCGGCGCACTTGCTATCGGCTGCCGGTCGTCGATTTTCTGGTCAATCCAGTATTCCATCGCCACGATACTGCTGCTCTGTGCCTTTGCCGCGAAACAGAAAGCCACAGCACAGGTCAGCAATATAAACCTTTTCCTGTTCATAAGCATAGGCGTGTTAGGGTTCTGGTTCAAGATTTGTTGTGGGAACAGGGCGTACATGTGTTTGGAAGTTCACAATGAGCTTCTTACCATCCACCGTAGCAGAGAGGTCCTTCACCACAGGTGTAGCAGGTACCTTGTTGAAGCCGATACCACCGTTGATACCGATTTCTGTATTGTCGGTTCCTATCCATTCTGTGGGATTGGCAATATTGAAAGTCTTCTCTGTTGAATATTCAGAATTAACTCCGCCTTCGAACATCCCAGCTTCAGCGATTTCTATTAAGCCAGAGTTATTGACATCAAAGCCCGGTAACACCAGGAAGCAATATTCGATGGTAGGACAGATACAATTCTGGACGGTACTACCGATACCTACAGCACGATGAATTTCACTGCTGATAGTGAAAATGCAGTTAGTCCAGCGAAATGCCGAGTGATCAAGAGCACCTCCATCCCTGGAACTGTCATGGTAGAAACCGCCCCTTTGAATACAATGGTCAACCCATACTTCGCTACCGCTCTTCATTCTACAAACCCTACCAGTTATGTGACAGTTCTTCACAAAGAGATTTGTGGCCAACTGCTCATTGTTATAGCTTCCAATATCTCCTAAGATCACACATTGTGAGATATCCACATCTTTGACATTACAATGAATACCGATGTGCTTATTTTCATAGCACTTTGTTATAACGACATCTTCTACGGATGTTGTTTCCTGATTCCACCAGATATTACCTAGGTTGATTTCACACTCCACCCTCAAGCCTTCAAGGTGCACTCCGCTCAATGTTGCATTTTCAACCCCGACTCTCAAAACACCGTTAGAACCATTAACGATTTGAGTGACACCAGTATCTGTGTTCGCATCCACTTCATAACCCGCGCCATAGACACTGATAGACTTTGTGATATTTGCACTATTAAAAGTTCCTGACGACAGCGTGATGACATCACCATTATCAGCAGCAGCACATGCATTCACAAGGGCATCCAAACCAGTATAAACGGTAGCCCCCTCACCATGTTGCAATATAGCCGTAGCAACCTCATTCTCTTGCGCCCCAGCTACCATTGTGAAGCAGAGCACAATAACTGAAAAAATAAATCTTTTTGCTTTCATTTTCTTTATGGTTTTTAGTTATTATATTTTGTATTATACGTAAGTCTCTATCAAATTAGAATCACCATACGGCCATTACAGGATATAAATATCCGGTAGGTCGACACACTGGCAAGAACTGCCATGCACAGCGATATCAATATTCTTTTTTTCATAAGTTTGAGTTGATCAGTTATATATAGGTGCAAATATACCTTATTTATATATAACAATCTTTCTCAAAACAGATAAAAGAATTCTCAAAATCACAAAATACTTGCTTTTGCAGGTGTTTTTCCTGTTACAATTTTATAATTGCGGTAGAAAGTGCCGAGATGGGTGTAACCCGAC
>JAGCDO010000058.1 GCA_017651265.1 Prevotella sp. | reverse complement strand
TATATATTATATATTAATATAGAATTATAATACTTATAATTACTTTATTTTTATGTTCCCATTTTGACAATCTGCAACCGCGAAAAGTGAGAAGGTGCTTAATGTAAGATTGTTGGAAAGTTGGATTGTAAGATTTTGGTCTTCCAAGGAAGTAAATGTCGTTGTAACAGGATGTCGGGATGTCGTTATAAAAAAGGAGGTTGCATCGATATAACGTGATTTGGTGATCCCGTAACAACGAAAAAGAAAACTATGGCACTTTGCGCCAAAAACTATGGCAGTTTCTGATTGAAAGTGCCTCAAACGCTAATAGCGGGAATGCCATTCTCTGGTAGCGTTTGCCTTGATCACTGGTAGCGTTTGCGGCGTTCAGTGTTTCTTAACATTTCGCGGCAGTTTATTAATGGATTTTCACACGCTATGAGGGGGCGGAATTTGGTTATCTCAGTTTTTTTTCGTACCTTTGTAAACGGAATCGAGGGAGATGAATAAAGATTGTTAAATACTTGTTTGTCTCGCAAGAAAGCACTAACTTTGTGGACGGTTTTAAAAGATGAACTAAACGTTTTCACCTGGACAATTATTATTAACTAAAAACAATAAATAGATTATGACAAGAAAACTACGTTATTTATGTACGCTGCTGCTGATGGCGGTGGCGAGTGTAGCTTGGGCAGATGATGTTGTGTTCTATACCCTTGACACATCTGGTATTTCAGGTACTGGGTCTGATTACAATGGAAAGTGCGATGTTTCGTATGAAGGTATTACTTGGAATGTTAATGGTAATACACAACAGAAGCCATGGCGTATCGGCGGTAAAAGCATTACTGATACAGACCGTACTGTCTATACAAAAACAGCTATGGACGCAGCCATTACGAAGTTAGATCTTACCCTTTCTACTGGCGGCGGCATCACATTGAACAGTTTGAAGTTAACTGTAGCTAGCAACGATGATTTTAGTACAGTTCTTGATGAGGTTACGTTGAGCAGTGTAACACTTGATGGTGTCAATACCGTGACCCCGTCACCAGGTAAGACATGGGCTAAGAATGCCTACTACAAGTTCACGTTTAATGTGACTGTAAGTGGATCAAGTAACAAGTATATAGGGTTTAATAAAGTTGTGTTCTATAAGGCTCAGGAAGCTGGTGAGAAAAAAGATGCAACTGTTACTATAGGTTCTGAATCCATTGAGATTGGTGGAACAACAGAGGTGACAAGCGATGGGCCTGCAGTAACCTTAACTACAGAAGACGAAACAGTATCTATTAATGGTACCACAATTACCGGTGTTGCAGAAGGTGAAGCAACTATCGTTGCAACTTGGGAAGGCAACGACCAGTTTAATGAAGGTAGTACAACATTTGTAGTTACTGTAATAGATCCCAATGCTCCTGGAACAAAGAACAATCCTTATACTGTGGCTCAGGCCATTGCTTTCATCAATGAGCTCGGAGAAAATGTTCTTTCAGAGGATGAGGTTTATGTGAAAGGTATTGTCTCTAAGGTTGATAAGTTGAATTACAATAAGATCGTATATTGGATTTCTGATGATGGTACAACCACAGTTCAGATGCAAGTTTACAACGGTTTAGGCCTGAATGGCGCAGATTTCACAGCGGTTACTGATTTGACTGTTGGTGATCAAGTTACTGTATGCGGAAAAGTAAAATTGTTTAAGAACAACTCTAGTACTATTCCGGAATTCGATACAGGTAGTAAGATTGTAGAAATTGTAAAGAACACAAAGGCAGATCCTGAGTTGGCATTTGACAAGACCTCGATTGATGTTGAGAAGGGTGTAGAGTTTACCGAACCCACTTTGACGAATCCGCATAATTTGACTGTTACCTATTCTTCAGATAAAGAAACGGTGGCAACCGTAGCATCTGATGGTAAATTGACTATTGTAGGCGCAGGTACTGCCAGGATTACCGCTTCATTTGCTGGTAATGATGAGTATAATGCAGGAACAGCTTCTTATCTTGTGAAAGTAACGGATCCTAATGTATTAGGTGGTAAGAACAATCCTTATACTGTGGCTCAGGCTCTAGCAGCCATTGACGATAATACAGGCGTAACAGGTGTGTATGTACAGGGTATTGTATCAGAAATCGTGACTGCCTATAACTCTCAGTATGGAAACATCTCTTACAATATTTCTGTCGATGGAAGTACGACTGCTGATCAGTTGCTGGCATATAGAGGAAAGAGCTACAATGGCGATAATTTCACATCATCAGATGATATTCGAGTAGACGATATAGTAGTAGTGTATGGAAACCTGACGAAGTATAATGACACATACGAATTGGCGGCTGACAACCAACTCTATAAGCTTGAACGCCCTGTTTCTCAAGAAACACGTATCGTAGCCAGTGATGTTACTTTGGAGTACGATGCCACTTCGGGAGAAATAGAGTACACGATAGAAAATCCCCAAACAGGTGTGTCTATAAATGCAACACTTGATGAGAGTTGCGACTGGATTAGCGATATCCAAGTTGGTGAAACAATCACTTTTACTACGACAGTAAACGAAGGTGAAGCCAACCGTTCAGCAACGATAACGCTTTCTTACACTGGTGCAGAGGAGAAGGTAGTAACAATTACCCAGACTTATAAGTTGATTGCAGTTGAAGCAGATGATAGCAAGACAACCTTCTACTTCACGAATAATAAATGGGGCATCCCGACAGATAAGACTGTTAATGAAGCATCATTCACTGCCGATGGTTATACGATTAAACTCAAAGGTTCATCAGGAAATGGTTATAGCTATTATCCTCAGAATTATCTGATGTTAGGTAAACAAGATGCCTATCTTACCTTGCCCGCTTTCAGCTTCCCCGTTAAGAAGATTGAGGTGGTTGGAAGGGCTGGAGCAAGTACTGCTGTCACCCAAAATATCTTTGTCGGTAATAACGCTGTTAGTACCCAAACAGCGGGTGCTACAGGAACCAATACCTATGAAATAAATAATGATTATCAGGCTGCTGGTACAATCTATACCTTGAAGGTGACAAGTAACGCCAACACCCAGATCACTCAAATTATCGTGTATAAGGGTGAAGAAAGCGGAACCATTTCAACTGGCATCAACAACGTTGAGCAGACCATTGGCGACGCTGCTATCTATAACCTCAATGGCGTTCGCGTGAACAAGGTTCAGAAGGGCGTGTATGTGGTGAACGGTAAGAAAGTGGTGATTAAATAATATCGTAAAGAAAAAACTAATAAACCCACCGAGGAATTCAATAAGAAACGGGGTCTGCAAATGCGGATCCCGTTTCTTCGTTCTTAGGGTTGAGCCTTATATTCCATCGGCGTCATTCCGGTGAGTCGGCGGAAATACTTGGAGAAAAACGAGGGATTGGCAAAATGCATCTCCTCGGCAATCTGTGCCGCTGGCTTATCCGTGTGCCGCAACTCTATTTTGATGCGCGTGATTAAGGCTCGGTCTATCCAGTCCTTGGCTGTGGTTCCGCTGGTCTGACGGATAACGGTGCTGAGGTAACGCTCCGTGAGACACAGACGATCGGCGTAGTAGCCTATCTGGTGATGCTCGGCACAATGCTGACCTGCCAGTTGGATAAAGCGGTCGAAGATAGTCTGCTCGCGCGAACGTGATATGGCCTGCATATCGGTCTGCTGACGGAATAGTCGGTCGTAGTGGTGCATCAGGGCGGCCACGAGGGCAGTAACGGTGGGACGATGATAGTCGTCGCTATGTACAACGTGCCAGATGGTATTAAGGATTTGGCGGGCAGTGTGGAAGTCATTGTCGCTGACATGCAGCTGGAAGTCGCGCACCTGACCGTTGAATGCCGAAGGCATCTGACCTGGTGCGAAGGGCATGGGGAAATCGGCAAAGAGTCCAATACCGAAAACACGAAGGTCGTCGGAAAGACGGATGGGGTTGATGATGGTGCCAGGACCGATATAGACCAGCGTGCCAGCCGTGTTATGACTTTCTTGTAAGTTGAGGTTGATATGGGCCTCACCACTCATGATAAGACCGAAACGGTGGTCGTTGACGATGAAGGGCGGTTTCTGACGCATCAACAGACTGAATACGGTGTGGTCGCCATGTACCATACCGAGTTCACCATTAAAGAAAGCATTCTCGCGTAGCTTCTCAAGATGGGGTGTGAGGATGTCTCGCATGCGCGACAGGTCCATCAGTTGTGGCTGCTTGTTCATAATATGTCCTTTTTGTTTGCAAAGATAATCTTTTTCCCCATATTTACGTCCTTATTTTGCATAAATCGAACAAAAAGAACATCTTTCAGTGCTGAAGGATAACATAAGAACGGAGAAATCGCAGTATCTTTGCCCATGAATTAGTAATACAACAGAAAGAAATATGGTGCGAAGAAGCATTTTTGTTATTTTTACATTATTGCATTTTTACATTGTACCATCGGTGATGGCTCAATCGCTCGAGGAGTGTCAGCAGGCAGCAGAGAAGAACTATCCGCTGATACGCCAGTATGGTCTGATTGAGAAGACCACGGAGTTGACGATGGACAATATCCAGAAAGGATGGTTGCCACAGGTGTCGGCCTCGGCACAGGCTACCTATCAGAGCGATGTTCCCTCATGGCCCGATCAGATGGAAACGATGATGAATGGCATGGGTATCAGCATGAAAGGACTGAAGAAGGACCAGTATCGGGTGGGTATCGATGTGAGTCAGACCATCTACGATGGCGGGACTATCAGCAGTAGGAAGACCATCGCCCGTGAGCAGGGGAATGTGGAGGCAGCTCAGACGGAGATAAGTATATATCATGTACGCAAGCGCGTGAACGAGATGTATTTCGCCCTGTTGCTACTCGACGAGCAGATCAAACTGAATAGTGATTTACAGGCACTGCTCAGCGGGAACGAACGCAAACTGGCTTCGATGGTGAAAGGCGGAACGGCTGCTGAGAGCGATTGGCAGAACGTGAAGGCCGAACGACTGAATGTGGTGCAGCAGGCTACTGGTCTTGCATCGCAAAAACAGATGCTGCAACGGATGCTGAGCACCTTCTGTGGCATTGAAGTGAAAGAAGTGCAGAAACCGGTTATGTATGCTACCATGACGCAGGAGCGAAAAGGGGTTCGACCTGAGTTGAAGGCGCTGGATGCGCAGATCAATCTGCTTAACGCGCAGGAGAAAGCGCTCGATGCGGCCCTGATGCCGAAGTTCGGGGTGTTCGCTCAGGGCTACTACGGCTATCCTGGCATGAACATGTTCGAGGATATGATGCGGCACAACTGGAGTCTGAACGGCTTGATTGGGGCTCGGCTTACGTGGAACATCGGTGCCTTATATACGCGTAAGAACGACAAGGAAAGAATCAACGACCAGCGGTCGATGATCCATGTACAGCGCGAGGTGTTCCTCTTCAACAACAACATGGAACAGATTCAGCAGAATGAGAATATAGAACGCTATCAGAAACTGATGAAGGATGATGAGGAGATCATCAAACTGCGTTCTGCCGTACGCAAAGCTGCCGAGTCGAAACTCGCTCACGGCATTATCGACGTGAACGATCTGGTGCGTGAAATCAATGCGGAGAACGCAGCACGGGTGCAGCAGTCGATTCACGAAATCGAGATGCTGAAGGAGGTCTATGATTGGCAGTTCACGGTGAACGGTAAAGCGAATGTAAATAATGAATGATATAATCTTGTAATAATTTGGGATATGAGACATACTTTTTTAGCTTTTTTGTATTTAAGCATTCTTTCATTGTTCTTCTTCTCTTCTTGCAAAGAAAAGGAGAAGGAGTATGATGCAACGGGTACGTTCGAGGCAACTGAAACCACCGTGTTTGCAGAGCAAAGCGGGGCGTTGCTGACATTCAGCGTAAACGAGGGCGATAACATCGAGGCTAACATGGAGGTAGGACTCATCGACACCACGCAGACATGGCTGAAGATTCAGCAGCTGCATGCCACGAAGGAGGTGTATAGGAGTCAGAAACCGGATATGGAACGACAGATCGCCGCTACTCGTCAGCAGCTGGTGAAGGCTCGACAGGATGAGCAGCGATACAGAGAACTGGTGGCCGATGGCGCCGCCCCCTCGAAGATGCTCGACGATGCGAGCAGTCAGGTGAAGGTGCTGCAGCGTCAGCTCGATGCGCAGATTTCGTCGCTGTCAACCAGTTCACGTGCCCTGGATAAGCAGACTGCCGCTGCTGATGTGCAGGTGAGTCAGCTGCGCGATCAGTTGCGCAAGTGTCATATCATAACGCCTACCAAGGGTACCGTGCTCGAGAAATATGTGGAGCGGGGTGAGTTTGTAAGCATCGGGAAACCCTTGTTCAAAATGGCTGATACAGAGAATATGTACATGCGGGCCTATGTCACTTCAGCGCAGTTGCAGAACATCAAAATCGGACAGCAGGTGAAGGTGTTCGCCGACTATGGTAATAACCAGCGGAAGGAGTATCAGGGCACGATATCGTGGATTTCCTCACGCTCTGAGTTCACACCCAAGACTATTCTTACTGATGACGAACGGGCCGATCTGGTGTACGCCATCAAGGTGGCTATCAAGAACGATGGGTTCGTGAAGATCGGGATGTACGGACAGGTTAAGTTTTAGTTGACAGTTGATAGTTGACAGTTGACAGTTGATAGTTATGAATGCTATCGAGGTAAATCATATAGCGAAGAGTTACGGCAAGGTGCAGGCGCTCGATGAGGTGTCGTTCAGCGTGGGTAAGGGCGAGGTGTTCGGTCTTATCGGTCCTGACGGTGCGGGAAAGACATCGATGTTCCGCATCCTCTGTTCGTTGCTCCTTCCCGATAGGGGTACGGCCATGGTGGATGGTTTCGATGTGGTGAAACAGATGCGTGAGGTGAGGCGCCGCGTGGGCTATATGCCGGGTAGGTTCTCACTCTATCAGGATCTGACCGTTGAGGAGAACCTGAAGTTCTTCGCCACGCTGTTTGGTACAACCATCGATGAGGGATATGATGCTATCAAGGTGATATACTCGCAGATTGAGCGGTTCAAGGACCGTAAGGCGGGGGCGCTGTCGGGTGGAATGAAGCAGAAACTGGCACTGAGCTGCGCACTGGTGCATCAGCCCAGTGTACTCTTCCTCGATGAGCCTACCACGGGTGTTGACCCTGTGAGTAGGAAGGAACTGTGGGAGATGTTACTGATACTGAAGGAACGCAACATCACCATCATGGCTTCTACGCCTTATCTGGATGAGGTGAGATGTTGTGAGCGGGTGGCTTTTCTCGACCAAGGGAAAGTGAGGGGGATTGATACGCCGGAAAGGATTCTTGAAGAGTTCAGGGATATCTTTATGCCTCCTCCCATCTCCTCTCCAAAGGAAGAGGGAACAAATGATCCAACTTCCAATAGTAACACAATGCCTTTGGAAGAGCCTTCCGATAACGTCATAGAGGTGGAACACCTGGTTAAGGCCTTTGGCGATTTCCATGCGGTGGATGATATTTCATTCAAAGTAAAGAAGGGGGAGATTTTCGGCTTCCTCGGGGCTAACGGAGCTGGAAAGACTACAGCCATGCACATGCTCACGGGGCTGAACCAACCTACCAGCGGAACAGGTAGGGTAGTGGGCTACGATATCCGTACGGAACATGAGCAGATCAAGCGCCACATCGGCTATATGTCGCAGAAGTTCTCGCTCTATGAGGATCTGACTGTGGCAGAGAATATCCGTCTCTTTGCTGGCATATATGGGATGAAGAGTGATGAGGTGAAGGTGAAAACAGATCAGTTACTGCGCCAGCTGAAGTTCGAGGAACATAAGGATGACCTGGTGGGTTCGCTGCCACTGGGATGGAAGCAGAAGTTGGCCTTCTCAGTATCGATCTTCCATGAGCCTGGTGTGGTGTTCCTTGACGAGCCTACAGGAGGCGTTGATCCTGCCACACGACGCCAGTTCTGGGAACTGATCTACGAGGCAGCGGGTCGTGGAATCACTGTTTTCGTAACTACCCACTATATGGATGAGGCGGAGTATTGCGACCGTATCTCAATCATGGTTGATGGGAAGATCAAGGCCATGGGTACGCCCGATGAACTGAAAAGAAGGTATGGGCAACCTGATATGGATTGCGTGTTCACCTATCTTGCCCGTCAAGCCACAAGGTCGTCTGACTAAGGTCAACGAAGTTAATGTTCAATGAAATGAAGCAGTTTCTATCTTTTGTCATCAAGGAAGCCAAGCACATCTTGCGCGACAAGCGTACGATGCTCATCCTTTTTGGGATGCCCGTGGTACTGATGTTCCTCTTCGGCTTCGCCATTTCCACCGACGTGAAGAATGTGCGGACGGTGGTGGTGACGGCCTTGAATGATTACCAGACGCAGCATACTGTTGAACGATTGGCACAGTCGGAGTACTTCACCATTATACAAACCGTCGTAACACCGCAGGAGGCAGAGCTGCTCATTCGCAGTCAGAAAGCGGATATGGCGCTCATACCCACTTCTTCTCCAAAAAGCACAGGGGGAGGTCATATACAATGGCAGATCATGGTCGACGGCTCTGATCCCAATATGTCGCAGCAATGGGCCACTTACGCCCAAGCAATTCTTACACAGTCGGTCAATGACAAAAACGTTGTCCTCCCATCTTCACTTGGAGAGAGGACAGGGGTACGACTCCTCTATAACCCTCAGATGCGCTCGGCCTATAACTTCGTGCCAGCCATCATGGGTATGCTGTTGATGCTGATCTGTGCCATGATGACCTCCATCAGCATTGTCAGGGAGAAGGAGCGTGGAACCATGGAGGTGCTTCTGGTGTCGCCCGTACGACCGCTCATGGTGATTATAGCCAAGGCGGTGCCTTATCTGGTGTTGGCCTTTGCCATCCTCATCACCATCCTCCTCATGGCGCGCTTCGTACTGGGTGTGCCGCTGGCGGGATCGATATTCTGGATTTTGGTGGTTTCCACCTTATATATCCTACTTGCCTTGTCATTGGGCTTGCTCATCTCGAACGTGGCTCAGACACAGCTCGTAGCCTTACTGCTTTCGGCCATGGTACTGCTCATGCCTGTGGTGATGCTGTCGGGTATGCTGTTCCCGGTGGAGTCGATGCCGCCTGTGCTACAATGGGTATCGGCAGTGGTGCCGCCACGCTATTATATCCAGGCCATGCGCAAGCTGATGATCATGGGTGTGGGTATCGGTGATGTGGCTCAAGAGGTGGCAGTGCTGACTGTTATGACGGTGGTGTTGCTCGCCATCGCACTGAAGAAGTTCAAGGTAAGACTGGGCTAAAGCCCTGATGTCATGATAACGTGATGTTGTAATAACGTAATAACGAAAGTCGTAACAAAACAATGATTAAACATCTCATCCATAAGGAATTCCTGCAGATTCGTCGCAACGCTTTCCTGCCGCGACTCATCGTTCTGTTCCCCATCGTCATCATGTGCGTAATGCCGTGGGTGATGCAGATGGAGGTGAAGAATATCGTGGTGGATGTGGTGGATATCGACCGTACTGTTGAGTCGCAGCGACTTGTACAGCAGATTGCGGTGAGCAAATACTTTATCTTCGGCGGACAGAAAGCTACTTATGCTGAGGCGATGAAGGATATAGAAAAGGGTAGGGCGGATGTGATTCTCGAGATTCGTGATGGTAAGTATCTCATTGCGGCGAACGCGGTGAACGGTACGAAGGGTGCGATGGGATCAGCCTATCTGAGTCAGATCCTGGCCCGGCAGAATGAGAATCCGGTTTTGGTACAAAAGGGAGCCCAAAGCGTGTCTGTGCTTACTTTATATAACAAAGGACAGAACTATAAACTGTTCATGATTCCTGCTCTGTTTGCCATCGTGATGATGTTGATGACGGGTTTCCTGCCTACACTGAACATTGTGGGCGAGAAGGAGGCTGGCACCATCGAGCAGATCAATGTCACACCCGTTCCCAAATGGTCGTTCATCCTCGCCAAGCTCATTCCTTATTGGCTCATCGCCTTGTTCGTCATTACCGTATGTCTGCTATTGGCTTGGCTGGTATATGGTATCACGCCTGCTGGTCCGATATGGCTCATCTATGTACTTGCCATGCTATTGGCGTTGTTCTTCTCGTCGTTCGGACTGATTGTTTCCAACTACTCCGACACCATGCAGCAGGCGATGTTTGTGATGTGGTTCTTCGTGGTAAGCATCATGCTCCTTTCTGGTCTCTTCACGCCTACGCGCTCCATGCCATCGTGGGCTTACCTTACCACCTATATCAACCCCATGCACTACTTCATCGACGCTATCCGTACCGTCTTTATCCGTGGGGGTGGCTTACAGCATATAGCACATCAAATAATAGCCCTGCTCGCCATCGGACTCTTTATGGCCGTATGGGCGGTGCAGAGCTATAAGAAGAATAGCTGATTTTTGTTTGTTTACTAAAGAACTACGGCTGTTCCGCTGGTGGCAACCATCAGCATGGAGTTGCTGGAACCGATGGTCTCGTAATCGATGTCAATACCGATAACGGCATTGGCTCCCATGGCACGGGCACGTTCCATCATCTCATTCATCGAGGTGTCCTTAGCCTCGCGTAACACTTGCTCGTAACTGGCAGAACGACCGCCTACTACGTCGCGGATACCGGCAAAGAAATCTTTTACGATGTTAGCACCAATAATGGTTTCACCTGTCACCACACCCTTGTACTCGCGGATGGTGCGACCTTCAATCTGTGGGGTTGTTGATAGTATCATAATCTCTCGTTTTAATGAATAATAATCTCTTTTCTCTTATAGACGAAAGATGATGACAAAAAGTTGCAAATATCAGAAAAGGGAGAAGAGGAATTGTCCTGCCCAGATGACAACCTTCACCATGAAATAGATGAGGATGCAGAGACAGACGAACAGGATGATGCTGTAGGCTGCCTTGCGGTTGACGGTCTTGATGGTTTCCTCATCTCCTTCCACAAAGCCTCGGATAAGACTCATGTTCTGCTGGTTGGAACGATGGAACACATCGATGATATCACCTACATAAAAGGGTATCATACCGAGCAGAACGTCGCGTAGGGTGTTGTTGATGATGGCTAAGGTGAGGGGGAACGAGCGGATCTTCACGGCTGTGAAAACGACATATACCAAGGATATAAGGGCGGCAATGGCGTCACCAATACCGCCTGGAATGGCAAATCCAAGGGCCGCATCAACATAGTAGCGGTCCATGATTTCGGATGCCCGTTGCAGCCAACCGTAGGTACGACTGTTTTCCAGTCGTCTTCGCGTAATCTGTCTTTTTTCTTCGTTCACGTGTACAAAATAACAATAAAGCAATGATTATTCAAAATCTTTTTTGTATTTTTGTCACCAAATAACATTTAGAAATGAAAAACTATAGAATGAATTGGCTAACATGTATAACCTGTCTTTTCCTTGCTCTATCCACCCAAGCCGTGGCGCAGAACGGGAATAGTGAATGGCCAAAGGCTGATTATCAGGTGGTTCCCTTGCCCAGTAGGATGACTCTGCTGCAGAAAGCGGACTTTGTGTTGAATGCTCAGACGCTGATTGTTGTCGGTTCCGACAATGTGGATATGCAGCGTAACGGTCGTTTCCTTCAGCAATATATAGAGGAGGAAACGGGGTTGAGATTGTCCGTGTCTGCCAAGGTGGAGAAGGGGAGGAGTATTGTACTCCGTCTGAACCAGAAGATGGTGGAGCCCGAAGGATACCGGATGACGGTTGACAAGAGGGGTGTGACCATAGAGGGAATGACTCCGCAGGGGGTGTTCTATGGAATACAGACACTGAGGAAATCGTTAGTCCTTCCTGATAAGGGGCAGGAAACAGTCGCAGTGGTTTTACCTGCCGCAGAGATCACTGATGCTCCTCGTTTCAGCTACAGGGGAATGCATCTGGATGTGGCGCGCCATTTCTTCTCATTGGATTTTGTGAAGCAGTATATCGACATGATGGTGCTGCACAATATGAATACTTTCCACTGGCATCTTACTGACGACCAGGGTTGGCGCATGGAGATCAAACGGTATCCTAAACTGGCGGAGATAGGCGGTTGGCGTAACTATACTACGCTGGCCAGGAACTCCGACATAGACGATGGTACTCGCTATGGGGGCTACTATACGCAGCAGGAGATGAAGGAGATTGTGCAGTATGCAAAGGAGCGTTTCATCACCGTGATACCTGAAATAGATATGCCTGGACATATGCTGGGTGCACTCACTGCCTATCCTGAACTGGGCTGCACCGGCGGACCGTATGAGGTGGAGGGTCATTGGGGTATCTTCGATGATATTCTTTGTGCCGGTAAGGAAGAGACATTCCGTTTCATAGAGGGTGTACTGGAGGAAGTGATGGATATCTTCCCTTCGGAATATATTCATATTGGTGGTGATGAGGCTCCTCGTACTCGCTGGGAAAAGTGTCCGTTATGTCAGGAGCGCATCAGGAAAGAACATCTCACGGCCAAGGGTGATCAGTCGCCAGAGGCTCGTCTGCAGGGTTATTTCACCAAACGGGTGGAGGCTTTCGTGCAGTCGAAAGGAAGGAAACTGATTGGCTGGGACGAGTTGTTGGACAGTGATGTGAATCCCAGTGCTACGATCATGAGCTGGCGGGGTGTTGAGGGCGGACTGGTTGCTTCTGAGAAGGGGCACGACGTGATCATGAGTCCTACCTCCCATTGCTACTTCAATTTCTACCTGATAAAGGATTATGAGTGGGGCGAGCCATATGCGTTTGCTGAGGTGATTCCCATAGAAAAGACTT
Organism: Prevotella sp.; assembly: GCA_017651265.1. Classification (GTDB taxonomy): domain Bacteria; phylum Bacteroidota; class Bacteroidia; order Bacteroidales; family Bacteroidaceae; genus Prevotella. Next base: position 15,967 of record JAGCDO010000058.1, on the reverse strand, counting down.
ATTCGTTTGATCCTGCTCCCGCATCGTTGAGCGAACAGGCTAAGAAGCATATCTTAGGAGCACAGGGAAACCTGTGGTCGGAGTATATTCACTATAATTCAGAGGCTGAGTATCAGGTACTTCCGCGAATGGGAGCATTGAGCGAGGTGCAGTGGATGCAACCTTCACAGAAGGATTTCAAGGCATGGGTGGAACGTGAGCGCCGTCTTACCTTATTATATAATATGAAGGGCTGGGCGTTTGCCAAGCATGCGTTTAAGAAGTGATTGTTTTCTGACGCTTACATACAGAGTTTGCGGGCTTCGCTGTAGGCGTTCTGCGCCATTCGGTTGATGATATCGATGGCCAGCGCTTCGTCGATGAATCCAGCTTCCTCGCAGGGTGTGTACTGACTGGCTTCCTCGGAGGTGGCCAGTCTTCCTTCGAGCAGGATGAGGAAATGACGTTTGTATTCCTCGACCATGGCGTGGTAGAAAGGTTCGGTTCTGCAGGCGATGCGCACCAGTTGCATCAGGTCGTTGGTGGGATGGTTGCGCAGGGCGTCTTCTATTTCGTCAGCCTCGTAGTTCATGCGGGCAATGGCATAGAAGGCTTCCTGGTTGTAGATGCGGGAGATGTGCTCGTAATGTTCCAGCAAAGTCTGCTTCACAACCTTGGCATCATTGAGGTCTTTCCCCTCCATCATGCCGGTGAGGAAATACTTGAAAAAGGTACGCACGAGGGCAGCCAATGCCCGGTCTTTACTGATCTTGCTCATTTCTGATGGCTTTGATGTTTCTCATTAATCCTTCGTATTTGGCCCGTTTCACGGCACTGCCCTTGAACAGGCGCCGGTAGTCTTCTTCAGTGAGTTGCTGCCATTTCTCCTTGGTCATTCCCAACAGCTCTTCCTTGGGTTGCAGCAGTGGCTCATCGGTGGGCTGGGCAAAACGGTTCCAAGGACAGGCCTGCAGACAGCGGTCGCAGCCGTAGATGGAATCGCCCATCTTCTCTGCCAGTGAAGAGGGAATGTCTCCGCGATTCTCAATGGTTTGGTAAGAGAGGCATTTCTCGGCGTTGAAGGAGGGGAGGGTAAGACCAGGAACGGGAGTAAGTGCTCCTGTAGGACAGGCGTCGATGCATTTGCTGCAGTTGCCGCAACGGTTCTCGGTGGGTTCATCGTACTCCAACTCAATGTCGAGGAACAGTTCTCCCAAGAAGAACATACTACCAGCATGGGGGATGATGAGCTGGTGGTTTCTACCCACCCATCCTAATCCTGCCCGCACAGCCCAGTAGCGTTCCAAGATGGGGGCGCTGTCGGAAAAGGCTCTGTAGTGGAGTTCTTCCTTTTCCTGCTTATCTTCATTGACACGTTGGGAGATAAAGGCTGCCAGGGCATGTAGCTTTTGTTTGACAATGTCGTGGTAGTCCTGACCGTAGGCGTAAGCGGCAATCTGGTATTCTGAGTCGGGAATGCGTTGCTGAGGGGCGTAGTTCAGTGCCACGCAGACAATACTCTTCAGGTTGTCCATGAGTAATCGCGGGTCAAGACGCTTGTCCAAGTGGTTCTCCATGTAATGCATTTCCGCATGATTCCCCTTCGCCAGCCATTCACGGAACGAACGGGCGGTGGACTCATCTACGGCATCGGCGCGGGCGATTCCGCAGGTGAAAAAGCCGAGACGGAGAGCCTCGGCTTTGATATCATGGGAAAGTCTTGAATGCATAACCTTGTTCTTGTAGCCACCTTAACGACTCAGGTAGGGCTGTCTGCAGTTTCTCGATACTCTTGAGCGAGTCGTGGAAGGTGATGATGGAGCCGTCGCGTGTAAGCGTCTTCACATTGTTCACCACATCCTCGGCGGTCATCCATTTGGAATAGTCGCGTGTAAGCACATCCCACATCACCACCCGGAAATACTTCTTCAACCAGTAATACACACTGTGTCGCATCCATCCATGTGGCGGACGGAACAGATGGGCATGTACCAGCTCGTTGGCCTGGAAGGTGTTGATGATATAGGTGGTTGTCCAGTGCTTGAAACTGCCGATGTGGTTCATCGTATGGTTACCCACCTGATGTCCTCCGTCAATGATCTGCTGGAAGAGTTCGGGGTATTTCCGCACATTGTCGCCCACCACGAAGAAGGTTGCCTTGGCGCCATACGCTTCGAGCGTCTTGAGAATGAACGGCGTAGCCTCGGGGATAGGTCCGTCGTCGAACGTCAGATAGACTGCGTGTTCATTCGGATCCATCCTCCAGGTGGCATGTGGATAAAACCACCTGATGTATCGGGCTGGTCGTTCAATAATCATTTACTCCGGCTGTTGCATGAGTTGTCCGCCCTTGGCTTGATATACCCTGGCCACTGACTCCAGTTTCTTGAACATCTGGTCGCCATACTTCGTGTCGATGGTATCGGCCACTTCCACGCAATGCTGCATGATATACACCTGCATCATGCAATCCTGCTGGTAGCCTGCCATGGTGTAGTTGTCGAGCGACGTATAGTAGTTCATGTACTGCAGGGCGTTGTTGAACACATCATCCAGGATCTTACGGGCCTCGGCTTTCTTGCCAATGGTGGCATAAGCCTTGGCAAAGTCAAGACCGCCACTGAGGTAGTTGTAGGGCACATTATAAGAAGGAATTACCTTCTCAGCGTAAGCCAATGCCTTCAAAGCCTTGTCGTTCTTGTTCTCGGAAATCAGGTGCATGGCCAGCTGACCGAACAGGCGACGGTGGGTGTAGCACATGCGCATCACGGTCTCGTCGAGGTAGATACCTTCCTTGTCAAGACCGCCAAACTTGAAGCGGTTCATCATGTTGTTATACACCTTCTCCGTATCGAAGTTCTTCGCACCGTTGCTGATGGTGGTGAACGGAGTGATACGACTGGCCAGTCCTTCCTGAACGAAGTTGTCGCCGAGGTTCATGTAGTTCTCCTCACCCACGGTGATGGCTACATAGATAGGACGCGTCCAGTTGCACTGTGCAATCATCTCGAGCATCATGAGATCACCCTTGTACAAGGCGTTCTTTCCTTTCAGGGAGATCACCATCTTGTCGGGGATGGAATCCTTGGCCATCATCATTCCGCTCTTCTTCACGGCTTCCTTGTCGATGGTGACATAGACCGTGTCGGTGGGAATGAAGTGCAGGTCTTTATTCTTGGAGCGCACCCAATACTGCAGGATGTTCTTCAGTTCAAACGGATCCTCGCCGAACTGCTTCTTGGCTTCCTCTGGATTCTCCTTATAGTAATCCAGTAATCCTTGTTTCGCATCAGCCTCAATCTCCACATACTCGTTGGTGCCGGAGCAGTAATCAAGACGTGGCCATGTAATGGGCACAGAGGGCGAGTCGTAGGCTGGGCGGCGCATCTGGTCGATGTACCAGTCAGTCTGCAGGTAACTCAGGTTACAAACACGAGAGTCGGTACGTACACCTTCTACTTCCTGGTTATACCACAAGGGGAAGGTATCGTTATCACCATTCGTGAAGATAATCGGGTTTCCTTCATCCTGCATGGACATGAGGTAGTTCTGACCGAAGTCGCGACAGGTGTAACGACCGGAGCGGTCGTGGTCATCCCATGTCTGACTGGCCATTTGGATGGGTACGATCATGCAGGCTACACCTACAGCAGCGGCAATGGCAGTACCGTTCACTTTCTTCAGACGTTTCTTCAAGAGATCGTAGATAGCAGCTACACCCATACCGCACCAGATGGCGAAGGCATAGAACGAACCCGCATAGGCGTAGTCGCGTTCACGCGGCTGCATCGGGGTCTGGTTCAAGTAAACTACGATGGCCAAACCGGTCATGAAGAACAGGAAGAACACCACCCAGAACTGCTGAATGCCTCGCTTGCCGCGGTAGGCCTGCCAGAATAAACCAATCAAACCTAGCAGCAACGGCAGACAGTAGAACACGTTGTGTCCCTTATTGTTTTTCAACTCATCAGGTAACTTGTCCTGATTTCCCAGTCGGGCATTGTCAAAGAACGGAATACCTGTAATCCAGTTACCGTGTTCCAGCTCTCCATGTCCCTGTATATCATTCTGTCTGCCGGCGAAGTTCCACATGAAATAACGCCAGTACATGAAGTTACACTGGTAGGAGAGGAAGAAGAAGATGTTCTGCAACTGTGAGGGCATGTGTACGAGTACCTGTTCCCCACAACGGTCGTAAGGCTCATCATGTCCTTTGGGTAGCCAGCTCGGAGCACCTTCCATCCAGTTGTTGTAGGCGGCCGCATGACCGGAATCGTACATTCTGGGGAAGAACATGTTCTGAGCATAGACATAATTGGTCTTGTGGCGGACGATGAAGTAGGAGTCTTTCTCGTCTTCCGTAGCTTTCTCCTTGCGCTGATAGATGGGGGCACCATCGTTGACGCGGGGCTTGCAGAATTCACCGTCGCGGTCGAACAGAACCTGTGAGGTATAGGCTTGTCCGTAGAGTAGCGGGCGTTCACCATATTGTTCACGACTCAGGTAACTACCCAAGGTAAAGATATCCTCGGGTGAGTTCTGGTCCATCGGGGTATTGGCCGACGAACGAATCACGATCAGGGCGTAGCTGGAATAACCAATCATCAGCATCAGCATGCACAGAAGCATGGTGTTCTTGGCACGAGCTGTAATCAGGAGCTCCTTACCCTTGCGGATCTTGAGAACGAACCAGAGAATAGCGAGTACAACGACACCGATAATGAAGGCCTTGATGCCATAGCTGTAGAAGGGAATACCTAACATGGCTACAGCAGCGAGGAACGCAATATTCTGTCGGGTCAGACGGTTCTTGTAGGTTTCGTAGATAGCCCAGATAACCACAGCCACCAGCAGGATGATATAGATGATCTCACCTGTGTTGAACGGCATTCCTAAGGTGTTCACGAAGAAGAGCTCAAACCATCCACCCACAGTGATGATGCCAGGCACTACGCCATAGAGGATGGCAGTCACAACTACACCAGAGATAACCAGTGCTATCAGGGAACCCTTCAGGTCGGCATTGGGGAAACGCTTGTAGTAATATACCAGCACGATGGCGGGTACACATAGCAGGTTCAGCAGGTGCACACCAATAGAAAGACCGGTGATATAGGTAATCAGAATCAGCCAGCGGTCGGCATGGGGCTCATCGGCATGGTCCTCCCATTTCAGGATTAGCCAAAATACCAGGGCCGTCAGGGCAGAAGAGTAAGCATAAACCTCACCTTCCACTGCACTGAACCAGAAGGTGTCGCTGAATGTGTATATCAGCGCTCCTACCATACCGGAAGCCTCAATGGCAATCAGTTTCTGTAATGACAGCTCACTCCAATCTTTCAGGATGAGCTTGCGCACCAGATGGGTAATGCTCCAGAAGAGGAACAGGATACAAGAGGCCGATAGCAGGGCACTCATCGTATTCACCATCCTGGCTACCTGACTCGGATCGCTGACGAACTGGGAGAACAGGTTGGCGGTGAGCATGAAGAACGGGGCACCTGGTGGGTGACCGATCTCCAGTTTGTACCCAGTGACGATAAACTCAGGACAGTCCCAGAAAGAGGCTGTCGGCTCGATGGTGCTGCAATATACGAAGGCTGCAATGAGGAATGCCACCCAGCCCAGTATATTATCTACTAACCTAAACTGTTTCATTCTATATATGTGATTGTTTTTTGCAAAATACCCTGCAAAGATACGAATAAACGAATACAATACAAAATAAATAGCCGTTATGTTATGTTTTTTTCAGATTACGAGAGATGCTCCATAAACCAGCAGCCAATAGCGCAGGATCTTTCCGATGGCTATGCTTAACAGGGAGATGGGGATGTTGGCCCGCATGAGTCCTAGGAGAATGGTGATGGCACTGCCAATAATAGGCAGGAAGGCAAAGAACCCCATCCAGGCACCACGACTGCCCATGAACTGTTGCGCCTTGTCCAGATCGGTCTTCTTGACATGTAGGTACTTCTCAATCCAGTCCAATCGTCCCAATCGTCCTACTCCATAGTTGAACATCGAGCCAAGGATATTCCCGATGGAGCCATACACAACGAGATTCCATGCGTCAAGCCCCGTGGCCAGCAGTCCTAACATCACCGCCTCACTACTGAATGGGAAGAAGCTCCCGGCAAGAAAGGCGGCCACCAACATTCCCCCATAGCCGTATTGGGTGAGAAAGGCAATCAGGGTATCCATAGGTTGTATGCTGTGATGAACAGGATAAGGAAGATCAGCATATAGAACGTTACATTCGTAAGCTTGGTATGTGTCAGGGCGAGGAAATGCCCGATAAACGGACTCGTATTGACGATCATCATTCCCAACAGAATCTCAAAGTGCTGGGGTTGCAGGACGATGAACACCACGGTGAGCAGGTTCATCCACATCAACAACTCGTAGATCATCTGCGTGCGGATCTTGTCCATATGACTGTTGCGGAGATAATGAACCATTCCGATGACTGCTACCAGACAGACAAAGGCGAAGGTGATGTAGTGGTGATCGTTGAACCGCTGATACTGGAACAGGGGCTGGAAGTAGGCAATGCTCGTGATATGCTCCACGAGCGAGTCAAAATGTCCTGTGAAAAAGCTCAACGGCGCCAGAAACCAATAAGGGGTAATCAGTCCAACGATCGACGCGAAGAACATTCGGATACTGAAAGCCATCATCTTGAAGCCGATGAGTATCCATAGCAGTGGTACGAAATAGAGCACCTGTATGAACAGTACGCTGGCAATACCCAGACAAAGGAACGCGTAGAACATCAGTCCTGGTGAATCCTTGTCCTGGTAGATATGGAAGATAATGGTGTAGGATGTGATGAGACAAAGTTGTACAATGGATTCCCGAAGCGATGGGAACAGAAAGGTGGCCATGGAGGTGAGGGCAAGAAACGAACACGACACCATACGACTGTAGATGCGGATGAGGGCGTTACTGTTGTTGATCTCCATCATCAGATAGGTAGATACACCAAGGAAAGCCAACTGCAGATACAGTTGGTTCTCCACCAGTCCGCCCAGATACCATACACCTAAGGCATATATAGCCATCAGTGTCAGTGCATAACGGCTCTCCGCCACCTTGTTCTGGAATCGCTTCATCCTTACTTCAAGTCTGCCCCGATATCCGAACGGAAGTATTTGTCTGTAAACTGAATCTTCTGAGCTTCCTCAAAGGATTTCTTCAAGGCCTCTTCCTTGTTGGCACCATAGCTGCTCACGGCAATCACACGCCCGCCAGATGTTACCACCTGACCGTCTTTCTGGGCTGTTCCCATATGGAAGACAATGCTTCCCTCTACCTGATCAAGACCAGTAATGGGATAACCTTTCTTATAGGCTTGGGGATAGCCGCCGCTGACCAAAACCACGCAGACGGCAGCACGCTCATCAAATTCCACCTTCTTGGTGTCAAGATCACCATTGGCCACACCAACAAACAGATCCACGATGTCGCTCTTCAGACGGAGCATCACACTCTCCGTCTCTGGGTCACCCATACGACAGTTGTATTCAATCACCATCGGTTCGCCGTTCACGTTGATCAGTCCGAAGAAGATGAATCCCTTATAGTCAATGTCCTCTTCAGCCAGACCTTCCACGGTAGGACGGATGATGCGGTCTTCCACCTTCTGCATCCACTCCTTGGTGGCAAAGGTGACAGGTGTTACACTTCCCATACCACCTGTGTTCAGACCCGTATCATGCTCACCAATGCGCTTGTAGTCTTTTGCTTCTGGTAAGATCTTGTAGTGCTGACCGTCGGTCAGGACGAATACCGAACACTCAATACCGCTTAGGAACTCCTCGATGACCACACTGGCGGAAGCGTTGCCGAACATGCCACCGAGCATCTCCTGGAACTCCTTCTTGGCCTCTTCGAGGGTAGGGAGGATCAACACACCCTTACCGGCACACAGACCATCGGCCTTGAGTACATAAGGAGGCTGGAGGGTTTCAAGGAAGGCCAGTCCTTCTTTCACATGCTCACCATCGAATGTCTGGTATTTAGCGGTGGGAATGTTGTGACGCTGCATGAATCCCTTGGCAAAGTCCTTACTGCCTTCGAGTACGGCACCTTTCTTCGAAGGACCGATCACAGGAATTTGGGCAGTTCGTTCATCGCTGAGGAACTCATCATAGATGCCCTTTACCAAGGGATCCTCTGGACCTACGACCACCAAATCAATGAGGTTGTCCACGACAAAGTCTTTCAGTTTGTCAAACTCGTTCACACCGATAGGCACGTTCTCTCCAACCTCAGAGGTTCCTGCATTTCCAGGGGCAATGAACAGCTTCTCGCATTTCTTGCTCTGGGCGATTTTCCAGGCAAGGGCGTGTTCACGACCGCCGCTGCCCAATAATAAGATTCTCAAACTCTTCCTGAGTTCAATACCAGGAAACATCGCTGTCTTTTTCTTTGCCGGGAATTCCGGCACAATCGCATTTATACGCATGGCGTTGTTATTTTAGATAGTCTTCAAAATACTGTGTAATTCTTTCATGGAGATGAACACTCTGATGTCCCCGCATATTGTGCGGCTCGCCTGGATAGACGAAGAAGTCGGGCTGGGTACCTGCCTTGATACACTCGGCAAGGAACGACAGACAGTGCTGCGGTACTACGGTTTCATCGTTATAGCCCGTGATGATCTGCAGCTTGCCCTTCAGGTTCTTGGCTTTGCTCAGCAGACTGGTTTTCTCGTAGCCCTCAGGGTTCGACTGGGGCGTGTCCATATAGCGTTCTCCGTACATCACCTCGTACCAGTGCCAGTCAATCACCGGACCGCCTGCTACGCCTACCTTGAATACGTCAGGATAGTTGGTCATCAGGGAAATGGTCATGAAACCGCCGAAGCTCCAGCCGTGAACGCCCATCCTGTCTTGATCAACATATGACAGTGATTTCAGGTATTCCACACCCTTCATCTGGTCCTGCATCTCAATCTGTCCCAGCTGACGGAAGGTGGCCTGCTCAAAGTCACGGCCTCTGTTTTCCGATCCTCGGTTGTCAAGGATGAAGAGCAGGTAACCCTTCTGTGCCATATAGGTCTCCCACGACCTGCTTCCCCAGTGCCATGATGCTTCCACGTTATGGGCATGCGGACCGCCATAGACGTAAATCACGGTGGGGTATTTTTTCTCTGGATTGAAGTCTGCGGGTTTCACCATTCTGTAATAGAGGTCGGTGATGCCATCAGCCGCCTTGATACTTCCACATTCAAAGATGGGCTGCTGATATCCTTTCCACGGGTCTTCTGCCTCCAAGAGGTTCGTGTGCTGAGGGCTCTTCTTGGTAAGGTCCACCACATCGATGACACGCGCTCTTGTTGGTGTAGAGAATCTGTCGATGAGGAAGTTACCAGATGGTGAAACAACAGCGTTATGAACGCCATCCACCGTTTCCAACTGTTGCATCTTCCCTGTCATGCTGACACTGTACAGACGCTGATGCAGAGGGTGCTCCTTGTTGCCCTTGAAGATGATGGTCTTCTGCTTTTTGTTGAAGCCTAAGATATCCGATACTACCCATGAACCACTGGTCAGCTGACGAAGGCACTTACCGTCGGTATTATATAAATAAATGTGGTTATAACCATCGCGCTGACTCAGCATCAGGAACTTCGTGTTGTCCCATGGCAGGAACTGGATGGGATGCAGCGGCTCCACGTATTTCTCACTCGTCTCACGGTAGATCTCCTTCATTCTTGTGCCAGTTGTTGCGTCATACGAAACCAGGCGACAGTCGTTCTGGTTGCGGTTCAACTCGAACATATAGACTGTTTTCGAGTCGGGACTCCAGGCGATATTCGTGAAATAGCACGTCTGCTGCAACGCTGTCGGAGAAACATCTGTGACAGGAGTCTGCAGATAGACGGTCTTGTTTGTCTGGAGGTTGTATATGCCTACGGTTACCACATGGGTGTTACCTCCCGCCATGGGGTATTTGTCGGGATCCACCTTGGCAATTCCCTTTTCTGTATAAGGACTAAGGTCCACCTGCGGATAATCTGTCACCATGCTTTGGTCCATACGGTAGAAAGCCAGCTTCTGTCCGTCAGGACTCCAGAATGTTCCCTTCTCAATGCCGAACTCATTACGGTGTACGCTCTGACCATAGACAATTTCGCGGGAGCCGTCGGTGGTAAGCTGATGTTCATGTCCCTCACCGTCAGCCACATACAGTTGCTGGTCCTTGATATAGGCTGTAGCTCGAGAAACAGCGTTCCAATCATTGCTGTCCTGTCCTGATATACTGTCCTGCCATACAATTTGCTTCTGTTTGAAGTCTACCAATATATATGCATGACGGTTACCCATGGCAGCCAGAGGCTTGTCGGGGTAGGGGAAGGTGACATTCATCAAATGGCGCACAAAACGCTCATCATCGCTCTTGATCCACTTATTTACTTCGTCAAGTGTGAAGAGCACCTCCTTCTTTCCCGTCCGGGCATCTATGGTGTAGCATTCCTCCACGTCGGTCTGCACAAGCTGGTCGCCCCACCATGTGAGCCACATGTTCTTGGCCGCCAGGTTGTGAGCGTTCTTACCGCCGTAGTTCAGGTCTTCCAGCGTAAACAGTTGCTGGGCGTTCAATGATAATGGAATCATAAGGAAAGAAAGGAGAACGGATAATACGATACTCCTGCTATTCATCATCATATCTTTTGTTGTTCTTTTTAAAATTCCTACCATCTGTTTTATCGAAGCGCTTACCGCCTTTGCCTTTGAAGTCGCCCTTGCCGTTTCTTCCGTCGCGGAAATCCCGTTTCCCCTTGAAACCGTCTTTCCCCCTGAACGGTCTACCTTCCTGTCGGTCGCCATCTTCACGGTCACGACTGCGACGGAACGACCGTTCCTCCTTGCGTTCGAACTTCCTTTCATCGAAGGCAGGATGATGCTTATGGAAGGTGAACGAGCGGATATCTCCCGTTTCGTTGGCCTCGTCCTCATCCATTCGTTTCTTGAACTCCCTGTTCTTCTTGAAGCGATGCTTCTCGGCCATGGTCTCCTTCTCCTCTTCCGTCTTCAGTATGTTACCTTCGCTGCGGAACTCCTTGAGCTTCCCTTGGAACATCTGATACTTGCGGAACTCACATTCAAGAGATCCGTTGAATACGGGAATCTTGATACTTGGACGAAGACCGATCTGTTCGAAGCACTCTTCACGGTAGCTGAGAATCCAAGCGTTGTTCCCCTGGAACTCATGCTTCAGCTTCTCGCCAATCATCTTGTAAGTAGCCAGCAGGTTCGGCGTGGAGATGCGTTCCCCATAAGGCGGATTGGTAATCATGATGGCTTTCTCTGAAGGCTGCTTGAAATCGGCGAAATCGAGTTGCTCCACAGTGATATCCTTGGTCAGACCGGCAGCTCGGACATTCATTCGTGCCGTGTTCACCGCCTTCATGTCGATATCGTAACCATAGATGTGATGCTCGAATTCGCGTTCCTTCGATTCGTCATTATAGATCATATCGAACAGATCCTTGTCGAAGTCGGGCCATTTCTCAAACGCATATTCTTTACGGAATACGCCAGGCGACATATTCCTGGCAATCAGAGCAGCTTCAATCAGCAATGTACCGCTACCGCACATCGGGTCGATAAAATCGGTTTCCCCTTTCCAGCCGCTCATCAGGATCATACCGGCAGCCAGCACTTCGTTTAAGGGAGCTTCCACCGATTCCTGTCGGTAGCCTCTACGGTGCAGACTCTCACCGCTGGAGTCCAGACAAAGTGTCGCCTTGTCGTCTGCAATATGGATATGCAGTCGGATATCGGGATTGGATACCGACACATTAGGACGGATTCCTGTATTCTCCCTGAACTGGTCAACGATGGCATCCTTCACTTTATATGCTACAAATTTAGAATGGCGGAACTCTTCTGAGAACACCACGGAATCCACCGCAAAGGTGTTTTTACTTGTCAGATAGTCGCTCCAGTCAATCTTCTTCACCTCCTCATAGACATCGTCGGCCGACAAGGCTTTGAAGTGTTTGATGGGTTTGAGGATGCGTATAGCCGTGTGCAGTTGGAAGTTAGCGCGGTACATCATCTCCTTGTTACCGGTAAATGACACCATACGTCTGCCAATCTGCACATTGTCAGCTCCCAGTTCTGTCAGCTCTTGTGCCAAGATGGGCTCTAGGCCCATAAAGGTCTTGGCAATGAGTTCAAATGCCTGTTCCATGATTGAATTCGATATCTAAATTGTCAGTCTTCTCTTGTTTGTACTTCTTTGTATTCGGCTTCATGTCGCGAGTAATCCAGAGGTTGGCCCCCACCACGCAGCCCTTACCGATGGTGATTCGTCCCAAGATGGTGGCATTGGAATAGACCACCACATCATCTTCGAGAATCGGGTGACGAGGAATACCTTTGATGGGATTCCCATGCTCATCCAGCGGGAAGCTCTTGGCTCCCAGCGTCACTCCCTGATAGAGTTTCACGTTATTACCGATGATGCAAGTAGCACCAATAACCACACCTGTTCCATGGTCGATGGTGAAATGATGACCGATCTGCGCGCCCGGATGAATGTCAATACCCGTCTCGGAGTGCGCCATCTCTGTGATGATTCTTGGAATAAGTGGAACGCCAAGAACCAGCAGCTCATGGGCAATGCGATAGTTGACCAGTGTCTTGATGATGGGATAACAGGAGATGATTTCCCCGTAGTTCTCTGCTGCGGGATCACCATTATAAGCTGCAATCACATCTGTAGCCAGAATCTTCCTGATCTTGGGGTATCTGCTAATCAACTCCAAGGCCAGTCGTTCGGCATTCATCCTGCAGGCTGTACGTTCCTCATAACTCTCCGATGTGTTGCCATCGGCAAAACAGAGTCCTGCCTGAATCTGGTCGGCCAAGAGTTTGTGGAGTCTTTCGATGTTCACTCCGATATGGTATCTGATGGTGTTGATATTTACGGTTGACTTACCGAAATATCCTGGGAAAAGAATCGAGCGGGAAAGATCAATAATTTCCTCCAAAGCCTTACTGGAAGGCAACGGGTCGCCGTCGCGGTGCTCGTGGAATAACCCTTGCAAAGATTCCTTTTCAGACAGTTCCTCTACTGTCCTTGTCAGAATCTGCGTCATGTTCTCTGTGCTCATTATAATGCTGTATCAATAAATGTGCTGCAAAGTTACGATTTTTTTTTTAGTTACGTAATAAAACGAAGATAAGTTTGGAAGATTAAAAGATTCTTTATACTTTTGCAGTGTAAATATTACGCAATGGTTACAGTAGATATGGAAGAGCTGAAATATCATTACAAGTATCCGCGTCCATGTGTCACCACGGATTGTGTGGTTTTTGGATTCGACGGAGCCAAACTTAATGTCTTGTTGATAGAACGGGGTATCGAACCTTATAAGGGATGTTGGGCTTTCCCTGGTGGCTTTTTGAATATGGATGAGACTGCACTTCAGGGTGCCAAACGTGAACTCTACGAAGAGACCGGTCTGAAGAACGCCTACATCCACCAGTTTCATGCTTTCACTGAGGTCAATCGCGACCCCCGCGACCGTGTCATCACCATTGCTTATTATGCATTGGTACGTATCAGTGAAGTGAAAGCAGGTGACGATGCAGCTAAGGCAGAATGGTTCCCGCTCGACAAGGTTCCTTCGCTGGCTTTCGACCACGACAAGGTTCTCCGTGTTGCCACCCAAGAGTTGCGCCGGCAGATTCACTTTGAGCCCATCGGTTTTGAATTGTTGCCAGAGAAGTTCACGATGACGCAATTGCAACGTCTCTATGAGGCCATCCTCAATGTGAAGTTCGACAGGCGTAACTTCTGCAACAAGATGTTGAAGATAGGTATTCTCACTCAACTCGACGAGACGCTTCCGATGTCCAACAAAAAAGAGGCATTCCTCTATAAGTTCAATCCAGATAGCTATAACGAGATGAAGGAAAGAGGTTTCCGTCTGGAATTCTGACATTTGTAGTTGACAAATAACGATATTATATTTACATAATAATGAAAAGAATAGTATTACTTTGTATGTTTGCTATGCCCTTGGTGGCATTTGCACAAAAGCAGTATTTCCTTCCAACAGGTGATGCATCAGCCGACGAGAAGGATAAACCGATGATCGAGGTCTATCTGCCCAAAGAAGAAGTGGCCAATGGCTGTGCCATCGTACTTTGTCCTGGAGGCGCCATGAGATGGCTTTCATGGGAAAGCGATGTAGTGAAGATGGCATCATTCTTGAACGAACATGGAATTGCTGCCATCGGACTCCGTTATCACCTCAACAAGGGTGGGGGACAGATGCCGCAGGGAGTGCAGATGCCTCCGATGGTGGATGTAACACACCCAGATGCTTTTCCTCAGGCAGATGCTAATCCCATGCACAATGCGAATGGGGATTCCATCATCCATCTAGCGGCATTAGATGCCAAAGCGGCCATCCGAATGGTGAGAGAGCATGCTGATGAATGGCATATCAATAAGGAAAAGATCGGATTCCTCGGTTTCTCAGCTGGTGGTGGCGTGGCCATTGCTGCAACAATGTCAGCTGACAACATTGAGCGCCCCGATTTCCTCTGCACCAACTTCGGTCCCTCGCTAATGCCAGTTACAGTTCCTGTTGATGCTCCTCCACTGTTAATCATGACCCGTGCAGACCATCCCAACGTCGCAGCCGGTCTTGTTGCCTTGTTTATGGAGTGGAAGAAAGCCGGAGCTAATGCCGAACTACACATCTATGGCGATGGCAAGGGCCCTTACGAACTGATGCCCCAAACAGGCGAGACCACAACCGAAACCTGGAGCACCCAAATGATTCAATGGCTGAAGGCCAAAGGATTTATAAATAGGTAAAGCGGCCAAATAGAAAGATTGTCCAATTTTCATCAACATATCCCGTAGATTTCCCGTAGATCCCCCGTTCATCTAACTTCTATCAAGTCGAAATTTCTACGAACTGTATTTAGTGGTAATCTCTTGCTTCTTGCCTCTTGTTTCTTGCTTCTTTTCTTCTTTCCCCTTGGGGAATGAAAGAAACTATGGCATTTTGCGTTGGAAACTATGGCAGTTTCTTGTAAAAAGTGCCTCAAACGCAGATAGAGAGAACGTCATTCACTGATAGAGAGAACGTCATTCTCTGGGAGCGTTTGCCGTGCTTAGTGTCTTTTAACAAAACAACCCTATTTTGTTAACAGATTTTTGCACCATACAAGATGCAAATCTTTGGTAATGTCAAATTTTTTTTGTAACTTTGCAGCCGCAAAGCGCAAAGGGGTAACCCGGAGGACTTTCACACCAACATTTATTAACAACTAATTATTCAAAACTTATCATTACCATGGACAAAACAACTATGATGATTGGTGGTGGAAACATCACAAGTAACACACAGGAAAACACACTCGCAACCGAGTTGTTCCTACAAGACAATTACCTCTTCCGTCGCAATGTGCTGAGCGGGAAGGTGGAGTTTGCAGCACTGCCTGCCGAAGAACCAGTTTACAGGACGCTCACGCAGGCGGCCCTCAACAGCATCGTGATCAGGGCAAAGCGTGAGGCTGTCATGGAGAAGGGGAGTCCGAAGGCCGAGATCATGGAGCTGATCAACTCCGAGGAGGTTCCCGCATTCGACCCTGTAAAGGACTTCCTCGGGCACCTGCCCCGGTGGGACGGAAAGAACCATGTGGCGGCACTGTTCGGAAGGTTACCCGGTATCAGCAGCGAGCAGCACGGCTATCTGGCCACCTGGCTGCGCTCGGCCGTGGCCCACTGGCTTCAGATGGATACCATTCACGGAAACGAGTGCGTACCCACGCTGATCGGCTCGCAGGGATGCGGTAAGACAACCTTCGTAGCGAGGATCCTTCCTCCGCATCTCAGGCAGTACTACCTCGACCACCTGAACCTGTCGAACAAGTTCGACAAGGAGATGGCGCTGACGAACAACCTGCTGGTGAACCTGGATGAGCTGGATGCCATAAGACCGAGTCAG
>JAGCDO010000057.1 GCA_017651265.1 Prevotella sp. | reverse complement strand
GTAGCCCTCGGCATGGCGTGGTTCTTCTTCAAGAGTATGATGAAGGCCGACGAGGGAACACCTCGTATGAGAGAGATTGCACTTTATGTGCGTAAAGGTGCTATGGCTTATTTGAAGCAGCAGTACAAAGTAGTATGTATCGTTTTCGTGGTACTGTGTGCCCTCTTTGCCTTCATGGCTTATGGGCTGAACGTGCAGAACCCCTGGGTTCCGTTTGCCTTCCTGACGGGAGGTTTCTTCTCGGGTTTGGCTGGATTCTTCGGAATGAAGACTGCCACTTATGCTTCTGCCCGTACGGCTAACGCTGCCCGCCAAAGCATGGACGCTGGTCTGAAGATTGCTTTCCGTAGCGGCGCTGTGATGGGTCTTACCGTGGTAGGACTCGGTCTGCTCGACATTGCCATCTGGTTCCTTGTACTCAACCACTTCTATTCAGGTGACGAAATGGCCCTCATCACCATTACCACTACCATGCTGACCTTCGGTATGGGAGCATCTACACAGGCATTGTTTGCCCGTGTTGGTGGAGGTATCTACACGAAGGTTGCTGACGTAGGTGCTGACATCGTAGGTAAGGTAGAAGCCGACATTCCTGAAGATGATCCCCGTAATCCTGCCACCATTGCTGATAACGTAGGCGATAATGTAGGTGACGTGGCTGGTATGGGTGCCGACCTCTACGAGAGCTATTGCGGTTCTATCCTCTCAACAGCTGCCCTTGGTGCTGCAGCCTTTGGTATTGCAGGTATCGAAGTACAGCTCAAGGCCGTTATCGCCCCGATGCTGATTGCCGCTGTAGGCGTATTCCTCTCATTGTTAGGAATCTTCCTGGTACGTACAAAGGAAGGTGCCACGATGAAAGATCTGCTCCGTTCACTCGCTCTCGGAACGAACGTGAGTGCTGTTCTCATCGCTATTGCCACCTTCTTCATTCTCTACCTCTTAGGTATTGAAAACTGGTTAGGACTCTCCTTCTCTGTTATCTCTGGTCTGGCTGCCGGTGTCATCATCGGACAGGCTACCGAATACTACACCTCTCACTCGTATAAGCCCACTCAGAAGATCTCTGAGGCAGGACAGACGGGTGCAGCTACTGTGATTATCAAGGGTATCGGTACAGGTATGATCTCTACTTGCATCCCGGTTATCACCATTGGTGTAGCCATCATGCTCAGCTACATGTGTGCCAACGGGTTCGACCTCTCTTTGTCATCACAGTCACTGGCTCATGGTCTTTATGGTATCGGTATTGCAGCCGTTGGTATGCTCTCTACGCTGGGTATCACCCTCGCTACCGACGCTTACGGTCCGATTGCCGACAATGCAGGTGGTAATGCTGAGATGTGCTCACTGGGTGAAGAGGTTCGTCACCGTACTGACGCACTCGACGCACTGGGCAATACTACTGCCGCTACCGGTAAGGGCTTTGCCATCGGTTCTGCTGCCCTCACCGCTCTTGCACTGCTCGCCTCTTACATCGAGGAGATCAAGATAGCGATGGTACGTGCTGGTCAGGAGCTGACGAACGTGGCAGGTGAAGCCATTGCCGCTTCCAATGCAACCATCCCCGACTTCATGAACTTCTTCCAGATCAACCTGATGAATCCAAGAGTGATCGTCGGTGCGTTCATTGGCGCCATGGCAGCCTTCCTGTTCTGTGGAATGACTATGGAGGCTGTAGGCCGTGCTGCCGAGAAGATGGTACAGGAAGTACGTCGCCAGTTCAAGGAGATTGCCGGTATTCTGGAAGGAACAGGCACACCCGATTATGGTCGTTGCGTAGAGATCTCTACCCGTGCTGCCCAGCATGAGATGATCTTACCGTCTATCCTGGCTATCATCATCCCTATCATCGTGGGCTGTGTTCTTGGTGTAGCTGGTGTACTGGGTCTCTTGGTTGGCGGTCTGGCTGGCGGATTCACGCTGGCTGTGTTCATGGCTAATGCAGGTGGTGCCTGGGACAATGCGAAGAAGAATATTGAGGAAGGTGCCTTCGGCGGCAAGGGTAGCTTTGCCCACAAGGCTTGTATCGTTGGCGATACAGTGGGCGATCCCTTCAAGGACACCTCCGGTCCGTCGTTGAACATCCTCATCAAGCTGATGTCGATGGTCAGCATTGTCATGGCCGGTCTGACGGTGGCCTTCATCTAAACCTTTTCTTCGCAAAAGAATCACTCTTTCAGAGATCGTGTCAAAGCATTTCAATCGGTTTTGGCACGATCTCTTTCATTATATTATACGAAAAATCGAATATTTGAGATTTTTTGTCACATTTTCTTGTTTATTTTCCATCTATTGATTATATTTGCACCGTAAAAACTCAAGCGTTAACATATAATATGGATTTAGAACATAATCCTTGCCACACGACTAAACATGATGCTCAAGGACAAGAAGTCATAGGGCACCATCATTCTACAGAAGAATCCTCCCATCAAAACGATGGGACAAAAACCCATACGCATCGTCATCATCACCATCATCATCACATGGATAGTTCAGAGCGCGTCAAGAACCGCATTCTCATGACTGCCAAGAGACGTAAGATCATTGAGAAATACTTATTCCGCTTCATGTGCATTGTCGCCATGGTTGTTGTGCTGACATGCCTTTATGTATATATTTTCAACCCCCAGTAGTTACATTTATATAATAGTTCACTTTGTGTTCAATGCACATGAGTCGTTGCCGCTTGTCCTTGGAACCCTCCAAGGACAATGCAACATGTCCCATTGTCCGTCTGAGGTTGATCTCCACACAAGGATGAAGCAGGAATCCCTGTCGGTCATTACGTGATACAATCATCATGTCAACGCCCAACGGTCCCGTGTAACGATGTTCCAACAAAACCGGAAAACATGCACCTATCCGCTCTTTCACTGCATCGATCAGCGCAAGCGGAATCCATTTGTTCATGATAGCCCTTTTCTCTTCTTCCGAAGCCAAAAGATTTCCCGTATAAGTATGGTTCACGGTCTCGAACAACGACAAACCCGCATACTCCACTTCGCCGTTCTCATGCATGAAGAACTCCATGGCTAAATCCTTCACCTTATTATAATATGGCTCTACCATGACTCCTCCCTGCATCTGGATTACCCGTTGAACCCATCCGCTAACCGAAGGATTCATCTCACCATCCACATAGCGAACCCCTCGCCCACTGCTGCTCCAAGGCGCTTTGAGAACCACACGACGCCAGTCGGCCATGGTTTCCACCACCTCCTTCAGCGATGTATGATAGCGTGCTTCACCACAAGTCTGGTCTTCAATGCCATCACGAATAGCATGAAGCGCAGGAATGGTGGTTACACGACTAGACAGTCGCCGCACAAAAGCCAGATCATCATCTGTGGGAAGAATCGTTTCCGGCAGTCCGTGCTCAGCCAACGCAGTCCTAATAGTAATATCCCAACCCCACGGTAATACCCGGTCAACCTGTAACTTCGGCAAATCGTTCCATGAAACGAACAGTACATCCTTTCCCTTAACGAACCCTGACGAAGCCTTGATGGCAAAAGCAATATCATCTACAAGAACTGCATCCCCGTCGGAAGCCCACAAAGCAGGTATCCAACCCAGGTTCATCCTCAGTTCCTGGGCAGCATGAGGCATGGTGAGATGTCGGCGGTTATGAGCCAATGCTATATCATGCTCGGGGTTGAAAACATGTAAATCCATTTTGTAAAATTCGTCATGCAAAAATAAGCATATTTCTTCTATAACATTCCATCCAACATTAAATTAACAAAAAAAAGAGAGATTTTGTAAACTTGACTTTGCAATATGCGAAATAAGTATTACCTTTGCACATGATTTTGCGATAACATTCAAGGATTATTGGAAATGGAGGCTTTTTTTCGTACACACTCATACCTCGTGGAGCATGTCAATGCGCCCGTTCGCCGTCTTCTCATGGACGAGATAGACTGGAACGACCGCATGATCGGCATCAAGGGAACTCGTGGTGTGGGCAAAACCACCTTCCTGCTCCAATATGCCAAGGAACATTTCGACACACACGACCGCAAATGCCTCTATCTCAACATGAACAACTTCTATTTCCAAGGAAGAGGCATTGCCGACTTTGCAGGATCTTTTTATGCGAATGGCGGTAAGGTACTGCTCATCGACCAGGTGTTCAAGGAACCCAACTGGAGTCATGAGTTGCGGAAGTGTCATGATTTGTACCCCGGTCTGAAGATTGTTTTCACAGGATCCAGCGTGATGCGCTTGAAAGAGGAGAATCCGGAACTGAACGGAATCGTCAAGAGCTATAACCTCAGAGGGTTCTCATTCAGGGAGTTCCTGAACCTGCAGACCGGTCATCAGTTCCGTCCGTTCACTTTAGAGGAGATCCTCAACGACCATGAGCATCTCACCCGTCAGATCCTCCCCCATGTATCGCCGCTGAAGTTCTTCCAGGACTATCTGCACCATGGGTTCTATCCCTTCTTCCTGGAACACAGGAACTATTCGGAGAACCTGCTCAAGACGATGAACATGATGACCGAAGTGGACATTCTGCTCATCAAACAGATTGAACTGAAGTATCTTACAAAAATCAAGAAACTGTTCTACCAGTTGGCTGTGGAAGGTCCTAAGGCACCGAACATCTCCCAGCTGGCCATTGACATCGAGACCAGTCGTGCCACCGTGATGAACTACATCAAGTACCTGGCCGATGCCCGTCTCATCAATATCATCTACCCGCCGGGACAGGATTTCCCCAAGAAGCCGGTAAAGGTAATGCTGCACAACACAAACCTGATGCATGCCATCTACCCTATCGAAATCAAACGGCAGGACATCATGGAGACCTTCTTCGTGAACTCCATGTGGAAAGATCACACCGTGAACTTAGGCGGAAAAGACGGTTACTATATAGTTGACGGAGATAAGCGGTTCAGAATCTGCAATGCTGAAGGAAGCAACAAGATCCGCATCAACCCCGATACGATCTATGCCCGATACAATACCGAGGTGGGCATGAAGAACCAGATTCCACTGTGGCTGCTGGGATTCCTATATTAATTGAAAATTGAGAATTGAAAATTGAGACTTGAAAATTGAAAATTGAAAGATTGGAAATTTAATAGAATAATATATCGTTAACATTATTAATTATTATGGCTAAAGAAAAGAGATTTATTACTTGTGATGGAAATGAGGCTGCTGCTCATGTGAGCTACATGTTCTCTGAAGTTGCTGCTATCTACCCCATCACCCCGTCATCACCCATGGCGGAGCACGTTGACGAGTGGGCTGCCAAGGGTCGCAAGAACCTGTGGGGCCAGAACGTCTCAGTACAGGAGATGCAGTCGGAGGCTGGTGCTGCCGGTGCCGTTCACGGATCACTGCAGGCTGGTGCGCTGACTACTACATTCACGGCTTCTCAGGGTCTGCTCCTGATGATCCCCAACATGTACAAGATTGCCGGTGAGTTGATTCCCACCGTGTTCGATGTTTCTGCCCGTACATTGGCTTCTCACTCTCTGTGTATCTTCGGTGACCACCAGGATGTGATGGCTTGCCGTCAGACTGGTTTCGCCATGCTCTGCGAAGGTGGCGTACAGGAGGTGATGGACCTCACCGCTGTTGCTCACCTGGCAACGCTCGAGACCTGCGTTCCGTTCGTGAACTTCTTCGATGGTTTCCGCACCTCTCACGAGTATCACAAGATTGAGCTGATGGATCAGGAAGATATCCGTCCGCTGGTAAAGGAAGAGTACATCAAGCGTTTCCGCGACCGTGCTATGTCACCCGAGCGTCCTATCACTCGTGGTACAGCCGAGAACCCCGAAACATTCTTCACACACCGTGAGGCTTGTAACCCCTACTACGATTCAGTACCTGAAGTAGTAGAGAAGTACCTGGGCGAGATCTCCAAGATCACCGGTCGTGAGTATCACCTCTTCTCTTATTACGGAGCTGAGGATGCCGACCGCATGATTATCCTCATGGGTTCTGCCACTGATGCTGCCCGCGAGGCTATCGACTACCTGAACGCTCAGGGTCAGAAGGTGGGTATGATTTCTGTTCACCTCTATCGTCCGTTCTCAGTGAAGCACCTGCT